>NZ_CP071249.1:0-600000 GCF_024499055.1 Turicibacter bilis | reverse complement strand
GAAGAAGTCAGAATAATAATGGAAAAAAATGAATTTTATGAGATAATAGTTACATTAACATTGAAATGATAGAGGTATGAATATGGCAAGCAAAAAGAAAGTTAAACATAAAAAACAAACTATTTTAAATGATTTATATTTAGAGTTGATCGGAATTGTCTTAGTGTTACTAGCTATTTTGATGCTTGGTCAGCTTGGGTTAATTGGAACATTTTTTAAGCAAGTCGGATTATTTGTCTTTGGAGAATTTTTTTGGCTCATTGCCATTGCGATGCTTGTAAATGGGGGGCGTATGATCGTTAAACGTCAAATTCCAACTTTCTTTAGCGCAAAGCAGATTGGTTGGTATTTAGTGTTTATTTCACTAATTGTTTTTAGTCATCTTCCGGTATACCGAGAGTTTAATGCTCATGATATTGCATTACTTGGAGGGATGTGGAATTACTATTTTTCGAACGATCTTTTAAATTCGTCATTTACAGTCGGAGGTGGGTTGATTGGAGCTGTGATTTATGGGGTATTAGTTCCATTAATTACGTCCATTGGTTTGTATGCTGTAGCTTTATTAGTCCTTTGTTATGGAACTTTACTCATCTGTAATTTAACGTTTAAAGACTTATACGAGGGAATCAAAGATTATCAGATGAAGCAGCGTCAAGAGCAGGCCTCTAAAAAGAAAAGTGTTAAAGCTAAAAAAATTCGTCAACGCCAGGAAGTTCAGGAAGAGGAACCTGATCATGCGACAGTCGTGACCTTACTTAATGAAACAGTAGATGAGGAAGCAATTGAAATTGAAGAAGTAGAAGAACTCATAGATGAAGGAAATGAATTTAAAATTAAAGAGTTTGATAAGCAGCCTCCGCATGAAGTGAGTGAGCCTGTCATTGAGATGGATTTACCTGTTTTAAATGATGAAAACTATATTTTGCCACCACTTGACTTATTGGTTGATTATCAACAAACGAATAATTCACAACGATTGCTTGTTAGTGCAAAGGCCCAAGCTAGAAAATTAGAGGATACGTTCAAAAACTTTGATGTCAAGGCAAAGGTACAGGAGGTTCATATTGGCCCTGCCGTCACAAGGTTTGAAATCTTACCGAATGTCGGAGTTAAGGTCAGTAAAATCTTAAACTTAACGGATGATATCGCCTTAGCTTTAGCTGCAAAAGGAATTCGAATTGAAGCTCCGATTCCAGGGAAATCAGCGATTGGAATTGAGGTGCCAAATCCAAAGCAAACGCTGGTTACTTTTAAAGAGATTGTTAAAGAAGTCCCTCAAAAACAACAAAAAGAAAAATTATTAATGGTATTAGGGCGAGATATTTCAGGGAAAACGGTCTATTCTCCATTAAATAAAATGCCGCACTTACTCGTTGCTGGGGCAACAGGTTCAGGAAAGTCGGTTTGTATTAATACGATTATTTGTAGTATTTTAATGCGTTCGACACCAAATGAGGTAAAAATGTTAATGATTGATCCGAAAAAGGTAGAGTTAAATGGTTATAATGGCATTCCCCATCTACTCGCACCGGTTGTAACGGATCCACGTCTAGCTTCATTAGCTTTGAAGAAAGTTGTTTCTGAGATGGAGTATCGTTATGAGTTGTTTAGTGAAAGTGGAACACGTAATATCGAAGGTTATAATGAGTATTTGAAGCAATATAATGAAACGCAAGAGAGTACTAAACCGTTGCTTCCATTTATTGTGGTTATTATTGATGAGTTAGCGGATTTAATGATGGTGGCTTCAAAAGAAGTGGAAGAATGTATTATGCGTTTAACACAGATGGCGCGTGCCGCAGGGATTCATTTGATTATTGCGACGCAACGCCCTTCAGTAGATGTTATTACAGGAGTTATTAAAGCAAATATTCCATCACGTATTGCATTTGGGGTTTCATCGGCTGTTGATTCACGTACGATTATTGATATGCCAGGAGCTGAGAAATTACTCGGTAAAGGGGATATGCTATTTTTACCGATGGGAGCATCAAATCCAACTCGTGTTCAAGGAGCATTTATCTCAGATGATGAAGTCGTTCGAATCGTTGAATTTATTAAATCACAAGTTGAACCTGAAGAGGTGAAGCAAGACTTCTTAGAAAATATTGAGCAGGTACAAAATGAAGGACAAATGATGGAGGACCCACTGATGAGAGAAGTACTAGCTTATATTGTTGAAACGAAGAAAGTTTCGGCTTCTTTATTGCAGCGTCGATTTAGAATCGGGTATAATCGTGCAGCACGTATTGTGGATGATTTAGAATCAAGTGGATTAATTGGACCAAGTGAAGGAAGCAAACCGCGAGAGGTATTAATGACCGAAAGTCAGTATCATGAGATGGTAGCGAATTTATAAAAATATCGATACAAGCACCTTCCTATTAAAAATTAACTTGTTCTAGATTAATCGGCAGAGATGTAGTTAGTGATTAGAATCATTAGAAATTGGGTGTTCTAAAAATAAAAGAAGGTCGTTGTCATTACAACGACCTTCTTTTAGATTTAAAGGCCAAAAGAAGAGGCACACGTCATCATCTAGTAAAAGCAGTAAGAAGTCATGAAGAGAAATGAAAGATTTGAGTGAGTAGATAGCAGGAGATGATTTCACTTATGGAGAAGGTTAAGACTAGTTGATAGAATTGCTTTTGTTAGGTGAATTCTTTAATGAAAGTGGTTTTTATGCTTATTTAATAATAGAAAGTGAAAAAAAACTCATATCGTTTTAAAAAGTTCAAATAATAAAATTAGTCAATGAATGTAGTGTTTTTGTAAAAAAATGTAAATTTAATATATATGTTTACAAAACCACCTCTTTCTGATAGACTTATTCAAGGAAATTTTAGAACTAGGAGGACAACTATGAGAAAATTCACATCAATGTTAATCGTAACGATGGTTGCTATGATCGCTTTAGTAGCATGTAGTAGTGACAAGGGGGAATCAGGTTCGACAACTGGAACTGATAATGTAAACTTCAAAGTAGGAATGATGATCGACTCAGGAACAATTGATGATAAATCATTTAACCAAGGAACTTGGGAAGGAATTTTAGCTTATACAGATGATCATAAAGGAGTTAAAGGGCAACACGTTCAGCCAAATGGTGAAACGACAGCTGATTATTTAAGTGCTGCAGATAACTTAATGATGGCTGGAAATAATGTAATTATTGCTCCAGGATTTAAGTTTGAAGAAGCCATCACTGAACTTCAAACAGCGAATCCAGAAGTTTCATTTGTTATTTTAGATGGAGAACCAGCGACAATGGCTGAGAATACAACAGCTATTTATTTCGCAGAACATGAAGCTGGATTCTTAGCAGGTGTGGCTGCAGCATTACAATCACAAACAGGAAAAGTTGGATTTATTGGTGGTATGAAAATTCCAGCTGTTGAACGTTTTGGATGGGGTTACTTAGCAGGTGTCGCTTATGCAAACGAGGCTTATGCAACAAATGTAGAAGTAGTTGACTATCAATATCAAGGAACATTCAATGATGTTCAAGGTGGTCAAATGATGGCTGGTGGAATGTATGATAAAGGAATTGATATCATCTTCTCGGCAGCAGCAGCAGTTGGAAATGGAGTTATCAATGAAGCGAAGGCACGTACTGAAGCTGGAGAAAAAGTTTACGTCATCGGAGTTGATGTGGATCAATACGATGAAGGATTAATGAATGATGGAAGTTCTGTTGTTTTAACATCTGCTATTAAACGTATTGACGTTGCCGTTTATGATGCATTAAAAGCTTACGGTGAAGGAAACTTCCCAGGTGGACAAATTATTACAATGGATGCAAAAACTAACGGAGTTGGGTTACCAGAAACTAACCCTAACTTAACAACAGATACACAAGCGAAAGTTGATGATACTTTAGCTCAAATTCAATCAGGTGCATTAGTTGTCCCAGTAACAGGCGAAGAATTAGATACATTCTTAGCTGAAGTTGGATACCAAGCAAATACAATCAACTATAAATAATAATCAAAACTAACTATCATATGATAGTTAGTTTTTTTGTTTAATTGAAGTTTGTTAATAACTATCATTAAGATAGGTTTGTATGTTTATGAGAATAGCCATGGGGTTAGTTATTTAAATTTGATTTTTTCGCGAAAAAAGATGGGACGTGAATGTTAGAAAAGTTGAATTTCAAAAGTGATTGGAGACATGTCCTCTGATGAGTAGCGTCTATTATTATCAAACATTATATGATTTATATTTTATAAGTAAGAATTAACAAGTATTTTTTATTCAAAAGGACAATTTGGCTGGCTTGATATTAAATAGATCAAGCATTCATTAGTCATAAAATTTCAATAATTATTCTAGTGAAGAGAAGGGGATTAAAAGATTCTAGTGAGGCAGAGTTATTGAATGAGGGGGGGGAAGAGGGAAAATTTCTTTAAAATTAATGGAAAATAATCTAATCTTTAAGAAAATCTATGTTCTAAAATTATTAGATTTAATAGAACATAGATTTTTAATCCAGGGCTTGTACAAAATCTAGCGATAATTTTTATTCATAGAGATAAAAGGAACGTTGTATGAAATCTTTTGACAAGAGAACTATGATCGGGATTAGATTTCAATACAAAAAAGAGTCGTCTTAGTGTTAAAGACGACTCTTTTTAATTAATAATTAAAAGTTAATTTTTGCTCCTTGGTATCCCATCTCACTTAAGAAAGATTGTACATCGGCCTCGGTTGAAGGAATAACTAAGTTTCCAGCTTTAATGTTTGCTAATAATTCATTGACTGTTTCTTGTGTCTCAGTTGTTAAGTTAGGGTTTGTTTCTGGTAAACCAACTCCATCAACTTCAGCAGTCATTGTGATCACTTCTCCACCTGTGAATGTTCCGTTGATAAATTCATCAACTTTAGTGTAAGAGGCATTATCCACTCGTTTAAGTGCAGATGTTAAGATGACTGATTCATTAGTTTCTTGGTTGTAGATTCCATCTTCATATTGATCAACATCGACACCGATGACGTAAACTTTGTCTCCAGCTTCAGCACGTGTTTTTGCTTCTGTAATAACACCACTACCTACACGTCCAGCAGCTGTGAAGATGATATCGATTCCTTTGTCATACATACTACCTGCTTGTGCCTGTCCACCAGCAACATCTGTAAATGTTCCATTATATAAGTAGTCTACCACTTCAGCATTTGTTCCGAAGTGTTTATTAGCATAGGCTACACCAGCAACATAACCATATCCGAATTTTTCAATAGATTCACTTTTCATTCCACCGATGAATCCAACTTTACCAGTTTTTGTTTCTAAGGCTGCTGTAATTCCTGCTAAGAATCCGGCTTCATGCTCAGCGAAATAAATAGCAATTGTATTTTCAGCCACCTCTTCTGGTTGTCCATCAATCATTACAAATTTAATGTCTGGGTATTGTTCTTGTAATTTTGTAATGGCTTCGTCAAATTTGAATCCTGGGGCAATGATCATTTGATTTCCAGCTGTAATTAAGTCATCAGCTGCTTGCATATAATCAGCTGTTGTTTCTCCAATTGGTTTAATGTATTGAGCTACGATTGTCCCGTTTTCTGATTCGTAACGTTTGATTCCTTCCCAAGTTGCTTGGTTGAATGATTTATCATCAATTGTTCCTGAATCCGTCATCATCCCAATTTTAATGTTGTCTCCTGCTGATTCAGTTGTTCCTCCACACGCTACTAAGCCTAAACTTGCAGCGATAGCAATAGTTAACATTGAAAATTTATTTTTCATCGTTGTATGGCCTCCTCATTTGTGATGAATTTTCATTCTAACAAAATAATTTTAGCTTGTAAATTATTTTTTTTTAATTTTTTCAAAAAACTCAGTTTTTGTCGAATTTATTACAAAAATAGGTTTTAATGGTATTTTTATGGTTTTTAATTCGTTGAAAGTGCTAGATAACTAAGAATAAAAATCTAATTCTGATTTATCGTGTCCTAACGATTTCACCGATTCTAAAGCAGAAATTTTATGAAGGGATCACAGTTTTTATTTAATGGAATCATCTTTTAAGCTATAACTTGTCAAATGATTAAAGCATTATGACTCAAATATTTTAGGGGAAAAAGTGATTGAATAAGCAGGAGGAATAAAAACATTTCTTGGACACTTATCTTTCTTGAAAAAAATGAGTGGATTGTCATAATGGAGTGTAAATGAAAATAGGGGATTACTTAAAAGATTAAATATTCATTGGAAAGTGTTATTGCCTCAATCTGACTTACGATGCTAAGGGGTGGATCACAAACTATTTGAACAACAGAGGGGCTTTCATCAAAAGAAATAAACAAACGTTTAAAAGACTTAAATGACTTCTTAGGTGCTATTTGTTGCGGATAAAAATGTTGTCGAAAAAAATAGCTATATTAGATCATCTTATTGATGATGAATCGTTTGATATCAATGGTTATTGAATATCGTTTTTAAAGAGTCTATCTCTTTCAAGTAGAAAAAGAGTTGATAACAACAGTTTTGTTTAATAGAGCTCAAAAAATCAATGTAGACACTTAAAAAATGCAAAAAGTAGTTCTAGTATAGAGCTTATCTTGTAAATCAAGTTCAAATAAATTAAGCTTTTTCTGACTATATTTGGGTGAAACACGAATGAAAAATATAAAAGTGTAGGAATGCTTGAATTTGAGTTTTTTAATCGACAAAAGTTGAAGATCAATTGAGTTGCAAATCAAAGGGAGTGATAGTACGAAACTACGATGGCGATTTTATATGAATGACGGTAAATCAAAGGGAATTAGATCAGCGTTAAAATTATAGTTTAGTTACTATAAGGTATAAAATGTAATTTAATACAGAAAAAAGTAATAAATGAGAAAAAAATATGAAAAAAAGTAAAAAAATGACGAATAAAGATTTACATAATTTATGAAATTTGTTACACTATTGCTGTATTGATTATGAGGAGGCCATATAAATATGAAAAAGAAATTTTCAATGTTAACGATTGCCTTAGCTGCAAGTTTAGGATTAGTAGCTTGTGGAACAGGTGAGGGTGACAAAGGAACAACAACAAACGGAGAAGCCAAAATTAAAGTCGGAATGATGACAGATTCAGGAACAATTGATGATAAGTCATTTAACCAAGGAACTTGGGAAGGGATTAAACGTTACGAATCAGAAAAAGGGTCAATTGTAGCTCAATACATCCAACCAGGTGGAGAAGCAACTCAAGATTATTTAGAAGCTGCTAGTAACTTATTAACAGCAGGAAATGAAATGATTATTGCACCAGGATTTAAATTTGAAGAAGCGATTGGAAAATTACAAGGAGAAAATCCAGAAACAAAATTTGTGATTCTTGATGGAGAACCTGAAGGTGGAGTAGCTGAAAATTCAGTTGCAATTTACTTTGCTGAGCAAGAAGCTGGATTCTTAGCAGGAATTGCGGCAGCTCTTGAAACAAAAACAGGTAAAGTTGGATTCATCGGTGGAATGGTTATTCCAGCCGTGCAAAAATTCGGATACGGATTTGTAACAGGGGTTGCATATGCTAATGCAAATTTAGGAACAAATGTTGAAGTGGCAGACTATTTATATAATGGGACATTCAATGATGTAGCAGGTGGACAAGCTCAAGCTGGTGGAATGTATGATAAAGGTATTGATGTTGTCTTTGTTGCAGCAGGTGGAGTTGGAAACGGTGTTATTGCTGAGGCAAAACAACGCGCTGAAGCTGGAGATGATGTTTACGTCATCGGTGTAGACGTTGACCAATATGAAGATGGAATCATTTCTGATGGAAGTTCAGTTATTTTAACATCAGCGATTAAACGTATCGATAATGCAGCATATGACAAAATTGATGAATTAGTAAATGGAACATTTACTGGTGGGCAAGTGATCACAATGGATGCTAAAAATGATGGAGTAGGATTACCAGCTGAAAATCCAAACTTATCTGAAGCGACACAACAAGCAGCTGATGAAGCATTCGAATTAATTAAAAATGGAACAATTGTAGTTCCAACTGAATTAGATGAAGTGACAGCAATGTTAGAAGACTTAGGATTTGATGCAAGTCATCTTAATTTATCAGGGAACTAATCATTGATTAAAGAGGATGAAAGTACGCGGACTCATGTTCGTGTACTTTTTTTTATGAAAAAGTAATGATTTTTGAAAGAATATTCATAAATTACATAACTTTTTACAAATTTCGATATTTTTTGTTGATTATGGAGCTCGGAATATCCTATAATAGATAGGAATAGGCACTAGTTTGAAAAGTCGTCTATAGTTCTAAAAATTATTAAACTCTAACAGCAAAACGATTCGAAAATCCCGAAATTAAATGAAGAATCAAAAAAGGTACAGAGGACATTACACTAATTGTAGAAAGGGGTAACGCTATGGAATACGTTATTGAGATGCTCAATATTACAAAAGAGTTTCCAGGGATTAAAGCCAACGATAATATTACGTTGCAAGTCGAGCCAGGAGAAATTCATGCCCTTTTAGGAGAAAATGGTGCTGGAAAGTCGACGTTAATGAGTGTATTATTCGGGCTTTATAAACCAGATGGTGGATGCATCAAGGTTCGCGGGAAAGAAGTGAAAATTACCGATCCGAACGTTGCAACGGAACTTGGAATTGGGATGGTGCACCAACACTTTAAATTAGTTCACAACTTTACTGTTACTGAAAATATCATTTTAGGAAGTGAACCCAAACTATTTGGAGGTCGCGTTGATATTAAAAAGGCCGCAAAACGCGTCGCTGAATTATCAGATCGTTACAACCTGCACGTTGATCCATATGCGAAAATTGAGGATATCTCAGTTGGGATGCAGCAACGTGTTGAAATCTTAAAAATGTTATATCGTGATGCTGAAATTTTAATTTTCGATGAGCCAACAGCTGTTTTAACACCTCAAGAAATTGAGCATTTAATGCAAATCATGAAGCAATTAACAGCTGAAGGAAAATCAATCATTATTATCACCCATAAATTAAAAGAAATTAAAGCTGTTGCTAAACATTGTACGATTATCCGTAAAGGTAAGGGAATTGGAACGGTTGTCGTTGATGAAGTATCAGAACAAGATTTAGCTGATTTAATGGTTGGACGTAAAGTTACATTTAAATTAGACAAAGAAGAAGCTAAAGTAGGGGCTCCAATTCTTGAAGTTGAAAATTTATGTGTGAAAAATGCTCGCGGTGTTGAGGCGCTTAAGAATTTATCATTAACATTGCGTGAAGGTGAAATCTTAGGGGTTGCTGGAATTGAAGGAAATGGGCAAACCGAATTAATTGAAGCTATTACAGGATTAAAACCAGCAGATAGCGGAGTAGTTAAATTAAATGGTAAAGATATTAGTAAAATGTCAGTTCGTCAGCGTACAGAAGCAGGAATCGGTCATATTCCAGAAGATCGTCATAAACATGGATTAGTCTTAGAGTATTCATTAGAAGATAACTTCATTTTACAAACATACTATCAACAACCATTCAGTAAAGGTGGAGTTTTAAACCGTAAGGCGATTCGTGAGCAATCAGAAACATTAATCGAACGTTTTGATGTTCGCAGTGGTCAAGGAAGTATCACTACAACACGTAGTATGTCTGGTGGTAATCAACAAAAGGCGATTATCGGTCGTGAAGTTGTTCGTTCACCAAAATTATTAATTGCTGCTCAACCAACACGTGGACTTGATGTTGGTGCGATTGAATATGTTCATCGTGAATTAATTGCAGAACGCGATAAAGGTCGTGGAGTCTTATTAATTTCCTTAGAATTAGATGAGATTTTAAATGTTTCAGACCGTATTGCTGTTATTTATGAAGGAGAGATTGTTGGAATCCTTGAAACAGCTAAAACGAATGAACAAGAAATTGGATTGTTAATGGCTGGTGCCGGTCGCGAAAGAGGTGAGCAGTAATGAAGAAATTTAAGTTTAATTTATCAGATGATGCTGTTCAAAAGAAATTATCACCTTTTGCTTCAGTAGTTCTTGGATTTATGGTTGGATTTGTTGTTTTATTCCTATTAGGATATAATCCAGTTGAAGGATTCACTTATTTATTCCAAGGTGGATTTAAAGGGATTTTATCAGGAAACTTTAAACAATTTGGTAATGGGCTATTACAAATGACACCATTGGTTTTAACAGGTCTTTCTGTAGCATTTGCCTTTAGAACAGGATTATTTAATATCGGGGTCACAGGTCAAATGTTAGTCGGTGGATTTATGGCGGTCTATTTAGGGGCAACTCTTGATTTACCACGTTTTATTCACTTACCGGTCGCGGTGATTGGTGCGATGATTGCTGGTGGGGTTTGGGCGATTGTTCCAGGTCTTTTAAAAGCAAAGTTTAAAATTCATGAGGTTGTTACTTCAATCATGATGAACTATATTGCGCTTTGGGGTGTACAATACGCGGTTAAAGTATTAATTCCTGGTAAGTATTCAACTGAGTCAGCGACTATTTTAGAAACGGCGTCATTAAAAACAGAATGGATGACTTCATTCTTTAGTGGGTCAGCGGTTAACTTAGGGTTAATCCTTGCCATTATTGCATGTTTTATTGTTTGGTTTATTTTAGAGAAAACAACATTTGGTTATGAGCTAAAAGCCGTTGGATATAATCAAGATGCCGCTCAATATGCAGGGATGAAAGTAACACGTAATATTATTCTTTCAATGATTATTGCCGGTGTATTAGCAGGTCTTGCAGGGGCAACATTCTATGTAGGATATACAAACCATATTAAGGTTGGGGTTTTACCAGCACAAGGTTTTGATGGAATTGCCGTTGCATTACTTGGTTTAAATACACCAATCGGAGTGTTCTTATCAGCAGCGTTATTTGGATTTATGAAGGTTGGGGGAGCATTCATGCAAGCTATGTCAAATATCCCAAGTGAATTAATTGATATTATTATTTCAACAATTATTTACTTCTCAGCAATTGCTTTATTAATCCAAAGCTTCTTTAAAAAAGTAGCTCCTAAGAAAAAAGATGGAGGTGCGAAATAATGTGGGATTTTATTGTTTCAATGATGCCTTATGCCTTAGCCTTCACAGCACCTATGTTAGTGACGGCATTAGGTGGTTTATTTAGTGAGCGTAGTGGGGTTGTCAACATTGGTCTTGAAGGATTAATGATTGTCGGAAGCTTTACAACAGCCTTATTTATTAATCAATTTTATGCTGGAAATGATTCGATTATTTGGATCGGAATTTTATTAGGAGGAGTGGCCGGTTGTGCCTTCTCATTACTTCATGCCTATGCAAGTATTAATTTAAAGGCCGATCAAGTTATTTCAGGGACAGCCATTAACTTATTAGCACCTGCTGTAACGATCTTCTTAGCTCGTACGTTAACAGGATCACAAAATATTAGTATCGTTAAAGGTGTTTCTCGCTTTGATGCGCCAGTTTTATCTAATATTCCTGTCATTGGGCCATTATTCTTTAGTAAAATGTATTTAACAACATTCATCGTTTTAGGATTAGTTATCTTAACATGGTATATTGTTTTTAAAACATCATTTGGTTTACGTTTACGTGCTTGTGGGGAGCATCCTCAAGCAGCCGATTCAATGGGAATCAATGTTTATAAAATGCGTTACATTGGTGTATTAGCTTCAGGATTCTTAGCCGGTCTTGGAGGAGCAATTATTATTGTTACGACATCGAATGAGTTTAATGGATCAGTAGCCGGTCTTGGATTCTTAGCATTAGCCGCTTTAATCTTCGGTAAATGGAATCCATGGTCAGTTTTATTTGCTTCATTCTTCTTCGGATTTATGAAGACATTAGGACAATTAGCTTTAATTAACGATACATTAAAATCACTTGAAATTCCAATGGAATTCTATAATGCGTTACCATATGTGATGACACTTGTTGCCTTAATGATTTTTAGTCGCAACATTGTTGGACCAAAAGCAGCGGGTGAGCCATACGATAAAGGAAAACGTTAAAAAAAAGACAGTTTAAACTGTCTTTTTTTTGATTAAAAGTGGTCGAAAATCGTCAAGCATTGCTTATCCAGTCGTTTTTGCTTATAATAAAGAATAGAACATCATGTCCATGCACGATACTATAGTAAACTTGCTTGAAAATGATGCCGTCTGTTAGACGATAAAGATATATATATAAGAATATTGGAGGTTCAATAAATGAGTTTAAATAAAGGAAAAAAAGTCATCGTTGGGATGTCAGGTGGTGTGGACTCTTCAGTGGCTGCTTACTTATTAAAAGAACAAGGCTACGATGTAGAGGGGGTGTTCATGCGAAATTGGGATAGTGCTGCTAACTCGGATATTTTAGGAAATCCAACGGTTAATGATGATGTTTGTCCACAAGAAGTGGATTATATGGATGCCAAAGCTGTTGCTGATCAATTAGGAATCAAACTTCATCGTGTGGATTTTGTTCAAGAATATTGGGATCGTGTGTTTATGTATTTCTTAGATGAATATAAAGCAGGACGTACACCAAATCCAGATATTATGTGTAATAAAGAAGTTAAATTTAAAGCCTTCTTAGATTATGCCATGAATTTAGGGTGTGACTACATTGCCATGGGGCATTATGCACGTGTTGAACATGGTGAAGAAGTGAAAATGTTACGTGGGGTAGATAATAATAAGGATCAAACTTATTTCTTAAGTCAGTTGACACAAGCTCAATTGAGCAAAACATTATTCCCGGTTGGTGAATTACAAAAATCAGAAGTTCGTGAAATTGCAGAGAAGATGGAATTAGCAACTGCGAAAAAGAAAGATTCAACAGGGGTTTGCTTCATTGGAGAGCGTAACTTTACGCAATTCTTACAAAACTACTTACCAGCACAACCAGGAAAAATGCAAACGTTAGATGGTGAAGTCATGGGTGAGCATATCGGATTAATGTATTATACGATTGGTCAACGTAAAGGTCTTGGAATTGGTGGAAAAGGTGATGCATGGTTCGTGATTGGGAAAAACTTAAAAGAAAACATTTTATATGTTGGTCAAGGGTTTGATCACGAGTATGTGTATGCTGATGAAGCGCATGTATCAAATGTAAACTGGATTCCAAGTGAGAAATTTACTGGAACATTTACTTGTACAGCGAAATTCCGTTACCGACAACCAGATGTTAATGTTGAATTAGAGTGGATGGATGATGAGACATTAAAGGTTCGTATGTCAGATCCAGTTCGCGCGGTTACACCAGGGCAAGCAGCTGTCTTTTATTTAGGTGACGTTTGCTTAGGTGGCGGACGTATCGAAGCAGCCTTTAAAGATGGAGAACGTCGCATGTATTAAGAGAGGATGAATTTAATGGGAGAAGCCAACTATATTCAAGGGATATTTTTAGATTCTATATTTTTTAATGAGGACAATGGCTTCTCTATTGGAACTGTTTTAGTGACTGAGTACCAATGCAACGAAGAACAACTAAAATTGGCATATAAATCCGTGGATGAGAAAGTGATTGATACGTTAGGGTTAAATGATAAAGAAGAACATCATAAAATTACAGTATCAGGTTATTTTCCTAAATTAGTGTCTCATAAAACGTATCGTTTTAATGGAAGTTTGACGCAACATCCAAAATACGGGTGGCAATTTCAAGCGACGTCATATGACAGTGTCACGGTTCGTGGGAAATCGTCACTTGTTCATTATTTGAGTAGCGATATCTTTGAGGGAATTGGACAAAAAACAGCTGAAAAGATTGTAGAGACATTAGGAGAAAATGCGATTGATGTCATTTTAAGAAATCGTCAAGCGTTAGATGAGGTGCCGAAACTTTCTAAGAAGTTAGCCGATAAATTATATGCAACGTTAGTTGATCAACAAGGGACGGAACAAATTTTAGCACCACTTTACGGTTACGATTTAAGCCCTCGATTAGTCATGAAGATTTTTAAAAAATATCAGTATCAGGCCCTTGAGATTATTCAAGAGAATCCTTATCGTTTAATTGATGATATTGAGGGAATCGGTTTTATTAAAGCTGATGAACTGGCAAAACGATTAGGGGTTGCAAGTGATGACCCAAGACGCATTCGTGCAGCTTTACTTTATGTCATCGATCAAATTGCGATTCAAAAAGGTCATACGTATGTGTATCATAAACAGCTTCTTCAAAGTGCTCTACAATATTTAAATCAAAAGTCGAATCAATTATTGGACTTAGCTCAAATTGAAGGTCAAATCCAAGCGTTAATTCAAAAGAAAAAGATCTATATTGAAGGAGATTTTCTATTTATTCCGCTTCTTGTGAATAGTGAAAAGGGCATTGCTGAATCAATCATGAGGCTTCAAACCGAAGTTCAAGCAGAAGATGAGCAAGTCTTAAATACGATTAGCGAATTAAAGGACGAAATGGCGATCACTTATTCTCCTGAGCAAGAAGAGGCTATTAAAATGGCGTTAAAACAGCCAGTTAGTATCATTACAGGTGGACCAGGAACAGGTAAAACGACCGTTGTTCAAGGGATTTTAAAAGCTTACGGCTTACTTCATCACCTTTCACTTGATCCCACTAAATATGCTACTTCTGAAAAGCCATTTCCAATTGCTTTAGCTGCCCCCACTGGGCGTGCTGCCAAACGAATGACAGAAACGACAGGACTTAAGGCCTCAACCATCCATCGTTTACTTGGTTATGGCGTAGATGGTGTTTTTCAGCATGATGAGTTTTCTCAGCTTGACTATGACTTAATTATCATTGATGAAAGTTCAATGCTTGATACCCTACTTGCTTTTCAGCTTTTTCAAAGTATCAAAACTGGCGCACAAGTTATTTTAGTTGGTGATGATAATCAGTTACCGTCGGTTGGGCCGGGACAGGTATTGAAAGATTTAATTGAAAGTGGGGCTATTCCCCTAACGAGATTATTAACCGTTCATCGTCAGGCACAAGACTCATCCATTATTTCCTTAGCTCATGCGGTGAAAAATAATCATCTTCCAGATGATTTACGAGTGAAAAAGCCTGACCGTTTATATGTTGAAGCGACACACCAACAGATTCCTGTTTATTTAAAGCAAATTGTTGAAAATGCCATTTCCAAAGGGTATACGGCTAATGAGGTTCAGATTCTAGTTCCGATGTATCGAGGTGATTGTGGGATTGATAGTTTAAATGTCATGTTACAAGAAATTTTCAATCCACCTGATGAACAAAATAAGCGTGAGATGACGTTTGGTCAACGTATTTTTCGAATTGGTGATAAAGTCTTACAGTTAGCCAATCAACCAGAAACGGGAGTGATGAATGGTGATGTAGGAGAAGTCATTGGTATTTCTTATAAAAATGAAAATGATGATAAAGAAGAAAAGCTGATTGCTTGTTTTGATACGAAAGAAGTGACCTATAAAAAAGGTGATCTTCAAAACTTAACACACGCTTACTGTGTCTCAGTTCATAAATCACAAGGATCAGAATATCCCATTGTAATTTTACCAATGACGCATGCTTATCATGTCATGCTTCAAAAAAAGCTCATTTATACAGCAATTACGCGTGCTAAAAGATCATTGATTGTCATTGGTGAATATTTAGCCTTTGATAAAGGAGTTAAAAATGAAGGCGAAGAACGTCAAACGACATTAAGACTTCGTTTTGATCTTCAGAAGGAACAAGTGCCAAAAGAAAATCCATTTGCTGATTACTTTAAAGAGCACCATATTCCATTTGATTATTTGGATGAAGAACAATTGGAAGGGATAACGCCATACGACTTTATGGAGGAATAGTTATTTGCTAATTTTGTCGGAATTCGGACATAAAAAAAGTGAAATCACCCAAACTAAGACTATCATGTTGAAGTGAGGTGAACTACATGAAGAAGATGGTATTATTCTTATTCTTTGCTGTTACGTTAGTGGCAACATTTATGTATTATGATGATCCACGCTATTATCGAAGACAATTTCAGCGACAAATGAGAAAATGTCGCCGACAAATGGATTGTTGGCAAGATTGTATTCATGATATGATGCCATTTTAAGAAAAAACTCTCTCCTGGTGGGAGAGTTTTTCTTCATTTTAGTCAGATTTCACGTAATTATTTGGTGAAATCCAAAAAAAAGCTTGAAACCCTGAGATAAAATCGATAAAATAGAGTCGAATAACAAAATGTTGATAGAAGAAAGTAGAGATTTGCAGTTTCACAGAGAGGGATTTCTAGGCTGAGATAAATCCTAACGAAAAATACTCGAAAGCTACTTCTGGAGTGTAGGTAAAACCTATCGGTTGGCGCCGTTATTGCCTTCGAGTGTTATTTTTTCAAACGAAAAAATAAAATTAAGGTGGTACCGCGTTCAAATCGTCCTTATTTCGTAAGGGCTTTTTTTATACTCATTTTTCAAAAGAGGTGACAAAATATGAAATACATGACAGGTTCAGAAATTCGATCAATGTATTTAAATTTCTTTAAATCAAAAGGACATATGATCGAACCAGGTGCACCATTAGTACCAGTAAACGATCCAACGTTATTATGGATTAACAGTGGGGTTGCTGCTTTAAAGAAATATTTTGATGGGCGTGAAATTCCAAACAATCCACGTATTACAAATGCTCAAAAATCAATTCGTACGAATGACATTGAAAATGTAGGAAAGACGGCTCGTCACCATACGTTCTTCGAAATGTTAGGAAACTTCTCAATCGGAGATTACTTCCGTGAAGAAGCTGTTACTTGGGGTTGGGAATTATTAACATCACCAGAATGGTTTGGATTCGATAAAGATTTATTATACGTAACGATTTATCCAAACGACCAAGAAACATACGATTTATGGATTAAATTAGGGGTTAAACCTGATCACATTGTTAAATTAGAATATAACTTCTGGGAAATTGGAGAAGGACCATGTGGACCAAACACGGAAATCTTCTTTGATCGTGGAACAAAATACGACCCAGAAAATATCGGAATTCGTTTATTAGAAGAAGATATTGAAAATGATCGTTATATCGAAATTTGGAACATCGTATTCTCTCAATTTAACTCTAAAGAAGGATTAGAACGTAGTGAATATCCATTACTTCCAAATCAAAACATAGATACTGGGATGGGTCTAGAGCGTATGGCTTGTGTCCTACAAGGAGTAGAAACAAACTTCGATACAGACTTATTCATGCCAATTATTAAAAAGACTGAAGAAATTTCTGGAGTGAAGTATACAGAAGAAACAGGAGTTGCCTTCAAAGTCATCGCTGACCACGTACGTACTGTTACATTTGCTGTTGCAGATGGAGCTTTATTATCAAATGAAGGTCGTGGATACGTCTTACGTCGTTTATTACGTCGTGCCGTTCGTTACGGTAAAAACTTAGGAATTGACCGTGCATTTATGTATGAATTAGTTCCAGTTGTAGCAGACATCATGAAAGATTATTATCCATACGTTTGCGATAAAGTTGAATTAGTTCAAAAAGTTATCAAGTCAGAAGAAGATCGTTTCCGTCAAACATTAGCTGATGGTGAAAAAATCTTAACTGAATTAATGACTAAGAGTGAAACAAAAACAATCAATGGTAAAGATGCCTTCATGTTATACGATACCTATGGATTCCCATATGAGTTAACATTAGAATATGCTGAAGAATCAGGATTTACAGTGGATAAAGCTGGATTTGATGCGGAAATGGAAGCTCAACGTGAACGTGCTCGTAATGCTCGTGAAGATGTCGCAAGTATGCAATCACAAAATGAAGCATTAATGAACTTCAAGGAAGAATCAACATTTGTTGGTTACACGCAATTGTCAACAACAGGAAAAGTCATCTTATTATTAAAAGATGGTGAAGTGGTTGATTCATTAACGGGTCAAGGACAAGTTATCTTAGATATCACACCATTCTACGCTGAAAGCGGAGGACAAGTAGCAGATACAGGATTAATGACAACAACAAACGCAACGGTAGAAGTTTTAGATGTGATTAAAGCTCCTAATGGTCAACATTTACATACAGTTAATGTTAATGGAACATTATCGTTAAATGATGCAGTAACGTCACAAGTGACTGTCGATGCACGTTTAGCTTTAACGAAAAACCATACAGCGACTCACCTTTTACATCAAGCATTAAAAGATGTTATTGGAGAGCATGCGAACCAAGCAGGATCATTAGTATCAGCTGACCGTTTACGTTTTGACTTTACAAATATGCAAGGATTAACGCCTGAAGAGTTACAACGCATTGAAACCATTGTCAATGAAAAAATCTGGGCATCACTTCCTGTTGAAGTGTTCGAAAAATCAATCGAAGAAGCAAAAACAATGGGAGCTATGGCATTATTCAGTGAAAAATACGGAGATACAGTTCGCGTAGTTAAAGCTGGAGAATACAGTATTGAGTTATGTGGGGGATGCCATGTTTCAAACACATCAGAAATCGGATTATTCAAAATTATTTCTGAATCAGGAATCGGAGCTGGAACACGTCGTATTGAAGCTGTAACAGGTCAAGCAGCCTTTGAATATATGAATACATTCATTAACCGATTTGCAGCTGTTGCTGAAACATTAAAAACAAAACCAGCCTTACTTGAAGAACGTGTAGAGGGTGTGTTAGACGAATTAAAAGAAGCACATCGCGAAAATGAATCATTAAAATCTAAATTATCGCATTTAAAAATGAAGGAAATTGTCAATAATACACATGAAGTGAATGGATTCACTGTCTTAACAGCTAACTTAGTTGATGTGGATATGAATCATTTACGTCAAATGATCGATGAATTCAAACAACAATTAACGTCAGCCGTTATCGTTTTAGCAAGTGCAGTAGACGGTAAAGTAGCCATCTCTTGTGGTGTAACAAACGATTACGTGAAACAAGGGGTACATGCTGGTAAGATTGTTAAAGAGGTTGCAAGTATTTGTGGCGGAGGCGGAGGCGGACGTCCAGATATGGCCCAAGCCGGAGCAAAAGACGCTAGCAAAATTAATGAAGCTCTTCAAAATGTTGATGAATGGTTAAAAAATAATTTATAATTCTTTTCATCCCTTTAACAATATTGTAAAATAAAGTTAATGACTATTTATGGGTGGTGAATTGCATGATCTCAAATCATACTATGATGCTAGATGAGGCCCTACAAGATAAATTAAATCAAAATGAAACAGTTGAATTAATTTTAACGGATGTCTTCGAAGCATTAGAAACAAAAGGATATAACCCAATTAATCAAGTTGTTGGATACTTGATTTCAGGAGACCCAGCATATATTTCAAGCTATCAAGGGGCACGCAATAAAATCCAACAAATTGAACGTGATGAAATTATTGAAGTTTTATTAGAAAAGTTTGTCGAGACGAAAAAATGAAAACACTCGGATTAGATTTAGGAACACGCACATTAGGTATCGCAATTAGTGATGCATTAGGAATGATGGCTCATGGAGTCGAAACGTTCCGTTTTGAAGAGAATCATTATAAAAAAGCAATTCAACACGTTCAACAACTAGTCAAAACACAGCACGTTTCAAAAATTGTTTTAGGATTGCCAAAAAACATGAATGGATCAATTGGAGAACGCGGTCAAGTGACGCAAGACTTCGCTAAGAAATTAGAGGAAGCTACAAATATTAAGGTCATTCTGTGGGATGAACGTTTAACTACGATGCAAGTCGAGCGCGTTTTAATCCAAGCAGATGTTAGCCGTAATAAACGTAAAAAAGTCGTTGATAAAATGGCAGCAACGATTATTTTGCAAAGTTATTTAGATTCAAGCCAAGCACGTTCATTCGTGTAAACTACAGTAAGAGGTGTTAACTATGTTAGATGAAAATCAATTAACAGTAATCGATGAAAACGGAAATGAATTATTATGTGAGATCTTATTCACATTTGATTCAGATGATTATAATAAATCATATGTTGTTTATTACCCAGCGGGTGCTGAACATGAAGACGAAGATGGAAATGTGGATTTACACGTTTCTGCTTACGTTCCAAGCAATAACAATGAAGGTGGAGAATTACTTCCAGTTGAAACAGATGCTGAGTGGGATATGATCGAAGAAGTGATCAATACATTCTTAGCAGATGAAGAAGCTGAAGGTGAAGAATAATTCATAAACAACAGTGCAAGGGCGGACCTACGGGTTCGTTTTTGCACTGTTTATTTTAGAGGTGAAGATAGATGAGGAAAATTGCACGTCTTATCATGGGACTAATCCTACTTATCGTAATAGCAGTAGGAGGGTATGGATATTATTTATATGATTCAACCTTAAAACCCGTTGATTCACAGGATGAAACGGTAATGAATTATAAAATTGAACCTGGAACAACGACTAAGAGAGTGAATCAACAATTAGCTGAACTTGGTTTAATTAAACATCCTAAAATGGCAGATTTAATTGTCCGCCTAAACGATTGGTCTCATATTCAAGCCGGAGAATATGCCTTATCCCCATCGTTAACATTAGAGGAAATGTATCAAAAGTTTGAAGCGGGAGATGTCACGGAACCTGATATGGTTAAAGTGACAATCCCAGAAGGTTATGATTTAGAATACATTGCAGCCGTGATGTCACCCTTAGTAGGATTGACAGCTGAGGATTTATTAATGGAATGGAAAAATCCTAGTTATGTAAGAACTTTAATTGATGAGTATTGGTTTTTAACGGAGGATGTTTTACAGGAAGGCATTAAATATCCACTAGAAGGGTATATTTACCCGATTACCTATGCCTTTGTTGATGATATTTATACGGTAGATGAATTAACGCATGAGTTATTAAATCTTACTGAGCGTAAGTTAAATCCATTGCGTGATTTATTTGAGAAAAGTTCATTAAGTATTCATCAAGTCATGGCATTAGCGTCTGTTGTGGAAGGAGAGACTCAACGTACAGAAGAAATGCCAACTGTCGCTGGGGTTTTCTTTAATCGTATCAATTCAGGCATGTATTTACAAAGTGATATGACCGTGTTATATGCATTAGGTGATCATTCTGTTCGTGTAACAGAAGCAATGACACGTGTTGATTCTCCATATAATACCTACGTGACGCAAGGAATTCCAATTGGGCCTGTAAGTAGTCCAACACTCGATGCCATTGAGGCAGTTTTACAGCCCGAAGAGCATAAATATCTTTACTTTATTGCTGATATGTTTAACTGTGTCGATGGAAAAACACATTTCTTTGAAACATATGAGGAACATATGGCGTTCTATCGTGCGAACTTGCTTCCATCTTATGAAGCAGGAGCGAGCGTTTGTAAGTAACAATAAGGTGGTAAACAAATGAATGAACAATTATTAGAGTTAATGGGTCGTTTTAAAACGATTATTCATGATGATCTCTCATTAGAAATGAAACAATATGCACAAGACTTTGATGTGCCTATTATTCAAGATCAAGGACTTGAGTTAATGCTTCAATTATTACGCATTAAACAACCGCAATCCATTTTAGAAATTGGGACAGCCATTGGGTATTCTTCCTTAATGATGGCCAGACATTTACCAAATACTCACATCGTGAGTATCGAGCGTGATCCAAAGCGTTATAATGAAGCCATCGCTTATCACGAACGATCAACCATTAAAGAGCAGGTAACGTTAATTGAGGCCGATGCCCTTGAGATTGCCAATGAAGAGTTACCGATTCAAAAATATGATGTCATTTTCATTGATGCAGCGAAAGCTCAATATCAAAAATTCTTTGAAAAATATGAGCCGTTATTAAAAGAAGATGGTATGATTATCAGTGATAACTTAATCTTCCATGGACATATTTTTGATAATAATCAAAAACAAAGCCGCAACTTAAAACAATTAGTTCGTAAAATTAATCGTTATAATGATTGGTTGGCTAACCATCCAAATTATGACACGTTATTACTTCCAATTGGAGATGGCGTGGCGATTAGTTTAAAGAAAAAAGTTAAATAAACAGGACACCATCGCTAAGACTTTAGCGGTGGTTTTTGATTGAAAATGATCCATTTTATAAAAAATTTGAATTTTGTATAAACTAAGAGAGAAGTACTCGAACGATTATTTTTAACAATTTAGGTCAAAATAAGTGCAAATATTTTTTAAGTAGTTTATAATTTTATATTGTCATTATTATAAAGTGAGTTGATAAAATGAAAAAACCCGAATTAGTTGTTACTCCTCATGATTTACATGAGATTGAACCATTAATTGAAGCAGGTGCCGATGCCTTTATTATCGGTGAAGAAAAGTTCGGTTTACGATTAGCTGGTCATTTTAACAGAGATGAACTACGTCAAGCCGTTGAGTTAATTAAAAAACATAATAAAAAAGTATATGTAGCCATTAATGCGATTATGCCTAATGGATTACTAGACGATTTAAAAACATATATTGATGAAATTAAATCATTACCGATTGATGCCCTTCGTTTTTCTGATCCAGGAGCTTACATGATCGCAAAAGAAGTTGCACCAGACATGACTTTACATTGGAGTAGTGAGACGCTTGGAACGAACTATTTCACAGTGAATTACTGGTATGATCGTGGCGTTTTACGTACGGTATTAGCGCCAGAAATCATGAAAGAGCCTGTGATTGAAACAAAAGAACAGGCGAAAGGTGAAGTGGAAATTTTAGTTCATGGTGCGATTTGTATGTTCCAATCACGTCGCAATTTAGTAGGAAACTATTTAAAATTCCAAGGACAAGTTGTTGAAAAAATACAATCTCGTGAAGAAGGATTACTCTTATTTGATTCTGAACGCCAATTATATTACCCAGTTTTTGAAGACCAACAAGGAACACATATCTTTAATGGAAGTGATGTGTGTATGATTGATGATTTAGCAGATTTCATTGATGCAGGCGTGGATAGCCTTCGTATTGATGGAGTCTTAAAATCAAGCGACTATTTAATCAATGCGACGAAAGCTTATCGTTTTGCGATTGATTTATGCATTGAGGACCGTGCAAAATATAACCAAGTTGGACGTGCCTTATATAAAAAAATGGAAGAAATTCAACCGAAGCACCGTTTGTTAGATCGTGGATTCTTCTATAAACCATCAATTTATAAAAATAAGTAGGATAGGAAGGAGTGCTGGGTCATGGCAAGAAAACCAGTATCAGCAATCGTTGATGGAAAACGCATCATCGTAAAAAAACCAGAATTATTAGCCCCAGCAGGTTCACTTGAAAAATTAAAGATTGCGGTTATGTATGGTGCCGATGCAGTCTTTATCGGTGGACGTGAGTTTGGTTTACGCTCAAATGCACAAAACTTCTCTTTAGACGAGATTCGTGAAGGAGTAGAGTTTGCGAAAGAGTATGGTTCAAAAATTTATATTACAACAAACATTATCGCCCATAATGAAAACATGGAAGGCCTTGAAGAATACTTAACAGCCTTAGGTGAAATTGGAGTCGCTGGGATTATTGTAGCGGACCCATTAATCATTGAAACATGTAAACGTTGTGCCCCAAATGTTGAGGTGCATTTAAGTACACAACAATCGACAATGAACTATATGGCAGTTAAGTTTTGGGAACAACAAGGATTACATCGTGTTGTATTAGCTCGTGAAACAACAAAAGAAGAAATTAAAGAAATCATGGAGAAAACAGATGTTGAGATTGAGGCGTTTGTTCATGGTGCCATGTGTATTGCCTACTCAGGACGTTGTACGTTATCAAATCATATGACGGCGCGTGATTCAAATCGTGGAGGATGCTGCCAATCGTGTCGTTGGGAATATGATTTAGTGAAACAAGATCAAGATGAAACAAAAGCTTTATTTGGTGAAGATGATATTAAATTTGCGATGAGTCCAAAAGACTTAAACTTATTACAATCAGTTCCTGAAATGATTGAGTTAGGAATCGATAGTTTAAAAGTTGAGGGACGTATGAAATCGATTCATTACGTGGCAACTGTTGTTAGCACGTATCGTAAATTAATTGATTTATATTGTGAAGATCCAGATAACTTTGTCTTCAATGAAAATCTTTTAGTGGAATTATCAAAATGTGCGAACCGTGAAACAGCGCCAGCATTCTTTGAAGGAATTCCATCACATGAGGAGCAAATGTTTAATAATCGTGACGAGCATCCAACTCAAGAATTTATTGGGTTAGTCTTAGATTATAACGAGGACACACAGGAAGTGACGTTACAGCAACGTAACCATTTCCGTAAAGGTGAAGTGGTTGAATTCTTTGGACCAAAAATTGAGACTCAAATCATGACGATTGATGAATTGTTTGATGAGCGTGGACAAGAATTAGAAGTCGCTCGTCATCCGAAACAGGTTTTAAAGTTCAAAGTTCCATTTAAGTTATATCCAAATGATATGATGCGTAAGCACGTGCAATAGTAAAAAACCATAGCGAAATTTCGCTATGGTTTTTTAATGAAGTTTGAGGAAAGTGGCATGATAAAAGAGAGGCTTTTTTCTTATTGAAATGTTGTTGAATTTTGTAGAAAGATAGTGTATACTACGTATTTGGAAATCGAACCAGCTAGGCTGGAAGACGATAAAGAAGTTTGAATCCCCATGCTTTGATCATGGAATCATCCCGACATCTTTTTGAAAATATTGCTAAAAATGAGGTAGAGAAATATGAACAAACCATTAATTATCGGTGTTGCTGGTGGAACAGCCTCTGGAAAATCGAGTGTGTCTCGTATTTTATATGATGCATTCTCAGATCGCACGATTACGTTATTACGACAAGATGATTATTACAACGATCAAAGTCATATGACTATGGAAGAACGCGTGAAAACAAACTATGATCATCCGTTATCAATGGATAATGAATTATTAGTGAAACACTTAAAGAAATTAATGTTAGGTTATTCAATTGAGAAGCCAGTTTATGATTACACACAACATACAAGAAGTGAAGAAACAGAAAAAATTGAACCAACTAAAATTATTATTGTTGAAGGATTATTCGTCTTAGAAGATGTGAAAATCCGTGAATTATTAGATATTAAAATTTTCGTTGAAAGTGATGATGATATTCGCTTCATTCGCCGTTTACTTCGCGATACAACAGAGCGTGGTCGTACGATTGATTCAGTCATCTCTCAATATATTGAATCAGTAAAGCCAATGCATGAGGAGTTTGTTGAACCAACGAAAAAATATGCAGATATCATTGTTCCGGATGGAAAAACAAATACGGTTGCTCTTGATTTATTAATTACAAAAATTAATAGTATTTTAAACGCGTAATCAATCTAAATATAGGACTTGAAGTAAGGCTTGCTGCCTTACTTTTTATCTCTTTAGCGTTTTTAATTTTGATAATTTAAAAAAAATAGAATAAGTTATCCTAAAAATGGAATACTAAAAGAAGATGTACTGAATTAGGAACCATTCACTTTTAGTGGATTAATGGCATAATGTTTACTAAACGATTAAGTTCATGTATAATATATAGTTGAAATTATCAATCTTATTGGTTTCAATTGATTCGGAGGAATTTTTAATGAAAGAAAAACAACAACATTTAACCCTAGAAGGGATTAAAAAGTTTCAAGATGAATTAGATCACTTAACGCAAGTGCGTATGGAAGAAATTAAAGTTAAGTTACAAGAAGCTCGCGCACAAGGGGACCTTTCTGAAAATGCTGAATATGATGCAGCACGTGAAGAACAAGCAATGGTTTATGAGCGCATTCAAGAATTACAATACATTTTAAAAAATGCTGTTGTTATTGAATCAGATGAAGGAAGTGACGTTATTACCATCGGTTCAACTGTAACTTACCGTGATGATGAAACAAATGAAGAATTAACTTATAAAATCGTAGGTAGTGCAGAGGCAAACCCATTTGACTCAAAAATCTCAAACGAATCTCCAATTGCTCAAGCTTTAATGGGGAAACGTCAGGGTGAGACTGCAATGGTCTCTACACCAAAAGGTGTTGTAACAGTTGCTATTGTAAATGTTCAATAATTTTGAGCTGCCCACAAGCAGCTCTTTTTTCAAATTAATTAATTAAAAAAGGTGGTCTGAATCATGACAGTTGCAATTATTGGCGCAATGGAGGAAGAAGTAACATTATTACGTGAAGCAATGGAAGTTGAAGAAGTTAAAACAATTGCTCACGTTGAATTTACAAAAGGAAAGTTAAATGGAAAAGATGTCGTTTTATTAAAAAGTGGAATTGGTAAAGTAAATGTTGCCATTGCAACGACATTATTATTTGAACACTATGCGATTGATTGTGTGATTAATACAGGATCAGCCGGTGGATTACACCCAGAAGCAAATATTGGAGATGTGGTCGTATCGAACGGAACATTATATCATGATGTTGATGTGACTGGATTTAATTATGCCTATGGGCAAGTACCAGGAATGCCTGCGATTTATGAACCAAATGCTGATTTAATGAGAAAAACAGAAGAAGTGTTAACGAAAGCAAATAAAACATACTGGTTAGGACAAATTGGAACGGGAGACTCATTTATCAATCGACCAGATCAAATGGAATTAATTAAAAAGAACTGTCCTTCGGTTGTTGCAATCGAAATGGAAGCAGCTGCAGTAGCACAAGTATGTCATCATTATGAGAAACCATTTATTATTGTACGTGCGTTATCAGACATTGCAGGAAAAGAATCACATATTTCATTTAATGAATTTTTAGCGGTTGCAGCAAAAGAATCTTCAGAAATGGTCACTGAATTAGTGTCTATGATTTAAGGTCATAAATAAACAATTGCAAATCATTTGCGATTGTTTTCTTTTTATCTATTTTAGATTAAATGATAGACTCATAGCTCATACTACAAATGAAAAGGAAATGGAGTGATTTTGGCATGATTGTTATCTTTGGTGGTTCCTTTAATCCTCCAACGATTGCGCATTATCAAATCGCAAACCATATTTTAAAACAAATTGATTGTGATAAGTTTTATTTTTTACCAGTTGGTGATCGCTATCCTAAAAAAGGATTAATTTCTTCAGTTCATCGTGTAGCCATGTTAAAATTAGTTTGTGAGCATTTAACGAATACCTTTGTTTCAACCATAGAAGTTGAGGCAAAGAAAGTTCTAACGACCTTCGAGACGTTAACGCTTGTGAAGAGTCAATATCCTAATGAAGAGATTGCGTTTGTCATTGGAGCTGATAATTTAGAAGATTTACCGAATTGGGTTCAATATGAACAACTCATTCAAAACTATAAATTAATTGTCTTTCGACGTGATGACATTGACGTTGATGAAATTATCCATCGACAATTTAAAACATTTGAGCACCAATTTATTCTTTTAGATTCATTTGAGAAAATGAATGTTTCATCAACGGAGTATCGAGAAAATCTTGATCGCTCTGATTTAGTATTAAATTGTGTGGATCAATATGTTCAACAACATCAATTATATGGAAGAGGTGAATAATCCATGTTTCATAATGGATTTTTAAAAGTTGCGACATCATCACCAAAAGTTTCAGTCGGAGATCCGATTGCAAATGTAGAAGTGATGTTAAAGTCATTAAAAGTGGCTCAAGATCATCAGGCAGGCGTTCTTGTTTTTCCTGAATTATCGATTTGTGGTTATACGTGTGGTGATTTATTATTCCAAACGTATTTATTACAAGATGTTAAAAAAGCCATTGAAATTTTATTAGAGCGTAATCCATTTGATGGAGTCTTTACGGTTGGTGCACCGATTGCGATTCATCGTAATTTATATAACTGTGCAATCGTGATTCAAAAAGATAAAATTTTAGGAATTATTCCAAAATATTATCTTCCAAATGATATGGAGTTTTATGAAGAGCGTTGGTTTACACGCGGATATGAAATTGTAAAGCATTATGAGGAGATTGAGTTCTTAGGACGTAAAGTTCCATTTGGAGATTTAATTTTCGATAACTATACGTATGATCTTTCATTTGGAGTTGAGATTTGCCAAGATTTATGGGTCCCTTCTTCTCCAAGTCAACGTTTAGCATTAAATGGTGCAGATATTATTTTAAATTTATCAACAAGTAATGAAGTTTACCAAAAAAGCCGTATGCGTCGTGATTTAGTGCGCATTCAAAGTTCAAAATTAGTAGCGGGATATATTTACTGTTCATCAGGTGTTTATGAATCAACGACTGATGGCGTATTTGGTGGACATAGCTTAATTTCACAAAATGGGACGTTATTAGCGGAGTCTGATATGTTCTCTCGTGAAGAATTGAATGTCATGTTTGCCGATTTAGATATTTCTAAAATTCAATTTGATCGTCGTCGTTCTTCTGCTTTTAGACAAAGTGCAGAAGATAATATGGATTTTTTACAACATGTTTCATTCGATTTAGTAGAAAATCAAAACTATACGTTTGAACAGCCACTTGATCCCACGCCATTTGTTCCAAAGTCAGAGGAAAAAGAAGCGTTTGAAGAAATGATGAACATTCAAATGGCAGGATTAGCTAAACGTATTGAGCACACGGGTGCACAAACGATTTTAATTGGGGTGTCAGGAGGATTAGATTCAACTTTAGCGTTATTATTAGCGGCTAAAACATTCGACTTAATCAATATGCCACGCAAAAATATTATCGCTTATACGATTCGTGGATTTGGAACATCTAATCGTACGAATACTAATGCAAATAACTTAATGAAAACTTTAGGTGTGACACATCATGATATTGATTTGCGTGAATCGGTTTTAGCACATTTTGAAACCATTGGACATGATCCAAATGTAGTCGATGTGACCTATGAAAATGCCCAAGCGCGTGAACGTACGAATATTTTAATGAACTTAGCTAATAAAATGAATGGACTTGTTCTTGGAACAGGAAATATGTCTGAGTTAGCGCTTGGATGGTGTACGTACAACGGCGATCAAATGTCAATGTATGCGATAAATGCGGGAATTCCAAAAACACTCGTTAAGTTTATGGTCAAACAATTTATGTTACGTGAGTCACAAGCTTTAACAGCAAATGATGAAGATGCAAAATTGTTACAGTATACGCTAGGTGATGTTTTAGATACCCCAATTTCACCAGAGTTAATTAATACGGAACAACATACTGAAGAAATCATTGGTAAATATGAAATTCATGATTTTATCTTATATCATATGTTAAACAACGGGGATACCGAAGATCGTATTTATGCTTTAATGAAAGAGGCGTTTAAAGGGGAGTTCGAAGAAGAGAAATTATTAGAATATTTACAAATTTTCTATCGTCGTTTCTACTCACAACAATTTAAACGTTCAGCGATGCCAGATGGACCAAAAGTGTTAGACATTTCACTTTCACCACGTACAGATTGGCGTATGCCATCAGATGCGAATTATCGACGTCGCGTATAAGGTAAAGTAAAAAAGGGGATAGAGGTCCCCTTTTTGTCTGTTAGCTTTTAATAAACTCTCGATATAGTTTCATTAAAGCACGTTTTTCGATTCGAGAGACATAACTACGAGAAATATTATATGACTTTGCAATTTCTTGTTGTGTTTCTTCTTCGTGATTTCCAAGTCCAAATCGTCGAATAATAATATCACGTTCCCGTTCAGTAAGCGCATCAAGGTTTTTTTCAATTTTTTCAATCGCAAGTTGTTGGATAATCACATCATTTATATCTTTCTCTTCATCTTTCACGACATCAATAAGGCAAATCTCATTTCCCTCTTTATCAAATCCAATGGGATCATATAAAGAGACATCATTTCTCATTTTTTTAGTAGAGCGAAATAACATCAAAATTTCATTATCGATGCATCGAGCGGCATAGGTTGCTAATTTAGTGCCTTTATCTGGAGAAAATGAATCAATCGCTTTAATCAGTCCAATGGTTCCGATTGAGATTAAATCTTCCTTATCATCGCTTTGATTTTGATATTTTTTGACGATGTGTGCGACGAGTCGTAAATTATGTTCAATTAACTTCTCACGAGCTCCTTTATCTCCTTGTGCCATTTGATTGAGGTAATATTCTTCTTCTTCAGGAGTTAGGGGATCTGGAAAGGCTTGATTATTAATGGCACCAACGAGTGGAATCAGATTAGAGAAGAGTGAGGCGATAAATTGAAATAAAAACATAGGTTAAAATCCTCCCTCATAAATCGACTTAGTAGATTATATGCGCAACTTCGTGTCGATAGACTTAAAACTATAGTGAATTTATGATAAAATGAAATGAATACGTAGAAAAATGAAGTTCATTGATGAACATCACTTTAAAGTTGGAAAGGGGAGATTGTGTTGATCCATCATTTCGTAGCTGATGAATATGTTAAAAATGTTTTTCAAATTGATTTAGAAAAATTAAAAACTAACGGAAAACGTGTGATTTTAACTGATCTAGACAATACGTTAGTGGGTGCTGCGGTAAAGGCGCCTACACCAGAAGTCATCGAATTTTTAAATCGCGCAAAAGAATTAGGATTTGAAGTCATTATCGTTTCAAATAATAATAAAGAGCGTGTCTCCTATTTTTCGAAAGATTTATCGATTAAAGCGGCTCATCATAAAGCATTAAAGCCATTGAAGTTAAAATTACGTAAAATTTTAAAACAGTATCATCGTTCTGAAGTCATCATGATTGGCGATCAATTAATGACGGATGTGTTAGTCGCTAAACGTTTAGGCTTATATACGATTTTAGTGGAACCAATTCATCTACATTCAGATGAAAATTCAACAAAATTTAATCGTCGTTTAGAGCGCTTTGTCGTGAAACAATTAAAAAAACGTCAATTACCGACTCCACCATACTTAGATTAATATAGAGGAGGCCCTCATGGAACAATTAAAATGTATTGGTTGTGGAGCAACCATTCAAACAGAAAATCCAAAAGAAATTGGATATACGCCAAAATCAAGCGTTGAGAAAATGGAAAATCAAATTATTTATTGCCAACGCTGTTTTAAATTAAAACATTATAATGAAGTACAAGATGTGTCTTTAACGAGTGACGATTTCTTAAAAATCTTACAACGTGTCGGAGAAACAGATGCATTAGTTATTAATATCGTTGATATTTTTGATTTTTCTGGAAGTATGGTCGTTGGAATTTCACGACACATCAATGGAAATGATATTTTATTAGTTGGAAATAAAGTTGATTTATTACCGAAATCAGTTAATAAAACGAAATTAAATCATTGGATGCGACGTTCATTAAAAGAGATGGGATTAAAACCATTAGATGTTGCTTTAGTAAGTGCGGCTAAAGGTTTAGGAATCGACGAATTAATGGAAATGATTGAAAAGTATCGTAAAGGTCGTGACGTTTATATTGTTGGATGTACAAACGTTGGAAAATCAACATTAGTCAACCGTATTATTAAACGTTTTACAGAGGAGCGTGAAGATATTATCACAACGTCTCACTTCCCTGGAACAACATTAGATATTATTGAGATTCCATTAGATGATGATACAGCCATTATTGATACACCAGGAATTATTAATGATCATCAATTAGCTCATTATGTGACGCCAAAAGTATTAAAAGAAATTACACCGAAAAAAGAAATCAAAGCAGGAGTTTATCAATTAAATCCTGAGCAGACCTTATATATCGGTGGATTAGCTCGGATGGACTTTGTGAAGGGAGAACGCACTTCATTTATCACGCATTTCTCGAATGCCTTACATATTCACCGTACAAAGTTAGAAAAGGCCGATCAATTATGGCAAACACAAGCCGGTCAAGTGTTAAAGCCAATCGTTGAAGAAAATGGTCAACCGATGGCTATGGAAAAACATGTGTATCGTATTGGAAAAGAAAAAACAGATGTCGTGATTTCAGGATTAGGTTGGATTACCTTAGTCGGGACAGGCCAAGAAATTACGGTTCATGCACCAAAAGGTGTGGGTGTTTTAGTTCGTCCATCATTAATTTAAGTGGTGTCACTTGTGGTAAACTTGACAAAAGTTATCAAATATGACACAATTCAGGTTCGATGACATCTTAATGTCTTGGACCTAATCAATCAATGAAGATCAACTGGTCAACTAAAGGAACGATCAACAACTGCTCTTTAAAAAAGAGCTTAAATATGAAAACCAGTTAGAGGTGGAGCAATTATGTTAACAGGTAAACAAAAAAGTTATTTAAAAGGATTAGCACATACGATGCAACCGATTATTCAAGTTGGAAAAAATGGGGTTAATGATGCGTTAATCAAAACGGTTTATGATGCATTAGAAGCGCGCGAATTAATTAAAGTTTCAATTTTACAAAACTGCTTTGAAGAACCGAAAGCGATTGCAGCAGAAATTGCTGAAGTCATTAATGCTGAGGTAATTCAAGTGATTGGGAAAACAATTGTTTTCTACAAAGAGTCAAGTAAGAAGAAACAAATCATCTTACCGAAATAGTCATAATGAATTTAGAAACGTTAAAATCACAAGTTAAACAACAGTTGCCGAGCAAGCGTTATGATCATACGCTAGGTGTTGTCGCTACAAGTGAGCAACTAGCGAAGCGTTATAATACCTCAGTTGAATCGGCACAAATCGCCGCTTTATTGCATGATATTGCAAAGTATTTACCTAATGACCTTTTAAAAGAAAAATTAGAGTCTGCGAAGGAGACCGATTATCTCAACTATAGCCCATTAGTGTGGCATGCACCAGTGGGTGCGATTGTCGCAAAAGAAACGTATCAAATTAAAGATTCGGATATTTTAAATGCAATTAAATATCATACAACCGGTAAAGCAGCTATGACGACTCTTGAAAAAATTGTGTTTTTAGCCGATTATATTGAACCGAATCGGACGCAACCTGGAGTTGAAGAGATTCGTGAGCTGGCAACGAAAGATTTAGACGTTGCTGTTGCACAAACACTTGCTAATACTGTTGCTTATTTAAGTAGCAAAGGGAAGGGCGATATTCATCCGGACACGTTAGCCGCGTATGAATACTACCGTCAATATTTATAATGGAGTTGATTTATTTGGAAAACTTAGCAAAATTCGTAAAATCTTTAGATGAAAAACATGCAGAAGATATCGTTGTTTTAGATATGCAAAACCATTCACCAATCTATGATTACATGATTATCACAACAGCTAAAAATGACCGTTTAGCTCAAGGGATCATTCGTGAATTAAAAGATTTAGAAGGAACAACAGATTTAACATTAAAACATATTGAAGGAGCACACCATGCTGAGTGGGTTTTAGCTGACTTTGGAACAATCGTTGTTCATGTCTTTACACCAGAAACTCGTTTAGAGTATAACTTAGAAAAATTATGGGCTGACGTTCCTCGTGTGAATATCGAAGGGATGTTAGTCTAATGGCATACGAAGCATTTTCATATTATTATGATATTTTAATGCAAGATGTTCCTTATCATAAATGGATTGCGAAAACAAAGCAATACTTACCGATTGGAAGTTCAATCTTAGATGTAGGATGTGGAACAGGAACAATTTCAATTCTTTTAGCAAAAGAAGGATATAACGTCACTGGAATCGACCTATCAGAAGATATGTTATCACTTGCTTATGAAAAAACATTATCAGAAGGCTTAGGCATTCATTATGTTCAACAAGATATGTGCCGTTTAGAAGGATTTAGTGGATTTGATGGAGCGGTTATTTACGTCGATTCATTAAATTACTTAAAAAAAGATACAGAAGTGTTTCAAACATTTAGACATCTTTATGAAAGTTTAAAAGAAGGTGGCATTTTAATCTTTGATGTTCACTCATTATTTAAAGTGACTGAAATCTTCCAAGATTACTTATATGCTGATACAAATCCAGATTTAACGTATATCTGGCATGTTTGTGAAGGAAAATATCCATACAGCATTGAACACGAATTAACATTCTTTAAACGTGAAGGAGAACGTTATGAGCGTTTCGAAGAAACACACTATCAACGTACCTTTGCGATTGAAGAGTACAGACAATGGCTAGAAGACATCGGATTCAAAATCTTAGAAATCTCAGCTGATTTCTTAGATGAAGCCCCAACAGAAGAATCAGAACGCATCGTCTTCGTGGCTCAAAAATAGATAGTCATATCGATTAGATTAAAGTATTATCATAACAATTATTCAATTTAAATAATAATAAAAAAGCATCTTATATCCTTGTAATAAAAAATTAAGGGATATGAGGTGCTTTTTTTGTTATGAAAACTAATCGTATCAACTAAAAAATAGAAAAGTTTTTATGTAGTGGTTCTCCATGAGTTGTTGTTATTTTAACGGTTGTATGTTTATTAGTATAAGAGCCATAAGGCTCTTTTTTATTCTAAGGATATACTCACCCAATCTAGGCAATTAACATAAAATATCATATCTTTTGCGAAAGAAGTGATGGATGTGAAAATGTCAAGCCTTGATAAATTTATGTGTGGCGTTTCCGGCTTGTTACTCTTAGCTTTAACTTTAGTTTGTTTATTCTATACGTCAGATACAAAAACATTTGATCACGATCAGTTGGAGCAATTGAAAATACATCTTGAAGAAAAAAATTATGATTGGGATGAAATCCTAGAATAGAATCTAGGATTTTTTATGTGTCGCACTTAATATTACAATCTGTCAAATAAAAAGGAATTGAACGGTGATTAACGTAAGTTAAAATGAGGTGATACTCATGAAAAAGCAAATAATCATTATTGGATTAGCTTCGTTAATCATGATAACAATTTTTTATTTAAATCCATCTCCTTCTTCTATTGATTCGGTTTCATTAGACAGTTATGTAGAAAATGAACGCGAAGTCACTGAAATAGAAGAGATAGAAAGCGCTGAAGAAGAAGTCAACCATTATATTGTGGATGTTAAGGGCCAAGTTAATTTTCCAGGTGTGTATGAGGTTGAAGAGCATTTAAGAGTTCATGATGTGATTCAATTAGCTGGAGGCTTTTTAGAGATGGCTAATGAAACAGCCATTAATTTAGCACAAAAAATTAGTGATGAAATGGTCATCTATGTTCCACATCTAGATGAAGAAATAAATAATACTTCAACTGATGCATGGAGCCCTTCGCAAGATGAGAAAAAGGTCTCTCTTAATCAAGCAACTGTAGGAGAACTTGAAACGTTACCCGGGATTGGTCCCTCTAAAGCGGCAGCTATTATTAATTATCGGGAGGAGTTTGGAAAGTTTAAGTCAATTGACGAGTTAACGAATGTGAGTGGGATTGGAGAAAAGACACTAGAAAAGTTGCGTGATTCTCTTGAACTTTAAATTTCGGCAACATGTGATTTATATTGTTGTAAGTGTCATTGTCGGATTACTCATAAAGGAAGGCGTTTTTATCTTGCTTTTAATGGGTTTTGTCTATTTTAAACGATTTCCTAAGACATACTGGATTTATTTCCTTATAAGTCTCATATCTATGATTTACATTGATGTTGCGTTAACATCCGTCCAGGTCAAAAGTGATGATTTAATCTATATAGATAAAGCAAAAGTAATAGAAGTGAAAAAGCAAAATGAAGAAAAGCAAATAGCTAAAGTACAAACAGAAGCGGGTCTTTATTATTTAACACTTACCAACTCAACGCCACGATTAATGCCAGGTGATTGGATCGACGTCAATACGGAAGTCTCAGAAATCACTAATCCGACGGTTCCTCATGCCTTTAACTTTAAACAATATCTACAATCTAATGGAATGAAAGGAACCATTTATCTGTCTTCAACACGAGTGATTGATCAAGAGTGGTCGGTTAGAGCCTATCAGTTTGAATTGGTCAATTGGATCAAAGAACATTATCCCCCTTTAACAGCAACTTATCTTCAATCCTGGTTTTTAGGAGTCCGGAATGACTTATCTGAAGAGGTCAGTGATAGCTATGCGACCCTTGGTATTATTCATTTGTTTGCGGTCAGCGGATTACATGTTGGTTTATTAGTAGGAATAGTCAGTTATGTGCTCAAGCGTTTAGGGGTCATTCAAGAATTAGCTGATTTAATGGTAGTGATGTTACTTTTTTGTTTCATGATGATTAGTGGAGCGAGTCCATCGATTGTGCGAGCGGCCAGTATGGCGATCCTAGCAAAGGTTAATTCAAGATTTAAATGGAATCTTTCTTCACTCGATATTTTCTCTATCGTCTTTTTAATCAATTTCATCGCTTTTCCACTACAAGTGTATCAAATCGGCTTTATTTATTCCTATTGGTTAACCTTTTGTTTGATTATATGTCAATCAGTTATTAAGCCCCTTTCACCCAAGGTCACTTTTTTTATCATCCCCTTTTTAGCTCAACTTGCGATCTTACCAATTCAAATTTCGCAAGATTATTCTATTAATCTGTTAAGTTACGTGTCTAATTTAGTTTTAATTCCAGTTGTCACGACTCTTTTGATTCCTTGCCTATTGATAACGCTAGTGATTCCACCATTTTCTTTAATTACAGAAAAAATCTTAAGTGTCTTTGAACAGGTCATCCTTGTAGCGGGAAAGTACTTGGATCTTCGTTGGGTCATTGGGAGTCTTAATTTATCAATGGTCATTTTAATGATTTTATTGCTCTTTTTAGCAGGTTGGTTCGTTGAAAAAAATAGTCAGTCTAAAAAATGGATGATTGTTTTGGTGTCAACCTTTGTTCTTTTAGAGATAGTCAGAAGTGCCCAACCGACAAGTAAAGTCACCTTTTTAGATGTTGGACAAGGAGATAGTACGATTATTCAATCCCCCTATCAACGTTGTACGATTGTTGTTGATACAGGAGGAAAAGTCTCGTTTACAGGTGAGGTAACTTCCATTTTTAATCAAACATTAGAGCCGTATTTGTTAGGGGAAGGGATTAGAGCGATTGATTATTTAATCTTATCTCATGGTGATGTTGATCACATTGGAGAAGCTACTTCATTAATGGAAACGTTCAATGTTAAACATTTAGTTGTTCCTAAGTATTCAGAGAGTGAACGATTAAAGGATGTCATTAAATTAGCTAAACAATTAAATGTGAATATTTTAACTCCAAAAACGAATGATACATTAACTTGTGGAAATCAAACATTAACCTTTTTACAACCTGATGAGAAGCAAGCTAATGAAAATGATCAATCACTCGTATTGACGGTTGACATTTCTGATTTAACTGTTTTATTAACAGGAGATATAAGTACAGAAGTGGAGACAGATATTCTTTCCCAGTATCCAGGATTAAAGCTAGATGTTTATAAAGCGGCACATCATGGTTCAAAGACATCGAATTCATTATTCTTTCTAGAACAACTCGCGCCATCTATTAGTGTCGTTTCCAGTGGAAAAAATAATCGCTATGGCCATCCTAGCCAGGAATTTTTATCGACCTTATCAACATTAAACATTCCACTCCTTAATACGCAGGTTGATGGAACGATTCAATTTGAAATGAAGAGAGGTAAAACTTTAGTTCATCGATTTCATTGATTATTTTATTTAAAAATTAAAAAATTAGATAATACTCTAAATATCTCGTTTTATAAAAATGGTAGCTCAATGAATCCATAAAAAAGCAACCATTCTCGTCATGATTGAAAAGAACTTACGGTCATCTTGTTTGAAGAATTTGTTTTATGTTAAAATAAGAGTGAGGTGAAGCCATGGCGATTTATACAATCCTCGGCGAACAAACAGTTTTGTGCGAGAAAAAAATTAATGATTTATTAACGAAACATCAAATTGAATCATTCGATGTGGTGTCCTATGACATGAAAGAAGCGACCATTCAAGAAGCACTTTTTGATTTACAAACAGTCGCCTTCTTAAGTAATAAAAAAGCGGTGATCGTTCGTAACCCATCCTTTTTAACTGGTAAGGAGGGGAAGGGTGATCCCGCACATGATTTAAATGCTTTTATAAACTTTTTAGAACATCCTGTGACAGAAAATATCCTCATTATTTATGCTCCTTATGAAAAACTCGATGAACGTAAAAAAGTAGTAAAGATTTTAAGGAAGCAATCAGAAGTGTTTACATTTGAAACTTATTCAGAGCAATCGCTCAAACAGTGGGCAGAGAAGAAGTTAAAAGCTGAAGGAATTGAATGTCATCCAAAAGCCATAGAATTATTGATTAAATTGACCCATGCTAAAATTGATGTGCTGTACCATGAAATTGAGAAGATTTATCTTTATTTCATTGATCAACCATCAAAAATTTTATCAGTAGAAGTCGTTGAGTTGTTAGTGGCCCGTCAATTAGAAGATAACGTGTTTTTACTAACAGATGCACTGGTTCAACGTAAGATTAAAGAGGCTTATCTCATCTATGAAGATTTAATGACACAAAATGAAGAGCCATTTAAGTTACTCATTTTAATTGCGAATCAATTTCGATTAATGTCTCAAGTGATTGGGCTAAGTAAACAAGGCTATCGTGAGACTGATATTGCAAAAACACTTAATGTGCATCCGTATCGTGTGAAGTTAATTCATGGACAATCCCATCGTTTTGAACAAGAGACGATTGCAAAGTATTTATATCAATTAGCGGATATTGATTATAAGATTAAATCTGGTGTACTACAAAAAGAGTTAGCACTAGAGATGTTTATCCTAAATTTATAAGATGAGCGTATTAGCTCATCTTTTTTGGTTGTCTAGAGTTGGAAGTAAAGTTTATGGATATTATAAGTGACAAGCGTCATGATAATAAAGGCGTTGATCATGTAGAGGTGACATCGATTTGAAAAGGCTTTTGAAAATTTTTCATAATTTTAAGTCAAATTTCGATACAGGAACTCTTATTTTGTTGTATAATATTTCAGTATGAAATTTTAAATTTACCAGACAGAGGTGCCTATATGAATATTAAAAATATTGCCATTATTGCCCACGTCGATCACGGTAAAACGACGTTAGTCGATCAGTTATTACGTCAAGCGGGAACATTCCGTGAAAATGAAGCAGTAGCTGACCGTGTCATGGACTCTAACGATTTAGAGCGTGAGCGTGGAATTACGATTTTAGCGAAAAATACTGCGATTGATTATAAAGATTATCGTATTAACATTTTAGATACACCAGGACATGCTGACTTCGCGGGAGAAGTTGAACGTATTATGAACATGGTAGATGGTGTTTTATTAGTTGTTGATGCTTACGAAGGAACAATGCCTCAGACTCGTTTCGTATTAAAGAAAGCATTAGAGCAAAAATTAACACCAATCGTGGTGGTTAATAAAATTGACCGTCCAGCTGCAAGACCTGAAGAAGTTGTTGATGAAGTATTAGAATTATTCATCGAATTAGGAGCTGACGACGATCAATTAGAATTCCCTGTTGTTTATTGTTCAGCATTAAACGGAACAGCAAGCATAAGCTCTGATCCAGCTGATCAAGAAGAAAACATGGAAGCAATCTTTGAATCAATCTTAGAAAATATTCCAGATCCAGGAATGGATCCGAATGGAACATTACAATTCCAACCAGCTTTATTAGACTATAATGATTATGTTGGACGTATTGGGATTGGACGTATCGTTCGAGGAACAATCAATGTTAACCAAATGGTTTCAATCTGTCGTTTAGATGGATCAACGCAACAATTCCGTATCACAAAATTATTTGGATTCTTAGGATTAAAGCGTGTTGAAATTGAATCAGCACAAGCTGGAGATATCGTTGCAATCGCTGGTTTACCAGATATCAACGTTGGGGAAACGGTTTGTGAAATCGGTAAAGAAGAAGCGTTACCAATCTTACACATTGATGAACCAACATTAAAAATGACATTCTCAACAAACTCTTCTCCATTCTCAGGACAAGAAGGAAAACACGTGACAGCATCTAAAATTGATGAACGTTTATACAAAGAAATTCAACGTGACGTTTCATTATTAGTTGAACGTGTTGGAACAAAAGAAGAGTGGGTTGTTTCAGGACGTGGAGAACTTCACTTATCAATCTTACTTGAAAACATGCGCCGTGAAGGATTCGAATTAGAAGTTTCTAAACCAGAAGTTATCATTCGTGAAATCGATGGTGTATTATGTGAACCATATGAGTATGTTCAAATCGAAGCACCTGAAGAACATGTTGGAAGTGTCATTGAAGCGATGGGATACCGTAAAGGTCAATTACAAAATATGATTCATAACGAAAATGGACAAGTTCGTTTAATTTATGATGTACCATCTCGTGCTTTAATCGGATTCATGACAGAATTCTTAACATTAACAAAAGGTTACGGAATCATCAACCATACATTCTCTGAATACCGCCCAATGGAAAAAGGATCAGTTGGAGAACGTAAAAATGGTGCTTTAGTTTCTATGGAAAATGGAAAAGCAACAAACTACGGTTTAATGGGATTAGAAGATCGCGGAATCATGTTCATTGAACCAGGAGCTCCTGTTTACGAAGGAATGATCGTTGGTGAAAACAACAAAGATTTAGACTTAGCAGTCAATGTTACACGTGCAAAACAATTAACAAACTGCCGTTCAGCGGGTAAAGATAATACAGTTGTATTAAAGAAACCACGTCTAATCACATTAGAGTATGCCTTAGAATATATTAATGAAGACGAATTAGTAGAAATTACTCCTACATCAGTTCGCTTACGTAAGAAAATTTTAGATACAAATGAGCGTAAAAAATTCGATAAACGTAAAAAATACGCTGATCAATAATTATTTTTTAACTCAATCGATGAAGAAAATCCTTCTTCATTGATTGGGTTTTTTTATTTTTAACTTAAGTTAGAAATAGGTTTTGAATGTGATGAAGAATTAAATTAGAAAGGCACATAGCTTTATAGAAGAGGAAAAGAGGAGTCACTAAAAATGATTTTTCATTTTAAGTGAGGATTTGTATAAATTGTCGAGCATCTCAAACAATAAGGAATGAAGCTCACCTTAAAAAATGTAAAAATTGATTAAAAAAAAGGTATATTTTTGACTGATATAATATTGACAAAATCACGAATCATATTATAATAGAAGAGGTTTATTATAAGTAAACAAATTGTTTATTTATTTAATAGAAATTTGAGGTGTGATTATGATTATAGGAGAAAAAATAAGGCGCCTAAGAATGGAACTTCAATTAACTCAAGAAGAGTTAGCTGATCGTACTGAATTAACTAAAGGATATATTTCTCAAGTAGAACGTGATTTAGCTTCTCCATCCATTGCAACACTTGTTGACATTTTAGAAGCCTTAGGAACAACATTGGGTGAATTTTTCTCAGATGAAAAATCAGATGAAAAGATTGTTTTTAAACAGGAGGATGTTTTCATAAAAGAAGAACCAGATTATAATATGACCATTCGTTGGATTATTCCTAATGCCCAAAAAAATGAAATGGAGCCTATCATTATTGATCTCGAACCTGGAGGGATGTCTTACGATGATGAGCCACATCACGGAGAAGAGTTCGGTTATGTTTTAAAAGGTGAGGTAGAACTTGTTTTAGGTGCCAAAAGATATAAAGTTAAAAAAGGTGAGAGCTTTTATTATAAAGCGGATGTGGATCATAAATTAAAAAACAATTCAAAAGTGCCCGCATCTGTTCTTTGGGTTGCAACACCCCCAACATTCTAGCATTATTTAAGGAGGGTCAAGTATGACTAAAGTACCATTAATTGAAATCAAAAACTTAACTAAAGAATACGATGGGGATATCGTTTTAAAAGGGATTGACTTAACCATTCATGAGAATGAGTTTGTGACATTACTTGGGCCATCTGGGTGTGGGAAAACAACATTATTACGTATTATTGGTGGATTCGATACACCAACATCGGGTGAAGTTGAATTCAACGGAAAAGATTTAATTCAAATCCCATCGTATAAGCGCGAGATTAATACGGTCTTCCAAAAATATGCCCTTTTTCCGCATTTAAATGTGTTTGATAATATCGCGTTTGGTTTACGTATGAAAAACGTCCCTGAAGCAGAGGTGACAGAACGTGTAAACCGCATGTTAAAAATGATTAAACTTACTGATTATGCCAAACGAAGTATTGATTCATTATCAGGTGGACAACAACAACGTATTGCCATTGCTCGTGCATTAGTTAATCGCCCTAAAGTTTTATTATTAGATGAGCCTCTAGGTGCATTAGATTTAAAATTACGTCAAGATATGCAATATGAATTAAAAGAGATTCAACGTGAAATGGGAATTACATTCATCTTCGTTACTCATGATCAAGAAGAAGCTTTAACCATGTCAGATACGATTGTTGTTTTAAATGATGGATTAATTCAGCAAATTGGAACACCAGTTGATATTTACAATGAACCACGTAACCGATTTGTTGCTAACTTCATTGGTGAAAGTAATATTATAAATGCAACAATGATTGAAGATTATAAAGTTGAGTTTGAAGGACATATCTTTGAGTGTGTGGATCGCGGATATAACCCGAATGAGACGGTGGAAGTTGTCATTCGTCCAGAAGATTTACAAATTGTTTCGAAAGAAAACGGAGCCTTTACTGGAATCGTTGATAGTGTTATTTTTAAAGGTGTTCACTATGAAATTATTGTCATGGTAGAAGGCCGTGAATATATTGTTCACAGTACACAAAGTGCTGAAGTCGGAGTAGAAGTAGGGATGACAGTTGCCCCGGCAGATATTCATGTTATGGAAGTTGGTGTTTAGTTATGCATGAATCAACAAAACGATTAAGTTATCCTTATATTGTTTGGATTTCTATTATGATCATCATCCCAATGTTACTGATTTTCTTATATAGTATCATTGATCCAAGTGATGGAAATCCGATGGCCTTTCGATTTACATTATCAAATTATATCAGCTTTTTTGATCCTATTTATACGTCAACGCTCGTGCGTTCGTTATGGATCGCGGCATTATCTACTTTAATTTGTTTAGTATTGGGGTATCCACTTGCATGGATTATTTCTCAATTTAAGGTAGAACGCCAATCATCTATTTTATTGCTTTTTATCATGCCAATGTGGATTAACATGTTGCTTCGTACATACGCATGGATTACAATTTTAGGTAAGAATGGAATTTTAAATAATATATTAGGCATTTTTAATCTTGGGCCATTTGATTTCATGTATACAGACTTTGCTGTTATCTTAGGGATGGTCTATAATTTCCTACCGTTTATGGTGTTACCTATTTATACATCAATTACAAAAGTAGATAAAAATTTAATTGATGCTGCTCGTGATTTAGGAGCAAATAGTAAACAAGTCTTTACACGTGTAGTATTTCCGCTGACATTACCAGGGATTATTACAGGAATCATCATGGTATTTTTACCGGCAGTAAGTACTTTTGTTATTCCACAATTATTAGGTGGAGGTCAATACATGATGATTGGTAATCTGATTGAAAAACAATTCTTATTAACTGGAAATTGGTATTTTGGTTCTGCATTATCAATGGTTCTAATGCTATTTATTCTCCTATCTATCTGGTTAATGAAAAAATTTGATTCAGGTGATCAAGCAGGAGGTGCATTACCATGGTAAAAAAATGGATGTCTAGATTATATTTATCAATTATGTTTTTATTCTTATATGCACCGATTGCTGTATTAATTGTCTTTTCGTTCAATGACTCTAAGTCAAGTGGACGTTGGTCTGGTTTTTCACTGCGCTGGTATGAAGAATTATTTAACGATAGTAAAATGCAAACGGCAATCTTCTATACTGTAATTGTTGCTATTGTAGCGACAATTATTGCAACAATTGTTGGAACATTTACGTCGATTGGTATTTATAAATTAACTAAGAAAACAAAAGCATTTGTTTTAAATATTAACTACTTACCAGTTATTAGTCCAGATATTGTTTTAGCAGTTGCATTAATGATGTTATTTAAAACCGTTAAACTAAACTTTGGATTTACGACAATGTTACTTGCTCATATTATGTTTTGCATTCCTTATGTGGTCTTATCAGTTTTACCACGTTTATATGCGATGAATCCAAATATGGCTGAAGCTGCAATGGATTTAGGTGCAACACCGATGCAAGCTATCCGTAAGGTAGTCATTCCTGAAATTATGCCAGGAATCATGGCAGGCGCATTAATGGCATTTACGATGTCAATTGATGATTTTGTTATCAGTTACTTTACAGCTGGTAATGGAGTGACGAATTTATCAATTGAAGTTTATTCAATGGCAAAGCGTGGAATTAAACCTACTGTAAATGCACTTGCTACTATCATGGTGAGTTTAGTACTAGTGTCAGTTTTAGTTTCTAATAAACTATCAATAAAGAATAAAAAGGGGGCTTAAGCTCAAAATGAAAAAGGTATTCACACTTTTAACTTGTGCATTTGTTTTAGTCTTAACGGCTTGTTCAGGTGGCGATAAAGAGAAATTAAATGTCTATAACGTAGGGGAATATATTGATCCTGAAGTTATTAAAATTTTTGAAAAAGAATTTGATTGTAAAGTGAATTATGAAGTATATGATTCAAATGAAACGATGTATCAAAAAGTTAAAGCTGGTGGAACGAGCTATGATGTCGTTTTCCCATCAGATTATATGGTTGAAAAAATGGAAAATGAAGGGTTGTTATTACCATTAGATTATAGTAAAATTCCTAATTTTGAATATATTTCAGATGAATATAAAAACTTACCTTATGATCCAGAAAATCTTTATACAGTTCCTTACTTCTGGGGAACAGTTGGAATTTTATATGATAAAACTGTCGTAACAGAACCAGTCGATTCTTGGTCTATCTTATGGGATGAAAAATATAAGGGCAATATCTTCATGTATGATAGCCAACGCGATTCATTAATGGTAGCCTTAAAATTATTAGGTTATTCAATGAACACTCAAAATGTTGATGAATTAGAAGAGGCTAAACAATTATTAATTGAACAAAGTCCATTAGTTTATGCCTATGTGACAGATACAGTTATTGATGGAATGATTGCAGGAAATGCTGCCTTAGCTGTTGTTTATTCTGGAGATGCAACATATATCATGAGTGAAAATGAAGATATGGAGTTTGTTATTCCAAAAGAAGGATCTAATATGTGGGTTGATGCAATGGTTATTCCATCAACAGCACAAAATGTTGAGTTAGCTCATGAGTTTATTAACTTCATGCAACGTCCGGACATCGCTCAAATGAATACAGAATATGTCATGTATTCAACACCAAATACAGAAGCATTAGCAAATGTAACTGATGAGGAATGGACACAAAATGAAGCGTACAGCCCATCAAAAGAGTTATTAAGCTCTTTACCTATGGAAACATTCCGTGATCCAGGTTCATTTATTACAGAATATGATCGTATCTGGACAGAGGTTCTAGCAACTTCTAATCGATAAATTTAAAATCCCTAAAACAATGTGTTTTAGGGATTTTTTGGGTTCTTTGTCAAATAGTGTTGCTGATTAAATAGTGACCTATTACTATGAATGACTAAGGTGAAATCTTAGTAGCTATGCTATTAGGATTTTTCTTTTTAGTTGAGTGAACTTAAACGACAATCTTCTATGATGTTAATAATCTATTTTATGTCAGCATCACAAAACATAAAAGACATAAGTTTCATTCTTACCGGTGGAGGAGACATCGCATTTTATCCTTTCCATTGTTTTCTTCATCGTTAACATTGTAATTTGCTCTCTCTTTTTACGTCATGAAAAAAGGCATTGCTTATTCAGCAACACCCAATATTATAGAATCTGAAATTAAAAGGAATAAGCCCTATTGGGAATAGAAGCTGATTTCTGAAACAAATTAATTAGAGTTACCTCTTTTAGGGATTATAAACGCTGCATTTATTAGCTTATTATTTTGACTTTTTATGTCAGCATCAGAGAGAGTTTTTTAGATATTTTTCTTGATGCTCCAAGTAATATTGATGATTAGATAAAAGTCTTGGATCATGTGGTGAAAGTATTAGTGCTTCATTTGAATAATTAATTGCTTGCTGATAGAGGCCCAGGTAATAGCAAGCGAGTGCACCTAAATCATAAGGCGTTGCGTCCCAAGCAAATCCTTCATTAACATAACCATAACTTTTTTCTTTAATTTTTAATGCTTCATGGATAAAGTAATAAACAGCAGGCCAATCTTGTTCTAAATAAGATAACTGTGCTCTTTCAACATAAGGTTCTCTCGCATTTGGCGTTTCAGCCATCGCCAAATAAAGCCATTTTTTTGATTTAGAATAATCCTTTTTTTCTCTGTATGCCCGAGCAATAAATCTCATAGAAGCTGATCGTTCTTCATCCCAAGTAGAGTTTGGATCGTCTAAATATCGCTTTAACATATCAATTGCTTTATCCCATTCTTGGTAAAATAGATATTCTCGGCCTAGATAATGTAGATTTCGATTACTATTTGGATTTTCTTCTACAGCAAGCTCTAATAATGGTAAATTTAAACTGCGATCTTTTGCTCCATCAGGATAATGATTATAAACTACACCTGTAAGGAATACTGGTTTTTCTTCTCCTTCTCCAATATATTCTACAATTTCATGTGTTGGATAAATCCAATGATAACCGTGTCTCGCATGTATTCTATTATGTGTGTATTGAACAAGTGGTTGTCCCTCTTCATTGAACGACCAATTATATAGATAAAAGCCTCTAGTCGTATCCTTTTTCCACGCCTTCTCTAAGTTTTTTCTCCAACCATATTCAATGACATCATCAACATCTGCCGAAACACAAATATCAACATCTGTAGGAATATATTCGAGACACTCATTTCGTGCAGAATCGAATCTAAATTTATCTGCTTTCGATTGATAGACAAGAGCACCCCTAGATTTAAACTTTTCTATTGTATGGTCCGTTGACCCCGTATCAAGCACAACAACTAAATCAGCTTCACTTACATGATCCATCCAACGATCTACAAATTGTTCTTCATTTTTAGCTATTGCATAGACACATACTTTATATTTATTCATTTAATTAACTCCTTTATATGAATAGTTAGTAATACCCTTAATTTAGAAATTAAAAATAGGCATATGATGGAATTAAAAAGAAAAATTATGACTGAATAAAATAAAAGATGATTTAACGTCTACGATAACCTGAAAAAAATCATGCATTTAGTTGAATGATAGTAGTGTTAATCTATTTTAAGATAGGATGAGTGTAAAACTTGTGTTAATGTATGCTAGTATATAGAGTTAAATATTCTCTTATTTTTAGTATAATATATGCAATATATTAAAAAAGGTACAATTTTGTTTGAGTAGGTAAATCATTCATTATGCCTGTAGAGAAGAGTTGAAAAAATATAGTGGTGCACTTTTCAACCTATAAATAGGTGTCATCTTTTTTAGGAATTCATAGGATGAGCAGAGAAGTATCCATTCGACTGAAGTAGGGAATGGGAACGATATAGAATTTAGAAAAATATTAAGTTCCTGTATAGCTATAAAAATGAGGAGCCTGTCTTGCCCATAGTCTAAATCGTATCGTTAATATTGTCGCTATAGGATCAGACCAGAAAACGGTTAAAATCCCCGATACATTGCCAGGTACATGATTTTTCTGTGGAGCGAATAAGGCTGAAAGTTGTATGATTAATTTAAATCATGATTTGTTTAAAAACATAAAGGCTTTTACTATGGTGGTGCGATTTATGAGTAATTACAGTGCTGCATCAGTTGAAATAAGTGGGACATAAACAGTGTCTACTAGGGAACGGTATCAGTGAGTGAAAATGTTGGAATCTCAAGTGGCACCAATAAACTAATAAAACAGATAACAATTTACTCCAATACAGTCAGTTAGCACTTAAGATCCTAGCCATTAAAATACTTGGTGGATTAGTTGGCGTAACTGTATATTTGCAAGGACAATATCAATTAGTTGCTTTGTCTAACCAAGCCTTGTTAAGGCTTGGTTCTGTTATTTATGTTCTATCGAGACATAAATAAAAAAAGGAATATCCTCTTATTATTTCCTATGATACAATAGGATTAAAATGATATTGGTTTCAGGGGGATTGCTTCATGAATGAACAGAAAAAGACATTAGAATTTCTACCATCGTATTTATTAGATATACTCTGCTTTTTAGAGCTTTTATGCTCTGATGCACCTATTCAAACGACAAGTGATGATGAGCGAATCATTTATTATTTTGAGGAATGTTTGACACAAGACGCTAGGAATGAGATTAAACGCATTCAGAAGTTAATTCCTAAGGAAGAGACCCTAACTTCACTTGTTTTTCCATTAGTTTTAGCTGATCAAGATTTTGAAAACCTTCAAGTAGCAGAACTACTAGGCAGTCCAAAGTTTTTAATTTCTATGTATAAAAAGTCAGATGATTATCAAACAGCAACTAAAGGATACAAAAAATTTGTCAAGCGTGATGCACAGTTATTGCTAAGTTCCTTAGTTAAAATTGTAGCAGAATTAGAAAAAGTAAAGTTTAAAGTGTTCTGGATAGAAGAACGTTTACCACGAATTAAGCAAAGAATTAAGCAATATGAAAAAGAAATAGGGACGAATGTATTAATTGAAATGATTAATGAACGGCTAACTGAAACATATTTAACTGATCAAAAGGTTTATTTATTAAGCTTTAATCTCAATCATTCAGTTTCACGTGTCAATGAGCATCTGATTGGTTCACTTCAGTTAGATTCAAAAATGTTTATTCATTCATTAGTTGAGCAATTATTCAAGACACTTTCAATTGAACAGGCATTAAAACCATTATATCGTTCATTAAAGAAAAATAAAGAGCTTATGATGACGTATAAAGAGGTGAAATCAACGTATAAGTCATTACTTGCATATATTGATTTTAATGTTAAATTAGCATTTATCACTTCAATTTGTTCTCATTTAAAGGTGTTGTCACAACCCTATGAGTATTTGGGGCGTTATGAGTTTGAGACGTGTAAACCAGCTGTCTTATTTTATGATTACATGAACAGTTTCCCAAAACCTCAAGGACAACAGATTGAGGATTATTTATTAAATGTTGTTCAAGCCGTTGAATTAGACTCATTTGAGCAGCGTTCAATCGCTATTTTAAAACAACAAGGATAAGAAGGTGTTTGAACAATGCCATCACCGATTGTGCACTTAGAAATTTTATATCGATTATACGAGGAGTTACAGCAACCATTAAATTCGGAACTTGTTTTAGGTGTGATTAGTCCGGATGCCATTCACATGAGAGCAGGACAAACATGGGAAGATAAAGCGACTACCCACTTTTATCATGAAGCCGATCGAAGCTATGAGGAAGCCATTTTAACGGCACGTCAGGTCATTTCAACTCACTCTCAATGTTTTTTATTAGGATATCTCATTCATATCTATACGGATTATTTATGGCGAGACCAAATTTATGCTCCATATTTTCATCGAGAAAAAGAACGAATACCTCGGACACAACTATATTCGCTTTATTATAGCGATATGGGAATAATAGATGAGCAGGTTCTTCTTAGGGCAACTTGGATTCACGAAATTAGGGATTTACTAAGTGATCCGATGGCTATAGCTGCTCATCCCTTGTTAACTGAACATGAAATTACAGCGTGGAAAGAAAAAGTGTTGTGCGCTGATTTAATCAAGGGAACGGAAGAAAAAGGCGTCCAACCATTACAGGTCCTATCTGAACTCGAGATTAAAGAATTTATGAATCGAGCTTGCCAAGAACTTAAAAGGATTTTCTTTTAAACCTAGTGCTCATCACTAGGTTTTTTTCGATGAGTTGTTCTTGCAGACACGAGGGAAGAGTGATAAACTAAAAAGGCAAAAGACAGCAAGAGGATATGACTGTCTAATTAGATGAGGTCATAAAAGTCGGAGGATTGACATTTGAAAAAATATGATGTGATTATTATTGGTGGTGGACCAGCTGGGTTATTTGCTGCTATCATGTGTGCAAATAAAAAACAGCGCATTGCTATTTTAGAAAAAAATAAATCGTGTGGTCGTAAGTTATTAATGGCGGGTGCAGGAAAATGTAATATTACACAGGCAGGTGATATTCATCATTTTTTAACGTGCTATGGAGCAAATGCCAAATTTTTAAAACATGCTCTATTGTCTTTTCAAAATGAAGACTTATTAAACTTCTTTAGAAAACGTGGATTAGAGTTTATGACAACTGAGAAGGGGAAAATTTTCCCAAAGTCGTTAAAATCTCAAGATGTATTAAATGTTTTACTTGAGGAATGTCGACGACGTTCGATTGAGATTCATTATGAATCAGCGGTTGAATCATTAGTAAAAGAAGAGGAACTATTCCATTTAGAGACAGTAAAAGGGAGTTTTGAAAGCCCGGTTGTTGTTGTTGCAACCGGTGGTTTAAGCTACCCGCATACTGGATCAACGGGTGATGGATTCGTGTGGGCGAAAACGTTTGGGCATAAAATTGTTCCAACAAAGCCAGCGTTAACCCCATTAAAAATTAAAAATTATGAGTTAAGTGATATGTCAGGAACTTCTTTTGAAGAACTACCTTATACATTATGGCGTAATGGCAAAAAGATTGGATCGTATCAAGGAGATTTTCTATTAACTCATACCGGTGTTTCAGGACCGGGAATCATTAATAATTCTCGCTTTATGCAATCTGGCGATGTGATAAAATGTAATTTCGTGGCCGCAGAATCGATAGAGGAGTTTAGAAGTAACTTAACTAAAAAATTGAATCATGGGGGTAAAACACTCGTTAAATCCATTGTTCGAGAATTAAATTTAACGAAACGATTCGCAGATAAAGTGCTAGAGTTATGCGAGATTAATGACGATTTAAAATGTGCAGAGTTAACAAAAGCAACGCGTCAAAAACTTCTCACAACTTTAACGGAATATGAAATGGAAGTGAAAGAATTAGGCGGATATCACGTTGCGATGGTAACAACAGGTGGAGTTTCAATAAAAGAGATTTCTCCTAAGACGATGGAATCAAAAAAAGTAAGCAACCTTTATTTCATTGGAGAAGTTTTAGATATAGATGGAGACACAGGTGGATATAATATACAAGCAGCTATGTCAACGGCCTATATTGCCTCACAAGCTATCAATAAATAACCATTAGACACTGTATTAAACAGTGTCTTTTTTCTTTAGCACTAAATGATATTCATCTGATAGTAAATTTCGTTTTACTATCAATCAATGTATAAGTTTGTTTATTGACACTGAACAGCTCTCCTTATATACTAAATAATGGACAAAGTTTGACAAAAATGTCGAAGGTATAAACTAGATAACAGTATGAACAAATAACAATTAAGGAGATAGTTAAATGAATAAAAATCGATCAATTCAAACCATTGTAGCGATTGGTATTGGAGCAGCCATTTTTGTTGTTTTATCACGATTTGCTTCTATTCCAACAGGAATTCCAAATACAAGTCTAGAAACTTCTTATGCTGTATTAGCTTTAATTGCACTGTTATATGGTCCTTTAGCGGGATTTGCAACTGGATTAATCGGGCATTTCTTAAAAGATGTTTTAATTTTTGGTTCTCCTTGGATGAGTTGGATCATTGCATCAGCTATGATTGGACTTGTCATTGGACTTATTTCTAAAAGTATTAACATTGAAGATGGAGTATTTGGGGTTAAGGAGTTAATTAAATTTAATGTTGCACAAATTGTTGCTAACATTATTGGATGGTTTATCATCGCTCCTACACTAGATGTTTTTATTTATGCAGAACCTGTAGATAAAGTTTATTCACAAGGAATTGTTGCTGGATGTGTCAATATGGTGACAATTGGGATATTAGGCTCTTTATTAGTGACAACTTATGCAAAGACACGTACAGAAAAAGGAAGTTTAACAATGGAAGACTAAAATTGAGGGATGTATCCCTCAATTTTTTTGAAACAGTTGTAAGATTTTTCAAACATTATTCGACAAAAAGTATGTTATAATATAAAAGTTGGCCATTTTTGAGATGAGTTAAAATGAGTTTTATCAACGAGATAAAGTTGATTTTAGTTCATCTCATGATTAAAGAGAGAGAAAGGATGAAGCGCATGCGAAAGCCAGTTATTGAATTCGAAAATTTTAGCTTTCAATATCGAGTTCAGTCAAGCCCAACTCTTAAAAATATTAATTTAACGATTTATGAGGGCGAGAAGGTTGTCATTGTCGGTCCTTCTGGATCAGGAAAAAGTACCATTGCACACTGTATTAATGGTTTAATTCCGAATATTTATAAAGGGACTACAAGTGGGACATTTAAAATTAAAGGTCAAAATGCTTTAAAACATAACATTTTTGAACGTTCAGCTCATGTTGGAACTGTTTTGCAAAATCCTGATGATCAGTTTATTGGATTAACGGTTGGGGAAGATATTGCTTTTAAGTTGGAGAACTTAGTCGTTCCACAACAAGAGATGATTGAAACTGTTCAAAAAGTAGCACAGTTAGTGAATGTTGACTCACACCTGACGTATTCTCCTCACCAACTGTCAGGAGGACAAAAACAGCGTGTGACCTTAGCGGGTGTCTTAGTAGATGATATTGATATTTTATTATTTGATGAACCATTAGCTAATTTAGACCCAGCAGCCGGGCTGCATACGATGACTTTAATTGATGAGATCCACGCTAAAACAAATAAAACCATCGTGATGATTGAACATCGTTTAGAGGATGTTTTATACAAAAAGGTAGATCGAATTATTGTGGTCAATCAAGGTGAAATCGTAGCAGATTTAACCCCTAATCAATTACTAGCTTCTTCTTTGCTTCAAGAAGTAGGGATTCGTGAACCTCTTTATGTTACAGCTTTAAAATATGCAGGTTGTGAGATTTCGGAAGATATGAATCCAGAGTCATTAGAAACAATGAATCTAACAACGTGTACAGATTCAGTTAAAAAGTGGTTTTTAAACGCGAGTTCTTATTTACCAGAAGAAAAGCAACAGGTGATTTTAGAATTTAAAAATGTGAGTTTTGGTTATCAAATGAATCAAAAAACACTAAAAGATATTTCCTTTAAAATTCATCAAGGCGAAATGGTAAGTATTGTTGGAAAAAATGGAGCTGGGAAATCAACGATTTCAAAACTCATTAGTGGTTTTTATCAACCGACGGCAGGAGGCATTGAGTTTAAAGGTCAGGACTTAAGTAACCAAACCATTAAAGAACGTGCTGAAAAAATTGGATTAGTCATGCAAAATCCAAACCAGATGATTTCAAAAACAATGATCTTTGATGAAGTCGCATTCGGACTACGAATTCGAGGGATTGATGAAGAAGAAGTTAAACGCCGTGTGTTTGAAACGTTAAAAGTCTGTGGGCTTTACCCTTATCGTAATTGGCCGATTTCTGCTTTAAGTTTCGGACAAAAAAAGCGAGTTACGATTGCCTCAATTTTAGTGTTAAATCCAGAAATTTTAATTTTAGATGAACCGACGGCTGGGCAAGATTTAAAACATTATACTGAAATTATGGAGTTTTTAAAGACGTTAAATGCAAGAGGGATTACGATTCTGATGATTACGCACGATATGCATTTAATGCTTGAGTATACAACCCGTGCTCTTGTCATTACAAATGGAGAGCTTGTTGCCGATGATACAACATGGCACGTATTAACGAATGATGCGTTAATAAAAACAGCTCATTTAAAGAGAACCTCATTATATGAATTAGCAAAAAAAGTTGGAGATTTACCTCCAGTTGAATTTATTTGTAAATTTATTTCAAGTGATAAGGCGGTGAGAACGTAATGAGTGCTAACTTATTAGCTTATATTGACATTGATTCACCGATTCATCGTTTAACAGGTAGTACGAAACTGATTTGTTTTTTATTATGGTCAGTGACAGCGATGTTAAGCTATGATACACGTGTCTTAGTCGTGATGTTACTATTAAGTTTTATTATTTTTAAAATTTCAAAAGTTGATTTTAAAGATATTGCTTTTGTTTTTTACTTTATTTTAATTTTCTTATTATTTAATAACTTAGCGGTGTTTTTCTTCTCACCACTTGAAGGTGTCTCAATTTATGGTACACAACATAATCTAATTAAACTGTTTGGCCCTTATGTGTTAACGACTGAACAGTTATTTTACCAATTTAATATGACGGTAAAATATTTAACCATTATTCCAATCGGATTAATTTTCTTAGCAACTACGAATCCAAGTGAATTTGCAGCGTCCTTAAATAAACTAGGCGTGAGTTATCGTATTGCTTATTCTGTTTCAATTGCCATGCGCTATATTCCAGACATTCAACGTGATTTCATTGAAATTTCTCAAGCGCAGCAAGCAAGAGGAATCGATTTATCCTCAAAAGAAAAGCTTAGTAAACGACTGAAAAATATGGGGGCTATTTTACTTCCCCTCATTCTAACAAGTTTAGAACGTATTGAAACGATTAGTTATGCTATGGAATTACGTGCATTTGGAATACATAAAAAAAGAACATTTTATAATGCTCGTCCTCTAAAAAAATCAGATTTAATCGTTATCATCGGAATGACGTGTTTAATGGGAATCTTTTTATGGATTACATTTAGTAATGGAACACGTTTTTATAATCCATTTAGATAAAAAGGCTGTATTTGTTATCATACAGCCTTTTTTTAATGGTTTTAAATTTTGGGCAAAACGCCGGTTTTTTTCCAGGCATAAAATACACTTGGTTGAAAGACGGGTGTTGGTTTTATTGTTTCAAGAAAAGTAGCTGCTTCTTCATCAGCAGTAAAGATGGCTTTAATAGCGGGACACTTTTCAAGTGCTTGGTCGTAACGATAAGGATTCTCACAAGGTGTTTGTGGTCCGGTATGCCATCGAATCAATAAAATTTCTTCTAGTGTTAGTTTAATATATTGTTGGGCAAGAATCACACTCTTTTCACCATGTCCAAGTGGAACATCATCGAGACATTCATACGTGAAATAGCACTCTTTTTCGTTTTTATGATTATAGCGAATTTTAAGTGTCGGATAAAAGATATTTGTTTTACATAAATCATGTAAGTATCCTGCTAAATAGATGGTTTCCTTTGATAATCCTAAGTGGTATTGGTTATTCTTTTGAAGTAGTAATTCAACCACATTATGACTATGGATCGCTAATCCATGAGGATAATTACAATGGCCTTTAATACTAGCCGGTGCCTTGAAATAATCACTCTCTGATGTTAGAAAATGGATTAAGTCACTCATCCCTTCACGCTCGATACTATGAAGTCGACTTAATATAATTTGCTTTATACTCATTTTAGTGTAACCCCTTTTAATTCTCTTTTCCTTATTGTATCGTAAATTAATGACTTTTTCTTAGTTTATTTTGTCGACCTTCTTTATCTTTTTTGTAAAAAAAAGTAACTGAATGATAAAAATTCAATATAAAAATAAATAGTACAAACGTTGACAAAAACCGACTGAGTCAGTAAACTTGATACTGTAGCTTTGTAGGTTTAGTCTCAAAAAATGAGACTTAGAAGGAGGAGAAAAATGAACTCAAAAAAGAGTAAGGGAAATCCGTGGGCACTATTGCCATTAGGGATTTTTTTGATTTTATTCGTTGGTAGTGGAATAATGACAGGTGATTTTTATGCGATGCCTGTATTAGTTGCCTTTTTGTTAGCTTCGGTTGCAGCGTTTATGTTTAATCGAAAAGAACACTTTAATGATAAAGTAGCTATTTTCTGTAAGGGAGCAGGAAATGAAAATATTATCATGATGGTCATGATTTTTTTATTAGCAGGGGCTTTTTCTGGTGTAGCAAAAGCCATGGGTGGTGTTGATGCAACAGTTAATTTAAGTTTATCCATTTTACCACCTAATTTAGTAGTCGTTGGATTATTTATCATTGCAGGATTTATTTCAGTTTCAATGGGAACATCAGTTGGAACAATTACCGCATTAACCCCAGTTGGTCTTGGAGTTGCAGAAGCAACTGGAATTCCTGTCGCATTAGTTGTTGGAGCGATTGTTGGTGGTGGAATGTTCGGTGATAACTTATCCATCATTTCTGACACAACGATTGCTGCTGTGCGTACGCAAGGGTGTGAACTGAAAGATAAATTCAAAGTGAATTTTTTAATTGTTTTACCGGCTGCCATCCTGGCATTAATTATTTTATTTGTTATGACCTCACAATATCAAGTTGATTTAACTGCGGTTTATCAAGTAGAGTGGATGAAGGTTATTCCATATGTTGCAATTTTAGTTGGAGCCTTACTAGGAATAAATGTTTTTGTTTTACTTGGAGGCGGGATCGTATTAGCTGGGATCATCGGATTAGCGACTCACTCATTTAGTTTATTAAATTTAATTACTGCCACTTCAGATGGAATGGCTGGTATGCAAGAATTAGCAATGATTTGTATTGTAGTCGGTGGGGTATTAGAGTTAATTAAACATAATGGTGGAATTGATTATTTATTATCTTTAATTAAATCTCGTATTAAATCAAAAAAAGGAGCAGAGTTTGGAATTGCGACTTTAGTTAGTGTCATTGATTTATGTACAGCTAATAATACGATTGCAATTGTAATGGCAGGTCCATTAGCTAAAGAAATCGCCGATGAATTTGATATTGATCCTCGTCGTTCAGCTAGTTTACTAGATATTTTCTCTTCATGTTGGCAGGGACTAATTCCATATGGAGCCCAAGTATTAGGAGCTGCAGGATTAGCCGCTATCTCTCCAATGGAAATTGTTAAATTTGTTCATTATCCGATGTTAATGGGGATATTCGGAATTCTTGCAATTATTATTGGATTCCCTAAATTGAAAAAATAATCATCTACTGTTAAGGAAGTAGAAGCATGTTAAACGGTATGGTATCTATTAAAGAGCCATGCCGTTTTATTTTTGAATAGGATGTTGAAAATTTCGCTAGAGTTTATTGCGAAAACTAAGTTAAAGAAATTAATCGTTTTAAATTAAGAAATTTGATTGTATCTGCGTAACGATCAGTTTCTTTTGTAGTCATTAATTAATCCATTGATGCTGTTCTAATCATGTATCGATAAGTAGAGATTATTGACGATTTCACTCATAATTGTAAGGTTTGTTTGCATATAATGTAAAAAAGGATGAGGAGGGGTTGAAATATGAGACGAACTCGATTGATTGAAAATCGAGAGGTCTTTTTAGCATATGTGTTAGCAAATTGTAAATTCTCAACCATTGAAGGGTTACATCGTCGATTTCCACTCGTTTGGAAACAACGGGATCAGTATAAATATTATAAGCATGTGTGTTTGGAGAGGCCCAGTTTAAAAGAAGAATATAAACTAAAATGTGCTTATTGTTTGTTTGAAGCCTCTAAAGAAGATTCAATTATTTTTAATGTTTTATTTGAAGAACTCTATAAGCAGTATGGGGCTCTTTACAAACAATTAAAAAAATATTATGGTCGTAGTAAATTAATTTCGGATACTGGGCTAGAGGTATTAATGAAGGATGAAGAATTGATCAATCAAAGTGATTTAATGGATGTATCTATTTTTGATTTTTTTCTAGAAAAATTAGAGGTTCAGTACGATGAGACAACATTTTTTAACCAATTAAAAGTCACTTATGACGGAATTCAACGAAAAATTTTAGACTTTGAACTCGACATCGATGAGCTGAATTATCAATATTTCAAGTATCAATTAACGAAACCTAATTCAATAACGTTTAAGAGAGTTAAGCACTTTTACCGGAGTTATTCTGACTATTTAGGACAAAATGTAGTCGATGTTTTAAATGATAAGCTAGAGAGGTGTTATCAGGAAGAAAAATTAAGTTCTCACATCCAGTGGATGAGAGATTTAGGATTAATTGATCAACACACGGTCTATCGGTTAACCATAACAGATGTCTACCAGTTAATGACTCTTTTATTATGTACCGATGGAGACAATCTAATTGAAGAAGAGGGAGCTAGTATTGAAATCGGAGATTTAGTTTTACCTATTTCAGAACTTGAAGCATTTGAGGAGTTGTTAAATGAATTATTACCGTATTTTGTAATGAGTCAAGTGATGAAAGAAAATCGAGAGTTCTTTTTCCGCTCTTATACGTTAAAGGATCAAATGATTTCGAAGCAGTTGGAAAAAGAAGTCGAGTTACTTAAACGCGATTTAAAATCAGTAAAAGAAACGAATAAGTTGTTAAAACTCTCCCTGAGTGAGGAAAAGTTGAATCAAGAGAAAATGTATAAACTTCAATTAAAACAGTTACGGTCTAACTTAATGACAACAATGCATGAAAAGGAACGGTTAGAAAAAGAGTTGGAGAATCTAAAAGAAAGATGTGCCCAATTAGAGTCAATAATAAAAGAGCCATCAGAAGCAGAGGAACAAGTGTACGAAATGACTTTGGAACAATCCGTGGATGTGAGTGAAATTAATAAGGCAGAAATTATGATTGTCGGAGGGGCAACACCTACGATTCAAAAGTTAAAGCGAATTCTACCGAATTGTAAGTATTTTGAGGTTGATAAAAAATATAATGATCAATATTTTCAAGGCGTTAAATTCGCCATTTTGTTAACTAATATTTTAAATCATAGTATGACTAAAAAATTGGATAAGCATTGTCCCAAGGCTAAGAAAAAGTCAGTGACGGTTACAAATGTTGATTTGATTATTGAGGAAATTGCTAAGTTCATTTAAATAAAAAAAGCTCACAGTATGGTGAGCTTTTTTCGAAGAAGAGACCTGGAAAGATGATCTCGTTTTGAAAAATTGTTTGGAATTTCGGAATGTGTGAAGTTAATTAGGGGGTAACTTCACGAGTTAGGGTGGTTTGTGTCTTGCTGACTCTTATATTATGACAAAAAAAGTAACTTTTTTCAATAGTTTCTCGTCAAAAAAAACAAACTTTTGTTCGGTTTATTTGGTGGGACTAATTATTTATGATTTTTAATAGATGTTTGTTATAATAAAAGAGACGAAAATAAAGTTTTGAGGTGTTAGAGTGTTTAAAACAATCGGATTATTTGCTCATGTTGATTCTGGGAAGACGTCACTGGCTGAACAAATTTTATATGAAACGAATGTAATTCGCACAAAAGGAAGAGTCGATCATCAAAATACATTTTTGGATCATCATTCAATTGAAAAACAAAGAGGGATCACTGTTTTTACTGAACAAGCGAGTTTTAAGTATAATGAATCCATCTATTATTTACTCGATACCCCTGGACATATTGATTTTTCGAGTGAGATGGAACGTGCCATTAAAGTTTTAGATTATGCAATTGTTATCATTAATGGATTTGAAGGCGTTCAAAGTCATACCGAGACGATTGTTGACTGCTTAAAACAGTATCATATCCCAATGGTTTTCTTTATTAATAAAGTGGATCGTGAAGGAGTTGATATTGAACGTGTTTTGACACAGTTACGATTGAATTTAGGGGTTAATCCTATTTATCTTCCAAATGAATTAGACTTAAGTGAGTTACCAATTGAAATTATTGAGCAATTAGCAGAGTTAAATGAAGACTTACTCGATTACTTCTTAGAAAATAAACGGGATTCACAATTTTGGTTAACAACTTTTAAACAGCAAATTCGAATGCAAAATATTTGTCCAGTTTTTAGCGGATCAGCCTTAAAAAATATCGGAATTACCTCTTTTTTAAAACAGTTTGATGAGTTAACAGAAACGACATATGATCGTACAGCTCCTTTTAAAGGAAGAGTTTATAAAATTCGCTATGATGAAAAAGGGGATCGAATTACTTATCTAAAAGTGTTGAGTGGGAATTTAGCCGTAAAAGATTCAATTAAAACATCCGCGACTGAAGAAGGAGAGAAAGTAAATCAAATACGTTATTATCAAGGAAAGAAATTTGAAACGACACCGATTGCACAGGCAGGTGAACTGATTGGGGTAACCGGATTAACACATACTATGGCAGGTCAAATAATTGGTCATGAAATTAAGAGGGAAGAGGGATTATTACAACCTGTCATGCGTGTGTCTGTACTCTATCCTCAATCATTAAATGCCAAAGATGTATTAGCTATTTTTAAAAAATTAGAAGATGAAGATCCGATGCTGTTGGTTTTATGGAATGAAGTCACACAGTCTATTGATGTTTCCGTGATGGGAAGTATTCAGCTAGAAGTCTTAAAAGAAATCGTCCAAGAACGATTTGATCTTTCAATTGAATTTAGTCCGCGAAAAGTTATTTATCAAGAAACTATTACAAATCAAGTCATTGGAAGCGGGCATTATGAGCCATTGAAGCATTATGCGGAAGTTCACCTACAATTAGAGCCTGGTCAAAGAGGAAGTGGGGTGACCTTTGAATCCGTGTGTTCAACAGAAGAATTAGAATTAAGCCATCAAAAATTAATCGAAACACATATCTTTGAGAAAACACATCTTGGGATTTTAACAGGATCATCTTTAACTGATGTTCATATTAAACTCATCACAGGGCGTGCACATCAGAAACATACGTCAGGTGGAGATTTTAGAGAGGCGACGTATCGTGCCATTCGTCAAGGATTAGAACAAGCTAAGAATCTCTTGTTGGAACCATATTATACCGTTAAATTCGAAGTAGAGATGGATTTAATGGGACGAATCTTAACCGATTTAAAAAAGATGTCTGGAAAATTTGAGAATCCAATCATTCAAGAAAATAAATGTTTGATTACTGGAACGGTTCCAGTAGCGACTTTTATGGATTATCCGAGTGAATTTTTATCCTATACAAAAGGAGCCGGAAGAATCTCATTAAATGTTGCAGGATATGATATTTGTCATAATCCAGAAGAGGTTATTTCAGAAATCGCTTATGATAAAGCTGCTGATCGCTTAAACCCTTCGGGATCGGTTTTTTGTGCCAAAGGAAGTGGATTTATCGTTCCTTGGGATGAAGTTGATGAGTATATGCACTGTAAAGTGAAAAAAATAGCTACGCCCTATGAAAAATAATCATTTACTTATGATAAACAATTAACCCTTTAAAATATAAAGTAGAATTGAAAGCTTTAAAATAAACTAATAGTTAATGAAAAAAGTAGAAGAGGTGTCTTATGAAAAAATATGAAGTCATTAAGGAAATTTGTGAAACAGGTGTCGTAGCTGTTGTTCGTGCTGAAAACGAAGAGCAAGGAGTTGAAATCTCAAAAGCCTGTTTAGCAGGTGGAATTAAAGCCGTTGAGTTAACTTTCACTGTACCTTTTGCTGATGAAGTGATTAAATCATTAGTCAAAGAGTTTGGGTCAAGCATGTTAATTGGTGCTGGAACCGTATTAGATAGTGAAACAGCTCGTATTGCGATTTTAGCAGGTGCTAAATATATCGTCTCTCCAGGATTTGATTTAGAAACAGCTAAATTATGTAATCGATATCAAGTTCCTTACATGGCAGGATGTATGACGATTACAGAAGTCATCACAGCGATGGAAGCAGGAGTAGATATTGTTAAATTATTCCCTGGAAGTGCATTTGGACCAAGCTTCGTTAAAGCAGTGAAAGGACCTCTTCCACAAGCGAATATTATGCCAACAGGTGGCGTTAGCTTAGAGAATGTCGATCAATGGATTAAAAATGGATGTGTGGCCGTCGGTGTAGGTGGAGATTTAACAGCTCCAGCTAAATCCGGTGACTATGCAGCTGTAACAGAATTAGCTAGACAATTCGTTGAAAAAGTAGCAAATGCTAGAAAGAACTAGGTGATGAAAATGAAGAAGTTTGTAACCTTGGGGGAGGTTATGCAACGTCTAACTCCACCGGCTCATGATAAATTAGAACAATGCCGAAGTTTAAATGTCACGTATGGGGGGAGCGAAGCAAATATCGCGATCGCTTTAGCGAATTTCGGCCATGATGTTCGATTTGCGACAGTATTACCTGATAATCCATTGGGAATTGCTGCTTATCGTTCACTCAGACAATATGGAATGGATTTAACACCAACTAAACTTAAAGGTGACATATTAGGAAGCTATTACGTTGAGGTAGGTTAATCGTTACGCGCTTCGAATGTTATTTATAACCGAAAATATTCAGCCATTGCCCAGATGGAGGCAAATACGCTTGATATAGACGAAGTTTTATCGGATCGTACTCATTTGCATGTCAGTGGAATTACCCTAGCTTTAGGAAAAGAGATTAGAGAATTTACACTTGAGTTAGTTAAAGTGGCGTTTGAACGTGGATTAACGATTAGTTTTGATTTTAATTATCGTGCAAAATTATGGACTGTTGAAGAAGCGTCTACGGTGATTCGTGAAATCTTACCATATGTTCATATTGTTTTTGGAAGCTTATATGATATTGAAACCATTGGTGGATACCGCTTAGAGCAAGCCTTTGAATCAGTAGATGCTAAGCGTAAAGCTGTATTTCATTACTTCATGGCTAACAGTCACTGTCAAGCAGTTTTTGGAACGGTTCGTGAACAACAATCCACTCATCAAAATTGTTTAAGTGCGTACTGTTATACCAAAACGGGTGATGTGTATACCACAAATCAAACGTACCAATTTGAAATTATTGACCGTGTCGGAGCGGGAGATGCGTTTGTGGCAGGTGTGTTAAATGAATTAGATTTAAACGGTCAAACATATCAGGAAGCATTAAATTACGGATTAGCATGTGGGGTTCTAAAACATACGATGAATGGAGATGTTTTATTAACTCACGATCAAGAAGTCAAAGATTTAATGAGCCAAACGGGTTCAGTTGGAATGAAACGATAAAAAGAAAAGGGGAATAGTATGATTTTAGAACAATTTAAGTTAGATGGGAAAGTAGCAATCGTTACAGGAGCAGCTATTGGACTTGGACAAGGAATGGCGATCGGATTAGCTGAAGCAGGCGCTGATATTGTCGCTGTAGGAATTAGTTCAATGGATGAAGTCAAGGCAGCCGTTGAAGCAGTTGGACGCCGTTGTTTAACGATTGAAGCAAATTTAATGTCAACTGATCCTATTCAATCCATTATTGATCAAGCAATTGCTGAGTTTGGACATATCGACATTTTAGTCAATAATGCAGGAATTATTCGTCGTCAGGATTCAGTTAAGTTTTCAGAAAAAGATTGGGATGACGTCATTAATTTAAACTTAAAATCTGTTTTCTTCTTCTGTCAAGCGGCAGCCAATCAATTTATGAAACAAGGAACAGGTGGAAAAATTATTAATATTGCATCGATGTTATCATTTCAAGGTGGAATTCGTGTGCCATCTTATACAGCGAGTAAGTCAGGGGTAAAAGGGATTACAATGTTAATGGCCAATGAATGGGCAAAACATGGGATTAATATTAATGCGATTGCTCCAGGATATATGGCGACCGCTAATACAGCACAACTTCGTGCTGATGAACAACGTAGTTCAGAAATTTTAGGACGTATTCCAGCTGATCGTTGGGGAACACCAGAAGACTTAAAAGGACCTGTTGTCTTCTTAGCAAGCTCAGCAAGTGATTATGTCAATGGATATACAATAGCTGTCGATGGTGGTTGGTTAGCACGATAAGTAACAGTAAAACCAAAAAGAGCATCAACTCATGGTGCTCTTTTTTTGTATCGACGAAACAAGGTAAAATGTCATTTAATTAATTTTTAATGTGGCATAAGCTCATATCGTTTTGATGTGAATCAAACTATAATAGGTGCTATTTATTTCAGTATTTACATCATTTGCTATGGGGGGGGGGAACGGTTGTGGTCGCACAATATGTTGGGCGTAACGATTATGCAAAAACAAATGAAGCTACGATGCAAGGCATTATATCAACAACCTTTATTTCCATTTTTATCATGATATTGTTACTCGTATTTAATCGCCCCTTAATTCAACTTGTTTATCACGGAGTAGAACCTCAAGTGGTGGAGTATGGAATTACTTATTTTAGTATTGTATTATTTAGCTTTCCATTTATGGCCTTAACTTTAATGGCTAATGGAATTTTAAGAGGTGCTGGGGATACAAAGATAGCAGCGATTAGTAATGTCGTCGCTAATATTTTTAATATTCTTTTAACTTATCTTTTCTTATATGTGTTTAAATGGGAGATTGTCGGTGCAGCCTTAGGAATTTCTTTAGCTCGTGTGATTGGAACCCTTTATGTGATGTGGATTTTAATAAAGGGGAAGAAGGCGATTCAGTTTGGAAAAATCCAACTGTATCGTCCACAATTTAATTATTTACGTCAGATCTTTTATGTAGGGGTACCTGCAGGAATTGAATCCGTTATTTTTCACTTAGGTAAATTACTGACACAAGTGTTTATTGGGGGGATGGGGGCGATTGCCATGTCTTCGAACTCAATCGCTAATTCTATTATTAATTTGATTAACATTCCAGGAAATTCATTAACGACTGTGGCAACCACAATTGTAGGGCAAGAAATTGGTCGTAAAGAAACGGCTTTAGCAAGACATACTCTTCGTTTTATTACCCGCTTAGCGGTTGTTTATTTAGTTATTTTGGGCGCTTTTTCTATTCCGACTGCCTGGTATTTTGTTGCGCTTTATACGGATAATCCAGAGGTGTTAAGTTATGCCACTCGCTTGATTCAACTTAACGCACTAGCTACACCAATCTGGGCTTTTTCTTTTGTTTTACCTGGTGGCTTAAAAGGAGCAGGCGATGGAAAGTATACGATGATGACGGCCATCATTGGAATGTGGGTGTTTCGAGTAGGATTGGGTTACTTATTTGGAGTGGTACTAGGTTGGGGAGTCGCAGGAATTTTTATTGCGATGTTCGTTGATTGGGCCGTTCGAGGCATCCTTTATGTGATTCGTTTACGTGGCGATAAATGGCTCAATCATCATTTTATCGACGAAGATGAAAAAGAATTAGAAGCGACGATTGCATAAAAAGTCAAACATTTCAATGTTTGACTTTTTTAGAACAATTTTATGGGTCATTGCATATGATATACTAAATAAATTTATTTTAATTCAGATTTGAAGGTAGAAATAGAGGATGTTATGAGTGATCAACTTCAATTAATTTTAGATTATATAGAACTTCTTGAGTTTCAAGAGGGAGATTGTATTCTTGAAATTAGTAACGGACAAGAGTTAGTTGCTCCTATTTTAAAAAATAAGTTTTCATCTCGTCAAGTAAAGGTGGATTTAGCTATTTTACAAAAGGGTTCACTAAAAATGGAAGCTCCTGGTTATTATAATCAAGTTTTTTTATGTGACAGATTGTAATATTAAGTGCGACACATAAAAAGCTCATAAATAGGAGCTTTGTTATAGAATGAAGTTATCACACTTAATCCTTAACAAGCAATGCTATTTATCAGTTACCACCATCTTAACACATACGTATAGAAGTTCTTTCAAAAATGGTCTATTCTACGAGACAAACTGTTCAATAATTCAATCATCATTATTTTACGCTTACTCGTGAATTGAAAAGAAACTCTCAACAGACGAATTAGCTGAACAACATCACTTAGTTTGTCATCGTTTAGAGTAGCAATCAGAACAACTGATATAAACGATCAAAAATATTTAGAGATAACTTGGTTGTTACAACTAAAATCATTTATTATTGGCGCTATGACGGAACGATTTGGTTAGGAAATTTAAGTTATTTAAGGCAAAAACGACTTACTAACTGATAGTCTTCAATTGATTTTGAAGGTTGATTAATAATTGTTTTAAAAAATCGATTCCCAGAAGTATATCGCATAATTCCAATTGAAATATAGTAATTATCCTCACTATCGGCAAATTCTGTTACATCATCGAGTAATAGCTAAATATAAAAGCTGTGTTAGACAACCTTGTTGATAGTGAATCACTTAGTATCAATGGTTGTTAAATCTCATTGTTAAAAATTTCATCCTTTTCAAGTAGTTAAATAATGAAAAACAATACTTTCGCCTAATAGAGCCAACATTAAAAATCGGTATCTATATATATCATTACACCAGTAAAGAACTACATACCGCGAGATATCTACTTTAACAGGTATTAGATTGACTTGATTATATAAATTTTGTTTTTTTGAGTCCTGAGTTGTCAATTTAAATCAGACCATTATTTATCACAAACTAAGCAATTGGAAGGAGTGAATCTAATCCAGTTGCTTTTTTCATGATTTCTTCTGGTGTGTAATAGTTTAAAGATCTTCGGGGTACACGATTATATTTCATCGCAATTTCATTTAATTTCTTTTGTGAATGGACGGATAAATCCGTGGATTTCGGTAGGTCTTGTCTAACGATACTATTTGAATTCTCATTCAATCCTCGTTGTCCTGGTGCTCCTGGATCACTAAAGTAAATCTCAAGAGGTATCTTGCTTTCTTGTTCAATTTCTTTCCATCTAGAAAACTCTTTTCCTCGATCAAAGGTGATGGTTTTGATGCCGATTTCAACTTGTTCATTTAGCCAATTTAATGTCGCATCTTTGACATCTTGACTCTTACGACTTGCTTTTAATAGTACGATATATTTACTTTTCTTTTCAACTAAAGTGACAATGGCTGATTGACGATTCTTACCAACAATGGTATCCCCTTCAAAGTGCCCGTATTCTTGATTCATCGAAGCTTTAAGATACTGCTTATCTCGCTCATGAATGGTTTTACAATCATTGATTCTTCCACGTGTTTCTTTGTGGTTTTTAGGATTATTCTTTCCTTTTCGACGGAGCTTTTTGGCATCAATGCTTCCATTTTTCACAAGCTTATACAATGTTTTAGTTGAAACTCTTTCTGAATGACCCATCAGCTTATCACGCCCCGCAATAGCATCTAATGACCATCCTTGACCTAATAACTCATGAATCTCTTGTACTTTCTGCTGAGATAAAGTGATTTCTTTTCTTCCACAACGCTTTTTATTTTGCTTATAATTAAAGTAGATTTCTTCAACACTGAATCCCTTTTTCAATAAGCGATAATAGGTATAAACTTTATCCTTTCCAATCTTCATACGTCGTGCACATTCACGAGCGTTAACTCCTAAATAATAATTTGACTCTATATTTGTCAGCTGATTTATGTTAATATGATGATAAGACATAGATGAAAACTCCTTAATTTGTTTGGCGATGAATTAAGTGTACCATCTATGTCTTTTTTATTACCATTAAATACGTTTACCAGTTGTCTGACTTAATTATATAATTCAGGAGTTATAAAATCATTCTTCAGGCTAGATGATATTTGATTCATATCTCTCCGTAATAGGTATGTTTTTTTAGCGTTGGATGATTTCCTAACCATATTCTATGAAATAATTTAAGGAGTATTAGATTCGCAATATGATATTATGTCTCCTTTTATGTAATAGGATATTTGATAAAATTTTCGATTGATTTGTAATTAGTAACATTTAATCAATTTAAGGAATGAAGTTTTAACATTCAAATTGAGTAATTTAACACTTCCATTTAGGGAGAACTTTCATAATATATTAAGAAGTGAATAAATCCACTTCATTAAATATCATAGTATTAGAAGTATTAATAGGAAAATTCGTATTTCTAATCAAGGTGATTTAACACAATTAAAATAACTGAAACTACCGAGGTGAATTTCATGTCTAAGGATAATTATGATCCTTATCGCAGTATATATATATCAAATACAAGCGATCATTGTGATTCATATTCATCAGATTATGAATGCGATGATCCTTGTAGATCACGTAGAAATTGTGATGATCCTTGTAGATCACGTAGAAATTGTTGTGAGCGGAAATGTTGTGAACATATAGTATGTCCACAGGGGCCAAGAGGACGAAGAGGAGCAACCGGCCCAACAGGACCAACGGGAGCAACCGGCCCAACAGGACCAACGGGAGCAACCGGTCCAACAGGAGCAACCGGTCCAACAGGAGCAACCGGTCCAACAGGAGCAACCGGTCCAACAGGAGCAACCGGTCCAACAGGAGCAACCGGTCCAACAGGTCCAACCGGTCCAACGGGAGCAACCGGTCCAACAGGTCCAACCGGACCAACGGGAGCAACCGGTCCAACGGGAGCAACCGGTCCAACGGGAGCAACCGGTCCAACAGGAGCAACCGGTCCAACAGGGGCAACCGGCCCAACAGGAGCAACCGGTCCAACAGGAGCAACCGGACCAACAGGAGCAACCGGACCAACGGGAGCAACCGGTCCAACGGGAGCAACCGGACCAACAGGAGCAACCGGACCAACAGGAGCAACCGGACCAACCGGAGCAACTGGTCCAACGGGAGCAACCGGACCAACAGGAGCAACCGGACCAACAGGAGCAACCGGACCAACCGGTCCAACAGGGGCAACCGGACCAACAGGAGCAACCGGACCAACAGGAGCAACTGGTCCAACGGGAGCAACCGGACCAACCGGAGCAACCGGACCAACAGGAGCAACCGGACCAACGGGAGCAACCGGACCAACCGGAGCAACCGGTCCAACAGGACCAACGGGAGCAACCGGAGCAACAGGACCAACGGGACCAACCGGAGCAACTGGTCTAACAGGTTCAACCGGTCCAACAGGACCAACAGGACCAACCGGAGCAACTGGACCAACGGGACCAACCGGAGCAACAGGACCAACGGGACCAACCGGAGCAACTGGTCTAACAGGTTCAACCGGACCAACCGGAGCAACCGGTCTAAGAGGGGCAACTGGACCAACAGGACCAACCGGTCAATGTGAATGCGAATGTAAATCATTGGGCGAAATGGTTGAAAATGGAGGAATGGAGTTATTCCCAGGAGGAGATAATCCAAAAGTTCCAATAGATTGGACTAGTACAACACCGAGTCGAATAAGTCAAGAGATGGCGCAAGGTAGAGTTCATTCAGGACAGTTTTCTGTATCGTTAACTTTTGGAGATAATCCAAATACTAATTTGTCTCAAATAGTGGAGAATATTAATCCAGGATGCTTTTATAACTTTTCATTCTTTGCACATGCGGAAGGTCAAAATGTAGGCCTAATCGCAACAGTTACATTTTTGGATATGAATCAAAACCCATTATCAAATTCGTTAACTATCTCTGTCAGAAATCAAGACTTACAAAATAGTAATCGCTCCTTTGGGTACTATCGAGCAATTACTCCAATAGCACCAATAGGAGCACAATTTGCAGAAATTAAATTTGTTATAACCTCTGACACAAGCGGTTTAAAAGAAGTAGATATTGATGATGTCTCATTTTCTGTCGAGTAAGGATTAATTTAATTCTTATCTTTAAATAACATGTCATATAAAAAAGACCCTGTTAAGTAGTTAAAATAACTTACTTAATAGGGCCTTTTTATAAGAAAACTTGCTTTTTTATTATATTTTTAATAGATTAAGTAAAAATCTATTTATAATGCGTTTAATAATTTGATAGTTATGGGGTTAAAGTTGAGATCTTTTTTACTATCCTGAAAAAATTCATAGTAGCTAGTTATGTTTTTATTAAATAGCAAGAACTTTCAATTCAATCGCATTAATCGTTATTTGATCCGATTTTAGATGTTGTTTCAAAAGTCCACTTTGGTCTGCAACAATGAGATATTCTTTTTCAAGGTTTATATTAAATGGTTCGTGTGTTGGGTTGATAAAGATTTTAATTTCTTCGTATGGTCCATAAGCTTTAACATCAGAGATGGTGTACTCAATGATACGATCCTCTAATTTGTTAACTGTGACGTGTTGTTTGATTTCTTCTGCTGTGTTTAAGCGTAGGGCTTTAAGTTCTTTACGTAAGTTAATAAATCCTTTGACGAATTCTACCGTTTCGATGTATTCATCTTTGCGGTCCCAGTCGAATTGATTAACGCTATCTGGTGACATGTAAGAGTTATGATCGCCATCTTTTGTGCGGTTAAATTCTTGTCCTGCATGTAAGAAGGCAATGCCTTGAGAGACCAGAATTAAAGCCGTAATCATTTTTTGACGTTTTAAACGTGTTTCTAATGATTCACAACGGTTTGATAACATAATTTTATCAAACAATGTCATATTATCGTGACATTCAACATAGTTTAACGTCATCGTTGGCTCGACAAATAATGCTTCCATTCCGATGTCCGTACAAGAACCTGCTACGACATTCATCGCACGATTAATGTCTCCTGTATATCCTAAACCATATCCAATATCAGACATTTCATATTCAAATGGAGATCCTTTAATTCCACGTCCAAAACGATCGTTGAAGTGGGCGATTTTTGGCATTTTTTTGTTATTATACATCATCGCTTTTGCTTCTTCTGGCATGATGGATGGCATGTTCCATCCTTCACCATAAACCATGACTGAAGCATCAATGGCCTGACACTCATCAGCGATTTGATTCATTGTTTCTGTATCTAAAATTCCCATTAAGTCGAAGCGGAATCCATCAAATCCATATTCTTTAACCCACATTTTACAAGAGTCGACAATGAATTGACGACACATCGGGCGTAATGAATCCACATCGTTTCCACAGAATGAACCGTTTGAAATTTCACCATTGTCACCAAGTTTGAAATAGTAGTTTGGCATGATGTTTTCAAAAGATGATGTTTGACGGTCAAACATATGGTTGTAAACAACGTCCATGATGACTCTGAATCCTTTTTCATGTAATTTAGCAATCATTTGTTTCATTTCAATGATGCGTGAGTAAGGATTATGAACATCTGTTGAATAACTTCCTTCAGGAACATTGTATTGAACTGGATCATATCCCCAGTTATAAGTTTCAAATTGGTTAAGCTCATCCACTGATCCGAAATCATAAGTTGGTAATAATTGAATATGTGTGACACCCAAATCGACAAGGTAATCAAGACCTGTTAAAGTTCCACGACTTGTTCTTGTTCCTTCTTCAACCACGCCTAAAAACTTACCAACATGCTTAATTCCTGAATTTTTATGGACAGAGAAATCACGAACATGCATTTCATAAATAATTGCATCAGTATATGATTTAACCTCAGGTGCTAATTCACGTTTTGAATCCATTTTGATTTTTTCAGAATCAACGATCACCGTGCGTTGATGATTAGGTGTAGAGGCAATAGCATACGGATCCGTCGCTTGATTCCATGTTCCATTCACTTTAACAAGATAAATATAAGAGGCAAGCTCTAAATCTTGAGAAATTGTAATCGACCAAACTCCTTTATCTCCCTTTGTTAAATCGTAAGTTTCAATCCCATCCTTTGTTTGAACTTCAACTTTAACTTGAGTTGCGATTGGTGACCAAACTTTAAAGGTACTAGCTTCCTTCGTATAGGTTACACCTAAATCATGTCCATCATAATAAAAGGCCTCATCAAATTCCTTTGTTCTGACAACATATCCATATTGTAGTGGCACAGCTAGGTTATGATCATCAGTCACCTTATAGTTTTTTCCTAACTCGAGAATAGGAGTTTCTAAGATATATTTCATATACTCGCCTTCATCGACTGTTTTTAAGATGTTCAGTAACGTTGTCGTTGATGTTTCATCTTTTAATCGAAAGGACTGACTTTCCCCCTGGTAATAACTCTTATTTAAATAAGCTGTAATGGTTTCAAATGTGTCTAAATAAGCTTCAAATGTTTGAAGTTTACGCATAAAAATCCCCCTCATCTTAATGTTCACTTCATTATACCGAAAGAACGCTTAATTTGAAAGGGTTTTTATTGATTGTTGTGCTGTAACGCTTTACATGATGTTCGTTTAAATCGTCGTGGAGTACGGGGCAATAGTTGATGTCGATTTCCTAATTATAAAATGGCACTATCTGTCACATACTAATCTTAGGTTTTGGAAAAGATGAAGTCACTGTCTCTCGTTGTTTAATTTTAAAAGATATTCAATTGTCATAAAGGATACGATGTCTGTTCATTAAATGACGAGTTTTCCAAAATTAGATCATCATGTTGTATTGCAAGAAAAGAGAAGTCATCTTGCTCTAATAAATGGAGAAGGTGATATGAAACGATGATGTAAGGCATTTGAATAGAAAGGAGTCAAGATATGACGACGTATTTAGAGAAGATGTTTATTATTGAAGGGATCATTTTTGCTATTATTGGATTATTATTTTTTATCTTCCCGCTTCAGAGTATTATTAGCTTGAGCACTCTTATCGCAGTACTCTTTATCATTGTTGGGGTTTTAACAATTATTCGTAGTGGGACTCGCGAAGGAAAATGGTTTTATATCTTTAATGGTGTCATTAATATTTTATTTGGACTGGTATTATGGTTATATCCCATTTCAACCTTAGATCTTCTAGTCTTGATTTATGGAATATGGGTTCTTGTTCGAGGTGTTTATTTAATGTTTATCTCGATTAGAAATGGATATTTTGGATTCAATATTTATACCGTTTCAAATGCTATTTTAGTTATTTTTGGTGCCATTGTCGTCTTTCAACCTTTTTCAGCATTGATAACAGCGCCTTATTTTATTGGAACGGCTTTAATTGTGACTGCTTTAGGCGAGATATACCTTGGAGTTAAATTAAAAGATACTTTTAGATAAAAGAACCTAGTACTTAGGTTCTTTTTAATTGGTCAAATTTGTGTTATGATAGGAATACTCTATAAACTGATAAATAATCTAGATCGTTTAAAATTTTGACTTATATGAAACAGAGATGGTGAAACGTAATGGAACTAGTATTAACCCAAAATCGGGCGGTAGGTGAGCGACAAAAAACTCATTTTATTCGCCATTTTTTAAATTTAAAAGGAAGTAGTAGTAAATATACAGCTATTTCATATGAACGTGATATTTTAGACTTTTTTCAAGTTGAAAAAATTGAGGAGATTACGCTAGAACAAATTGTGGCTGTCAATATGTTTGATGTTGAACATTATTTATTAGATTTAAAAGGAAAAGGTTGTGCCTCAGCGACGATTAACCGTAAAGTCTCCTCTTTAAGTTCACTCTATAAATGGCTGTTAAAATATCAAGATAACCGAACGGGAAGAGCGTTATTATATTTTAACCCATTTGGAAATCTTCGCGATGAAAAGCCGAAAGTGAATTCTAAAGAAACTGAGTTTCTAACGTCTGAAGAATGTGTGAAGTTATTAAGTGTCTTTGATACGAAGAAGATTTTAGATCTTCGTAATAAGACCATCATGTATTTAGCATTGACGACAGCACTCCGTAAATCAGAACTTATTAATATTAAATTAAAAGATATCGCAAAGTATGGGGAATATGATGTCATTCATGTCATCCGAAAAGGAAGTAAAAAGGATATGGTTAAGATTCAACCGATAGTTAAATCGCTCATTTATGATTATGTGAAGCGAACGGACCGTAATTTTAATGATCATGCAGAAGCTTATTTGTTTATTGGTCATTCAAGAAATAAACGAAATAATGAGAAGTTAGATCCAAGTTCATTAAATTACATGATTAAAGCTGCCTGTAAAAAGGCAGATATTAATAAGCATTTAAAGGTTCATTCAACCAGACATACGGCGATTACTTTAGCGATTACAGGTGGGGCAAGTATTGAAAAGGTTCGTGATTTTGCAGCTCATCAAAATATTGCCACAACTAACCGTTATGTTCACTCGATTGATAAGTTAAAAGAGAATGCAGGAGATTTTATTCGATTAGATGATATAGAATTTAATAGGTAAAAAGCTTAGATTACTAAGCTTTTTTTATTATTCATCATTTTCGTTCGAATTTCTTTCAATCCAACATATGATTAACTGTGAGTCTAATGAATGAGGAGAGGAAGTTATGAACAAAAAATATCTATTTACATTATTTAATTTAGTTAGTTATAGCTTTTTATTAATTACATCGACTTTAGTGAATGGAGCAACAGCCTTTTCAGTTCCAGATGCCCAACCTCTTATTACACCTGCTGGCTATGCATTTTTAATTTGGGTACTCATTTATGTTCTTTTAGGAATCTGGATCATTAAGTTTGGATTAAAGTCAACCCCGTATGATGAGGGTTATATGAAAGTAAGTCGTTTTTTACCGATTAGTCTTTTATGTGCAGGAGGATCTTTATTAGCGGGACAACCTTTTGCGTCTTTATTTATAGTAGGAGCTTTGATTAGTGCGATGGGTTCTTATCTTTCATGTCAACATGCCAAAAAGAAATCTTTATTTTTTCGAGCACCATTCTCGATTTATTTAGGATGGTTATCTATTGCCACTATTGTTGAAATCTCAATTGTTTTAAAAGCAGCGGGATTTGCAAATTTATTAGGATTACCTGAAGTCTTTTGGGCTGTTTTTATTTTAATGTTTGCTGGATTTATAGCGATTGCGTTTAATATTAGTCAGAATGATTTTTTATATCCATTAGTCTTTATATGGGCCTATATAGCGATTGGCATTAAAAATTTAGATCAGCCAGTGATTTTTACCATCTGCTGTGGGGTCATTTTATTAATTGGATGGATGCTCGATCGAAATAAAAATCTATCTTCAAAATGATTCAAACATTTTATAATAATTTTTTACTCTTGTGAATAGGATGAATTAATCGAATAAACATGAGGGTGAAGTTATGTCTTTAGCAAAAGAAATTTTAGAATTATCGGTACAAGCGTTACAGCAGGACTATCCAACTTATCAATTTATGGTGCAACGTGATATTGCCTGGATTTTGCAAAAAAAGATGATTGAGTTGATTGAAAAAAAGGGGTATGCCCTAGAAGTTTATCAAGACTATCCGCTAAAAAGAGGGGGTAAAGAGTATAACGAGCATGAATTAGTCGTTGTTTCACAAGGAATGAATTATCGTGACATGTTTAAATCGTCTTCTCAAGTTGAGTTGGTCGTGCGTGTCCTATTTGAACCTTCACGTCATCGCCGTGATATTTGTGAGTATCATTTACCTCGAGTCTTAATGCCACAGTTTTTCTCGCAAGTGAATGAATTAAAATCATTAGTTGAAATGAACAAGGCAAAAGATACGAAACTCATATTAGTTGATGAATATTCAAGACATCGACAGCAACTGAATCAAGAAGAACAAATGGATTGGCAATCTTGGGGAAGTTATGATGATCCAGGATTGAATGTTTCCGTATTAGTGATTTAATATTTTAAAAAAGCGCTAGTTTTCTTCAACTAGCGCTTTTTTGATCTCGTGAACGGTGGTGAGTACTTTTATGTGTGACTTTCGGTTTAAAGAGGTCTAAATGATGGCCTAGCTAACTCAAAATAGCAATCAAGATGCGATTGACAATCCTTTCTTTTAAAAGAACTCATTTCTCAAGCTCTGTTTTAAGTTTATTTATCTTTCACTTGTCTTCATACACTCATTTTATTAGCTCTGTTCCCCATGTTATTCATCATCAAATCCGTAACTCTAACCACTATAACATTTCTTCCGTTTGCTGAATTCTCATCTTCCTCTAATAGAGGGGGGGGTTACTTTTATCTTTTTGACGAGGAATTGTTTTACCAATGAGTCGTTCTTTGTCTTTTAAATCATGGACTAGTTTATAAAACCCGTTGTTCAACAGGAATAGATCCCTGTTTTAAGCGGGATGATTTTGTAGATTTTTGCTCGTTCCATCAGCTACCGATTGCTTGTATGTTTCACGTTGTACTTTTTAATTTCCATTCGATTTATTATTCATCTCCTTTTTCTTCTCTTATTATTCCTTACGTTTTACTTATTAGTAATCCTTCATCGCTTCTGTCCGTTCTTATCCTTTCAGTTTAATTTATTCACTCTTTTTCATTATTTTTATTGTCGTTTTGCGTTAGTTTTTTTGTTTTCCATAATTTAACTCGTCTCTTCCCTTTTTTTTATTCTTCATTTTTCTTTGTTCCCCCTTTTTTTTGCTTATTTTTAATCCCCTCAATTATATTCAATATAATAAAAGTTATATTGAATATAATATTCCACGGCTGGAGTCGTATACAATTGTAAACTCCTGTAAACATGTTGTATATAAATAATATATACCTTGTATACAAATGTATACTTTTCGAAGGTGTAAACATGTAGGGTGTAAAAATACTAAAAAATATGCTATAATAGATAAAAATGTAGCAAAAAAGGTGAGAAAATGGCAGATGCAGTATTTAGTGTACGTATAGATGAAGAATTGAAGAATCGATTTCTCGAATTGGCACAACAAAACGGGATGAATAATAAAGATTTAATGCAAATGATGTTGACACAGTTTGAATTAGGACAAATCGGGACAGGATCTGATCAGTTCACACAAGATATTGATGAACTTCAACGTTTGACAAAGCGTATGGCGGACATTTATATCAATATGGTAGAGCGCGTACAATTACGTGAGTTAGAAACTAAGAATAAAGAAAATCAACAACTTTATGAGCAAGAAGAAGAAATCGCGCAATTAAAAGAACAACTTTCACAATTAGAAGAAAAAGAACGACAAATCCAACAATTAAAGGATCAAGTCAAAGGTTTAAAACAAGAAGTTACTGTTCAAAAAGAAGAGCGACGTAATTTAAAAGATTTAAATGATTTACTACGGGAGAAAAATAGTGAATTAGAGAAGAGATTTGTTGAAGTTGAAGTCAAAATCGAAACAGCAGATGCAGCTTTAGAGGAGTTAACTAAACTTCGAGCGTTAATTGAAGACAAAGAAGAGGAAGTTAAACGTTTAAATCGTCGAATTCATGTGATTGAAGATGAGAAAGAAGAGCAAAAGAATAAGTTTTCAGAAAAAATGAATCAAAATCAAGTGGCAATGGAGCAAGAGATTGAGTTGCTAAAACGAAAACAAACGCTTGAATTACAAGAATTGCGTCTTTTATTACAACAAGACCACAGCGAAAAGATCGAAAAGTTAAAAGAAGACTATGAATCAAAGGTCGTGCAATTAGTCCAAGAAAATGACGGATTGAAAAGGCAGTTAGATCAACAGTTATCAAAAGGAGAAGAATCAGCAATCTAATAATAAAAGGGGACAGACAAATGTTTGAAACAGAATTGATTAATGAAATTCGTGAGCGATTAAGTATATTTATTGGGTTATATGATAGTATCCGTATTGTGGATCCCATTAAAAAGGAACTGATTAAAGAAGAAGGGGCGTGCAGCTCAATTGAATTACCTAGAAAAGGGCGTCATTGTTACGATTTTTGGGAACAAGATACCGTTTGTGGCAATTGTGTGTCTTTTGTGGCTTATAAAAACAAGAAATCTACTTTTAAAATCGAACGCTATAAAGATGGGGCGTATTGTATATTTGCCTTGCCAATCGAATGGAAAGGTCGCTTATACATTGTGGAACTACTGAAAAAAGTGACAGCTGATGATTTCTTTTCTGATTTGTCTTTTAACTTAGCATTACCACTCAATTCAACAACAACAACTTTGACGGAGTTAGCTAATACGGATGAGTTAACAAAAGTTTATAATCGACGCTACTTTGAAGCACAGTTAGCTAAAGAAATAATGTATAGTAGCTTTTATGAAACGAATTTAGCGGTTATGATTATTGATATTGATCATTTTAAACAAATTAATGACTTACATGGACATTTAGTCGGTGATGAAGTGTTAAAGCAATTTGTTGAAGTGATTCAGTCAGTCCTTCGTCATGATATCGATTGGATGAGTCGATATGGTGGGGAAGAGTTTGTTGTTATTTTAAAAAATGTGGATTTCTCTCATGCGAATAAAGTTGCTGAACGAATTCGCCAGTCTGTTGAGCGTCATTTTTTTAAAATTGGGGATCATGTTCACCGCTTAACGTGTAGTATTGGACTTTCAATGTGTCAATCAGGTAATTTAAAACAAACTGAATTATTACAAGAAGCAGATCAAAAACTATATCAGGCAAAAAATAACGGTAGAAATTGTGTTATTAGTTAACAAAAAAAGGCAATCCTAAAATCAGGATTGTCTTTTTTTGTTAGTTTATATAAATTAAACTTCTGGATTGAATGAGGCAAGTTAAGTTTAGTAATATAAAACAAGTTGTTAAAAATAATTAAATTTTAATATTTTTTGCTAAAAAAGTATTGCTAAAGGAAAAAAAGTGTACTATTATAGTCGATGTTGTGCTGGTAATCAGTCAACAGGGTAATAAAAGGTGAATAAAAATCCATTTATAGGCAAGATATAGTATTTTATCCTGTTTTTGTTGTTGATTTTTGTGTGATAAAGCAAAAAAATGAAAGAGTTCGTTTTGTGTTTTTAACTGAAAAAACTTTTTTTTGCCCAAAAAGTTTATAAATACTAAACAAATCGTCTTGTATTGGTAACTGGAAGAGAAATAAATCTCTTTGCATAGAAAGGAGGAGAATAAAGTGAGTCATTTGAAATGTATGGATTTAAACACACAATATGTCTCAGTCGTAGATACTAACCGATTAGAAAAACATCGTGACATTCCACTGTTATCGGCTTTAAAAGAATATAGCCTTCAAGATATTGCAGCTTTTGATGTTCCTGGTCATAAACGTGGTCAGGGAGTAAAGGTATTAAATCAATATTTTGGACATGAACTGATGAGAATGGATGTTAATTCCCTGCCATTGCTTGATAATGTATCGAATGCTAAAGGAGTTATTAAAGAAGCACAGGAATTGTTAGCGGATGCCTATCATGCAGATGCTGCCTTTTTTATGACAAATGGAACCACATCGGCGATTCACTGTATGCTAATGTCAGTATTAGGACCGAACGATAAAGTATTGCTACCGAGAAATATTCATAAGTCAGCATTGAATGGTTTGATTCTGTGTGGAGCAACTCCTGTTTATTTGCCAACAGAAATGCTAGGAAAAGAAGGAATTGCTTGTAATGTTAAACCATCTGATGTTGAATCAATGCTTAATCAAGATTCAAACATCAAAGCTGTATTTTTATTAAATCCAACTTATTATGGCTTTGTCACCGATTTAGAGCAAATTATTCAAATTTGTCATCAAAGAGATGTACTTGTCTTAGTGGATGAGGCACATGGAGCACATTTTCCTTTTCATCCTGATCTGCCACCTTCGGGAGTTGAATTAGGAGCTGATGTCTCATGTGTGAGCATTCATAAAACTGGGGGAGCCTTAACTCAAGCGTCTGCTTTGCTTGTTAATAAAGCACGCATTGATGTTAAAAAAGTTCAACAAGTCATTAACATGCTACAATCTACTTCATGTTCTTATTTACTCATGAGTAGTCTAGATGGAGCGCGCCAGAATTTAGTCTTAAATGGCCATGAACAATTATCTAAAACGATTTATTTAAGTGAATATGCGCGATATAAAATCAACCAAATTCCAGGATTGCATACGATTGAACCGATAGGTGTTTACCATCAGTCTTATGATGTGACTAAACTAGGGGTAAATGTTCAAGGATTAGGATTAACGGGATTTGAAGTCTATGACCTGATGTGGAAAAAATATAATATCCAATTAGAGATGCCTGACTTTAATAATGTCTTAGCTGTGATTAGCTTAGGTGATCAATTAAAAAATATTAATCGCTTAATTGAGGCGTTTAAAGACATAGCGAGTCAGCATCATAAAGAATCTAACATTGAGCAAACCCCATTTAAATTAGTGAGTCATCCTCAAGTTGAACTATCTCCACGTGATGCCTACTTTAGTGAAAAAGAATTAGTTCCGCTCGAAGAAGCCATTGGGCGATTAGCGGGTGAATCCATTTTAGCTTATCCACCAGGTATCCCTATTGTTGCCCCAGGTGAACGAATTACTTCAGAAGTGATTATTTCCTTGAAGCAACTCAAACAAAGTCATGCTTTTTTAACAGATAATGTTGATAAAGAAATGAAACAGTTATTAGTGATTAAAGAAAACAATCTTTCTTAAGATAAAGGAGTGTTACCTATGCATAAAGTTGAAACATTAGGTCGTCACATTTTAGTTGAATACTACAATTGTGATCCAGAAGTTTTAAAAGACCCTGAGCTCATTGAACAATCAATGAATCAAGCAGCGTTAGAAGCCAAAGCAACGATTGTTGATTCTGTTTTTCATCATTTTAATCCATGGGGAGTTAGCGGAGCTGTTATTGTAGCTGAATCTCATTTAACGATTCATACATGGCCTGAATATGGATTTGCATCTGCTGATTTCTTCACATGTGGTGAGATTGATCCATGGAAGAGTTTTGAATATTTAGAAACCATTTTAAAATCTGAATTTAGTGAATCGATTGAAATCCCACGTGGATTAACGTCAAAAATTCAAAAACATAGTAAAAATGATTTAGGATTAATTACACATAAACCAATTGAAGCGGCTGCAATGTAAGTCATAAAAGGAGAGATAAACATGGAGTTTTGGTATACAGAAGAGTGGACAGAAAACGTACGTTTTTCAATTAAAGTCGATCAGCAACTTTATTCAAAAAAGTCAGATTTTCAACAAGTAGATATCTTTGAAAGCCAAGAATTAGGAAAGTTTTTAACCTTAGATGGTTTAATGATGGTTAATGAAAAAGATGAATTTGTTTACCATGATTGTATCGTTCATACACCAATGTGTGTAAATCCTAACATTAAAAATGTTTTAATTATCGGTGGTGGAGACGGTGGAACAGCTCGTGAATTATCACGTTATTCCTCAATTGAAAAAATTGATATGGTGGAAATTGATGAGTTAGTGGTTCGTGCGTCACAAGAGTTCTTACCGATTACAGCTTCTAAATTAGAAGAAGATTCACGAATTCATTTATATTTTGAAGATGGGGTAGCTTGGGTAGCTAATGCCAAAGATGAAACGTATGATTTAATTATTGTTGATTCAACGGATCCAATTGGTCCAGGAGAGGGATTGTTCTCAACAGAATTCTATCAAAATTGTTATCGCATTTTATCAAAAGATGGAATTTTAGTGAATCAAAATGAGAGCCCCTACTTTGCTCATAATGCACGCGAAATGAAACGTGCTCATGAAAAAATTAATCGTATTTTCCCAATTGCAAAGGTTTATCAGGCACATATTCCAACATACCCATCAGGACATTGGTTATTTGGATTTGCTTCTAAAACATTTGATCCGATTAAAGATGCGAAAGTTGATGAATGGAACGCATTAGGTTTAAAAACAAAGTACTATAACACAGATATCCATGTAGGATCATTCATGTTACCGACATTTGTAAAGGAGATGCTTGAAGATGCAAAATCGTCTAAGTAATGCAGCTCAGTTTTTAGCTATGGAAGCCTCTTATGAAGACGCAGATGTGGTTGTCTTCGGTGCTCCATTTGATGGAACAACCTCTTATCGTCCAGGAACGCGATTTGCCGCGCAACAGATGCGTTGTGAATCAGATGGGATCGAAACGTACAGTCCATTGCTTGATTTAGATTTAGAAGATTATTCGATTTGTGATGCGGGAGATGTCGCTTTATCGAACGGAAATACACCGAAAATCTTATCTGAGATAGAAGAAGTTGCAGCGGGAATTATTAATGATCATAAAAAGCCATTAATGATTGGTGGAGAGCATTTGGTAACACTTCCAGTTATTGAAGCATTAGTGAAAAAGCATCCTAATATTCATATTCTACATTTTGATGCGCATACAGACTTACGTGAAACGTATAACAATGAAAAATTATCGCATGCAACAGTTATTCGTCGTTGTTGGGATATTCTTGGTGATGGTCGCATTTATCAGTTTGGTATTCGTTCAGGAATGAAGCAAGAGTTCGATTTTGCTTTAAAAGATCACCATACTTATATGGAGCCATTCACTGTTCATAGCGTGAAAGATATTGTGGCACAGTTATCAGGGAAAAAAGTATATATCACGATTGATTTAGATATTTTAGATCCATCTATTTTCCCTGGAACTGGAACGCCAGAACCAGGTGGAATTACATATCGTGAACTAGAGACGGTGTTTAAAGCAATTAAAGCAGCTGACATCGAATTAGTTGGAGCCGATATGGTTGAATTAAGTCCACATTATGATACAGCTAACGTATCAACGATTGTGGCATGTAAAGTATTAAGAGAATTAGCATTATTAGTAGCAAGTAAATAGATAGGTAGGGAGATATTTATGAAACAACGTAAATTATTCACATCAGAATCAGTAACAGAAGGGCATCCAGATAAAGTTTGTGACCAAATTTCAGATGCAGTTTTAGATGCAGTTTTAGCACAAGATTCAATGGCGCGTGTCGCATGTGAAACAGTTGCTTCAAAGGATTTAGTTTTAGTGACAGGAGAGATTACAACGACAGCGACAGTTGATTTTGAAGCGATTGTTCGTCAAACGATTCGTGAAATCGGATATACAGCAAAAGAAATTGGATTAGATGCAGATAACTGCCGCGTGATGGTAGAGTTAAATGCACAATCACCTGATATTGCACAAGGGGTTGATGCTTCATTAGAAGCGCGCGAGCAAGATGAAGAAGAGGCAGTGATCGGAGCGGGCGATCAAGGATTAATGTTTGGTTATGCTTGTCGTGAGACTGAAGAGTTAATGCCGTTACCCATTTCATTAGCTCATAAATTAGCTAAAAAATTAAGTGAAGTTCGTAAAAATGGAACATTAGACTACTTACGTCCAGATGGAAAAACACAAGTAACGGTTGAATACAATGAAGTAAATGAACCAGTACGCGTTGATACGATCGTTATTTCAACTCAACATGATGAAGAAGTGTCACATGCACAAATCGTTGCTGATTTAAAAGCGCATGTCATTGAAACAATCATTGATCCTGCTTTAATGGATGAAGCAACTCGTATTTTCATTAACCCAACCGGACGCTTTGTGATTGGTGGACCAGATGGAGATGCTGGATTAACAGGACGTAAAATCATTGTTGATACATATGGTGGATATGCCCGTCACGGTGGAGGAGCTTTCTCTGGAAAAGACTCAACAAAAGTAGACCGTTCAGCAGCTTACATGGCACGTTTCATTGCTAAAAATATCGTTGCGAATGGTTTAGCTGAAAAATGTGAGATTCAATTATCTTATGCCATTGGGGTTGCTGAACCAACATCGATTTTAGTTGAAGATTTCGGAACTGCAAACGTTTCAAATGAGCAATTAGTTAACATCATTAAACGTAATTTCAAGTTACATCCACAAGGAATTATTGAAATGTTACAATTACGTCAACCCATCTTTAAACAAACAGCCGCATATGGTCACTTTGGACAAGCCAACTTACCTTGGGAACAAGTGATCGAATTAGCAGTATAAATCTCTATATAATATAGAAAGAAAAAAAGCTATAAATATTTCAAAAACAGTTTCAGTTTTGGGGTTGAAAAAAGTAAATTACCTTAATTTTTACAAAGAAAAAAGCAGTCACTTTTACAATGACTGCTTTTGTTGTATTATCAACGTTTTTAAGTATTATTTATTAAAAATATGACGATTTTTACATTAGTTTTTACATCACTAAATTTTACGGTAATAAATTTATTACCGACTTTTTTATGACTGTAAAAATATCTACAAAAACGATTGTAATTTCAAATGATAAAACGATAATTTTAGGCGATAACTCCCTTATGTATTAGAAAAATTAGCCTTATATAAAGGGTTGTCATTTTACCTACTTTTTGTCATTTATTTTTACAATTATTATTTTACTCTATTGTTCTAAAATGTAAAGTTTTTCCTGTTTTTGTGATATAATCAAGAGGACAAGATTAATATAGTTCATGATAAGTAAAAATTGACTGATAAGGAGAGGTAAAAAAATGAAACTATTGAAAATAATTCTGTTCAGTCTGGCCATTGTGATAACTGGCTTACTCTCATTATTTGCATGGGGATGTGTCGGGGGACAATACAATCAAGATGTTTTAAATGAGTTAACAGGTCAAATTATATATACTCGACGTGATACAGATTCCATTTTGAAAATTTATACCGCTCAAGCTAATTTAGAGAATGAACAATTACTTTACGAACATCAAGATTCCATTGATAATGGAAACATTTCGGGTATTACCTATGATAAAGCAAATAACCGTCTTATTTTTGAAGCCTATGATGACGCATTAGAAGATTGGGGACTTTTTAAATTAAATGAGGATGGAACAGCAACTTCTCTTGGAATTTCCACCCTCGATTTAGAAGCAGATTGGCGTGTTCATTCCATAATGGCTGAGGATAGATTTTACGAAGAAGGTGGTGATTTATACTTAAAGGATGCCGTTACGGATGAAACCATGTTAATCAAAAATTTCTACGGAGCCTATGATGCAAAGTTTTCACCAGGTTACGTTCCTCGTGCTCTTTCTCAAGATGAAACCTTTGTTTTCTTTTCTTACAGTAAACACCTCACACCTTTTGGTGCTCTATTAGAGGGATTACTTAATTCTGATTACCACTTTCAAACCTATGTGCGAAACGTAAAAACAGGAGAAGAAAGTTTATATGTTGATTTTGGAGAGATTATCTTTCTATCAGAAACCGATAATTTCCTCGCCCATAACTAAGGTTGTGGGCTTTTTTACTTTTATTAGGCCTTATTTTAGAAAGTTAGGAAACTATAATCATTATTAATAAGTAATATTGAATGCTCTTAAAATATTAAGATTTAAAACATAACCTTCTAATAAAAAGGTACTTATTCAAGCGGATTAAACCCTACTCGATAAGTACCTTTTTAGGTATAAAATCATTTAATTGACCATTTTAACAGAAATTTAGTGATTAAAATCCATAAAACTGAAACTGTTGAATATTTCAATTGATAGCTTTTTTTGTCATAGCGTCTAAAATTATGTCATACACTTATTAAGAAAGAGGAAATTCTTCCGAAATGGAATCCTAGGACGAGGTGATAAGTATGATTTATAAGTTATTTAACTATTTAAAATCAGTCTCAGTGGAGGGGGAACATGGAATTGAATATTTAAGACATAATTCTCCTTATTTTGAAAGTGAACATGTATGTATAGAAGTTAAAGAAGTCTCTCATAATGAGATTCAGGTGCAAGTGATCCGTACCGTTTATCCTCTTTATAAAGTGAGACTCGAGTTTTTAAATCCAATGGAGAATGTTAAAGCGCAATTAGATTCGACAGGGGAATCTACTCCGTTTTGTGAGGAAGCAAAACACAATCAATGCTATACTTGTTCTGATTGGGGAGTATATGCTTTAGGAATTGAAAAAGACTATGGAAATGATGCGTCATTTCTTGTTAGTCCACACTATATTAAAGTAGAAATTCCATTAAATGATTCAAATGATTCTTGCTATCGTCTTTTATTTGAAAAATATTTAACCATTCATCCGAACCAAGAAATTGTCTCACGATTTAATCAGCTATTAGGGTATTCAATCGCTAATTAGATCTATTAAAACCTTCAGGGATTTATTGTAAAATATAACTTTTTTATTAAATAGAAGTAAAATATGGATTTTATCTAGAAGTTTGTCGAACTTAAGAGTTTTTTAAGGTAACTTATGGTATAGTGATGAGGGGATGATTTTAAATCATCAAATCATTAATTGGTGATATTGGGAGGATTTATGAAGAATCAACTACAATTAATAGCTTTAGTAAGTATCCTCATGGTGATAGGTGGATGTTCTCCCCAACTCAAGGCATTAAATGTTGTTCCAAAACCGGAGATAGAAACAGTAGAGTTAGAATCATTAGAAGTAGTGAGTGAAATAATTTCATCTAATTATCAGCCATTGGCTGAATCGTTAGATGCCTATTTACTTGATCAATCATTTAATGGTGTAACATTAGTCGCTTCAGGTGATCAAATTATTCTGTTAAAAGCGTATGGATTAGCTCAAGTGAATGAGCAGGAAGAAATGACAGTCGATCATCAATTTCAAATTGCTTCTGTTTCAAAGTCATTTGTCGCTGTTAGCATTTTACAATTAGTTGAAGCGGGAAAATTAACATTAGATCAGACGATTGATAAGTATTTTCCAGATATGCCAAATGCAGAGTTAATAACGATTCATCAATTGTTAACGCATACATCAGGCTTATACTCAGGTGATGATCTAACAAATTACAGTCAGGTAACAACTGTTGACGAAATTATTGCACCTGCGTTTAAGTCTTCGAATTTATATTATGAGGAGCCAGGAACGTATTCAATTTATTCAAATTTAGGCTATGATGTCTTAGGAGCCATTATTGAACAGGTTAGTGGTCAAACTTATGCAGACTATATTGAAGAACATGTTTTGATTCCTGCCGGAATGACTCAATCTGGTTTGAATATGGAAGGATTAGTATTAGAAAATATGGCAACAGCTTATAATGGGAATATCTCCGAGGGCGATGAAGCTAAAGTCTTACATCCATCCTTTGGTTATTCCTCTGGTGGACTTCATTCGACAGCCATGGATTTATATAAATACGATCGTGCGTTACATTCTAATCTGTTAATTTCACAGGAAAGTTACGATTTAATGACTCAAGAGTCTTCGAAAGTTGGAACTAAATCATATGGTTATGGTTGGTATGTCAATACGGGGGTAGAGGACACAGTTTCTCACCCTGGAAATTTAATTGGTTGGCATTCGATGTTACTCCGTCATCAAGAAGATAAAGTTACGGTCATTTTATTAACAAATCATGATGAAAATGACATGTTCATGGCTTATAATCTGGCTCGTTTAGTTTTAGCGGAAGTGCAATAGTAAAGGGAACTCTTCTTAATTGAAGAGTTCCTTTTTATTTAGCTCTTTAACGTTATCTAGTATAGTGGCTAGGTCAGTTAAAGGAAATGAATTAAATTAAATAGTTGATTAAGAGACGATGCTATGATAGTAGGTAAAGATTCATAAGAAAGGGGAAAATTAAATGAAATTTGGAAACAAGCCTCTCATCAGTGGTATAAAGAGAAATAAGGACGGAAATAATGAATCATAGACCGAGGAAATCGCAAAAATCTTACACCATTTAACAAGAAATCAAAAAGGAAATGAAATCATGACGAAATATATGAAACCATCACCAGAAGAATTAAGAATGAATTTGACACCTTTACAATATGAGGTGACACAAAATAATGCAACCGAACAACCGTTTTATAACGAATATGATCAGCATTTTGAAGAAGGGATTTATGTCGATGTTGTCAGTGGGGAACCCTTGTTTTTATCGTGTGATAAATTTAATTCGGGTTGTGGGTGGCCTGCTTTTTCAAAACCTATTTCACGCCAAATGATTAAGGAAAAGGCAGATTGGTCACATAACATGCATCGTATTGAGGTTAGAAGTGCACAAGCAGATTCTCATTTAGGCCATGTGTTTAATGATGGACCGATTGAACAAGGAGGATTACGTTATTGCATCAATTCGGCGGCTTTACGATTTATTCCAAAGGAAGAGATGCAAGCAGCGGGTTATGGGGAGTATTTACCGTTATTACGTTTAAATGAATGACTTTATTGAAACGTAATAAAGATTGTCAGACAAGCAATACGAGAAGTAGAAAATGAGGTTTCATCACGAATAGGAGATCCATTGTTTTCTAGGTAGCTTGATACCGCTTTAATACGATCTAATCAATCATTCCAAAGCGTTGAACGGAGTGAAGAAAGATTAATCAAAATACGATTTTAATTTTATTCTAATCAATAGTTTTAATAAAAGAGAGTCTAAATTTAAATGTTAAGGCTTTCTTTTTTTATGAGGAATAAGGATAGAATAATGTTAAAAAAACGTCTATTTTATCTCTTGATTTTCTAATACGGTATGCTAAAATAGCTATTATTTACCAAATTATGTAATTAAATTCTTGCTAGAGGGGGAAATCTAGTAAGGATCTAATTAAATAAATCATAAGGGGGAATCCTATATGGCACGTCAACAGTGGAGTTCAAGAAGTACTTTTGTCATGGCTGCGGTTGGGTCAGCCGTAGGGTTAGGGAATGCTTGGCGATTTCCGGGAATCGCATATCAAAACGGGGGAGGGGCATTTTTAGTTCCATACTTTATTGCCTTATTTACAGCTGGAATCCCATTACTAGCTTTAGAGTTATCAATTGGTAAAAAGTTTCAATCAGGTGCACCAGGGGCGTTCGCTCAACTAAATAAGAAATTTGAATGGTTTGGATGGTGGGGAGTAGGAACCGCATTTTGTATCGCGGCTTACTACTCTGTTGTCGTAGCTTGGGTGATTGATTATGTTGCGTTATCTTTTAAAGTACCGTGGATGGATAAAGCTGCAGCTGAAGTGTTTACACAAGGGGTGTTATAAGTCTCAAGTGGGATGTTTGATTTAGGAGGATTTAGTCCTGTTGTTTTACTTGGGCTAGTCTTTGCGTGGCTAAGCATTTGGTATTGTATTCGTCATGGCGTAGCATCTGTAGGGAAGGTTGTAAAATATACTGTTATTTTATCAATTATTTTACTGATGTTTTTAATCCTCCGCGCGGTGACTTTACCTGGTGCTTTAGAAGGATTAAGTTATTATTTAGTTCCTGATTGGTCTAAATTATTGGATATTAATGTTTGGGCCGCAGCTTATGGTCAGATTTTCTTTAGTTTGAGTATTTTATTCTCCATTATGGTGGCCTATGGAAGTTATTTGGGGAAAGATGCAGAAGTGACTAAGGATGCAATGATTATCGGTTTAGCTGATGCTGGAATTAGCTTTTTATCAGGGTTTGCTGCCTTTGGAACACTTGGATATCTAGCTCAAATTAGTGGAACACCGATTGTCGAGATGAAGCATACTGGAATTATGCTCGCCTTTGTCACTTATCCTGAAGCGTTAGGACAAATGCCTGGTGGAAGATTTGGAGTCATTTTATTCTCATTAATTTTCTTTATCATGTTATTTACATTAGCGATTGACTCGGCATTTTCTATCATTGAAGCGATTATTACAGCATTTGTTGATAAATTTGGATGGAATAAGGAACGTACAACCTTCTGGTTTTGCGTAATCGGATTTTGTTCAAGTTTAATTTTTGCGACTCGTGCTGGACTATATTGGTTAGATATTGTTGATCATTTTGTGAATGATTTTAATTTAATTGCCATTGGATTAGTGGAATGTATCGCATTAGGTTGGATTTTTGGGGCTAAAAAGCTTCGTGAGTATCTCAACTCTAATACAACCTTTAAGTATGGAGTTTGGTGGGATGTTGCGATTAAATACATCTGTCCAGTTATTTTCTTATTTATTAGTGTAACGTATCTCATTACTAATCTTAAAAATCCATACGATGGTTATCCCGTAGCACATTTGATCACAGGAGGATGGGCAGTGGTCGCTTTAACCGTTGTTTTCGGTATCATCATGAGTTTCATTCCTACAAAAGATCAATCAAAGTCTGTCGAAAATAAAAAAGTGACAGTTTAATAAAGGGAAGATCAGTCTTAATTAAATAGACTGGTCTTTTTTATGTGACGTCGCATTCATCTAAAAAAGTCAGAGGATTGACGCAACAAGGTAAAATTGGTTATGATAGAGCCATTTAGATAGGAGGGTTTTGATGGACGATCAAGCTTATATTCAAAAAGAGGCAGAAATGCTGTATCAGTACATGATAGAGGATGGAGAAACCTTTAAAAAGCCAAAACAAATCTATCATCAGATTTTTAAAAGTATCCAAAGTAGTGTGGCCTGTGAATGTGGGGGACTTGCGCACTTAGAAATCTCTGAGCAAGAAGTTAAAGAAATTATTCAAAAAATCGTTGATGAACACCCAGTTAGTTTAATTAAATAAGATTAAAAATTCCCCAAGTATTTTTTATAATTGTTTTTTTAATATAAGTATGAGGAGGTTTTATAAAACCCTAAACATTAGGCAGTAAATGATAAAAGATATAGCAAGTTTATATAAACTTCTAGCTTGACGATATGAAAATCTTACTTAAGTAGGAGTAATTAGAAGTAGAAGGCGATTACTAAATCCAATGAGTCGCAAGATTGGTTGTATGGAGAGTGGGCATTATAATCTTATAGAATAAATGTGATCAGATAGCATCTCATCAATAATTAGTTTTTTTAGCAAACAGTATTTTTTACTGTTCTTTTTTATCACTAAAATACAGGTAATTATTAAAAAAATATCAGAAAATTGATTTTAATTCGCACAAAAAGTAATATTTTGAGGGTATTTTTGCGTAGCATTAATAGGTAATATTAGGAAGGGATTAGGAGGAGGAGGCATGAAAAAATTCTATATGAGTCTCGTAAATCATCGGAAAACGATGGTTATGATTTTTACGATGGTTTTTGTGGTGTGTTTATTACTTGGGAATCTAGTTAAGGTCAATTATGATATTAATGACTATCTGCCAGAGAGTAGTCCCTCTACAGTATCCCTTGAGTTGATGCAAGAAGAGTTCGATGGGGGGATTCCTAATGCGCGTATCATGATTTCTGATGTTACAATTCCAGAGGCTTTGGAATATAAAGAGAAGTTGGAAGCTGTTGATGGAGTCACAGCTGTTACTTGGCTAGATGATGTGGTCAGTATTTTTGTTCCTCTTTCAACACTAGATACTGATACTCTCGAAACTTATTATAAGGATAATAATGCATTGTTTACAGTGACCATTGAGGAAGATCGTCGTATTGAAGCGGTATCTAGTATTCGTGAGCTCATAGGTGAAGATAATGCGATGACAGGAAGTGCTGTTTCAACCGCTATTTCAACGACTGAGACTGTTTTAGAAATCAATAAAATTTCAATTTTTACAGTTTTGTTCGTTTTAGTTGTCCTAGTGATGACGACAAATTCATGGATGGAGCCACTGATTGTTCTGATCGGCCTTGGTCTTGCTATCGTCATTAATAATGGAACGAATTTGATTTTTGGTGAGATATCGTTTGTTACGAATGCAGCAGGAAGTATTTTACAACTTGCAGTCTCGTTAGACTATTCGGTATTTTTGCTTCATCGTTTTGAAGAATGCCGTCAAGAAAATCCAGACGTTAAAGCTGCGATGACGGAGGCACTTTGTAAGTCAACATCCTCGATCCTTTCTAGTGGATTGACAACAGTTATTGGTTTTTTGGCACTAGTACTGATGCAATTTAGACTAGGACCTGATCTTGGCCTTGCTTTGGCAAAGGGTGTGGCAATTAGTTTGATTACGGTATTTGTTTTCATGCCGTCATTTATTTTATTGACCTATAAATGGTTAGATAAAACAAGACATAAAGAATTATTACCTAAGTTCGATTTATTTGGAAAGATTGTGAAAAAAGTTACAATTCCTATGGTTTGTATTTTTGTTATTCTCATTATACCTGCTTATTTAGCTTCTAATGCTAATGATTATTATTATGGTTCATCTAATATTTTTGGTAGTGAAACCCAACTAGGATCAGATACAGCTGTAATCGAATCAGTGTTTGGCAAAAGTGATACCTATGTGCTGATGGTGCCAGTAGGGGATACAGCAACTGAAACAGAACTTTCTCAGGAATTAAATAGCCTACCACAAGTCACAAGTATTATTTCTTATGTGGATCTGGCTGGGGCAGAGATTCCACTGGAATATCTAGACGAAAATACACTCTCACAGTTGATATCAAAAAATTATAGTCGAATGGTGTTATCAGTTGATGTTCCTTATGAGGGAGAAGATGCCTTTTCTTTAGTTGAACAAGTTCGCGACATCGCACAAAAATATTATTCTGATACGTATTATTTAGCTGGTGAGGGTGTCAGCACGTATGATTTGATGGAGACTGTAACCAATGATATGGTTAAGGTTAATTTGATGGCAATTGCAGCCGTATTTATTGTTCTCTTATTATCACTACGATCAATTTCTTTGCCAATTGTTTTAGTACTTAGTATTGAAACAGCCATATGGATAAATCTATCTATCCCATACTTTATGGATACGCCTATTTTTTATATTGCTTATTTGATTATCAGTTCTATTCAGCTTGGGGCAACTGTGGATTATGCTATTTTAATGACCGATCGATATAAGGAAAATCGTGAAATGATGAACAAAAAAGCAGCGGTTATTCAAACAATTTCTGATGTGACTGTTTCTATCTTGACATCAGGAAGTGTCTTAACGGTAGTTGGCTTATTACTTGGATATATTACGACAAATCAGCTGTTAGGACAGCTTGGTATTTTTATTGGACGCGGTGCTATCTTATCATTAATCATTGTATTGTTTGTGCTACCGGGACTTTTATATCTATTTGACCCATTAATTATTCGGAAAAGGAAAATCAAGCAGATACAAATGGGAGCTGATTAAGAATGTTAACAGGAGGTCATCTGAAAATGAAAAGTGTCAAAGGGAATGAAAGTAAAGTGATTGCCACTACATTGGCTGTATTGATGTCTATTTCAATGCTACCAGTGATGGCACATGCCGTATCTGAAAATACACCCAAAGAAGAAGTCGTATATATTAATCTGAATAACGATGGTTCAGTGGAGGAAATTAATGTTGTCAATATTTTTGAGTTGAATGAAAATAGTGAAATAGTTGATTACGGAAAATATAAGTCCATTCGAAATATGACAACAACAGATGAAATTAAAAATCTTGATGATACAATAATAATTGATGCACAGGCAGGAAAGCTTTATTACGAAGGGAAACTTGATAGTCGTGTGATTCCTTGGGATATTAGTATTCAGTATTATATGGATGATAAAGAATATACCGCTGATGAAATTGCCGGTCAGAGTGGAAGTTTGAAAATTAAGATATCTGTAAGTAAAAATGAACTAGGGCAGTCCGATTTTTTTGATACTTATGCCCTTCAAGCCTCTTTAACATTGGATACAAAAAATTGTGCAAATATTGTGGCAAATGAGGCAACTATTGCGAATGTGGGTAGTGATAAGCAATTGACTTATATTTTGCTTCCTGGTCAGGAAGCAGACATTACGATTACGGCTGATGTCACTGATTTTGAAATGGGGGGCATTTCGATTAACGGGATTCCACTTAATCTGAATATTGAAGTGGATGATGAAAAGCTAATAGAGCGAGTCACTGAATTATTAGATGCGATTGAACAGTTGGATGATGGAGCTAACGAACTAAAAAGTGGTGTAGCTGATTTGCAAGAGGGTGTTAAGAATGATTTACAAGCGGGGGTTAACGATTTACAAAATGGTGTTCAAAATTTGTATGCGGGGACTAAAAGTTTAAAAGATGGTGGGAGTTCATTACAGAGTGGCGTGGCAAATTTACAAATTGGAGCAGAAGCATTAAATGAGGGACTTCAGTCGTTGAATGATGGGATTGTCCAAATTCAAACGGCACTTCAGTCTTTGAACGGTCAATCATCTACTTTAACGGAGGGTTCTTCTAAAATCAAATCAGCATTGTCACAGATTCAAGGCGCTCTTAACAGTGTATCAGTAACAACAGATGATTTTAAAGCATTAATCCAAGCCTCTAGTGAACTTAAATCAGGTATAGAGTCTTTGGTGTCTAATGTGTCTTTTTTATATCAAAACGTAAGCTATGAGTCTTATAAATCTGTCATGTTACAAAATGGTCTGGATATTGAGGCGTTAAAACAGAGTAATGATTCAGCGATTAATGCGTTACAAGCCACTATTGTCTCTTTAAGTGAGCAGATTGCAACACTGCAAGCAGCTGGAGTAGATACAACACAGCTTCAATCCCAAGTAGCGCAACTCGATAATATCATTTCACTATTTGGAGCTAATAATGCTAGCATTAGTGGGACAGAAAGCTATCTCTCTACTATTCATGAAAATCTCTCAGCATTGTTAGAGGCGGTAACAGCATTACAAACGAATTATACAATCTTTGATGCAAAAATAGATGAACTTGTTAATATGCTTGGCGGTCTAGCTTATAAGCTCACTGAGTTATCGACGGCAATTAATACTTTAGTGACTGAGTATGAAAAACTTGATTCGGGAATTAATGCTTATACAGAAGGGGTGTCAGAAATCCTTGCCGGTTATTCACAGGTATCTGATGGGGCGACTAAGCTAGTAACAGGTAGCGGGACGCTAAAAAATGGAACAGAAACACTTTATAGCGGAACCAGTGATTTACTTTCAGGAATTGTTGAAGTTTATAATGGGACAGGGACATTAACAGATGGAACTGGCACATTAGATGAGGGAGTTGCTAAATTGTTGACTGGAATCGTTGATCTTTACGATGGAACCGGTGAATTAAAGGATGGAACCACAACAATGCGTGAAGAAACGTCAGGCATGGATACAGAAATCAGTGATAAAATAGATGAATTGTTAGAAAGTATCACTGGAGGAGACAGAGATATTGTTTCATTTGTATCAGAAAAAAATACGAACGTAAATGCGGTACAGTTTGTCATTCAGAGTCAGGCGATTGAGGTATCGGAAGTAGAGGAGAATTACTCACAACCAGTAGAAGAACTTAATTTTTGGGGTAAATTGTTAAAACTATTTGGCATTGAGTAGGCTGAAATATCTTTTATACGAATACTTGAGAATGTTTAAATAATTAAATTCGGTTTACTATAGAAAAAGCAACTAGATGGCAATACGCTACTGAGTTGCTTTTTTTATTAAGACACTAATTTAGTATTTGAAATTAATAGTAAGTATTTAATAGGCTAGATTGGACTTGTCGTGAGAAGATTGAGTTGATTAGATGTGCCAGTGTTGTACGGATATTGAGAAGAACAGGATGGAACGATTAGCTGAAAAGTGGGGATAGATAGTCATTGAAGAGGAGAGCGCACGTTGTAATTCTAAAATCGTGAGCGAATCGAGTTTGAGTATTATCAAATTAAATTCGTAGCCATAAGACTGATTCAAAAGTTGCTAAAATATTAAGTGATAACTTTCTCTTAATTTCAGTGTGTAATAAGAAACCAGATATGAAGGGTGTCCAGTGGATTAAAGCGGACATGTCTAACTTTGTTAAATTCAAATATGACTTTGATCGAATTCTTTCTATAATGTTAAATAACTAAAAAATCGAATCTGTTTTGACTCCGTTATTTTTAAAAACATATAGAAATAACGGAAATAATGAGGTAAGAAAGAGTGTAATATCAATGGTTGATAAGAATTCATATATAACTTCCTATAATATATATTATGTAAACTTATAAGTTTACATAATGAGGATTATTGGTATTTTAGGCACAATGACTATATAAGTCCAGATAAGTTTTTTACATCGTAAAAACTTTTAGCTGGACTATAGTCTGCCTTGCACGGCATAACCATCTCATATTTCGGTTGATGTATTAAATGTAGAAAACATTTCTGTTTGTATATAGATTTTTGTACATATTTTAGTTTTAGTGTTTAAAACTAAGATTATCTTAATTTTAGGAGGTTTTTTTATATGCGTGTTCCTTTATGGTTAGATACGGTTTCGGCACCCAATTATCCGACACTTACTCATCCTCTAGATGTTGATGTGTGTATTGTTGGAGCTGGAATTACTGGTGTGACGTTAGCTTATTTACTCAAAGATACTGATTTAAAAGTTGTTTTAATTGATTCCGATCATGTTTTACATGGGACGACGGCTTATACAACAGCAAAAGTGACGGCCCAGCATGATATTGTTTATGATGAAATTATCCATTCTTACGGTGAATATCAAGCTAAGTGCTATGCGAATGCTCAAACAGATGCCCTTTATTTCATTGAGCAAACCATTCAGCAATTAAAGATTGACTGTGAATTTGAACGAAAATTTGCAGCAATTTATACGCAAGATCCTACGTATGTTCCTGTGCTTGAAAAAGAGTTTAAAGCTTATCAAACGTTAGGGTTAAAGGGAAATTTGGTAGATGAATTAGATTTACCTTTTGCGATTGAGAAAGCATTGATTTTAGAGGATCAGGCACAGTTTCATCCCTTAAAATATACACTTGGCTTACTCAACTCTATTGCAGAAGCTTCTAATATTGAAGTTTATGAAAATACGCCTGCCACAGATATAAAAAAACAAGATTCTGCTTATGTGATTGAGACAGCTTCTCATGTGGAAATTCGTGCCCAAAAAGTGATTCAAACCTCACACTTCCCTTTTTATGACGATCTTGCCCTACTCTTTGCTAAAATTGAACCTTCTCGTTCTTATTTAATTGCTTGTGAGGGAGCACAAAATTTACCCGAAGGGATGTATTTGTCTTACGAACAGCCGACGCACTCCGTTCGAACCTATCAAGATTTATTACTCATTGGTGGTGAAGATCATCGAACAGGAAATCAAGAAGATACAGTGGCTAAGTATGAGGCATTAAAAGGTTTTGCTCATCAGAATTTTCATGTCGATGATGTGATTTATGAATGGTCAACACAAGATTATGAGACGGTTGATAAGCTTCCTTTTGTCGGTCGGATGCAAGAGAATGATAATATCTTTGTCGCAACAGGTTTTCGAAAATGGGGAATGACGAATAGTACGGCAGCTGCCCTACTTTTACGTGACTTAATTTTAGACAAAGAAAATCCATATGAACCTTTATTTAGTCCACAACGTAAAAATTTAAAAGCACAAATCAAAAATCTAATCTTTTATAATGCTCAAGTGGCGTTTGAATTGTTGAAAGGAAAATTACAACACGTAGAAGGAGTAACCTCACTTAATCCTGGTGAAGCGACAGTTATTTCTACAGATGAAGGAAAATATGGCGTTTATAAAGATGAAAATGAGGAGTTATTTGTTGTCGACATTACGTGCCCTCACTTAGGATGTGAGTTGAATTTCAATCGTGCAGAATGTACATGGGATTGTCCATGTCATGCCTCACGTTTCTCATATAAAGGTGAGATTATTTCGGGACCTGCTCATTATTCATTGAAGTCGACGAAAAATAAAATTGATCCGAACCTCTTTTAATTTATCTACAAAATAACTCATAAACAACAACTGATGCTATAAACATTATGTTTTTAGTGTCGAAACTAGTGGTAAATCGTCAAAAAAGGATGTTAACGACTCCCCTATTTCATTTTATTGTGTTTCATTGAGGGGATTTGGTTGAAGGCAGTTCAAATAGAACGTATAATAGATTTGAGCCTGTTGTGCTCACACTCCTTATCTTTACCTACATTCCTAAAACACCATTGACCGGCAATGGTGTTTTTTCTTTACGCTATGTTTTAGAATAATGTTGATATTTAAAAAGAAAAAAGCTGAAACTTATATTTCAGCCTTTTTCTTTTTAATTTATTCTAATTACTTATGTTCTTCCCATTTACATTCTGTAAATTGGATTTCTGTAAAAGTGGCTTCAAATGAAGAATCTTCTGGACTACAAGCATATACTCCAATTCTTATTTCGCCTTGCCCCTCAAATAAATGGAAAATCCTCATTTGTTTATAATGAATTCCATCATATGAATTTTCAATACAATAATCACTACCACGTCGGCTGAGCCTATAATACATTTCTTTTTGTTTAGCTGGGATATCTGTTGTTGCCCAATCTGAATACCCATGATTAGTCACAACACTCCCTAATCGTTGATAGTTCTCATTTTCATATTCTATAGATGCTTTAAACCAATTATCACTATCTTGATAAATTATGACCCCACATTGGTCAAATCGATGTTTACTGTTAAATTGTGTTTTCACACTAAAAGAAAAATATTTTTCACTTGTATGAATCAGTAATGCAGGCGCATTGTCATTTTGAAAGCCGTAGTAGGTTCTTTGCCAAAAATCTGTTTTAGGTTCCGTCTTAATCATTAATTTTTCATCTGATAAATTATATTCTTTAGGTTCGTAAATCCAAGTAGAATTATAACCTTTCAACAACATATCTTTCCCCCTATAAAAGTTATCATTCATAGCTCTTATTTAACAACAATCTAACCTCGATTTCATAGCATTGGTTACTTAATGTTTAGGTTAATTATATACTAATTGTAATAAAATAGGAATATAGCAAAAAAACACTTACTTAAATACCTATTAACAATTTATGTAATTTATTGGATAGGTTACAATTAATTAGACAGTTTTTTTAAGGTCATGTAGAATTATAAATAATATCAATCTAAAGGAGCTTTAACATGACCCAAACTAAAACTCGTAGACTTCGCCGTACGTATACAGATGAATTTAAAAACCAATTAGTCCAGCTTTATTTAAATGGGAAACGTAAATGTGATATTGTTCGTGAATACGATATCTCATCGTCTTTACTCGATAAATGGATTAAACAGTCAACTTCTACAGGTTCTTTTAAGGAGAAAGATAACCGCTCAGAAGAAGAACAAGAGTTAATCCAACTTCGTAAAAAGGTTAAACAATTGGAAATGGGTCACCTAGCATGCGAAGCATAAATCCTCCACTGCTAGGGAATGGAAAATGATATTTTAAAGCAAGCCGCGCTGATCTTAGGACGAAGATAAATGTGATTAAAAACAATACACACAAATATTCAGTTTCAGCGATGTGCAAAGTCCTTAATGTGCCTCGTAGCACTTATTATTACGAGTCTAAACCGAAGAAAGATGAAACTCAACTGGTTACTGATATCATTGAGATTTTTCGTCGAAGCCGAAATAATTACGGGACTCGAAAAATTAAGCAAGAGTTAAAAAAGATGGGACAACAAGTTTCACGTCGTCGTATTAGTCGTATCATGAAACAAGAAGGCCTTGTATCGAATTATACCGTTGCTCAATTTAAGCCGCATACAGCTAAATGTAACGAAGATAACACTGAAAATATCGTGGATCGTAACTTTGATGAACAACCACATTTAAACGTTGTTGTCAGTGATTTAACGTACGTTCGTGTAAAAAATCGCTGGCACTATCTTTGTGTGCTTGTAGACCTGTTTAATCGTGAAATTATCGGTTATAGCTCTGGGCCTAATAAGGATGCAGAATTAGTTAAGAAGGCGTTCAGTACAGTCCAAACTAACCTAAGTCAAATCAAGATTTTCCACACGGATCGAGGTAACGAATTTAAGAATAAAATCATTGATGAGATTTTAGAGGTATTTGAAATTGAACGCTCTTTAAGTATGAAGGGATGTCCCTATGACAACGCTGTTGCAGAAGCGACCTATAAAGTAATCAAAACAGAATTTGTAAACCATCAGATATTTGAAACCCAAGAACAACTAGGTTATGAATTTGCCGACTACGTTAACTGGTATAACAATCATAGGATCCACTCTTCACTAGGTTATTTGTCCCCAGTTGAGTATCGTAAAAACACCCTTAAAAAAGTTGTTTAGTTTAGTGTTGACAATCCATATAGATGTTAAATTATATAAACTGTGGTTTGCGTCTTTTAATACTTTCATTTGATATGACAGAGTAACTTGCTTGTGATTGAACATATACCTTTTGAATCTTTGAGATTCCTTTTTCAACTTCGACTAAATTTTCTGGTAAATCAACTGATGCTACTCGCTTTAAAAGTGCTAAAATAACTGCTTTTGGTATAAATCAAACCCATCAAACGTATGTTCTAATAATATTATAATGGATATTTTAGGAGTTAGTTATGCAAATTCTGTGTGAAATATCAACACCTTTCTAAAACAAAGCCTTTCTTTATTAAAAAATAAAAAAATGACTATAACATTGTATAACTAATCATAAATAATCCATACTACTAATGAGCACAACTTAGACATTCAACTAGAGCTCACCTTTCTTCTCCTCCTCATACCTCTCTATTTGTAATGATGTATTATTAATCTAAAAGACACTGATTCAGTGTTTTTTTATTATTTATAGAAAAAATTCGATTTTTATTTTGTATTTTCTTCTAAAAAGGTGTAACCTTAAATGGTAGCTGAAGGAGGTCTGAAGATGAAAGAATTTAGTAGTTTAGATGTAGCTAAAGCGGCTGTTAAAGTTTCAATGACCGCATCGAGAAGTGAAGAAGATCAATTAGTTCGTGAATTAAGATCGCAAGGTATTTATGCCACTGCAGTGGATATCGGGGGAAATTTAATTCAATCCATTCCTAAAATTATTGAGCGTGCGATTATTGCCTCACGTAAAACAAATGTGACAAAAGAATCTTTTATTTTAGATGGAGCTGTTGCAGGTGCAACACGTGATGCCATTATGCAAGTTTCAATGAAAGCAACTGGGTTAAATGCAGGAGGTAAAGTTGCCATTGCTCGCTGTGGTGAAAATTTAACCGTCTGTATTTTCTTAAGTATTGGGTTACTTCATTTAGATGATGTCGTCATCGGTCTCGCCCATCGTTCAGTACCTGCAAATCTGTAATTTTATAAATAGATAAAAAAATCTCTATATTCCTTTTGACATTTATTACCAAAACTCATATAATAATCATAATTTAAAACTACTCAATAGTAGGAAAACATAAATCAACGGTGATTTATGAGGTAGAAATTATATGGGGATTTTGTAGGTTCGTAGAATGGTAGCTCAAGTAAATTAAACCTCTATTTACATAGGGTTTTTAAAGTCTACCTACAACTCTCTTTATAAGAGAGTTTTTTTTTATTTCCATATAAGCAGGTGATGTTTGACTCATCTGAGTTTAACAAGATAAAAAATGAATATAGGAGATGATCGTATGAAAGCCAGCAAACTGTTAAAATTTGTAGGTGTTGGGATGGTTTTTAGTAGTTTTTTATTTGCTTGTAGTCATAAAGACTCAGATGTAAAAACGATAGGTGTTTTACAGTACATGGAGCATGGTGCATTAGATGCAGCTTACGAAGGTTTCATCGCAGGATTAGCCGAGGAAGGATATATTGAAGGGGAAAATATTAAAATTGATTTAAAAAATGCTCAAGGGGATCTTACAACCGCTCAAACTATTGCTAATCAGTATGTAAGTGACGATGTGGATATGATGTTCGCCATTGCAACACAAGCTGTTCAATCTGCCTATAATGCAACAAAAGACATTCCTATCTTAATGACTGCGGTGACTGATCCTGTTGAAGCTGGAGTCGTAAAAGACTGGAACCAGTCAGGAACAAATGTGACAGGAACGAGTGATTTAACGCCTGTTGCTAAACAAATGGAATTGATTACCGAGTTAGTTCCAGAGGCGAAAACAGTTGGTGTGATTTATACAACGAGTGAGGTCAATTCGGAAGTTCAAGTCAAGATGGCAGAAGAAGCCGCCTCTAACTTAGGGTTACAAGTGATTCGCGTGGGAGTCACAACGGTTAATGATATTCCTCAAGCAGTTGCATCTGTGATTGATAAAGTTGATGCGATGTATGCCCCAACTGATAACTTAATTGCAAGTTCGATGCCAGTTTTATGGAATGCTTGTTTAGATAAAAAAGTTCCCATTGTTGCTGGAGTGGATACGATGGTCATTGATGGTGGTATTGCAACTGAAGGGATTGATTACTATCAATTAGGATATGAGACAGGTTTAATGGCTGCTCAAGTATTAGAAGGAAAAGATCCAAGTACGATGCCAATTAATACCCTTCAAAATACAACGTTAATCGTGAATCAAAAAAATGCAGAAGCCATTGGATTATCCATTCCTGATTCGATTTTAAAAGGTGCTGAAATTATAGGAGGTGAATAAGATGGGAGTTTTATTAACAGTCTTAGAGCAAGGACTCATTTTTGGGATCTTGGCTCTAGGTGTTTATTTGACTTATAAAGTGTTAGATTTTGCTGATTTATCGGTTGAAGGAACCTTCCCACTAGGAGCGGCTATTACAGCCTTCCTTCTGACACAAGATGTCACTCCCCTACTCGCTGTGTTAATTTCTTTTTTAGGTGGCATGTTGGCTGGAGCTGTGACAGGAATTTTGCATGTTAAGCTTAAAATTACGAATTTGTTATCAGGAATTTTAGTGATGAGTGGTCTTTATTCCATTAACCTACGTATTATGGGAAAAGCGAATATTCCACTGTTTAATGAAGAACGTATTTTTTCAGGTGCGATTCCTATTTTATTAACCATTGTGATCATTGTAGTGTGTGTTAAAATCATCGTCGATTTATTTTTAAAAACGAAGTTTGGATTTATGATTAAGGCCACAGGAGATAATCCCCAATTAGTGACGACATTAGGGGTGAATCTAGGATGGGTTAAAATTGTATGTTTAATGGTTTCGAATGGATTGGTCGCTTTAGCAGGATCATTAAGTGCTCAGTATCAAGGATTTGCTGATGTTGGGATGGGAACAGGAACGATTGTCATTGGCTTAGCCGCCGTTATTTTCGGTGAAGCGATTTTTAAAAAAGCACGTTGGATTCTTCCAACCACGATGGCTATTATTGGAGCGATTTTATATCAAGGATGTACAGCTATTGCGTTACAGCTAGGATTCCCTGCAACAGATTTAAAATTATTAAGTGCGTTAATTGTTACATTAGCTTTAGCGTTAAATAATCATAAAATTAAAGCTTTTCCTACCCTATTATCTAAAACTTCGAAACCATCTAACATTAAAGGAGGGATTGCGCGTGCTAAACATTCAACAATTAAGTAAAACTTTTTATCCGAATACCGTCAATGAAAAGAAAATTTTTCAGGGGTTGGATTTAACGATTGAAGAAGGAGAGTTTGTGACGGTGATTGGAAGTAATGGTGCCGGAAAGTCAACCTTATTAAATCTAATCTCCGGAACGTTAACACCCGATGCAGGGGTTATTTCCTTACTTAATCATGAGATTACCCAACTAAAGGAATATCAACGGACACGCTTTATCTCACGCGTCTTTCAAGATCCAACGCTCGGAACTTCACCTTCTTTAACCATTCAACAAAACTTATCCTTGGCTCGTAATAAGGGAAAACGATTTGGTTTAGCATTTTTAGAATCTAGAAAAGATATTGAAACATTTAAAGCAATCGTTGCTCCTCTCCAACTTGGGCTTGAAAATCAATTGCAAACTCCAGTTGGTCTATTATCAGGAGGGCAACGTCAAGCGCTCTCTTTAATTATGGCGACTTTGGTGAAGCCCGATTTATTACTGCTTGACGAGCATACGGCAGCACTCGATCCTAAAACATCCGCTAAAATTATGGATTTAACGAATCAAATGGTCCAAGAATCAAAGATTACGACGTTAATGATTACGCATAATTTAACGCATGCGATTAAATATGGATCTCGTTTAATCATGCTACATGAAGGACAGATTGTTCTTGATATTAGTGGCCATGAAAAACAAGAACTAACGCCTGAAAAATTATTACATCAATTTGAAAAAAATGTGCATAATGGATCGCTCAGTGATGAATTATTATTCTCATAAAAAAAGTGATGTCACGTAGCGACATCACTTTTTTTATGAATGGAAAAGAGACGATTCGATCTCTTTTATAAAACTGATCTAATATCATGATATCGTCGTATCTCCCCTATTCTACGATTTAAAGACTTTATTTTTAGTCGTTGATAGCTACGATTTTAAATACGATAGGCTACTTTTTTAAAACGTATTTAAAAATACCTTTTTGGAAAAAAATAGAAATAAACGTTTGACTTTTATTATTTAAGCTCATATAATAATCATAATTCATTGAAATCCAACTTAATCAATAGAAAATAATCCATGAGGTTGGTGTCTTTAGTAAATAGAGAGGTTTGAGAGACAACTCCTTTATTCTCAGCCAAAAGGTAATGTGATGTGAAGATAAAGAGGATGGTTTTACTCATTATGAGTTGAACAAAATAGATAATGATAGGAGGATGATCATATGAAAGCTAGTAAAGTATTAAAAGGTCTAGGGGTTGGGATGATTTGTTGTTATTGTAGCTTTCTAGCTGGTTGTAGTCAAAAGACGGATTCAGATATGAAAACAATTGGTGTTTTACAATATACAGAACATGCTGCCCTAGACGCTTCTTATGAAGGATTTATTGCTGCTTTAGAAGATGAGGGATATGTTGACGGAGACAACATTCACATTGAGTTTAAAAATGCACAAGGACAAAATCCAACGGCACAAACCATTGCCAGCCAGTTAGTGAATAGTAACGTTGATTTAGTTTTTGCCATTGCGACACCAGCGGCTCAAGCGGCTTATAACGCGACAAAAGATATTCCAATTGTGATCACAGCGGTAACTGATCCTGTGGAATCAGGGTTAACAAAGGCATGGGATGTGAGCGGAACAAATGTGACAGGAACGAGTGATTTAACACCTGTGGCTAAACAAATGGAACTGATTCAAGAACTGTTACCTGAGGCAAAGACAGTTGGGATTTTATATACAACGAGTGAAGTGAATTCGGAAATTCAAGTGGCATTAGCAGAAGAAGCTGCGGCTAAGCTAGGGCTTGACATTATCAAAGTTGGAATTACATCTGTCAATGAGATTCCAAATGCCATTGCTTCTGTTGTTGATAAAGTTGATGTGATTTATACCCCAACGGATAATTTAGTTTCAAGCTCAATGCCAGTCGTTTGGAATGCCTGTCTTGAGAAAAAAATTCCAGTTGTCACAGGTGAAGAAGGAATGGCTAAAAAAGGTGGCGTTGCAACCGAAGGTATTGACTACTTCCAGTTAGGTTATGAAACAGGTTTAATGGCTGCTGAAGTATTAGAAGGAAAAGATCCAAGTACCATGCCAGTTAAAACGTTAGAAAATACGTCTTTAGTTGTGAATCAAGAACATGTCGATGCGATTGGTTTAACCATTCCGGATAGTATTTTAGAACGAGCTGAAATTGTAACGAGTGAAGAATAACAGGCTGGATTCCCCTACTCTAACATAAAATGATTAATTTGTTGCTAAAATGTATATCAAAGAAAGAAAGGTCTAAAAATTAGACACCTCTTTCTTTTTTTTGTCAAAAGGTTGCATCAAAGAACTGGAATGAGTAAAATAATTACGTAGTAAGATTAAAAAATAAATAACGTGGAGGCTTTTTTATGGCAAAAAAAGTAGCAGTAGTATTTACAGGTGGAACCATTTCAATGAAAGTAGATCCACGTCTGAAGGCCGCCATTCCGTCAATGTCTAGTGAAGATATTATGTCAATGGTCACAAACATTGATCAAATTGCTGAGCTTGATATTGTAGAGTTTGGAAAACTTCCAGGACCACATATGACACCCGAAAAAATGATGGAGTTAAAACGTGTGGTAGAAGAAAAATTAAATCAGGACGATATTGTAGGTGTTGTCGTAACACATGGGACGGATAACTTAGAAGAAACAGCTTATTTATTAGATATTTGTTTAAATACTGAGAAACCAGTCGTTGTCGTTGGAGCAATGCGCAATGGATCAGAACTTGGTTATGATGGGCCAAGTAATTTAGCAGCTGCTATCTGTACAGCGGTTCATCCTAAATCACGAAATAAAGGAGTCTTAGTTGTCTTAAACAACGAAGTCAATGCAGCCCGTGAAGTGACTAAAACTCATACGATGAGCCTGGATACATTTAAATCGTTAGAGTTTGGTCCAATTGGTATTGTCGATCAAGATGATGTCATCTATTATCATAAACAATCGATTCCAACTAAGCATGTGCAGACGGATCGTATTGAAACGGATGTTCATTTACTGAAAGCTGTCTCAGGAATGGACTCTACCCTTTTAGATTTCTTAGTTGAAAAAGGGGCGAAAGGAATCGTCATTGAGGCGATGGGACGAGGAAATGTTCCACCAATGATGATGGAAGGAATCAAACGTGCCGTTGCTCATCAAATTCCGGTCATTATCGTGTCTCGTTGTCCAATGGGACGTGTACTAGAATCGTATGGTTATGACGGTGGTGGTGCTCAATTAGTTGAAGCGGGAGCTATTTTAGCAAGTAACTTAAACGGTCAAAAAGCTCGTATTCAATTAATGTTAGTTCTAACAGTCGCTAAAAACTTAGAAGAAGTCAAATCATACTTTATAGATTAATTAAAAAGCGCAAAAGGAGGAAATTTCGCCTTTGCGCTTTTTTTCTATTAAGATAATTCTTCAAGTAAATATTGTTTGAAGTCTTCTATCAAGGCTTCTTTTTGAGTTAGCCATTGATCGTAAGTCGTCATTTGGGCTGTTATATCACGCAACGTATCCGCAATGACAGAGGCAACTTTTGTAATATTGTTTTCATAAATACATTCAACGTCATCAATGGAAACAATTATATGAGCGACGGTTTCCATGAGGGTCTCCATGACTTCATCAGCATGCTCTTCAAGTTGTGAATACAAAATCTTTTTAAGTCGTGTGATTGAAGATGAAGTTTGATACGCTTGTTCGAGGAAGCCTAAGAACTTTTCAAAATCATCGACGCTATCTTGAGGTTCGATTTCAAATAAGATTTTGAAGAAGAGATTCCAATGGAACTCTTTATTCATCACATCCCTAAAATACGGCCCAACAATCTGCGCGAACTTATTCGTATAATGAGGTTCACGTGAGAAAATAATTGGAACGTTGAATTCGACTTGCTCATTTGAAATTTGAGAAATACGTTCAAGTGCCTTAATAAGAGAATCACTAATATTTTGAATTTCTAGCATCCCATTTGGAGAGAATGTGTATTTCATGATGGTTTGGCATGCTTTTTTAATATTAACGTTCATTCCCAGTTGCTCTTTTAACTGTTTAGCAAAGACATCATTACACATTTTAGCCATCACTTCTTCTAGGTTACGACGTTGATACTCTTCATCCGTTTGTCGTTGTTCCACATTTCGGTAAATGGTTAATAATTGTTTATCGAGTAAAGCTAAGTTATTTTTAATCGAGTGCATCATTTCAATTAATAAATCATCGACTAAAAGGAAGTTATAATTTTTATAAATAATTTTATGTTCAATTTCACCCCAGAATGAGTTAACAAGTGATTTAATCTGTAACTCAAAGGGTAACTCATTATTCGTATCTGTGACAATTCCATCAATTCTGAAGATTTTAAATCCATTTTTCTGTTTTTGTGGTTGACGCCCGTCTAAGCTTAATTTAACATTTGGATTCATTTCATTATAATAGTACCCATCATCATTTCTCACATTAAAATGTTTTTTTAAGACTTTATAAATCGCACGTTCATCTTGTTCAAAGCGACATTCAATACGAACTCCAATTAAATCGGATAATTGATAAATCAGGCGGATGGGGTCATTGTATTTTTTATAGTATCCTTGGCGAAGAATTTTTTCTTTTAAGCTGTCTCGTCCTTTCACACGAGTGGTAATATTTAAATACTCCATCGTATGGAGGTTCATAATTTCAGTGAATTCCATCTGAAGTAATTTTGAAATGACTTCTAGTTGATCACGTTCTTTATCAAGTGTCGATAATGCTTTGTCAATATATCTAAATTCTGCTAATGGCAAGGTTAACTCCCCTTTTTGCTTAAAATCTTATATCTTTATTTTAACTCTATTTTTAATATGATGCTAATGAAAAATTAGTATAAATTAAAAACCTAGCAAAATATCATTGCTAGGTTACCAAGCGCGTTCATCTGAAAAACCATAAGATTCAACTTCATAAAGGTATTGACTTTGACTAATATCTTTTGGAGTGACCAACCAGCCACCATTACTATCGATATCAACGCCAATAGCATTAAAAACTTTCCAAACAATATCTGAACAATGCGTGAGATTCATGTTTGTTTTAGTTGCAATCAGATTATAATTAATATCTAAAAAATCTGACATCGCTCGTTTAACGAGTTCACTGATGGTTTCTTCAGTGCGGTTTTTGAGGCGTAGCACTTTCACAGTCGGATAATAGTCCCATTTTTCAAGTGATTCTAATCGCGAACTTGTTCCATACCCTAAGGCTTCAAGAACTAGTCCCGCTTCTGCATCGAGCACAATTCCAGCATGTCCATGGCGATAGAGTAGTGTATGATTAGATTTGGTGATTAAAATATCTCCATTTTGAATATCTTGAAGCTGATGGCACTTGACTTGTTGATTCTGCTCATCGACACAACGCTCTTCTAACGTGATAAGACTAATAGGATAATCTACGACTTTAAAGTCTTCAGTTGCTTGTTTCATCACTGAAATAGAATTTTCAGCATGATTTGGCGTATAAGCATTCAGTTCAACTAAAAAATTTAGCATGGAAATGATTAAAATAAAAAAAAGAAATGTAATGAAATAATAGTTTGGTTTCATTTGATCCTCCAAAAGTGGTATAAGACAAAGTAGTTTCTCTATTATAGCATACATTTCTTTAGTTTATACAAGATTTTCTTACTTGACCCATGATTCATACCATAAAATAAAGGTCATTAAGGTCCAAATTTTACGACTATGATCCCCTCTTCCTTTAGCATGGGCTTCTAAATAGGAAAGAGCCACCTGTTGATTGATGAGATGCTCACAACTTGGCGCTAAAATGATGTCCCGTGCTTCGTCGAAAAGTTCGTTTTTAAACCATTTTTTTAAAGGGACCGGATAGCCTTTTTTCGGAGCCTCAAGGACATGAGCTGGGATAAAGCCTTCAAAAGCTTCTCGTAATAAAATTTTTGTTTGAACCCCCTCTATTTTTTCACGATGTGTTAAATATTTCGCTAGTTCGAGTACCTGTTGATCTAAAAAGGGTACCCGAAGCTCTAAAGCATGTGCCATCGTTAGTCGATCTGACTTCACTAAGAGATCACCACGAAGCCACGTTTTTAAATCAATCATTTGCATTTGTGTTAGTGGATCGAGATTCTTGATTTGATCATAGATCGGATGGGTAATCTCCGTAAAGGGATGAGACGGATGATAAAAGGATAGGAGCTGATCTTTTTCTTGCTCGTTAAAGACGAAGGCGTTCCCAACATATCGATCTCTTAACGGAATACAGCCGCGTCTGATAAAGTTTTTCCCTTTGATATTCGGCAAATGGTTCGCCACCCATAGAAGTATTTGTTTCATCGGTTGAGGAATCGGGTGAAACAGTTTTAAGGCATCTACTTCTCGATAAATTCGATAGCCACCGAAAAGCTCATCGGCTCCCTCTCCGGATAAGATGACTTTGACATGTTTTCTTGCTTCTCTCGCGATGCTATAAATGGCAACACTTGAGGGATCAGCAACGGGGCTATCTAAAAACTCAATGGCTTGCCTAGCTTCCTTCATAAATTCATGAGCATTTAACGTTTTTGTTGTTAAATCTAGCTTTAATTTCTCTGCTGTTTTTATAGCCTCATTGATTTCGCTATAACCTGCTTCTTCAAAACCAATTGTAAAAGCTTTTAAATCCTCTTTAAACGCTTTAGCACATGTTGTCAAGATGGTGGAGTCTATTCCCCCTGATAAAAAACAGCCAACTTCTACCTCACTTTGTAGGTGAGATTTGACGGAAGAGACAATGGCTTGCTGGAGTTCTTCCTTTAAGACATAGGACGTTTTTTTAGTCGGTAATAATTCTACTGTGGCATACGTCTTTATCCTTAGTCCTTTCTCAAGTGAATAAGTTAAATAAGTCCCTGCTTCAAGTGCTTTAATATCTATGAGGCATGTATCAGGCTCGGGAATGTATTGAAAGGTAAAGTAATGCTGGAGTGCTTTAAAATCGAGAAACTGTTCTTTATCGTATATGGATTTAAACACTTTAAGTTCCGATGTTAGGAAGATTCCATCGTCAAAGTGGTAATAATACAATGGTTTAATCCCAAACCGATCTCGAACAGCAATTAATTCTTGTGTTATTTCATCGTATAGCACAAGGGAGAACATCCCTCGCAGTTGAGACATGAATTCTAACCCTAATAACTGATAAAGAGTCACAATCACTTCCGACTCACAAGAAGTTTCAAAACTGAATCCTAATTTCTCAAGTTGAGTGCGAAGTTCTAAATAATTATAGATTTCTCCATTAAACACAAGGTGGCACGTCTTATCACTTGAATGAAAAGGCTGTGATCCACCTTCTAAATCAATAATACTTAAACGATTGAATCCTAAAATAAGTTGTTCAGATACATATAATTGTTCATCGTCTGGTCCACGGTGCTTTATTTGTTGTAAAGCATACTGCATGAATTGGAGATCCTCAATCGTTGTTTTATTTTTCATCAAGACAACTAATCCACACATGGTTATCACCTATTCAGCTAACTTATAAGATAGTTTACGAACTGATTGTCTTAGAAAGAACTAAAAAACAAAATAATTAACGCAAACATTTGTTCGCTCCTTATTCGAACGGTGAGAAAAATAGACTCAGCTACGTGTATTTTTTGCTAAATGAGTAATAAATGACTTATTTTCATGCAATGATAACGCTTAATCAGGTCAGGTGCCATTTTGCCACCGTCTGGATAATCTTAGAACGAATGTTCGGAAATATAAAAAAGATAGCAAATGCTATCTCTTTTTAACAGTTAATAATCGTTCCACCATTGACATGGATGGTAATACCAGACATATAAGATCCTTCATTAGAAGCTAGCAACACGTAAGCACCTGCTAATTCTACGGGATGTCCCATACGTTTCATTGGCACATTCGCTCCATGTTGAGACACTTTTTGAGCATCAAATGACGCTGGAATAAGTGGTGTCCAAATGGGACCTGGTGCCACTGCATTCACGCGAATCCCTTTTTTAGCTAAATTAGAAGCCAGTGAACGAGTGAAGGCTGTTAAGGCTCCTTTTGTAGATGAATAATCCAATAACGTTTCATTTCCTTCATAAGCAGTGACTGATGTTGTGTTAATGATGCTATCTCCTTCAGTTAAATGCGGCACCACAGCACGCGTTAAATAGAAGGTTCCGAAATAGTTGACCGCAAATGTTTTATGAAGGTCTTCATCTTTAATTTGAGTGATTTCATTTTGTGGATATTGAACAGCGGCGTTGTTTACTAAAATATTAATTTGATTAAATTTTGCTAATGTTTGATTGACAATGTCCTGTGCGAAGCTTGGATTCGTCAGATCACCTTGAATTAATAAGCATTCACCGTGCGCCTGCTCAATAGCTTGTTTAGTTTCATTCGCATCTTCTGTCTCATCATAATAAACAACAACCACTTTTGCTCCCTCTTTGGCAAAAGCAAGCGCAACAGCACGCCCGATTCCGGAGTCGCCACCTGTAATAATCGCCACTTTATTTTTTAACCGTCCAGAACCATTATTATATTCAGGATGATCATAGATCGGTTTGGGATCCATTTGTGATTCAATCCCTGGTTGTTTCGTTTGAGTTTGTGGTTTTGCGGTTTTGGGAAACTGACTGCATGGGCTAGTCATTTAACAAATCCTCCTTTTGATTAAAACATTCATTGATAGTTTTCACAAATGTCCTATTTTTATAAGAAAACCTTGAATGAAAATATGAACAAAAAGGCCATTAAATGTCTCTTGTCGAACCGCAAGACACATGCTATATTATAAGGTAGCAAAGTTCAAACTTTTTAGAGATTTAGGGGGACATGAGATGGATATTAAGCAACATGTTGGAATGAGAACACTAAAAACAGGAATAGCCGTTGTCATCACCGCCTGTCTCGGAAATACCTTTTTAATTAGTAACCCTTTTTATGCCGTGATTGGGACGGTGTTTGCGATGCAAAATACAGTGAAAAGTTCCTTTGTGGCAGGAAAAAATCGATTACTTGGCACCGTACTAGGAGCTATCATTGGTTACCTATTTGCACTTGTCCATTTTGATCACCCACTTCATCTTGGTTTTGCAGTCATTGTGACGATTATTTGTTGTAATGCTTTAAAAATAAGCTCCTCTATTATCATTGCAGCAACCGTCTGTATTTCTATTTTAATGGGGATTACAGCCGATCAAAATCCACTTATTTATTCTCTTTTACGTACGACAGATACTTCAATTGGAATCATTGTGGGGATTTTAGTCAATTATTTTATTGCACAGCCGAATTACTTAGGGCGTTTAACGGATGAGATTGAAAAGATTGAACAAATGACGATTGAACTGGTCAAAAATATTTTAATTCATCAAGACTTAAATATATCTCCTTTAAATTCTGAATTAAGTCGTTTAAATGCGTTATATCATAATTATTGTGCTGATACAAAATTTCATAAGAATCCTGTTTCCTCTAAAAAATTAAAGAAATCCATTGATGCGTGCCACGACATTTATTTTCATGCTAAGTGTATTGCTAAACTGGAATTAGAGCAAACAGAGATGACGTTTGATAATAAAATGGAGATTATTGAATTTTTTAATCAAGGCTGTCAAGAAAAAGTCAAGCTTAGGGAACCGATTCATCCTATTTTTGAATATCATATTCATAAGATGTTAGACCAAATTTATTTATTAACCTCTACCGTTGAAGATTTAACGGAGCATTTGAATCCAACACAAGAATAAAAGGACTAATCAACGATTAGTCCTTTTATACTATTTTTAGAGTGAATCGGTTAATGACATGATGTTTACCACATCCAGGCATCTGCATCGCAAAGATAAGAGCTTCTTGTTTTGTTTTCCACGCAGAGTAATGACAGATTTTTACGTTATTTTCGGGAACAACATAAAGACAAAGCCAGAAGTATTCTGGATGAGCCAACACCATTTCTAAGTCATCAATATCAATGATGACATCTCCATCTAGTTCTAAAATTAAGATAGCTTGGGCTAGTGTATATTTATTAATATCAATATCTCCTTCATTCCATTTATCTTCGATGGTTTGAATGATATCGTTGATTTCTTTGATTAACTCATGTCCTTCAAGGGTTAAATCTAAGACATAAGGTGTGAATTCAGTCTCTAAATGACTGTAAATGCGATACAGGGCTTTTCGAACTTTTGTTAGCTTGGCACACTCCTCTTTGAGTTTGTGATAAAGCGATCGATTAATCAAGATGATAATGTTATTGTTTTCAAGCAAACTATGACAACATTCTAGAATTTCATCCATTTCGGATAGACAAGTTCCAATATTTGTCTTAATTCGTAACATTGTTTGACTTAACATCGCCTAAACACCCCCTTTTCTATAATATATGACAGTACCTCCTTCTGTGAGAACATAAAAAAAGAAGGCAGTTGCCTTCTTTTAAATAAACTGTTTTAAGTCACCGAGTGTATGGACGGGAGCGTGACAGCTTCCACCTTCACAGACGTAAAATGAGGGATCTTTTGATAAAGGATAGTCTGTTAAAAATGGAATTAAATCTGATAATTTGTTCTCATTTTCAGGGGTTTTTAAGATAACGGTTAAATTAAACAATGGAGATAAAGAAAGAAATGTTTTAAAATCTTCGATTTCATTGTCGTTTGTTAAGATAGCGATGAGTTCTTTACTTGATTCGAGAGCGAATTGAGCAGCGATTAAGTAAAAGGCATGACTAATTTCATAATGGGTCGCATGAGCCGCCATGAAGTTTAGTTGCTCCATCGCTTCTTTTTCTAATGTGGCGTCTCCTGTTAAGCGAGCTAAACGAATTAAGTTATAAGCTGCGACTGAATTCCCTGATGGCATGGCCCCATCGTACGTTTCTTTTGGACGAATCATTAAATGCTCAGCATCACTGCCATATAAGTAATAACCTCCCGCTTCACAATCCTTAAACAAGCGAATCATCTCTTGCGTTAGTTCGATGGCTTGTTTAAGGTAGTCTGGGTTAAAAGTACTTTGATAACTTTCAATTAAACCATAGACATAAAAAGCATAATCATCTAGATAACCTAGATAATGACTTTTTCCTTCGCGGTAACGAGCGAGTAATCGTTTTTCTTCAAAGAGATGTTGATTAATAAAAGAGATTGTTTCCTGAATGAGGGTCTCATACTGCTGATCTTGTGTCACATGGTAAGCTTTTGCTAGAGCGACTAGCATTAAACCATTCCATGACGTTAGAATTTTATCATCTTTATGTAAATGATAACGTGAAGCACGATACGTTAAAAGCTTCTGTCTTAACGGTTCGATGTGTGATTCGTCAAGATCAATGGATGCATGGAGACGATTGAGAATGTTCTTTCCTTCAAAATTTCCAAGTGAGGTTACGCCATAATACGTATTAAGGAGCGCTCCTTCTGTTTCACCGAGTACCTCAATGATTTCTTCTGGTGTAAAGAGATAGTACTTCCCTTCTTCTCCTTCACTATCAGCATCTTCAGCACAGTAAAAACCACCGTCAGGATGATGAAGATTATTGAGGACATACTTAAGGGTTTTAGTGGCAATCATAAGATATCGTTTTTCTTCGGTGACTTCGTAGGCTTCTAAATAAGTGATAATAAGTAGGGCATTGTCGTAGAGCATTTTCTCAAAGTGTGGAACGAGCCACTCATCATCGGTGGAATATCGGGAAAACCCAAAACCTAGATGATCGAAAAGACCACCTTTATACATTTGATCCAGTGTCTTTTTCACCATTTTGATGGCATTTTGATCACCGGTACGTAACAGATACATGAGACGATGTGGGGTTGGAAATTTTGGAGCATCTCCAAACCCACCGTTTTCAAAATCATAACTCGCCTTAAAATGTTGCATGGCATGGGCAAAAAGTTTTGAATTGACTTCTTGATTAGAGTTTCGCTGTTCATTCATTTGTTCGAGATGTTCTTGAATGCCAGTTGTTACTTGTTCAATTTTTTCACGATTTTCAGACCATGTTTTAACAATAGCTCTTAACACATCTAGTAGTCCTGGTCGACCATAGCGACTATTTTTAGGAAAATAAGTCCCGGCATAAAACGGATGAGCCTCTGGTGTCATTAAAATGGTGAGTGGCCATCCACCCTGCCCCGTTAAGCTCTGACAAACGGTCATATAAACACTATCAATATCCGGGCGTTCTTCACGGTCCACTTTAATTGAAATAAAGTGCTCATTTAAATAAGCCGCCACTTCTTCATCTTCAAACGATTCATGCTCCATGACGTGACACCAATGACACGTTGAATAACCAATACTTAAAAAAATCGGCTTATCTTCGGCTTTTGCTTTGGTAAAAGCTTCTTCATTCCATGGATACCAATCGACCGGATTATACGCATGTTGCAATAAATAAGGGGATAATTCATGAATCAAATGATTGGGGTGTTTACTTGTTGTCGTCACAAAATCAACTCCTATTCCTTTCAATAGCTCTAGTGTTTGAAAAGATCGGGCTTCCTATTCCATTTCAGGCAAGGTTAATTGAAAACGTTCTATCGTTTCAGGATAAATTTTAAGTGGCTTGAAACTTAATCGCTTAATTTCTCCCGCATTATCTACTGAAAAATAGAGTTCATAATCACCAATGGGATGATGAGCGCCAATCATTGGAGTGATTTTTAGGGTAACGGTCGTTGGTTTATAAGGTTCAGCTGTTAGGTCAAGTATCGACATTTCATAGTTATAGAGTTCCACACGCTTACCTAGGTCTTCTCCATAATACTTCACCATTTCTTCTTCAATAGCAGGTTGTAATAAATTGATAATGAGTTTTTCACAAGATTCAGGATTAACATTCATGGCATGAGCAGTCTTAGGAACTAAGTTGAAGGTAAGAACAAGAGAGAACATGACTAAAAACTGTCTCATTCGGTGAATTTTCATCTATAAAACCTCCTCTTTACATGAGCTTTCTCATATTATTTGTCATTCAAGGATTAAAAAAACACGACGTTGAATGTTTTTGATTTTATTCCCCTTCAGTCAGGAAGAATTGATTTAATTTTCAACATTCATTTATAGACTGGCTTCAATTATCAAATATAGGGATGTCGTCTAATTCTTTGGTCTCTTGAAACGTTTGGGTTTCAATGTCTCCTAAAGAATCAATCAAGTACGTGGCGATATAATTAGCATAAACTTTCTCTTCATTTAAAAAAGAGGAAAAGGCTAATTTAATGGAAATTTGTGTTTCATTGATTTGTTCAATGTGAAGAAGATTGATCTCCTCTGAGTTGACTTTTAAGGGTGTAACGGCTCTTTCTTCTCTTATTTTTGCAATAATTTTAGGATATAACAGGTTAATAATCAGTTGACTTTTTAAGTCCATCCTTGTTATGTTTTCCTTTTCCTGAGATTTCTGTTTAGAATCTGGTGGGATCATTAAACATAAAAACATCATACTGATGATTAGAATGAGACTATAAACGAATCGTACATCCATACTGGCTTCCTCCCTTTTAACGCTTAGCTTAATATTTGAAAGAAAACAGTGACTTATTCAAAAAGTGATGATTAAAATGCTAAATAGCCTTACTAACTCATCCGTTCATCCCCAAAGACATAAAGTTGATTTTTTTAGAGGGTCATCATCACTCATGGGATAAGACGACCTTTAATCGATTTAAACAGCCAGTCAAAAAAACAAGCAAGCCAAGGCCTATAAAGCCTTTACTTGCTTGTTCATGATTGCTATGGATTAAAAACTAAGATGATTTATTCTAGAGGAACGAATGGTCATCACGCCAAATGATTTCCACAGTGAGGACAGTATTGGTACGTGGCGTCTACCACTTCGTGACAGTGATGACAACGTCGTTTATTTTCTGATGGGGTATAAACGATTTCTTGATCCCATAAGGTGAGTTCCATCTTCTCATCCGCTTCAAGTGCTCTCCCCTTTTCTAATGGGATTTTAGCAATGGTTTGGCAGGTGTCACAAACAATATAATATTCTAAGCGCCATTTCCAGAGTGGAATAAAAAAGAAATGGAATTGATGATAGTGTTTAAATAACGTGAATTTTTCCGTTCCACGACAGTGTTTACACATCGTAGCCGGTAGTGGTTTAAGTTCAACGTTTTTTGTCTCTATTCCAAAAATACCAATAAAAAACATAAATCAAAAATCCTTTCTTAACATGCTCTTTCTTTTATTATAATGAACTTTTCGTGTGTTTTAAATAAGAACTCATCAGAAACATTCCAACTTTTAAGAATTTTTACAATCAAATATAGGAATAGAAACACCATCTTTTTGACTTGTTTTTATATAATATAGTAGTTTATAGAAAAGGACGTGAAAAAAGATATGGGTAATACGTATCAAACAATGCCTTTAGATCCCACGACAAATTATCTAAAATATGGTCAAAAATTTCCCCCAACTCAAATGACTTATGATCAAACTTCAAATAATGTAGCAGCCATTAACCAGCGTAACGATTTATCACAGTTGAATGATTTAATTAATTTAAGTAACGCTGACCTAGATAACAATTTTATTTCAACGTTAACTAGTATTTTTCATGTGGGTGATACGATCATTATATATGAAAGTATTTCCGGTTACATTTCTTCTGGAGCCCTTCTTTCAAATATAACGATTAAACCCGGGACTTATGTTATTTCTAAAATAGTAGAAGGTAGTCGCCATCCTATTCGTATTTCAAAAACTGGTAAAGCAGCAGGGGCGTGGATTGATGGCATGACCCTTTATAAACCTTTGTCAGGCTTCTTTGTTGAAGATAGTATATCTACTAGCCAACCACTTGTTCCTATTTTTACTGATACTAAAACACAAGGTTTTTGGGGTGATGATTCAATCGGATTAAACCTTCCCAATCTCTTTATTGAAGGTGAGAAAGTAATTGTGACAAAAAATATCGTAGGTTACAAAACGTCAACCTCATTGAAACGAGCCAAATTTATAAAACCCGGGACTTATTATATTTATAAATACGTTGAAGATGCTACTCATCCTCTCAATATTACTTCAAATCCTGGAATAGCGGGCACTTGGGTTGATACAACTTACATTGAAAAATAAAACAAAAAGGATATGCAAATTTTTACGCATATCCTTTTTGTTTTGATAGAACTGAATTAAACGATAAAAAGTAAAAGTCACAGAAGTGCAATTATGAATCCATTGTTGTTTCTTACTGAGACGATGGGATGTAGAAGATTTATGTGTCTATATACAAAAAAGAGAGAAACTCTCTCTTTTAAACTAATTGATTAATCCATTTTTTCGAGCGTACACGGAACATTCCGAAGAAGACTTTGACTGCTTCTTCTAATTGAACGATAATAGCAACGATCAGAAGTGGCGCATGGAAGAATTTAACCGCGATAAAGGTACCTAAAACACCAACCGTCCATAAGACCCCTAACTCTAAAATCATCGCATATCTCGTATCTCCACCCGCGCGGAAAACACCAACGATATTAATAATATTAATAAAACGGAACGTTAAGCCTACCGCAAAGACAATTAAAACGTGTGACATGAGCGTAAGTGTTGATGGCTCGAAGTCTTTATATAATTGAAGCATCACAGGAATACACATGACAAGCATTAGTCCTGAGATAATTCCAAGGACAATCCCTACCTTTAAGAATAAGATTGCATCTTGATAACTCTTTTCTTTCTCCCCAGCTCCTAGTTTCTTACCAAGCATGACCGTCGATGCATTTCCAACCCCAATTGCTGCAATAAAGAAGATATTAAAGATTGAATTGACAATATTCATAATGGAAATCGACTCCACATTAATCATCCCGTAAATCACCATGTAAGCTGTTGTACCAAGCCCCCAGAAGCATTCATTGATCACGACAGGTAAACTTGTGACAATTAGTTTATTAATGAGCTCACGATCAAACGCTAATAACACCGATAACTTAGGATTCATTGTCTCTGTTTTTAAGTAAGCAAAGCCAATCACTAGGATAAACTCAACGATACGTGAAACAAGGGTCGCAATGGCAGCCCCGATGACCCCTAATTGAGGGAATCCCAATAATCCAAAAATTAAAATTAAGTTAAGGATCGTATTTAACGTTAACGCAATGATCGAAGCAATCATTGAGAATTTAGGTTTTTCCACTGCTCGTAACCCCATACTAAATCCAAACGATAAAATCATGAACGGATAACTTAAACAAGCAATACGTAAATACTTGGCACCGAGTTCTTGAACCGCGACATCTTGAGTAAAGATACGAATAATCTGTTCTGGAATCAGTAGAGCTAAGCCCGTAAAAATAGCAGCTAATCCAATCCCTAAAACTAAAGTAAATCCTAGTAAGCGGTGAATGTTTCGAATCTCTTTCTTTCCCCAAAACTGAGCAAAGTAGACCATTCCTCCACTATAAATTCCGAACATCACCATATTTAATAAAAAGTAATATTGGTTTGAAACCCCAACCGCAGCCACTGCATCAACTCCAACTTTTCCAACCATCAGTGTATCAACCATGTTTAAGCTTGAGGTCACTAATTGTTGTAAAGCGATAGGAAGCGCAATAATCCATAAATCTTTGTAAAAGGCAGCATTTTGTTTAAAATGTTGCTTCAAATTCATCATATCACATCCTTATTTTTTTCCATTAAAAAGAGGAAGACTCAACGTTCTTCCTACGATTTACTTCTCTATAATCTATCAGATTCAATTTCCCTTGTCAATGACCGTTTCGTGTTCTGCGATTAAATTAATTTCATCACCTAAGACTTCATGGCGACGACTGAGTTGTTTTAACGTGAGTGTGTCAAAAGTTTTACATTCAATCGCTGCCATTAACTCCGTATCACTAATAAAAATGGTCTCAACTTTACGCTGATCAATATATAATTGCGAATCAATATTAAAGCCCGCTCCATAAACGATGAGCCCCGCTTCCGTCCAATGATAATCCTCTAATCGTTGTTCATTTAATCCAAAATGAAGTGTTGTTTGATGGGTGGTAAACACCTGATTCGTCAAATAAGCCTTTCCTTCTAGCTGATCATATTGCGACAAACGTAAAATATCTTGATAACATTCATGATCTTTATAAGTAATATGAAGCTGTTGCATGATGGATAAAGGGATATTCAATGTTTTCATCAGCCAAGTCCCTAATTGATAGCACTCCAATTGTTTCGGAAGTGGATAGTCAAAGCTTGGATGAAAGTGTGAGATAAAATAAGGGACTTCATACGGATTATAGGGATACATCGATTCATCATTTAAAATTGGAAGATTAGGTAAATGATCAGCAAACATCATGAGAATTACCTCTTGCTCAGATGCTTGCAGTTCCTGAATTAAACGATGAATTTCTTGATCGAGCTGATAAATACGCTTCGCATAATCTTGTAGGGCATACTTCATCTCTATGGACATAGGTCCTTCTACTTGTATCAAGGGATTATCATCAGGCGTCTCATCATAAGGCTGATGAGTTCCAACCGTAATCCCGTAAATAAAGGCTGGCTGATCAGTTGCTAATGTTTTTAAAACATAATTGACTAAATCCGCGTCATTCATTTGAGATAAATCATGGGGTATCCCTACTCCACTCATATATTCGATTGGAATATAGCGTGAAAAGCCAAGGTTTTCGTATGCTAGATGTCGATTATAAAAATTTCCTTCATAATTATGAATTAACGTTGAGCAGTAGCCCAATCGTTCTAATTGAGAAGCCAATGACTCAACGGGTGTATGTTTTAAAAATGACTGATGCGGAATTTCTCCTGGTTTTAATAGCTCTGCATTCATCGACGTCAAAATAGAGAACTCCGTTTTAGCTGTTCCTCCCCCAAAGGTCGGGACCCGCATGACACCACTTTTTTTCTGTTGCATCAACTTACGAAAAGTCGGAATGGGATCTTGGCTAAATGAGACTCCCTCTAACCTTAACGGATCAAAAAATGATTCGAGCTGTAAGAGAATGATTTGCGGGTGATGGACGGGCAACTTTGAAGAATGATAAGTGATTCCTTTCAAAATTTGACTCATCATCTCTTCGTTATAAGTATCTGGTTTACGGTTAAGATACGGATAAATCGAGTCTGCCATTGCATAGGCAAAACCTCTCTCCTCATCCTCAACCGAAGACGAATCAACAGGCTGTCCTTTCTCGATTCGATTAAAGATGAAGGCAGCAAGTGTCACGTAGATCGACGCTAATAGATAATCAAGAGATTTCACGGAATATTGGATTTGATACCACCCATATCCAATATGGAGAATGATCGCCATTCCAGCAATAATAAGGGCAATCACCCATGGTTTAAAATAATGTGACGATAAACTCAGTCCTTCTTTAATCAGGAAGATATCCGAAAACATTAAAGGGTATCCTCGTAAATGGGTCACAATGGCATTCATGATCGCAAGAAATAACCAAAAAAACGTCATAAATCCAATAAAAAAAAGTTTACGTGAAACAAAGAATGAAAAAACTAACGTTGCAGAGACAATTAATAAATTAATGGCAAAATAACTTGGCCGTTTTCTAACAAAGTTGAAAGCCTTGATGATGGATTGAAATTTGATCATCTCCATGATTAAGGTCAAAATAATTGATAAGAATAACCATCCGATCCAATATTCCATATTCTCCCCCCATAAAAGAACATCTGCTTAAAGATAAAAATTAACACAAAATTTGGTATCTTTCAAGCATCCTCGAGATAAATGATTGTATAAATATAGTGAAACCCCGATGAGATTACCTTTCTTTCAGATTAGAAAGCATCGCCCATCGGGGTTTTAAGTTTATGAATGGGTTGAAATTGACTAAACAGATTCATTCGCAACGTTTTATAGGCTAGATTAAAAATAAACCTTTAACGCTCAATAACTTTTATAATTTTACCTCGGACACGTCCTTCCTCTAAACGAACTTGATTAATTCGAAAGGCGACTTTCATTCCTTCTTTGACCGTGAAAAAAGTTGGGACTGGACAAATGGCGTCTAAATTTGGTGCAATATTCACAAAGCAAGCCCACGGTTTCACGCTACGCACTAACCCATAGACGACCGTTTGTGGTTCAAAATCTTCGATAGTGATTGAAGAGTGACACTCATATTTAGTCACTGCTTGAACGTTGATTTTGAGATTATCATTCACTTTCAACAAACAAACTGAAATTTGATCCCCTTCTTTATACACATCTGAAACTGTCGTATAATCATTGGCAAAATCTTGATTTCTTAAAATCACAGAGACACCGTCAATACTTAAGTAAGCGCCAAAGTAAACTAAGCGGGTAACTTTAGCATCAAACGTTTCTCCTGCCTTTAGACGTTCAATCAGTTCTAATCGTTTTTTATGTTTGACCTCTCGACATGAACCGAGATAAACGTGACGATTAGCATCATACGCTGTAATCATATATTGAAGCATCGTCCCGATATAATGATTTAATCCTCCCTTAATCTCATATAATTCGAGTTCTTGACGCGGAATAATCACTTTGTCTCCATCTAAATCTAACCAAACGGCATAATCATTTAAAATGATATCGTATTGAACGAGTCTAACAATGCCTTCTTTAATTTCTTTCTTTGTTTTTAATGGAATCATTTGTTGAGAAAATTGCTCCATTATTTATCCCCCCCCACATTTAATCAAAATGATTAAGCGTTATAGAAGCTCTCCTCCCGAAAGAAAGCGTTTCTAATTATATTTTACCAATAAGTAGAGCAAAATAAAACTCTCATTTTCATAAATAACGGGTATTTATTTTACATTTTTCGAAAATGAGCGTCATCTGATGAAAAGAAGAGATAAAAATCAAAAAAACCTACCAACAGGTAGGCTGAATCATTCATAATATGATAAAAAAGAACACCGAAGGCCATTTCGGTGTTCTACAAGTAAAAAGGATGTATGATGAGGACATACAAATTTTTCACCTGTAGTCCACGAGATAATCGGTCGTGGGTAGAAACTAGTTAACCATATCTTAACAATTATACAAGTAAAATATTATAACTATTTGGAGTAGGAAATAAATTAATTATTCATTTCCAGGGGTATATAATATCATCATCTCACGTTATTTGCAAGCGGTTTTTATCATTTTTTTAAAAAAACACACTAGAACATTCTGGTAATAAGACATATTTCTAGATTATTCTAAATTTACAAAAAACATGAAATAAAATCAATGATGTTCTTAACATGAGCCTCACTATCTAAATGTATATAAAAGCTAGTGGCATCCTATCATTTTCAAGGTGACTACAATTAACCATCGGTACCAGTATGATTAGGTTCAACTTCGTCTGGCAAAGGGATGTTTAATTATTAGCTAACGTGGTTAACCGTTTATTTAAAATATGAATAATGATTAAATGACACGAATAAGTAGCAAAAGATGAAACGCCCATTTTTATAAATAAACGTTATTTGATCAAAAGAAGAGATAAAAATCAAAAAAACCTACCAACAGGTAGGCTGAATCATTCATAATATGATAAAAAAGAACACCGAAGGCCATTTCGGTGTTCTACAAGTAAAAAGGATGTATGATGAGGACATACAAATTTTTTACCTGTAGTCCACGAGATAATCGGTCGTGGGTAGAAACTAGTTAACCATATCTTAACAATTATACAAGTAAAATATTATAACTATTTGGAGTAGGAAATAAATTAATTATTTCCGGACCTTTATATTATCATCATCTCAAGTGATTTGCAAGAAATTTATCTCGTTTTTTTCGAAAAAGATGATAGAACATTTTGGTAAGGAGAAAGATTGATAGAATCTTCTAAATTAACTAGAAACTGTGCGATTAATTCAATGATTTGCTCAACATCTTTGAGGGATCCCACTTCACTACCTGAATGCATATATCGAAGTGGAATTGAAATAAGAGCTAGTGGAATCCCATCATTTTCAAGATGAATTCGGTCTCCATCTGTTCCAGTACGTCCGGGTGCGGCTTCGTATTGAACAGGGATGTTTAATTCTTTAGCTAAAGTCGCTAATCGTTCATTTAACAGGTTATTAATAATTGAGCCATTAGCTAATACAGGTCCGCCACCCACTTCAATTTCTCCGATTGCTTCCGCATTCGCATCTGGATAATCCGTCGCAAAGGTTACGTCAACCACTAAAGCTAACGTTGGTTTCACACGTTTAGCCGCCCAAACCGCCCCACGCATCGTTGTCTCTTCTCCAACGGTTGTCGCACTATAAATCCCAACACGTGCGCCTAATTCTTTCGCTCGTCGCAGCGCTTCAATCACAATAAATGCACCTAAACGGTTATCTAACGCACGCCCGGAAATGCACTCATTCATTAATTCGCAATAATCCGTTGCTGCTACAACATAATCACCAGGTTTAACAACCTTTAATGCTTCTTCCTTTGAACTTGCCCCTAAATCAATGAACAAATCGGTTGCTTCTAATGATTTATTTTTAAGAAGTGAGCGATTCACCCCAACCACTCCATTGACGATGCCAGATGATGTTAAAATTTGAACTTTCTGTCCCAAATAAAGAGCCGGACGAATTCCACCCACATTGGTTACTTTTAACAATCCAGCATCTGTAATCATCGTCACCATGAGTCCAATTTCATCGACATGTCCTGCTAATAACACCTTACAAGGAGAATCAGGATTTAAGACACTAATCACATTTCCTGTGACGTCTGCCTCAAAGGTGTCAACCGTCTCTTTCATGTAATGAATGATTTTCTTTTGTAAGTCAAATTCAGCCCCTGATGGAGAGGGGGTTTGAATCATTTCATATAAAAAGTCTTTATTCATTTCGGTTACTCCTTTATTAAATTAATTCCCAAACAATCGTGACGTAATCAGTGGCACTGATATCTTGAGGTTGTAAATCCATCATGGCCATTGAATAATTAGCACTCTCACTTAATAGGAGTTCACGTGGTTGATAACTGATGGTACTCCAATCATAATCAATCACTTGAATCGGTCCTAATGTCACACCCGCTGCTTGTGCTAAAACATTCGCCTGCTCAGTTGCCTGCTTAACGGCATCCTGAAGAATTAACGATTTTAACGCGGATTCATTTTTTAATTGATACTGAATGGAGAACTCTGGATGCGCTGGGCAATTACTAATGACTTGAATGACGTCGCCAAGTTTTTCATGATTAAAATCAAATCCAAACGTTAAACGATGTCTGACAATGTAACCGCGAAAAACACGAACATAATTCCCCTCTTCGTCTTTCACTTGCTCATAATCCGTATCGACTGTAAAACTACTTGTTTTTAAGTCTTCTTTTTTAAAACCAATCTCCTCAAGACAATGCTGTAATTCTTCAAGCTTTTGACTAGCCAACTCGATGGCTTGGTCATACTGTTCATCTCTCGATTCTAAATACAGTGGAATCTCAATATAATCTGGCGGTAAAGACGCTTGCCCCGTTCCTTTCACCGTTATCGTCCGTTGTTTCATCCCATTCCCCCTTCTTTATGATTTATGCCTATTATAGCATACCTTACGTGGTTTAACCAAAAATGACCAAAATAAAAATGATATCCAAAAGGTAGGATGGATATCATTTTCTCAAATTCGTTTAGATGATTGATTCTCTCTCATAATCGCCTAGTTGAAAATCCTTTTCAATATAATAACTTCCCCACTCTACGTTTACTACCAAATCTGGGCACTTGCATGCGATCGTCTCCGGCATAGGATTAAAGGCACGAACTAATTCAGGATAAATGGCTTGATCATAATCTTTTTCATTTAAATCAAATTCAATCTCATCCGAAAGATGGTGTGTGCCGTAATAAACCATATAATTCACTCGGTATTTGAGTACCTCTTTATTCAAGCGTTGGTATAAGCGAGTTTTATGCTTTAAATTTGAACTAGAAAATTTCCAACACTCATGACTTTGAACCTCTGGTGTTAGAAAAAAAACAGGATCACCTTCATTTTCATCAATTCCCATGGAATAACGATACTCGCCAGATTTTTGAATCCAGTCTAAGTAGACCTTCATTTGTTCTTTTGGACCACTGACCCGGACCTCTACACAATTTTCAATTTCTCTCATAGTCTCTCCCCCTTCATCTCTTATTTATATATTATACTCTATTTTATAATAAAAAAGGTAATTAATACCAAACGTATATAACGTTAATTAATTTTATTAAGGATTTGAATTCAAGTAGAAAATTTGAATATTTATACAGATTGGATAAACAAAAAAGGCTATCGCAAATGATAGCTCTTTTGTGTTATATGCTCTAATCTATTTAGATTCTAGTTTTTCTAAACGGTTTTTATAAAACTCTTGTTTTCTAAGCTCGATGGCATCTTTGATGTGTTGAATAAATAATAGATTCTCTTGGTATGGGGCTAAAGAATTAGTTAAATACATAAACTCCTCATCTGAACTAAAGATTTCAGATTCACTTTGGCACAAGAAGTGTACTGGATTTTTCCGTGCTAGTTTAACGTATTCTGCTTTTCCCCACTCCTTAAAGGTTTGGCTGTTTTTGTCACGTAATAAATCGACGGCATTTGATCCATGAGAATAAAAATCTTTAAATGATTCATATAAATTATCATCATTAATTTTTAATTCTAAGCGCCCGTTTTTAATAAAAGCAAGTATCGTTGGTAACTTATATGTTTTTGACATCGATGTTTTCTCGATCATATTGATAAAGTTGACAGCTGGAGTATCTAACCAGGCTATCTCTTCGTCACTTAAATCATTCTGATTCTTTAAGAAGTTTAAGTAGTTTTTAAACGGATTGATTTTAGCTTTGGATTTGATATTTAAATAAATCGTTTCATCCATATAGGTAAATAGCTCAGTACGTGAGGGACGATGACCTAACTCGGCTTTGATTCGTTCATATTCTTCAACTAAAAGCTTCTCTATTTTAATTGATGAGCGATCCATTTTCTCAAATAAGTCAATTAAGCGGAAATCAAAATCCATGATGCAATCTTCTGGTAATAATGCATCTTCTTTAATGACATCACTTGCTTTCTTGAATTGTGACTTTGATGCACCAGTCATTAAATAAGGTGAAAAGTTTGCTTTTTTATAGTTTCCAATAAAATCAAGGACATTTAAATAGTGCTTATCCTTATATAAACGTAACCCACGTCCTAATTGTTGTAAAAAGATCGTTGGTGATTCTGTTGGACGTAACATCATGACCATATCTAAAGAAGCAATATCTAGCCCTTCATTAAACATATCCACCGAAAAAATTACATTAATTTCACCTTTAACTAGTTTACTTAATGCTTTTTCTCTTGCCGTATTATGAACCCCTTCATCTCCACTGTACACAGCACAGGCGCTTACCCCGTGATTCACAAAGTAATCTGCCATAAATTCTGCATGATGTTTACTCATACAAAATCCCATCGCACGTGTTGAACGATACTTTTTATAATGACTGAAAATTAAATCAGCTCGCTTATGAATACTTAATGCTTCTTCAAGTTGAGTGGTTTGATATTTCCCATTACGATAGTCAATCGTCTCATAATTTACTGTTTCATCAAAGATAGCATAGTATCTAAATGGCACTAACCAACCTTGATTAATGGCTTTTTTAAGGGGTGCTTCGTAAACTAAATTATAATCACAAATTGCTAATACATCTTTACTGTCTAATCGCTCTGGTGTTGCCGTTAATCCTAAAAGGAATCTTGGTTGAAAATAGTTAATAATATTTTGATAGTTTTGAGCAACCGCATGATGAAACTCATCCACAATGATATAATCGAAGTAATCAGGTTGAAATAGTTTCAAACTATCATTTTTACCTAAACTTTGAACAGATGCAAAAATGATATCTTTATCAGTCTCTTTTTGAGTCCCCATAAAGAAACCACGTTCACTGAGAGGGCGAACATTTTTAAAACTCTTCTCTGCTTGTTTTAAAATTTCCTCTCGATGCGCCACAAATAAAATTCGTTGATACTCCCGTGAATCAAAGGCAGCTAAATACGTCTTCCCAATTCCAGTTGCAGCAACGACGAGCCCTTTATCAAACCCTTCTTCTCTTGTTTTCTTTAAATGATAAAGAGCTTCTATTTGAGCACCACGCGGTAAATATAAATCCGTCACATATGATGGTGCCTCATCAGCTGCAACTTCTGTAAAGTTTGTATTTGGAAACGGTGTTGTTTGATAGATTTTATTTTTCTTCCAATTCTTTGAATAGAAATCCAGTTCTGCATCCGTAATTTTAATGGAATGATTATAAAATAAATCTTCAAATACTTGATAATACTGCTCATACTCTACCTGATGCGTCAGTTTATCAAGTTTGAAATTCCACTCTACCCCACTTGTAAAAGCAGATTTAGACAAATTTGAGGATCCAATGTACATGTCAGCCCCATCTTCATATTCGAAAAAATAAGATTTTGCATGAAAACTACGATTAGGCTCATTAAAAAATCGCAAATCAGCACTATCACCGAAAATATCTTTTAATCGATACAACGCCGAAGGCTGTGTAATATTCAAATAATTCCCTGTTAAGATTCGAATCGGAATATTTTTCATTTTAAGTTCTATTAAATCTTGTTCTAATAGTTTAACCCCTGATTCCATTAAAAAAGAAACGATAATATCGATTTTTTTAGCTTTTTTAAAACTCTCTTTCATATGATAATACAGATAATCATCATACCCTGTAATACTTTTAATTGTTGTCACCATTTTCACCCTACCTTACACTTTGGTAATATTTTATCATTCTTTTGAAATTTTTGACAGAATTTATCTCTTGAAATATAATAAAACTAATTAAAGTACAGAGGAGAATGATCTATGATTCAATACGATAAACTAGTTCGTGATTTAATTCCGGAAATCATCGCAGCATCAGGAAAAACAGCAGACATTGAAATTGTTAATAATGACGTTGCCTTTAATTATCTAGTTAAAAAACTAGATGAAGAAGTCACAGAATTCAAAACGGACAAAAACCTAGAAGAACTAGCCGATGTCATGGAAGTCTTATTTGGATTAGCCCATAAACTTGGATACACAGAGCAAGATTTACTAAACAAACGCCAAGAGAAAAAAGAAGCACGTGGAGGCTTCGAAAAAAATATCATCTTAAAATCAACAAAATAAAAAGACACTCCTAACGTTAGCAATTAAGTCTAACAATGGGGGTGTCTTTTCCTTAAGCTATTTTTTAAAGCTCTGTTAGACAAAAATGTTGATATGGGTTATTCTCCTACTTGAAATGGAGGGAATCTTAAAAAATAATGTTCAATAACCACTGCTATCAAACGATTGATTACCACCAAGATTGGCTAACACAGCTTTATTATCATGCATGTTGATCTTCTCCTAGTCAAAATTAAAAGAGCCACTACTGATGTAATGGCTCTTTCTCTATTTAAACTAATGTAATTTCTTCAACACGTTTAGTTGTTAAACAGGCACCTGCAATACTAGCGTATTTCAAATCAGGTTGTAACTCATTTAAGACTAATACTTCACTATCAATCACATAGTTCATGAAGTCTAAAATTTTATCGTCTGATAAATCTTCTGTTGGATTATTAATCTCAATTGAGCGTGTTTTATTTTCAGTGTCTTTGAATTTACAAGTTAATGTGTATGTTTCTTCCATGACTTTTTCCCCCTATCATTATTGTTTATTAAAGCATACGATAATCAGCCACGACCGATTTCGTGTGTGTACCTGATGATAATGCCACATACTTCTCCGCAAAGTTTGATAACTCTTCATCTGTGGTGTCTAAGCGAACGTTTGAAAAAGACTTCGCCTTGACAATGTCTTTCCCCTCATCGTCTTGACCAGCCGTTAAATAAATAGATAACTTGCGATCATAAATATCTTGCATGTTTAATTCCCCCTAAATTCATTATGTGTTTGAGGTAGCGCCACCTACCCTTTAATTATATCCCGATTTACGTTTCTATCCAAAAGCTGTCCCGCTACTATGAATGCCCTTCATTAAATACATCGAACTAAAACAAAGGTCTTGGTACTGACCCACCGCAGGGATGCTAGTAACAAGACCATTAGTTTTAGGTCAGAGTTGAAGAAAGAATACTCTTTGTAGCGGGATTGAAGATGATTATAGAAATACCTGTGGTGACATAAAGCACTCTAGCCTTTTTCAAAACAGATGATTTCTCTTTAAATACCCTGCTTTTGAATAAAAACAGAAATATAACCCATAACATAATTGTAAGTTTAAGACTTGCTATTCCAAAAACTCCTTATGTTATAAATTCCCTTTCATCAAACAACTGATTCCCCCTATCAGTTGTTTTTTTTGTCTTTTATTCTTAATGCATCCCGCTACTGTGAATGACCTTCATTAAATACATCTGACTAAAACGTGGGATTGGTACTGCCCTCACTACGTCAGTAGTCAAGGCAAGTAACAAGACCATGAGTTTTAGGGTGGAGTTGAAGAGGGATTACTCTTTGTAGCGGAATGATTAGGATGATTAAAATGCCTGTTGTGACATCAAGCACTCTAGTTTTTAAAACAGATAATTTAGATTTAAATACCCTTTTTTTGAATAAAAATAGAAATATAACCCATAATAACATCATTGTAAGTTTAAGACTTACTATTCCTAGAACTCCTTATTTTTTAAACTCTCTTTCATTGAACAACCGATCCCCATCAGTTGTTTTTTTCTTTTATTCTTAATACATCCGCCACTATAAAACTACCTCCTATCTACATCCTCTAAAACGGAGATTGGCACTGCCTCACTACGCTATAAAATCCACATCTGTAACTGTTACATGAAAATTAACAAAACAAAAACCATTATCTGAGTTCAGATTAAATCTGATTTGAGATAATGGTTTTTTTAGCCCCTTATTATAATTAGGCTCTGTTTTAGAAGAGTGTTGATATTTAACTAAAAATATGAACTTAATGTTGATTAGGCTAAAGTGATTATTTTTTGAAATTTGATAACATCAATGATTTTAGCCATCAATATTTATTTAAAAGTCTATTATAAAAAACTTTTTCTCCAACTGCCACGCCCCTTAAAGGGAAATTCCGACTTGCTCTAGGTCCGATTGAAATAGTAATCGGATATCGGTATTGTATACGTTGTTCTTGTATTTTTTCTGAATTTGCTTCATTTATAATATGCTGAATTCTTTGAAATTCTTCTGATTGATTTAATAAAACATTTCCAACTTCTTTTAATATTAACATGTTTAGTTCTTGTTCACTTAACGCATCACTTAGTTCACCAGGAACCGTATATCCAATGATTTTATTAAAATCTAAATCATAGGTTATAGAGATTCCACTTTCCGTTTCAATTTCTTCAAATGTTCCTACGCCATCCTCTTCGTGATAATTCTCTTGGTCATAAGTTCCATTTATAATATTCTGAATTCTTTGAAATTCTTCTGATTGATTTAATAAAACATTTCCAACTTCTTTTAATATTAACATGTTTAGTTCTTGTTCACTTAACGCATCACTTAGTTCACCAGGAACCGTATATCCAATGATTTCATTAAAATTCAAATCATAGGTTATAGAGATTCCACTTTCCGTTTCAATTTCTTCAAATGTTGAATTATTCGTTTCTGTTACGATCAAGTCATTTGTTTCTAGACTACTTAAATTAGAGTTTGCCAAAATATTATTTTCATTTCCAAGTACTAGTAAAGCAGAAAAAAATGTTATAGCATATATTTTTTTCACAGTTATCCCCCCTTTTTTATTAACTGTTTTATAAGTGTATCATAACATATAAAAATTAAATTTATTGTCTTTTTTTGGCTCAACACCAAAATTGGTTCTTGACACTTAATTCATCTATAAAAAATCGTTCATTACATTCCAACAAGATTCTATTCTCATAGATCGTTCGATTCGGAAGAAAATAACTTCTTCGAATTAATGTTTTAATTTTATTATTTCGTCCTTCTACTGAACCATTTGTGTAACGACACTTATGGTAATTAGAAATTTCTTCTGTCCAATTTTCAAAAGGTTTAAGTGCTTCAGTTAATTCAGGAATATTTAGGGCTTTAGCTCGAGCAATCCATTGAATTAAACGTCTATAAGAATTTGTTTCATCACTTAATTCATACCAATTAATCAGTGATTCTTTAATGGCATACACTTCCGTCAGTTCTTTTGAATAGCTTAGAAGTTTTCCTAATTTTCGTTCTTCTTTCTCGCTCAAAGAATCATATCGTTTACCGATAAGGTTTTTATTTCGTTTCAAATATTTACGACTTTCCGGTGTTAGCGATAAACTAATCCGTCTTCTCACAGCCTGTAAGGCATCTGTTAGATAACGATTCACATGAAATCGGTCAGCAATTCGGATAGCATCAGGAAAAACTTCAGCAACAAACTTGTGATAAGAACGTGCTAAATCCATCACAACAGCGTAGGGTTTCAACTCTTTGAGTTGCTTCATTAAGCCTTGATTTTGAATTAACGTTTGATAAGTTCTTCCCATGACTAATGTTAACAGGTTACCATTTCTTAGGTCATGAAATCCTGTATTATAAGTATGACCTTTTCGAATCGCAAAATCATCAATGCCTAATATGAGCCGAGTTGATCCTTGAGCAGCAGCGATCACTTTTCTTTGAATAGACGGAATTAAATGAGCAAGATGTTGCTTAATGAAGCGTTCACCAGTTGAGTAAGGGACCTTAAACGTATCTGTTAATTGTTTAACAGTGGTACCGACTAACGGTTTAGAAAGTTCACGTTTATAATCGTTTGTATAGCGAGTTTTCCCTGTCAAAAATGCATATTGATAGGTAAAAGAAACTTCACACTGTTTACAGAAAAGACGCTTCATCGGAATCAATAAAATGGTTTCACGATTGAAACAACGTAAATGTCTAACTTGACGTAGTTTTTGACGGCTACCTTTACAAATAACAAATGCTTGAGTATGGCAACAAGGACAAGGTTGTTTACTCTTTGTTGGACACATGCTTAAAACTAAAACATGATCTTCAGAAATATGATAGTTACTGACTGTAACATCTTGTAATTGAATTAAATCATTGATATGATGTAAGTGCATCTAAAATCTCCTAACTTTGGTTTGGTCGCACTTACTAAAGTACAAGATTTTAGATGTTTTTTTTATAGGTAAATATAAGCATTTATTTAGTCAAGCACCATTTCTGGTGAAGACTCCTTTTTTTTAAGGAACTATGAAATCAACTAAAACAGTCTAAAATAATAAAAAGGATTTTAAAATAAAGGACTACTGAGCAACCCCCAGTAGTCCTTTATTTTACGTGAAGTAGTATATCATCTTTTAAAACTTTTGCCTCTTCCAATGTTTTAGCAGGTCCTACTATGACATTGGAAGAGTTTATAATATTAAAAACAATTTTACTGAAATCTTTTGGCGTGTAAAATGTGATTACGCCAACTGGTAACAAATGAGGTATTGAACCCTGTTCATCTAAATTAACACTTATAATGCCAATATAACCATTATTTTCTTCAATTAATTCGATAAACATAGGTTCTTTTTTTGTGAGTTCATTGTTATTTATTTCTATCCTACCGTTAAATCCGTCTTCTAGGAATGTTTTTTTGGTCAATACCCCTTGGATTTTTACAGTTGTTTTATTGAGTTCGATATGACTGATATCGTCAAACTCAATCGCAGAGAATTCTTGAAATATTTCTTGTTTGATACCAACGAAAGATAAATAACATATTACGCTAATAAAACTAACCAGTAACGAAAGAATAACTTTTTTAATCATAATTAGTAAATTTGTCCCATATGTGATGGCATACTAGCTGTGAAACTAGTTACTGTTTTTCCTTGGGCACCTTTTAATGTTATAGTACCTGCCGAAGAATAGGTAGAAGTACCTTTTCTGAAATTATCTATTGCGTTATTATAAACATTATCAAACTCTTTAGATTTGTGAGTAGAGTTAACTTTTTTGTTAATGTTATCAGCTGTACATCCTAAACTTCCATTTCCAGAGCACGTAAAGTTGGGAATTGCAGTAGAAACTGATGTTGTAGCTGCATTTGCTCTAAATGATAATTGCTGATTATTATCTGATTCTCCATTCTTCTTAACATAACAGAATTTTACTTGCGTACCAACAGTTCCAGTGTAAGTAGCTTCACCATTACTTACCATTTGTGATGAGCTAAATACGTCTCCTGCTAATTGATATAATGAAATAGCAGTACCTGCAAAACCAGATATTGATGAAATAGCAGCATTTGCAGCATAATCAAATATTTTCAACGCACCAGCACTAATTAGCTGTGATGATGACTTAATTGTTGTTTTTGATATAGATTTAGCTAAACTACTAGATGTGCTTGTAGGAACAGCAGTGATGACTTGAACTTCATAGTTAACTCCATATTTCAGAACAACAGTTCTTCTAGATGTCCAAGTAACATTACTAGTTGTACTAGGATAAGATACACGTTGAGATACAGGTAATTTTCTATTAACTTGTTCTTGAGTTAAAATTTCCGCACCCAAACTCACCATTTCTTCTAAAATTCTTTCTTTTTCTTTTTCTTTAAGTTGTTCGTCATCAATAAATATTAACTCGCTTAGCTCTACGTGTAATTCATCAAGACGTTCACTATTTTCTAATTCAATAATCTTTACATCATCATTTGCACTAACGTTTAAATTATAAGGTGTTAATACTGCAAGTGCACAGATTAAACTAATAAATTGTTTTATTCTTTTTTTGAAAAATTTCATCCTAACCCCTCCTATAAACTTTAGAAAACGTTTATATATTAACATATATTTCTTTTTGTGTAAATTTTTAGAAAAATGTAGGTGGTGGATGTAAGTTTAAATGGGATTAAGAGTAGATATGAGGTTCTAGAGAGTTTTAAACTAGTAATATTAATTTTATCGCTATAAAAGCAGATAGGAAATAGTAAATAATCGACACTCATTCTCTCTTATATGTCGTTATTTACTTCATTCTTACCTGCTTTTTCTTGTTTTTAAAGATAACGTAGCACTAAAACCAGTTGAATCAGCATTGTTTTTTCGAGTTTTTACCTTAAAAAAGAGGGTGTAAGATAAAGTGTGTAAACTCTTAGAACAGTTACCATAATAAGTTAACTATTTCAAAGGAGTTTATTATTTATGACAAGAAAAGCTACGATGAACCAATTATTTAATCTCCTCCAAGATGAATACAACATTAAATCTGCTAGTGATATTGAAGCTGTTTTATTAGACATGTTTGGAGGCTTTATTGAACAAGCATTAGAAGCTGAATTAGATCAACATCTAGGATATAGCCGATATGATTTTCGTAATAAATCAACTTCAAATGCACGAAATGGACGTCAATCTAAAACCATTCAAACGCGTCTTGGTGAAACAACGATTCAGACTCCCAGAGATCGGCAAGGTTCATTTGAACCTCAAATCGTGCCTAAACGTCAAACCAATGTCATCGGAATTGAAGAAAAGATTCTATCGCTTTATGCTAAAGGTTTATCAACGCGTGATATTTCTAAAACATTAGCAGAGATTTATGGCTTTGAAACGTCACATGAAACGATCTCTGCTGTAACTGATAAAGTGATTCCACTGATTCAAGATTGGCAACAACGGCCTTTAGAGCCTGTTTATCCTATCATTTATTTAGATGCGCTTCATGTCAAAGTGCGTGATGGAATGAGTGCCTCAAACAAAGCAGTTTACTGTATCATAGGTGTGTCTTTAGATGGTCGCAAAGATGTTTTAAGCCTCTCTATCGGAGAAGCAGAAAGTGCCTCTTATTGGATGAGTTTATTAGATGAATTAAAGGCTCGTGGAGTGCAAGATATTTGTATTGCCTGTGTGGATGGTTTAAGTGGCTTTAAACAGGCCATTCAAGCTGTTTTTCCTCATGCCCTCGTTCAACGTTGTTTAGTTCATTTAATCCGACAATCAACGAAATTTGTTTCTTATCAAGATAGAAAATCATTCTGTTATGATTTAAAACAAATCTATCAAGCGATTAATCGATCAGTAGCAGAACAAGCCTTTGAGACCTTTAAAAATAAATGGAGTCCCCTGGTACCTTTAGCCGTTAGAGTGTGGGAAAATAACATCGAAGAAGTTTATCAACTCTTTAATTTTCCTAAAGAAATTCGAAAAATGATTTATACGACAAACGCCATTGAAAGCTACAATAGCCAATTAAGAAAAGTTCTAAAAGGAAAAGGAGCTTTTCCAAATGAAACATCGGTGATGAAATTAATCTATCTTCAAACCATGGAAGTTACTAAGAAGTGGCGACGTCAACTTTCAAATTGGAGTCAAATATTAAATCAATTATTAATCTTATACCCAGATCGTTTAACACCCTATCTATAATTTTTAAAAATTAGTTTACACACTTAACTTGACAGGCTCTTAAAAAATGTCTACCTCCCGTGCTTCTAACCACTCCCCTACTTTTTAATCAAGGCACTGTTTTAAAATAAGGTTGATAAATTCTAATTAATATCTTTCTTTGAAGATTATCTAAAATTAATATAGTTGTCAATATTAGTGATTTTTTTATCAATATTTAATTGTATAATAAACTTAAGAAAACATTAGGAAAGATAATATGCTTTTGATAATTTGTTTTATACTTTTAATTTCTGTTTTATTTTACTCACTGCCAACTTCCACATCAATTGAAACTTCACCACTTACGATTTCAAGTGGTATCACCTCACCAGAAGACTTGTCAGTTAGTACCACTTTAATTCCTCAAGAAGTTTTAACACTAATTATACTGTTGTTAATATTTAGTCCTTTAATTTATAAGCTCATAAAAAAAGTTTGTTTTTTAAAAAATATTGATAAATAATTAAAAAAAGAGTAACAAGAATGGCAAGGATATTCCATATGATTCCGTTTATATTTTCGGTTTTAAACATCCTGTATAAATCGCAAGAATAACACATTACGAATACACGGTCAATCCATTTTAAAATCTCCCTTTGGATAAATCTATCTCAAAACATGATGGATACCAACACCGCATTTATGCCGTGTTTGTTTTCTTATGGTTTGTGAAGAAATATTTTACTTAGAAGAGTGAGTGTTTTTTTTATGAACCCTTAATTGTTTATAAATTTAGGATTAGAATGATGAAGTGGTAATTATTGCTGCTGCAACAGTTAGCACTTCATCCCCTCTGTATAAAGACTATCACTAGGTATAGAAATAATTGTCCCGCTACTTTGTGTCATCTCTATTAGATATAAACACTAAATATCAAGTCACACCGCCCTAAACATACGCTAGTATGTCGGCCGGGTGGGAATTAAATATTTAGTGATCCTCTTATTAGGAAACAATCCAATGAGAAAAGGCTAATGACGTTTTAACGTGATTAGCCTATCCATGCTTTAATCTATTTCTTTGGGAGCAATGAAGTTAGAAAATTCCTTGTAGCGGGATAGCTCATGATTAATTCAATCCCCTTTTATATCTATGCCACAGGGAGCAATGGATACCAACACCGCAATCGTGCCGTGTTGGTTTTCTTATTTGTCTTTCTACTTTAATTTCTTCCTTAATCAGTAGATAGTATTTAGTACAAAGAGTAACTACCAGTTCAGTGCCTTCCGTCTACGGATTCACCACTGAACCGTTAGTTACGGGCTTTGTATTCCTATTTTTTATATGATAAAAGCCCCAATCGTTGACTTGCAACAGTTAGGGCTTTTATCAATTTTATATACAAAGACTGTTCTTTATGTATAGTGAAAAAAATATCCCACTATCATGAGTTTTCTCTATTAAATAGAATAGCTAAACATTAAGACAATCACCACTATGATACGATAGTATGTTGGGTAGTGGAGGTAATGCCAACTGTATTCAAGGGTAAACCATCTCATGAGGAAAGGCTAATGATAGGCAAATGTCGTTAGCTTATCCTTGAATAATTTGTTGTAGCAATTAAATAGCATCATTCACTACCATTTTAACTCTCTAAAATTCTTAACGCTGTAGCAATTGAATCATATGCGCCTTGCACACGATTCATTGTTAATACCTCTTGCTCTATTTCTCCCATACTCTTTCCTTCTCTTTTCAGTCGCTCAATCATTATTTCAGGTGATTCATATTTCTGCTCCAACTCTCGTTTTATATGATATAAGCGCTTTTTTAAATCTCGCAATCATTTCCCCCACCTTTCATCATCCTACATAAAAATATAACATATTTTTCTATTTTAGTTCAATTATTTTCCACACCGCTTTCAAAAACCACAAAAAGAGACAATTTCATTTAGTTTCAGTCGATTGAAAAGGAATTAAAACTAAATTGCCTATGACCTAGATCCGTAGGATAGAGGTACAAATAGATAGATGTCTTATAACAGGATTATGCTGATTAGTTTAAAGGATTTTTAATCTTAGTCTCAAAAAATCATGGATACCCACACCGCAATCCTGCCGTGTGGGTGTTCTTATCCCCTTGCGACATAGACGTTCTCTTGTATCAGAAGATTGACTTTACAAATAATATCCCCTGTTAAAGAACGAATATCAGATGAGCTTGCAACCGTTTGGGATGGAAGCCCCTCTTTGTACTAAGGTTATATCTAAGTATCGTGATCCCCCTAATAGGAATTATCTTTGTTAAATAAGCAACTAAACAGCAAGCCCTCACTGACCCAACATCAGTATGATGTGGCGTAAAAAGGGATTGATGCTTAGTGATCATCTTTGTTTGTAATAAAACATCCAATAAGAAAAGGCGAATGATGTGATGAACATGATTCGCCTATCCATGCCTTATTGTGTTTCTTTAGGTGAAATGCAATTAGATAAATTCTTGTAGCGGGATAATTCATGTTTATTGCTATCAAGGCTTTAATGCTATGTCAAAACATCATGGATACCCACACCGCACTCGTGCAGTGTGGGTTTTCTTATTGTTTGCAAACTATCATTCTACTTGAAGAATGATAACTTTTTATGAACAATAAATTTTTTATAAATAAATGTTTAGGCTTATGAAGTGCTAATCGTTGCTATTGCAACAGTTAGCAGCTTCATGAAAATCATGTACTAAGATAATCATCACATATAATAATTATTTTCCCGCTACTATGGACAAGCTGTATTAAATATAGTAACTAAACATCAAGCCCTAACGACCAACATCAGCATGATGTGGGCGTATAAAGTGATTGGTGGTTAGTGATTTCTCTATTTTAGATTAAAAATCTAATGAGACAAGGCTAATGATGTGCAAACATGATTAGCCTATCCATTTTCTGTTGTTATTAGGAAGCATTGAAGTTTAATCACGAATGGTAGCGGGACTGGAATCTTTTAAGGTTTGGTGGTTATTCTCAACTACTAGGGCTTGATTCTTAGGTCTATCAAGGAAACTTTTCTTAAAGATGGCACTTTATTTCATGTTTTAACATAAGAAGAATTCATTAGAACCCTTCATCACAGAAAAGTTCATCACACTCGATATCAAAAATATCTGAGAAAGAGATGAGAGTTCCTTCCCTCATCACAAGGATGTTTTGGTAATCATCAATCTTTTTCACATAGCCATTCGTCGTCACATAGGCACCACCAGATTTTTTTTCATCGTGTTGAAAATAGGTGATTGTGACCCTCGGCCGCTTCAGGAGATGTTCCTTTAAAAGTTGTATCTTCTCATTTAGCCTGTTGAGGGATGATTCATCTAGTTCTACCTTATCCGCCGTTAGTCTTGCAACTTCCCTCACTGCCCTGTCATGTCCAGTTAGTGCCGCAAATGGAGCGAACTGCGCGGCACGATGACTATTTAACATAGGGGGATGGTTTTTAGATTTTTGATAGGGCAGATGTAGTATATCGCTATATTTATGATTCATAGGTATTCACCTCATTCTTTGTTTAGGCTTTGTGACCGCCAATTTGATTATTTCTATCTCTTGTAGTTGCCCCTTCTTCCAAATTCATTCCTTTAAGAATCGCATTTTTTCCAAACTTTTTACGAATAGATAATAGCGCTTCTTGTTTCTTACGTTCCTTTTTAAGAGTAGCCTCTTTCTTTTTTTGCTTCTCCTCAATGATACTGTAATCGGTAAACAAATCAAGTTGCTTCGTGGTTGGGATTGACTTTACTGTCCGCTCATCTACCACATGATTAAACACCACCGTTAACCGCCTCACTAAAAGCTTCTGATTCACGATTTGATCAAATAAATCCGTTATCGCATTCATAATCAGTGTGGTTGAGGACGTGTGACCTTCAAGCTTTCTTGAACCACGTGCACGCTTTGGAATCTTTCTTCCATATCGGTCTACGGTCACCTCTTCGATATAATCCCTTGCCATGTTTGGATCAGCTAAACTCTCCCTATCATAATCAATCACTAATACTAAGTGATTGGTGACTAACTTTTTCTCAACCATTTCAAGCACAAGAGAATCCGCCATCTCACGAACAACTAACCTCGCTTTATTAGCTGGATAAGCGCTTTGCAAAATCTGTCCTGAACTGATACTGCTATTTTCAGGTTGATAGGCTTTAATATCAGCCATGGTACAAGATTCCCACCCCCAGGCATGGTCAATTAATAACTCGGCCTGAACCCCAAATAGTTTATATAATAACTTCTCTCCACCCTCCGATAAGGACATTCTTGCCACATCCCCCATCGTATACATCCCATGGGCCTCTAGCTTCGTTGCATAACCTTTCCCAACACGCCAAAAGGACGTGAGGGGCTGATGATCCCATAAAACCCTTCGATAAGTCATTTCATCAAGCTCGGCGATACGAACACCCAATCGATCAGCCGGCATTTTCTTCGCCACAATGTCCATCGCCACCTTACATAAATATAGATTAGTTCCAATTCCAGCAGTAGCTGTGATACCTGTTGTTTTTAAAACATCATGAATCATGGTCATCGCTAAATCATAAGCGCTCATTTGATACATCTTAAGATAATGGGTCGCATCAATAAATACCTCGTCAATGCTGTAAACATGTATATCTTCGGGTGCAATATATTTCAAATACACCTCATAAATTCGAGTACTGTACTGGATATAATGTGCCATTCTGGGCGTGGCAACAAGATAAGATACCTCTAAGTTGGACGAATTCATCAACTCCGTCTGATCATACGACGCACCAACAAACGTGTGATGATTTGCGTTCTGTTTACGAGCATGATTAATTTCTTTAATCTTCTGCTCAACCTCAAATAAGCGAGGTCTACCGGAAATACCAAACGACTTAAGGGAAGGAGAAACCGCAAGGCAGATGGTCTTTTCTGTCCGACTTTCATCGGCAACAACGAGATTCGTCGTCATCGGATCTAATCCTCGCTCATGACACTCAACGGAAGCATAAAAACTCTTAAGATCTAGTGCGATATATACCCGATCTGCCATGCCATTTCCTCCTTTCTTTATCATTATTATAACCACAATCGAACGAACGTTCAATGTTTTTTAACGAATTTAATTCCAAAATTAACTAAAAAATTATGATAACCAAAGATATAATCTGAATAATAAAACACTCTTTTCCTGCTTCTAAAGAATCTTTATTCTTTTAAAACGCACAACAAGACAAAAAAAGCACCACGTAGTAGATGAACTTCATGATGCCAATTGTTATAAATACGTTTTTATTATTTATTTTTAATCTATTGAATAAATTGGGAAATCGACGTCAATAACATCAGTGTGCTACTCCCCCTAGCATGTATAGAAAACTTACTTTCTACTCTTCCTTATAATGATATATTTAGATTCAAGTAAGCCCTAATCGTTGCTCCCCCCCTGCAATCATTAGGGCTTTTTTCATACTTATAAATATTTTTTAGTGTTAAAAACGTTAGGTTATTTCCCGCTACGATGAATGACCTTTATTAAGTACAACAACTAAATATCAAGCCACACCCCACCCGACGTATGCAATAGGCGGGTTAATCGGTGGGATTGATATTTAGTGACTCTTTCTTTTAGGGATAAGCTTTTATCTTTCCTTGTAGCGGGATACCTATGGTTATTTCAATCTTCTGTTATATCCCTATCACTATTAAGGCATGGATACCAACACCGCACTCATGCCGTGTTGGTTTTCTTATTCTTCTTGCTACATTGATTTATTACTTAATCAGAAGATACTATTTAGTAATTCGATTAAATAACAGTTCAGGATCTACCGTTTACGGATCACGACTGAACGGTTATTTATAGACCTTGTATTTATATTTCTCTTGATGATGATAAAAGCCCCAATAGTTGCCTTGCAACCGTTGAGGCTTTTATCAATTTCTTGGTACTAAGTTTTATTCTTTATCCACAACGAAAAATCTCCCGCTACGATGAATGACCTTTATTAGATACAATACTAAACATCAAGCCCCACGCCCTAACCATACGCTAGGATGGTGGTACGGGTGGATTGAATGTTTAGTGATGACTTTGTTTTAAGCTGTGTTAGATAATATTGTTGATATAAAAAAAGAGCAAATTTAACTTTGCTCTATCTATAAAAATAAAATATTCTTTACTTTTTAATCTAATAAGGTTGTCCCATATGAATTATCAATAGCACATAACCATTTACCATTGACTTTTCGATAGACATACGTTGCTCGACGTTCCATCGCATATTCACTCTCATCCTGATTATCTGATTCTAATAATGTTTGAGATAACACTAAGACTGTATCTCCAGCTTCAAGCATTGTCATCTTTCCTTGTGTTGGCACCAAACTATTTTTAAAATAAGCAGCAATCTTAATAAACGCCTCTTTAATTTCTTGTTTACCATGAGCTAATTTTCCAGGCATCATCACTAAAACAGCATCATCTGTATAAAAATCCATAAGTTTATCGAATTCTTCGTTTCGAATTGCCTCATCAGCTTGTTCAATTAAAGACTTAATTTCTTGATTCATATGCTATCACCTCTATAATAGTTAGTCACTAATTGTAGATAAATTTATTTTATACGATTAATTATAAAGATAATTATTTTCATACTCAAGAATAAATATTAAAAAATAACTGCGTTAAACAATCTTATTGATAATGAATCACTTGATATCAAGAGTTTCTGACATTCATTTATTAGGAGTTTATCTATTTCAAGAGAAAAAACTCCTAATAACAACAGCTTAGTCTAACAGAGCTTTGTTTTAAAATGAAAAATACAATAAGAAAAGGCTAATGATGTATTTACATGATTAGCCTATCCATTGGTTAATTTATGTTTAGGATTATTGAAGTTAGATACTCACTTGTAGCGGGATAATTCATGATTAGTTCAATCCCCTTTTATATTACTATTTCAATGATTATAGATACCAACACCGCATTGATGCCGTGTTGGTTTTCTTATGGTTCGTTATATATCATTTGATTTGAAAAGTGATAATTTTTTATGAATAATTATCACTTCATAAATAACTGTTTAGATCATGAAGCTGCTAATTCTTGCAAAGCAACAGTTAGCAGCTTCATGAAAACCATGTACTAAGATTACTACTTGGGATAGAAAGATTCCTCCCGCTACTAGATGCAACCTCTATTAACTATAACCACTAAACATCAATTGCCTACGCTCGAATATCGGTACGATATGAGGCGAACTGGAAAGATTACATGTTTAGTGATGATAAAAGTTCTAATGTGAAAAATCCAATAACAAAAGGCTAATAACGTATCAACGTGATTAGCCTATCCATGTTTTATTGTGTTTATTAGGGAAGATGTAGTTAGTAGTTTTCATAGTAGCGGGAGGCTTGTGATTAGTAAACTGACTATTGTTACATAGGTGACACCTTAAAGTCCCGCTACCATGAGTTTTCCATATTAAATATAAAACTAAATAACACATCCACCTGCCCAAACATCCGAATGGATTTAGACCTAGGTGGAGTGATACTTAGTGATGATATGTTATTTTTTCTTTCGCTATGTTTTAGAAAAGTGTTGATATTAAAAATAATTTTAATATCAAAAAAGTATGAGTTATACTGCTTGATATAACTCATACTTTTTTGCTCGCATTATATTAAAATTGTATATTAACTAATAATTTTGATTAGAAAAAATATTATCATTAAGCAAAAATACTTAAGTTTTTCCATATAAGTTTTTCTGAATTTGATTTTACTCCTCCAAAATCATCAATAAAATATTTATAATGAACTGCACCAAGTTTTTCATATATCCTTTTAGCATTATCATTTCCTTCAACAATACAAATACTCATGCATTCATATCCATGTTTTAAAGCATACTGCCCTACTCTATAGATTAATTTCGTTCCTATTCCTTTTCCTCTTGAATTTTTTGTTATATGTAAAGAATCTAAATACCAATAATTTTCTTCCTCATCATCCTTTTTAGATGCTACAAAACCTAAAAATTCATTTTCTTCATACGCAACAAAAATTTGATTTTCATTTTTTAGATATTTACTCCACTTTTCTACTGCATAATCTTTAGTTAAACCATTTAAATAATCTTCAGATAGTAATCCTTTATAAGTTTCCTTCCAATTTGAAATATATAATTCCGCTATATTATCTATATCATCATATACTGCATCTCTTATAATCATAAAACCACTCCTTTAATAATATTTGTTATAAAAGTATATTTACTTCGTATTATATAACAATTACGTACTTGTTTTTATTATAGGAGGGTGTAAGATAAAGTGTGTAAACTCTTAGAACAGTTACCATAATAAGTTAACTATTTCAAAGGAGTTTATTATTTATGACAAGAAAAGCTACGATGAACCAATTATTTAATCTCCTCCAAGATGAATACAACATTAAATCTGCTAGTGATATTGAAGCTGTTTTATTAGACATGTTTGGAGGCTTTATTGAACAAGCATTAGAAGCTGAATTAGATCAACATCTAGGATATAGCCGATATGATTTTCGTAATAAATCAACTTCAAATGCACGAAATGGACGTCAATCTAAAACCATTCAAACGCGTCTTGGTGAAACAACGATTCAGACTCCCAGAGATCGGCAAGGTTCATTTGAACCTCAAATCGTGCCTAAACGTCAAACCAATGTCATCGGAATTGAAGAAAAGATTCTATCGCTTTATGCTAAAGGTTTATCAACGCGTGATATTTCTAAAACATTAGCAGAGATTTATGGCTTTGAAACGTCACATGAAACGATCTCTGCTGTAACTGATAAAGTGATTCCACTGATTCAAGATTGGCAACAACGGCCTTTAGAGCCTGTTTATCCTATCATTTATTTAGATGCGCTTCATGTCAAAGTGCGTGATGGAATGAGTGCCTCAAACAAAGCAGTTTACTGTATCATAGGTGTGTCTTTAGATGGTCGCAAAGATGTTTTAAGCCTCTCTATCGGAGAAGCAGAAAGTGCCTCTTATTGGATGAGTTTATTAGATGAATTAAAGGCTCGTGGAGTGCAAGATATTTGTATTGCCTGTGTGGATGGTTTAAGTGGCTTTAAACAGGCCATTCAAGCTGTTTTTCCTCATGCCCTCGTTCAACGTTGTTTAGTTCATTTAATCCGACAATCAACGAAATTTGTTTCTTATCAAGATAGAAAATCATTCTGTTATGATTTAAAACAAATCTATCAAGCGATTAATCGATCAGTAGCAGAACAAGCCTTTGAGACCTTTAAAAATAAATGGAGTCCCCTGGTACCTTTAGCCGTTAGAGTGTGGGAAAATAACATCGAAGAAGTTTATCAACTCTTTAATTTTCCTAAAGAAATTCGAAAAATGATTTATACGACAAACGCCATTGAAAGCTACAATAGCCAATTAAGAAAAGTTCTAAAAGGAAAAGGAGCTTTTCCAAATGAAACATCGGTGATGAAATTAATCTATCTTCAAACCATGGAAGTTACTAAGAAGTGGCGACGTCAACTTTCAAATTGGAGTCAAATATTAAATCAATTATTAATCTTATACCCAGATCGTTTAACACCCTATCTATAATTTTTAAAAATTAGTTTACACACTTAACTTGACAGGCTCTATTATAGCATTATTTTTACCAATTTATCACTAGTTAAATAAACTGTGCTCTTCTTAATTTAAAATCCTTTACTTTAGTATAAGAATATACTACATTACTTTGTACAATAAAATTCTTAGCTTTAATAGAATCTCTATCAGTTTCAAATATTCTTAGCCATTTAAAGCATTGCATATAGTTTGAGATATATTTACTTGCAACACCGTTAAATCTACCCATCCATTTCTTCAAATTACTATGAAGGCTATTGATGTGTTTACATGATTAGCCTATCCATTGATTATTAGCAGGAATTGAAGTTGGAATAATTCTTGGTAGCGGGATACTCATGCTTATTGAACATTCTTTTTATATCTCTATCACAAAAACATGGATACCAACACCGTATCATACCGTGTTGGTTTTCTTAGTCCACTGTTGATAATTGCTACTTCTTTAATCAGTAGATATCGGTTAATAATCTGAGTAAATAACCATTCATTTTTGAACCGTTATTTACGTCCTTATTTATAATATGGTTGATAATGATAAAGCCCCAATCGTTGTATAACAACAGTTGGGGCTTTATCAAATTCTATGTACTCAGATTTAGTCTGTAATTAGAAAGAACACTCTCCCGCTACTAAGAAGCCTCCTCTATTAAGCAACACCTAAACATCAAGCCCTAAAGCCCCCAACATCATCATGATGTGGGCGTATAAAGGGATTGGTGGTTAGTGATTTCTCTATTTTAGATTAAAACTCTAATGAGAAAAGGCGAATGATGTCAAACATGATTCGCCTATCCATTTTCTGTTGTTATTAGGAACCCTTGAAGTTTAATCACGCATGGTAGCGGGATGCCTATGATTATATAAATTCATATTTTATATCCTTTTTTAAGGTTTCATTCTCCTTTTATAAACGTAACATTTTTTGCTTCATACGTCTAATTTCCTCTAATGCAATCTCAGTATTATCAATTGTGGCAATTAGAGAAAACTGTTTGATCTATTTATAGATAGTAACTTCTGACACACCATATTCACGACTAAGGTCTTTGACTAAACGTCCCTTTTTATAAAGTTCAACAATCATTGATTTAAATTCAGTATTATATTTTTTGATAGCGACACATTCTTTGATTAAGTCTAGTATAACGACTTAACTTATGTGTGTCCATAAAAATATACTAGAACCACATACTCAAAATATAAAAAATAACTTTCTATAAATCTTTTAATAATCCTTCAAACCACTTAATATTTACTAAATGATGAGAAACTGAATTTTCCATCATTTGTCTGAAATAATTAGGAATACTATCATTATTTTCAAGAGATTTTTCTAATAAAAAAATTCTCTCCTTAGTTTGTTCTATTTGTGTTTCTATTAGCTTTTTTAATTCCTCGCTTCTATACTCATCAGCAAATAATAGCGCTCCATAAAAAGATAAATTTACATACTCAGTTTTAGCTCCATACTTTTGCATTAATCTTTCAAATTCTTTATCACCTAGTTCGGTTATAATATAATTTTGTGTATCTCTAGTATTATCTAATTTTTCAATTCTTTTAATATACTTTTTCTCTTCTAATTGTTGAAGATTATAATAGAATGACCCTTTAGTAAAATTCACTATGTATTTATAGTGTCTCTCTTCCATTAAGGATAATAATTCATATCCGTAAGAACCTGGGTTTTGTTTTAATAAACCTAAAATTAATAATGGTATCAAAAAAATATCTCCTTTACATTTCTAAAATTATACAATAATTATTTTGTCATTATAAGATTTAATCATTATTAATTTTCATAACCTGAGCCATAAATTCATCATATGATATTTTTCCTAATGCAAAGTCCATGCTGTTTATATACATCTTTTCTGTCTTTGTATATGTTCTTGAATAACTTAATTCTAATAATTCATTTTCATTAATTAATTGTTCTAATATATGTTGTTTCTTAGAAAAGGCCTCAAAATATCTTAAGCCAAATTTTCTTTGAGAAACTGCATCAATATGAATACCATCTGGATTAGAAGTTAAACCTACTGCAGTAACAAAATAACAATTATCTTGTTCAAAAGCAAACTTCTCTAACTCTTTATTAACCAAAGCATATTCAGTACAGTTTTTACCAAACCCTTCTTTTCCTAAAAAGTCTGGTAATCCACCAATAATAAGTGGAATATCTGGAGTATTTAATTCTTTTCTAAGTGTTTCAATAATTACAAGTAACTTTTCATAATATACTTTATAGTTACCATTAAAACTATCACTTTCTCCTTGATGCCATAGAATGCCGACTAATTCGCTAGTTTGCATAGCGAATTTAGCTTCACTTATGGCATGTTTAAAAAGTACCTTATCTATAGCCCAATCATCTAGTGAACTACCACCTTCAGCACAAGGAATTAAGCCAATAGTATCTTCTTGATTTTCACGACACCAGGCATCTGCAAAAGAACCAGCTAGACTGACTCCTGAAACAGGACGATCATAATTTATTGGTTCAGTCATCATTTGCCATTGTCCATTACGTAACATTTGTATTCTTTCATTGTAAATAGGAGGGACTTCATCAATAAAACCCCTTCCAGCCATGTTTGACTGTCCTAACATTAAAAATGATTTAATCATTTTTTTCATCCTTTCTTTTGTTTAATATTTTTAATTTGAGCAAATTTTATTAAATGACGAATCGTCAATACAAGTGCGGCACTTGCTCATGAAATAACTAAATCTATCATTAGTCTAATTAGACTAATGTACTTAAACAGTATAGTCTAATTAGACTATACTGTAAATAAATATTTTCATAAATTCAATAAAAAACCACACCTATTTATGGTACGGTTCTCCGTTACACCTCCAAAGGAGCACGTTTTACTTTAATTGTTCTAAAGCCTTATATTTTTTAAGCTCTTTCATAAGTTCTTTCTCTATTTCTTTATCTAAATATCTCCTTGGAATTATATGAGCTACAAATCCACTTATATATAAGGATCATATCTTCGTAAACTTTTACATCTTTTATACTTTCTAACGATACTGTTTCTGATATAGAATCCCCTTTTACTACTATTGTCCCATCAATAATTTCTAAAGTCTTACTTCCAAATATTGATGAATTATCTCCTTAACTTATGAGTTTATCAGTTTCTTTAGCTACTAATTTTTTGTATTGCTTAGGATATGTTAAAATCCAAATGACTAAAAAAACTATCGCTACTATAATCCAATATATACTCGGTTGATTAAATATCCCCGTTCCTGTAAAGTAGATTGGTATAGAAAGTATTATGGGTACAGCATATCTAAGTATGTTAAATGTACTTTTCTGTGATTTCGAGTTTTCTAAATGATGTAAATTGAAGCTTATATAGTCATCTTTTGTTATTTTAAAGTCGATTTTCATTTGTGCCGTCCCCTTATTATTAAAAACTTTATTTACATTATATTACAAATTTCAAGCACTTACAATTAAGCATAGTAACATGAAAAAAGGAAGGGTCTTCATCTTCTTCAGACGACCCTTCCTTTACTTTTAGGCTTTGAATGTCTTATATTTAAATCCTACATATAAAAATTTAACTTATCTATTTAAATTTAATCTCTAATTGCGTTTAGTTTATGAAGCAAATACTCTTTTTTATTCAATGGATCATACGTTGTTTTTTTGCGTGCTTTTGAAAATTCAGCTGAAGCTTCCTTATACCCATAAAATTTTGTCACAAACATTCCTCTACCTTCTGTATATGAAGCTATTTTCATTTTATATTCTTTTGAATTTTCTACTGGAATTAATCCCTTTATTGAGAATTCATCCCCTATAACAATAGGATTATCAAAGGTTGCCCTCATAGTTTCTAAATCCCATACCGCTTTGCTTAAAGCATTTTGAGGAATCTTTAACTCAAACTCATGTAATGGCTCTAATAAAACAGTTTGTGCTTTATATAATGCTTCCATGAATACCATAGGTGTCACATTTCTAAAATCTGCTGGAGTGCTGGCTGGACTAAAAAATTCACCACAGCTAAGAGTGACTTTTACATCTGTAACCTCCCATCCAAATAATCCTTGTTTACTTGTCTTAATAACTGCTTCTTCAATTGCATTTTGAAAAGATTTTGGCAATGACCCTACTGAAACATTAGAAATATACCTAAGACCTTCGCCTCTCCCTGCTGGTTCTATTTCTAAGCCTACTGTCGCCCAAAATGGATTTAAGTCTTCCTGCATATGCATTATTGACGCTCCAAAACCTTTAGGTGTTTCCTTATAGATAGTCTCAATATTCGAAAACTCTACTTTTATTCCATATAAATCATCTAACATGGAACTTAGTATTTCCATTTGAACTTCACCGAATAAGTTGACATAAATTTCTTTATCTATGTCATTCATCTCTAATTCTAGTAGTGGATCTTCCTCTGCAAGTAATGTTAATGCTTTAAATAGCTCTGGATTTTTTTCTTTATCAATTGCAGAAATTGTTGTTTTTAATGCTGGTTTAGCTATAGATATATTTTTAATTTTATCATTTGAAATTCCAATAACATCTCCCACTTGGAAACTTGTAAGTCCATATAAAATACCTATATCCCCTGCTTCTATCCTCTGTGCTTCAACAACTCCCCCATTTTCTAACCTATTAATTTTCTTTACTTTTTCTGCTATCTCCTTATTAGGTACTTGAATTTTATCTCTTACAGATATTTTTCCTCCAAATAATCTTACATAAACCTTCTTTTCATTTTTACTTGTTCTTTCGATTTTAAATACTACTCCAGATAAATCACTTTCACAATCATCACCTGCAAATGGAAAATAACTACAAATTCCATCTAATAAGTCTTCAACTCCAAGTCCAATTGCTGCCGCACCACAAAATACTGGATATAGACTTCCTTCACTTGCATATAATGAAAGCTTTTCTTGTATTTCTTCTTTATCAGGTTCTATTCCACCAATATATCTTTCTAAAAATGCTTCGTCTAAGTCTGATAAAACATCAATAGCATCATCATTTATCATGCATGTATCAAATAGTTTTTTTATATAAACAGCTTTGCTTCCTACATCATATACTTCTTGTAATCTAACTACTTTATTGGACATATTCTTCTTTATATCTTCAAATACTTTATTGAAATTTGCCCCAATTCTATCTAGCTTATTTACAAAAATTATTGTTGGAATGTTTAACTCCTTTAATGTCTCAAATAATATTCTTGTTTGTGACTGAATACCCTCTACTCCTGATATAACTAGTATCGCTCCATCTAAAACACTTAATGAACGTTCAACTTCCGAAATAAAATCCACATGTCCTGGAGTATCAACAATATTAACCTTGACATTATTCCAATTAAAAGATATGGTTGATGATTTAATGGTAATCCCTCTCTTACGCTCAAGCTCCATAGAATCCGTCTGTGTATTGCCTAAATCAACTCTTCCAACTGATTTTATAGCTCCACTATAATATAATAAGTTTTCTGTTATAGTTGTTTTTCCTGCATCCACGTGTGCTACGATTCCTATATTAATTATTTTCTTCATAATCAATACCTCCAACTCTATCAACCACCTTTTTATCCATTATCATAGCAACAATATATAACACTAATACCGGTGTTACTAATAACGAAGTACATGCTATACCCATACTCACTGAAATATTTGTAGCTATGATTCCTATAATTGGTCCACCTAAAATTTGACCTAAGGAATTTATTTGTCCATTTATAGAAAGTACAGTAGATCTGGCCTTGTCATCTATATGTCCATTAAGCCATGCACTAAATATAGGTTCATTTATAGTTCTAAAGGTACTTGTCGCTAAATAAGCTATTAGCATTAAGTTAAATCTTTTTGTAATAGCAAATATGAACATAAATGATATATAAAATATATTTATACATAATAACAGCTTTCCATTTTTATTCTTATCATCATCCTTAAGCTTCTTTTCCATAAAATGCATTACTATAGCACTCAATATCATTCCTGCAATTCCAAAAATTCCGAACCAAGTCACTGGTTTAAGGTTTCCAAGTTTAGGAAGCATAGTATCTTGTAAAAAATGCATATTAGAAAGTCTATCATAACCTTCACTGGATAATCCATAAAATAAAGTTACTGAAAGCAAAATTATAATTATAGGTTTATTTTTTATAAATTTAAGACCAGATTTAAAGGTATATCCCATCTTTTTAAAAGTATTTAAATCCTCTGGAGCAGATGATTTAAAATTATTTTCTGGCATATATAACCATAAAAATAATGCAAGAATTATAAATAAGACTCCACTAACTATAATAGGTAGTCTTACAGATAAATTAGCTATTACAGTGCTTAGTACTATTCCAATAACCGATCCTATCTGTCCTGCTTGTGCTCCCTTTATATAAATTTTATCCAAATCTTTATCTTTCTCTTCTTCCGCAATCCAAGCTTCAACAGATCCACTAATAAAAGTAGAACCTAATCCCCATACAATCTGTGCTACAAGTACGAAAACGAAACTAGAAATAGAACCTTCTAAAATAAATCCCACTCCTGTTAAAACTACACCAATAACAATAGATAGTTTACGACTGTACACATCTGCAACTATTCCTGTAGGAATTTCAAATATAAAGCATGCTACTTCTAAAGTAGTTCCAACAAGTATAAGCTGAAGTGGATTTAAATGCACCGTTTCAATGTGATACACTATCATAACTGTAGCTACTAGTGAAAAACACATTGCTGTAATAGCTGAAAATAATAAATAAGTTTTATATGCTGAAAGTTTATTAACCATTAATAATCACCATCCTAGTATTTTTAAAAAAATTTATTTGTTTTTCATAATCTTCATATTTAAATATATAAATCATCAAAATAATCTCCTTAAATAAAAAAAGCTGTAAGTGAACATAATTCACTTACAGCCTCATAATTATATAACCTAAATATAAACATGAAATATACAACTTTAATTTATATAACTTATGATTAAGCTATGCAAATTAAAGTCTTATATCATATCTATAAATATAGTAAAAATAGGCATAAAAATACCGTGTTTAGAACACAGTTTTCCTATTCTTCAAATAAAGATGTAATATGCTCATTATAATACTGATTATTTTTAGAGTACACAAATAGACATGGTAATATCAATATTATTAATAATTGTTTCTACCACAAATAAACCTTGAGTTATCCAAGATTTTTTTCATATACTTTTTAAAATAATCCTTATTCAGTTAGTTTAGTTAAAAACTACCTCTTTGCGCATATTTACATCTCCTTTACATTTATATTTTTCATGTTTATATTTTAGTATAATTACATTATATATAAACTTTTATTTTTTTTCAATACTTTTATATTCATATTTATCCAAATTCAATTGAAACTTTATTACTTCAAATAACTTATATACACAAAAGAATAACTACTAACTTTAACCTAAATCTGAAATGAATATAAAAAATATATTTGTGGAATGTTTTACAATTTCTTTCAATACTATAGATTAGAAAAAACAAATTCTAATTTGCTGAAATAGGTGAAAAACGAAGAACCTATGAATAAAACTACAATAACCTACAAAAATTCAAATTTTAGATTTTTGTGAGTTTCATTGCAGAATTAAAGCAGACCTACCTTTCATTTATATATCCAATTTTGGTAAAGTTCGCACTTACTTGTGATACGGTTCACCATCTCTTATGCTAAATCACATCTCTATTGAATTAAATGTTTCTCTAATTCTTATAAGCTTTATTACATATCTTTTGATTTATGGCATATATAATTTTTTAATATCATATATCTTGAAAATCACTTGTAACATGTATATGAACGTGGATGCTAACCGAAACACCCCATCTCTACCATGAAATTCCCCTGTAATAAAAATACACTATCGTCATACTAGAATAAGACTATCCATGCTTTATTATATAATTTTATATGGTAACTACGAATGAATTGTGATATACTATTTATGTAACGAATTAAAAAGTTATAACCCTTATTGTTATTTCTCTTTTAGTTAGTTTGTTTTGTTTGTTGAAGAACAGCCTAGTCAACTGTTCTTCTTTTTTTATTTCTGAAAACTGAAAGAAAAAGCCTAGCTGTCATTAGCTAGGCTTTTTTGATAAATTAACAGCAACTGTTCTATCGTTGCCTATTGCATATCATGACACGATATGCAAAAAATACCGTTTAACTTTTCTAGTCCTAGTTTTATACGTGGATATTTCCCGCTACTTTGAAATTCTTTTTATTAAATGAAAAAACTAACCATCACAAGACTCCACGCCTAACATACGTCAGTATGTAGGAAACTCGGAGGATTGATGGTTAGTAAGAACCATAGTTTTAGTGCTAAAATTCTAATATGAAAAGGTGAATGATGTGTGAGCATGATTCACCTATCCTTTTACTGTTGATACTAGTGAACAATGAACTTTAAATGCTGCATGGTAGCGGGATGGCATTAGTTATTCAAACTTCTCTTTTATACCCTGTCTCAAAACATAAGGATACCCAAACCACAGTCCTGTCGTTTGGGTTTTCTTATCCCCTAACGACTAGGATGCTTTCTTGTATGAGAAGATTAATTTGATAAATAATAGCCCCTGTTAAATAAAGAATATACGATGATCTTCCATCCTCAATCGTTGCCTTGCAACCGTTTGGGATGGAAGGTCCTCTTTGTACTAAGGTTATATCTAAGTATCGTAATCCCGCTACTAGGAATTATCTTTGTTAAGTAGGCAACTAAACATCAAGCCCTCACTGCCCCACATCAATAGGATGGGGGCGTAAAAAGGGATTGATGCTTAGTGATCATCTTTGTTTGTAATAAAACATCCAATAAGAAAAGGCGAATGATGTGATGAACATGATTCGCCTATCCATGTCTTATTGTGTTTCTTTAGGTGAAATGCAATTAGATAAATTCTTGTAGCGGGAGGCTTGTGGTTATTAGGATAACTGCCGTTACAGGCGGCACTTTAAAATCCCGCTACGATGAGTTTTTCAGATTAAATATAAAACTAAATAACACATCCACTTGGATGTAGGCATGAGTGGATTGATATTTAGTGATACTGTTATTAGGGATAAATGTAGTTAGAATGCTTCATGGTAGCCGAATATTCCATGTTTATTTCTAGCATGTTTTAAATCTATTACAAAAGATCATGGATACCAAAACCACATGAATTCATGTCGTTTTGATTTTCCTATTTTTCTTTTTATATCAATCTCTTTATTAATAAGAAGATACTATTTAGTGGCGGGAGTAAATAATAGTTCAGTTTCTTCAATACTGAACCGTTATTTACGTTCCTTATATTCATAGTTCTGTTGATGATGATAAAAGCCTCAATAGTTGCCTTGCAACCGTTGAGGCTTTTATCAATTTCTAGGTACTAAGCTTTATTCTTTATTCACAACGAAAAATCTCCCGCTACTATGCAGTCTCCTCTATTAAACAAAAACAGCTAAACATCAAGCCCCACACCCTAACCATACGTTAGGATGGTGGCACTGGTGGATTGAATGTTTAGTGATGACTTTGTTTTAGAATGAAAAATACGATAAGAAAAGGCTAATGATGTGTGAACATGATTAGCCTATCCATTTACTTATTGTTATTTGGAAGCATTGAAGTTTCATCAGGCATGGTAGCGGGATTACACATGATTATGAAAATACCTGTTGTGACATAAGGCACTCTAGTTTTTTAAAACACATGATTTATCTTTAAATCTCCTGCTTTTGAATAAAAGCAGAAATATATTCCATAACATAATGGTAAGTTTAAGACTTGCTATTCCAAAAACTCCTTATATTATAAATTCCCTTTCATCAAACAACTGATTGCCCCCATCAGTTGTTTTTTTATGTCTTTTTATTCTCAATACATCCCGCTACGGCAATCACCTAAAACATTTGGGATGGGTACTGACCCATCTCCACGATAATATTCACATCCGGAAATTTTACAGGGAATTGATAAAACAAAAACCATTATCTGAGTTCAGATTAAATGTGATTTGGGATAATGGTTTTTTCTTTTCCTACGTTATCAATTTAAATCAGACAATTAGTTATCACAAATTAAGTCATTGATTTTTGTTTACTTTATATTAATGAATATCTATTAAATAACTTAAATTTTATAGCTTGCTAATTGTTTGATCATAACTGGATCTGAATGTGAGAAGAACTGGCTTGAACCAACGTTTAATGTTGCGATTGCAGTTTTATCTTCATCTGTTAATTCAAAGTCAAATACATTGATATTTTCAGCCATACGTTCTGGTTTAACTGTTTTTGCTAATACTATGACATCTTGTTCAACTAACCAACGAAGGATAACTTGTGCAACTGATTTTCCATACTTTTCACCGATTTTTGTCAGAACAGGGTTTGTAAAGATTCCATTTTGTCCCTCAGCAAATGGTGCCCAAGCTTGTGGTGCAATTCCTTCTTCACGTAAAGCAGCAATTATTTCTGTTTGTTGTTGAAATGGATTGATTTCAATCTGATTAATAGCAGGTGTTACTTCATTAAAAACAGCTAAGTCAACTGCACGATCAACTGCGAAGTTTGAAATACCGATAGCACGGATTTTTCCTGCTTTATACAATTCTTCCATTGCACGCCACGCACCGTAAACATCGTTATATGGTTGATGAAGTAATAGTAAATCAACATAGTCAGTGTCTAATGCTTCAAGTGATGCTGTGAATGATTTCATAACCCCTTCGTAGCTAATATTTTGAATCCAAATTTTTGTTGTAATAAACAACTCTTCACGAGCCACATTAGATTCTTTAATCCCGATACCCACTTCACGTTCATTCATATAGCTTTGCGCTGTATCGATATGACGGTAACCTGCTTTAATCGCATCTTTAACTGCTTGTGCCGTATGTTCTGGTTCAATTTGGAATACACCGAAACCTAAAATTGGAACATCTACCCCATTATTTAATTTTACTGTTTTCATCATTTATTCGCCTCCTGTAATTTGTTTCAATCAAATTTACAAGTATTACTATAGACTATGAAGTAAACTCTATAGCAACTAATTTTTTCTTAATTCCCATAATTTTTCAATATCTTCTTCTAATATCTTACCATTTTTAAATTTTGCAAGATGCTCATCATAAGTCTCGATTTTATAAGCAAGTAAATCACGAGCTTCTTGAATTTCAGCTAGTTTTTTTTCTACTTGTTCAAGCTGATCAATTAAAATCTGTTTTTGTTTTTTCTCTACGTCAGGGTTATCCGCCTCATGCTCTTTTGCAAGACGAGCAAACTCTTGTAAAGAATCAATTGTCATTCCAGCCTTTCTCAAAGTTTTGACAAGAAAAATCCAGTTTAAATCGCTCGTCTGATAGTCACGATATCCTTGTTTATTTCGTGTAACTGCTGGAATGACGCCAACTTTTTCATAATAGCGTAAGGTATCAATCGAAAGATTGAACATTTCTGATACTTGTTTTGAGTTCATCTGTTTCACTTCCTATCATTTACTTCTGTATTATAAACACTGGAGTGAACTCCATAGCAAGCGAATTATCTATTATTAATCATATTTTACACGTATATCCAAAAATTAACAACAATTGATCTATAAAGGCAATAGTGATTGAATTAAATCACTTTTACTAGTTCTCTATCTTAGATGATGATAAAAGCCCCAATAGTTGCCTTGCAACCATTGAGGCTTTTATCAATTTCTATGTACTAAGATATATTCTACATTTACAAATAATAATATCCCACTACTATAATCGCCTTCTCTTAAATAGCAACTAAATATCAAGGCACCTGCCACCACCATTCCCTACTAGTTGAGGATACATTTACTCCGTAAATGGCAGGTGACCCATCACCCCATACAATCTTTTGACTTCATCAGGTAATCCCTCTCTTGCACTGTAAGCCAAGTCACAATTTCCTCTTAATTTGTTTTCCATTTTCACTTCCCCTTTCACATTGATCGTTATAAAAAAAGCCATTCATTTGAACGGCATAAAAGAAAAATATAAGAGACTTTGTTGAATTTTAAAAAATAGTGATGAGTAAATGGAGGAGATTTTGCAACGCTTGGTCATCGTTACAATAATAATTATACTTCGATTTGTGTTTTCATCCCATGAACCTGCTACCAAGCTTTTAATGATTTCAAAAATTCTTAAATAAGAAAAAGGCAGTTAGGTAGCAAATGCTACTTGACTGCCTTTTATTTTCCATTATTCTTATAATAATTCAAATGCCCTATCCCATGCTTTTTGGTACTCTTTTTGTACCTCTTCATCAAATTCATTATCCTGAATTAATAAGGCTTTTAATAGTAATAGTGAATCTAATCTTTCTTCAAATTGTTTTTTGGACCTTGTCAAGTTAAGTGTGTAAACTATTTTTTTAAAATTATAAATAGGGTGTTAAACGATCTGGATATAAGATTAATAATTGCTTCGTTGCAGATTTTCTTGCCATAAATGATAAACTCCTTCGAAAATAGTTAACTTATTATGGGTCACCTGGCGATTATCGTAGATAATCTAATCCTCAACTGCTAGGGAAATGGTAACTGTTCTAAGAGTTTACACACTTTATCTTACAACCTCTGGATATTTTTGAAGCAATGGAAAAAAGTCATTCAGTACGTCGCTATTTAGATAAGAAGATTGAAGAATCGGTTGCTAATGAATTATTAACTTATATTGAAGAGTGTAATCAAAAAAGTGGATTACATATGCAGTTATGTTTAGATGAACCAAATGCTTTTGATAGTTTTATGGCACACTACGGTTCATTTTATAATGTTAAAAAAATATATTGCGATTGTAGGTGAAAAGTTATGTTGTGTGATTGCACTTGGTTATGGCGAGACACAAGGGGGCCCGCATAAAAATAAACCAATGGAAAGTCTATGTAAAACAGATAAACCCATGCTAGATTGGTTTTAAAAAGGAATGGAAGCAGCACTTTTAGCTCCTACTTCTTTGAATCAACAAAAATTCTTTTTCAATTTAGAGGGGAATACAGTCATAGCGAAAGCAGGACTAGGATTTTATACGAAACTTGATCTTGAAATTGTAAAAGCTCATTTTAAAATTGGTGCACAGGGTGCCGGGTGGCAGTGGAAAAAATAATAGAATATAAGATAAAACCCCATCTTTTTTAGAATGGGGTTTTATCTTATAGAAAAGCGATGTTTTAGAAGATTAAGATTTAATATTATTAACGTCTTTTAAAATACTTTCAAGTTTCTTTGTTGAAGTGATGCGTTCATTGCACTTATTACTATCTAAACACATATAAAAACCGATTGAGCGATAAGTATCTTTTCGTTTACAGATTGGAGAAACGAAAGCTACTTCATTTTTAGGTCCTATGTGATTACAAAGAGCACAAATATTCGTTTGTTTAACTTTTGCTTCAGTTAAACGACAAGACATACCGAGTAACTTGCCGTTTAATGGATAGATAACAAATAATTTTTTTGTAGCCTGATCAAACCAGCCAAGATACACTAAGGGGGTGTCTTGAGCCTCTGCAGGAGGTAATTTTAATTTTTTCTCTTTTTTAAAGAGTTTACTAATTTCTGCATTTGATACAGGTTGCATACCATAAACGTAATTTTCAAGTTCTTCTAAAAATTTATTAATCTGTTTTGAATCCTTTAAATCTTTAATATCTAGTAACAGTTTCTCCTCTGATGATAAATGACTTAGGTGGCTGAGAATTTTATCTTGAATATAGTCACGGCTAGCATCGCGAGTATTGTAATCGTTGCAATTACGAAGCGCACTGCTTAAGTCTTGTAGACGTTTATTAATATAATTAAATTCTTCTTTCTTTAAGAATGCATTCATGACAAGAATCTCCTTTCTATTTGTTTCTATAAAAAAGATGATTATGTCCAATATAATCATCTCTTGATATTGGATTTATTATCAGTTTAACATGGATAAAAAACTGGTGGCAATCCAATAAATAATTCTATATTAATTATGAGCATTTACGTTTTTGTTCATTAATAATTCGTCGAATACTTTTTTCTGATAAATAATATTCTTGCGCTAGAATAGGAATCGTTATTCCATTTATATATCTTTGATAAATATCTTGATTCCTCAGTTGAAGCGTATGTTTTATTCCACTTTTCTCGCCCCAAGATTTTTGATTCCCATTTTTTCTAGGAACATAAAGATATTCGCCATCCACATATTCTTGAATCAGTTTTAAAAGATCTTTCGGTAACACATCTTGTGCTTTTACATACCTCATTTTCTTACTCCTTTACGATTAAAAATTTAAGTCGTAAAGCGAAGAATTCTCAGAAAGCATGTGTTACAGAGCCGAATCATGTTTATATTTCAGCTATTTAATTAATCGATTAGGCTCCAAACAAAGCATAGCTGACTTTGAGTTTCTTCGCAAGGAGCAAGTCGAAATAAAATTGAAGGTATCTAAGACATTCAAAAAAATCACCTCCTAAAAGATAAAAAGATAGAGTTATTATAACATATAAAAGTAAATCATAAATATAGTCAAAAATAGGTATATAAGTCCAGATAAGTTTTCTTCAAAGAATTTTTCTAACTGGACTATAGAATTCCTTAATCAGTCAATAACATTAATCATTTCCATTTATTATCTGGATTGTAGAATACTTATCTGTTTCTATATAGACTATTTGTGAGGATAAAATCATTAGTGTCAATCTATTAATCATGATGATAGTATAAAAAGTGCACACGTTAAAAAGAGATTTATTAGCCAATAATAAAATGACGAAAAAACAGATAATTGGATACCCAATCCTAGGGAAAATGTACGTAGATAGATTAGCAAGGATATTTTTTTTGGATACAAGTAAGTAAGCATCTACAAAATCATCAATCGTATTTTTAAATATTAATTTCTCCATTCCTACATCTCCTTAACAAAAAAATGGTTATAAAATCTTTTTTTACAATTATTATATCTCAAATCTTACCAATTTTATATACAAATCACTTTTATCTTAAAAAGGTAAATCATCGTCACTTACGGAAATCGGATTCATCGTTCCATTTAGACTCCCAGCCATAGTTGTAGCGGTTGCGAATGGACTGTTGTAATTAGGATTTGAGAAGTTTGGATCAAAAGGATTGATATGGCTCTGTGTAGCAGGATAGTCCTGGTTATTAAAAGGCTCTACTGGTTCAGGGAGCGTACTACTCTTTTTAGATTCTAAGAATGTAAATTTATTAACTAAAACCTCTGAGATATACTGGCGCACTCCCGCTTTATTCCCTACCAATTGAGGATGGCTAAGAGCTTCGCTACTTAGCGCAGGGGACCTATTCTCATAATTTCTGACTTGTAATCGCCCCTCTATCCCAATCATCTTTCGTTTAGGACATACCTATCAATGGTTTGAGCCGTTTTATTCCAGGCTATACAGTTAATAAAATCCGCCTGGTTCCTTTGATGATCTAGTTAAAAAACTAGAAGAACTAATCGATGTCATGGAAGTCTTATTCGGATTAGGTCATAAACTTGGATACACAGAGCAAGATTTACTAAACAAACGCCAAGAGGAAAAAGAAGCATGTGAAGGCTTCCACAAAAATATCATCTTAAAATCAACAAAATAAAAAGACACCCGCTAACGTTAGCAATGAAGTCTAACAATGGAGGTGTCTTTTTACTTAATCTATTTTTTTCATAATCACGTTCAACCAACTAACGTTCTCACGACCTGGAATCACATCTGTTGTGACTTCTACTTCTTGAAGTTCTAAATTAGGAAACTCTTTCAGTAAGGTACTGAATGAAACTTCAGTAAAGTCATTAAAGTATCGTCCGTCACGCTCACCTTCAAAATCACCGTATTTGAATGAAGCATAGAAATAGCCATCCTTTTTTAACGCTTTCTCTACTCTCTTTAGTGTCTGTTTTAATTCATTAGTTGGTAAATGTAATAAAGAGGCGCATGCCCATACTCCATCAAACTCATTAACAGCATCTAGTTCATTAAATAACTGACAAATGACATCTTGCCCGATGTTTTTGCTTGCAATTTTGCATAATTCTTTAGAACCATCTACGGCAGTCACTTTATAACCATTTTGAAGGAACCCTTTACTATCTCTTCCCGATCCACACCCTAAATCTAAAATATGCGCATTCGGTTGAAGATATTTTAACAGCATCTCACGCTTACTATCAAACTCAATATTTAAAGTTGTTTCATTGTATGCCTCAGCACACTGATTATAATAATTTAATGTTTTAGTCATCGTTGCCCTCCTAAAGTTCTTTTCTACAGTGAATGATTTAGCCATGGTGTTAAGTTAATTTCTGTTGCAACGCGAACGTAGACGTTTTTTGATTTTGTTGAATGTTTTTTATCAAATTGAAAAACACCAAGAAATCGATAATAGTTTTGTCCTAGATTATTTTTACTTTTAGCAAATATAATTCGATATTGATTTGTTTCACCTACTGCATAGCGAATATCGCCTTTTTTATGATTTTCTTCATATATATAGTTCCAATCGCTTGATAACGTATTAATCCATCCATTTGCGACGGCTTCTGCTTTTCCTTCTACCATTACTGCAAGCTTAGGACACCAAACAGAGTATCCCTCACCGAGAGGAATTCCACTTTTTTGATATCCTTTATAGTTCTTGCCAAAACATCGTGCAATCATTGTAATTTTATCAAACTCTAAATGATCCTCTACTCGAATGATTTGTTTTTTAATACTTTCCTCTGCTGCATCGAGCTTCACAACCCAAGGTTTAATTTGACGGTTAATTAAAATTGTCTGAATTTCATGAACAATGTCATTAATTTGATTTTCAATCGAATCAATACTTTCATATGCTTTGACTCTCCTTAAAATAAACCCTTGCGTTTCTTCAACCGAGTCTAACATTTCTTCTATACTTAACGTTCGAATTCTATCTTCTTCATCATGTTCAAGATGGTATTTTTCGTCACATTCAATCCCATAATTGATTTGTGGAAAATATAAATCAATTAATGCGTATCTCCCATCTGACCGCTTCACATATTGCTGCGTTACAGGTTTGACATCTAGACGATTTAACTTATGATAAATTCGATTAATGATGTAATTTTCATAATCTTTACGTTTCGTTCTGGATAATGTCTTAATTAAATACTCTCTTTTTTTATCTTCAATAGACATTGATTGATTACTTAATTTGTTATACATTTTTACACTCATCCCACTTTTTACATGATTTAAACTAAGTTTATTTTAACAAATTATAGAAAAACATGACATACTTTGGAGATAATTTTAATTTAATAAGCAATCCCATTGATTGTTTTTTAAAAGACCTCAGTTGTATAATGAATATACAACTGAGGTCTCTCATTTTTAGGAAGATTAACTGTTAAAATAATAACGCTTCTTGTACTGCATCTTCCACGTAAACGCGCGAGGGAATCACCAGGTGGGGTTCGACTTCGCCTTTAATGTGTTGGCTTTTTAAGTATTCACATCCTTTTTTGAAGCTGGATGGAACGAGACTTAGGGAATAGATGTTTTCAAATCGACTATAGATGGAGTCCCCCCCTAGCCCGGATAAACAAATTAACTGGGTGTTATTTTTCTTTGCGAGTTCAATAAGTGGTTTTAAAAGGTGGGCTGCATTCGTCTGGGCAAATGGGTTATCCATGAGTAAAACTTTTCCTTCTTCAAAGCTTGAGAAGATATCTGTTTCGTCTCGACGCATGAAAGAAAGTAAACTTGTTAAAATAACGAAGGCGGATAAGAATCCTTCCCCTCCTGAATTTTTCGCCACTTGCTCCCATGTGATTTGATATTCACGTTGCTCTTCAATTTTATATAATTTAATCTCAACATTTGACGTTCCAACAATTTGGTCATAAAGTTGTTTGGTTGTCACTTGATGGCCAATAAACTCTTCGATATTTTCATTATTTTGCATGAGTTGTAAGCAATGTTGCGTTAATGAGTTGACAAAGTCGTTCATTCGCACGTGATAAACATTGGCATTACTTTGCCAATCAGGTAGCTTGATGCGAAGCATTTTAATGTTTTTCCCACGAATCGGAATACTTGAATTTTGATCAATTAAACCGAGTTGTTTATGAATTTCTCCGACATAATCAAGTAACAATTGAATGACATTGCTTTTCTCTTTTTCACTCATTTCAATATCAACATCTAACTTTTTCATTAGGCTGTTAAAGACTTGATGCATCGTGTCGTACTGCTCGATAAACGATTGCGGGACATGTTTGCATACAGCAAATCGCTGTAATGGACGATTAAAGAAATCCTCTTCAAATAGAGGGAGGCGACTCATTCGATTAAACTCATCGCTAATTGAATGTTTTAATGTTTCGACCATTTTTTGTTGTTGTCTATAATCACGAAGTAATGTTCCTCTCTCTTTTTGCCATGCTTTTTCATCATAGCTTCGATAGCTTGAATCAATGACAACATCTGTTTCAGGTAACTCTTGGTTATATTCGACTAAATTCGATTGCTCACGGGCGTATAACGCTAATGATTGCTCGAGCGTATGAAGACATTGCTTCACCGTTTTAATTTGTGCTCGATTTTGTGACAGCAATATAATGAAATCCCGCTTCACGACTTCAGATTTATCTAAAATCTCGGTTTCACCTAAATCACGTTTTAATAAATCATAGGCATTTTTCTTCTCAGTTTCATATTTTGCAACTGAAATCTTTAACTCATTAATCACCTTTTCTTGTTCACGAAGTTCATGCGTCAATCGTTCAATCTCATGTAACACCTCTTCATGCGCAAATTTATCATAGGTTATGTGTTGGTAATCAGCATCTGAAAGTTCATAACGTTGCATGAGTGTATGAAGTTGCTCTTCTTCAAAGTTAAATCGCTTTTTCGCTGAAATGAGGTCTTCCTCGCTGCGATGTAGCACCCCATCTAATTGATCTTTAATGGCCTCATACTCTGCTAATAAATCCTCCACATCTTTTCGTAATTCTTCTCCTTCTTCATAATGCTCAAAGCGTTGAAGAACTGCTTGTGACTGGGATAAACGCGCTTTTTTTTCACGCTCACTGGCTTTTAATCGATCGTATGATTCATGAAGTTCTGCTTGCTGTTGCATCGCCTCATCAATCTCGCTTAACGTTGTATTTAATTGCTCACGGACGTCTAATAACTCCTTCAGAAACTGAACATAACGCTCATAAGCAATTATAAATTGTTCAAAATCTTGAAGTTTCAATTGAGTAAAGTGAATCTGTTCTTGACGTGTCGTTAACTGTTTCAAGATCGCGTCTAATTCTCCACGAAGACGCTCTTTTTCCGCTTGAAAATGAAGAAGTTGTTGTTGTAATTCATCTTGTTGTGTTAAGGAATCAGAGAGTTGTTTTTTAGCATGATCATATGTTGTGGCAGATAGCTTTTGATATTTTAAGACACCTATTTGCTCCTCATATCGTTCAAGATGAAGACGTTGTGTGGCACACTTATCTTGAATCTCGGCAATTTCTTTTTCTTTAAGCAGTAACAATTGTTGCAAACGGTGCTCGTCTAATAATTCTTCATTAAACCAAACATAAAAATGAAGGGTATCTAATTGACAATAACCAGATAAATACGTTGTGGCCGGTGCTTGTTCTAATTGTTCCCTCAGAATCATCGGTACAGGGAATGGCGTTTTAATTTGAAGGTCAATACGTTTTAATCGCTTCATCTCTGTAGCATTTAAAATCAAACTGTAGGGCAAAAATGGATTTTTCGAAATAAGGAGTTGATTTTCTTCGGCTGAACGTTGATTTCGTTTTAACCAGTCTATTCCTTGGATATATTGAATCCCTTCATCCGCTAGACGTTGTTTTAAATCATCAGGAATCGGCAAAACTTCTCCCGATTGAAGTTGTTGTTTTTCTTTTTGTAAACGATCCATTTCACGTTCAAACTCACGTAGACGTCCTTCAACGGTTTGGCGCTTTTGGTGTAGCGCCTCTATCATGCCATCTGTATCAAGAACGGCTTCTTCAGGCCAAGCAATGTAACTACGAATACGATGACGAACTTTCAATTCCTCTTCTAATTGTTGTAGTTCTTGTTGATAGGCGTTGATCATCATTTTTAACGACCCAAGTGCTTCTTTAGCATCTTCTGAATCACGATTCACCTTATGCTGCAACTCTTTTACGTGAAGCTCTTGTTCTAAGTCTTGTTTTTTTTGTTTCTTGAGTTCTCCAAGCTGATGTTTGATCGAGTCGATTGTCTCCTTTAACAATCCCGCTGCATAAAAACCTTCTAAGTTTCGTTGAATAGCTTCGTCATACTTAGAAGATAAGCGTTGTTCGTCTTGATCAAATTGTGAAATAGCTTGCTCAAGTCGCCCTATTTGAGTGGAAAATTGCTGACGATCCTCTTGCTTGATCTCTAATTGCTTGTGAATGTGTTTTTGTTGTTGCATCACATCTTTTATTTGCCAACGAACATGAGTTAAGTCAGCTTGTTCACGTTCGACTTGCTGTTCATACGCTAAACTTAAACTATATCCAAGATTTTGTAAACGTGGGAGTAAATCTTCTTGACTTTTTTTCGCAACGGCAAGTTCCGATTCACAACGCTGAACATCTTCTGACGCTTGCTTATACGATTGATAACGATTCGCTGCTTCATAGATGTGTTGTTGTCTCACGGTTATTTGTTGACGCTCTTCTAATTGAGTTAACCGATGTTCTTGCTCACCTGTTTCCTTAAGTAAGGTTGTTATCTGATCCATTAAATCATAAATGACAAGGGATTGTTGTTCATAAGCTAGACGATGTTGTTGTTGAGTTAACTGCTCTAATTGCTGGTTCTGCTGCTCCTTTGCCTGTGTCGTTTCTTGGTGTAAGACATCTAAAATGGCATATAATTTAGCCAATTGACATTCATACTCATGCACTTGAGTTTCATTCTCGAGCAACTGTTTTTCAAGCTCTAAAATCGGCTGCATTTCTTCTTGAAAACGTAAAATTCCTTCTTTTTTTTTGAAATTCCCTTCGTTCGCCTGATACTGTAAGATATATTTTTTTATTAGTGTTTCAAAGTTTTTCATGCGGTCTTGCTGCTGATTGAGCTTATTTTCAATCGCTTCTAAAAACCATTTTTCTGTGAGCCCTTTTTCATCTTTTGCATCCTTAAATAATTCAGATAATCCCGACTCTTTTAAATTGACCTTTTTGATGATGGACTCCCATTCTTTATAATAAATTTGAAATTCTTCTAATTTATTGAAGTAGGCACGGCTACGTGACGGTTGATTCATATCATAGTAATCAAATTTAAGTTGTTTATCTTGTTTACATTGCTCAAATAATTGACGACAAACATAAAACCCTTTTAACGTCTTACGCTGACTTTCTTGAATCAGTAGCGGGAAGTTTTGAATATCGTAATCATTTTCTGACGTATATTCATGAATAAAGTTAATCATTTCAAGGTCAAAACGATGATCCTCGTCCTCTTTCAGCTCTTGATTTTTACGAACCATCATTCCCGTTAACACATACCCAGCCTCATGATCTAAACTCCATTCCACTAAAATAAACGTTGGCTGATTCGTCGTAAAATAGCTAGCAAATGGACGATCACTCGTATCACGGTAACGTTTATGAACAAACGGAGCGGTTAACATTTGAATTAACACCGATTTACCGCCCCCATTCCGTAAAGAAAGTAACGTATTTTCATTGACTAGTTCAAAGCATTCATCATCGATTCGAATGGCGTTATTATTGTAATTTAAGTTGACAATACGGATACGATTAATTCGACTCATTTTCGGCCTCCTTTAGGACGTGTAATACTCGAGTATAGTTGTTTTGATTTAATAAATTAAAATCCATCAGTTGATCAAGCTTTTTCGTTGTTGTAATCATTTCATCTGCTTCAATGTATTCAATGAGTTGTTGCTCTTGTAAAAACTTAAAGATTCCATGTAAAAATCCTTCTTTTGTTGTTTTTTGTTTTGAACCTCGATCATCACTTCGTAGCGCTTCAAAGGCTTCTAGCATGTTACTATAGGCAATGCCAAGTTGCTGTTGTTGTTCTTCGTCATAGTAGGTTGCGCCTTCTTTTAAACGCTCGGCAATGATATTTTGTAACTCTCCCACACGCATAAAGTCTCGCCCTTTTGCACTTTGTCCTTGTCCATCATAAAATTCAACAAGTAAGGTTAAAATGACAAATTGAGATAAATAATAATCTTTATCTGTTCCCGATGATTTACAAAGGACTTTTTTTAGTTCACGTTTTGAAAATCCTAGAACTTCATTTTCCTCTTTTGGAATTAAGTAGATGCTACTTCCATAACGTTCAATGACACAATTGGCAATTTCGCCTTGGCTTTTGACTAAATTCATCACCGTTTCATTTCCAGTATAGGCGTAATAAAGAGCTTTGTCTTGTTGCTCATTTAATTCACGCTGTGAAAGTAAGTGATAAAAGATTTGCTGGCTAAGTTTTACTTCTTCTATTTGATAACTCATGTTACTTCACCTCTAATTTAATGTTAGAACATTTAATCGTCTTTTTACGCCCTTCTTCATCTTGAACGTGCTCAAATGTCACCACTTTTTTTGTTTCTGTTCGAGTGACCGTCAGCGTTTCAATTCGTTTTAATGGAAATTGTGCTTCCAGTACATCAAGCAAACAAGTGCTCAGCTGAAATTCAAAGGTTTGTTCACTAATATTTTCGGAACGTTCTTGTTTTAAGCGTTGGATATCGAGTTCTTTCGCTTGCAATAATTCAATCATAATTTCTTTAAAAATTTCAACGGTTGGAATAAGCTGTTGTAATTGAGAGTCATTCAGTTGTCGCTGGATCTCATTTAGTTCAATACTTCCCGTTTTAAAAACAAATGACAGTAAAAGGGTTAGACTATCCCGATAACGCTGAAGTCGTTGCTGCTTTTGTTCAAGGATAAAGGTTTCCATTGATTCTTCTTCAATTGTGGTAAAAAACTCTTCTTCTTTTTTCTTTTTTGAAATCGGGCGTTGTAACTCAATACTTTTATTAAGGTTGTACGTCTTTTCTAATGGTTTCATAAATAACGGGCGTAAGAAATAATCCATAAAATCCAAGGTATGTGGTTGTTTTAATACTTCTTCATAAAGTTCAGTGCGTAAGTTAAATCGTTGAATCATCCCCATTTGCGTCAAACCTTCAAGTTCTTTGGTATACAAACTTTTCAAATCAAAATGTAAGTTTAAAATTCGCTGATGTTCATCAAGGGCTTGATTTAAATAACTTTCAATCGTTTTTAAATGCCCTAAGTTTTCACGTTCATCTTCTGCAAGCTTTTGAATCGTAATATCTTTTTCTTCTAGTTCTTGCATTCGACGTTTAATATTCTCGCGATAGCCTAAAAATTTCTCTTTGGTTTCTTCAATAATGCTTAAATTTTGTTCAACAACTTCTTTATAGTCATCCACTGAATATAGCAAGGCATTTTGACGGATTTTTCGCATGGCTCCCTCAATTTTTTGAAATTGAATGCGCAATAAATTAAAGATATTTTTGACATCATCCACCGCTTTATCGTACGTTGCCTTCTCTAAGTGCAGTTTAAAGATCATCTCTTGAATCGTTAATTGTAAATGACTGTCGACTTCAAGGGTGGATAACATCAGTTCATAGCCTTCATCGGTTAAGTAATACGACGTTCGTTTCAATTCTTGATCGATGTAAACCACTTTGTTTCCGACGAAGCTGATATAAATGGACTCATACTGGCTTTCTTCGTAATTATAACTCTCAAAGTACATCGGACGTCCTTCATTACAAAGGGCTACATCAACAATAAAAATAGCCAGCTCTTTTGCTTGTTCATAGGACAGTGACTTCTGATAAGCTTGCATGTTAAGTTGATCAATGAAATTCGCAATGTCATCCATCGTGCACACCTCTTCTTTGAGTGAGCACTCCATAATATAAAGTAAGACTGAAAACATGAGGTTGACTTGTTCATAAGATTCATCAAACCCATAACTTTTCCATGTCGTTTTGGCTAAACTGTTCTTAAACAAGACCGCATAGGCACCCACTTTTTTCATACGCATTTGAAAGTGTCGTAAAAAATCGTACTGCATGTCCTTCCTCCTAAAAATCTTCCATCGTCAATATTTCTTGTGGAATATAATACTCATTCTCTAAAATGGCTTTCATGGCTGACACCTCATTAAAATAGCTAAAGAAAACGCCTTGTTCGTGACGGTTTTGTTTTTCTTTCGTCTTTGGTAATGGAAGATTGGCTGCTTTTTGAAGCATCGCCTCATATGCTGACACCAATGGCTCACAGTAAAAATGGGCGCATAAACTTTCATAGATAATGATTCCTTCATAATCTAAATCTCCAAAATAGTAAAATCGATTGTCTTGGTGCAATAAATACGGTTCAACGCTCGCGTGAAAATGTTGAAATCCTTTAACGCCCTTTTTACCGCCTCCATAAATTAAGGTACTGATTCGACACCCGAGAATCTCTTTATGCCCCTCAATTAAATATTTACGCAAACTATAAAACGTATCTTTATTTTCAATAATTAAAATATTTTGAGGCGTCTCTTTACAAGCACTAAAATACGCCAGGGGTTCTGCTGTTTCATAAACGTTTAAATCAGTCATTGATAGGCCAACATTTTTTAAAAGTCTGTTTCCTTCTTCTAAGAGAAACTTCTCTTGTTGCCAAATCTGAAAACTGCGTTCATTGATTGCAGTGGGATGTTCTAAATCAGATGATTTCGTTTGAAAAAAAGAACTGAGCTTCAATATGGCTTCACGATCGTTGCTATATTGCGTTAAATGAGTCAGGTAATAATCATTTTTTAGTTTGGGATGAATTAAATAGAGTAACTCCTCACGAAGAGTTGCTTCATTTTCTATCGTGACTTGAATTCGGTAAGTTTTATACAATGCTGGTTTTTTCCCATTACTCCCACTACTTTTGATTGGGATGATGACTCCTGTTTTTAGTGCCTCTTGTATAAAATGATATAACTCTTGATAGTTACCTAGCTTGTAATGTTCCTCAATAGTTGCTAAGTCAATCTTTTTACGAGGATAGTGTTTAAAAAAGTCCATTATATTCACCTCTATTTTTATCTGACAACTTTTACGATAATTATACATGAAATATAAAAAGTAATCCGCTTTTTATCGAATAAAAGTTGAGTGAACTCCGGATTTTATCATTTAAAATAAGGGTACGAACTGAAATATTAGGTGTCATCGGAAATCATTCATCACTGTTATTCTTAAAATTCGATAAATTATTGTAGTCGTGAATTTTTTCTCATGTTAAAATGGATAAGGTATTTCAGATAAGGATGTGTTATTATGAAGCAAATGTCTTCTAAGTATTTAAATTTAAATTTATTATCTGCCATGGCTAACTCTGGTGATGGATATGTTATTTTAATCACTAACTTTGGCCATGTCATGGGACGTTTATATTACGCTGGAGATCAACTAGATGAAACAATGGCAGGAATCATCTCGGCAGCAAAAGATGAAGTGATTAAAAACATGCGTGAAGAGGACGTCGAATTTATCGGTGATGGTAGCATGATTTGTGTCAAAGAGGCTATCGTCACTTATGCAGCGGGACACACACTAAGTTTTGATGAATTAACCCTTCATTGTGATCAAATCGTTGGATTCTCTCCTATTGATCGTGAATCATACGTTGCAAACTTAGAACAAGAATAATTTAAAACACCTCCGAAGAGGTGTTTTTTTTGTTTAACTAAGAACTTTTTCTCCTATAATAAGGTATTCGAGGTGATGAAATTGAATATCTTAGATATCTTACATGCACTTGGCTGGAAAATTATTTCAGCCGATAACTTTAAACAGATTTATGTGATTACTCAAAGCAGTGAACGATTAGCTAGAGCACAAGAAGTGGCTAAAACTTATCAAGTCACCATTGATGAAATGTGCTTTGATGAAACTGGAAACCTCTACATTAGCTTTATGGATAAAAAAACAAAAGAATTCGTAGATAATTATTATCATAATGGAATGGATCCCCATGAACTTTATTAAAGACAGATTTCAAATGATTAACACGAGATTTTAAAAATTGAGAACCGTATAAAAGAAGGCAGTTCATAAAGAGTCAAAAAAAGATCATAAAATCCAGCATGAATCGAATGAACTACCGATTGCATGCCGGATCACGACTAGTCTTGTCAATTTAATTCATCTTGTTTGTTTTCTGTGCCACAATTAAAAAACGATGGCGTGTAAAATCAATATACCCTTGTTGATCAATAACAGCTTGGATGGCTTCTAAACGATCAAAGTATTTTTCCACTGAAAAATCAGGGATTTGCCAACTGATCGCTTTTAAATAATAAACAATGGCTCCCACATCATAAAAACGTGTAAATGAGACATCATCCGTTGCCTTTAAAATCGTTAATCCTGCTTCTTTTAAACGGTTCACAGCACAACGTAAACTCCAATTGGAAAAGTGACTGGGTTCTGCATTTAACCAGATGTTCAACTCACAGTCACTTAAACCACCGACTTGTTGAGTAATGAAGTAACCATCTTCTGATAAAAGACGTGCCACTTCATCTGCGTTAAACGATTCATGCTTATTCATGATGACATCAAACGAATCCTCTTCAAATGGTAAATGATCATCTGATTCAATTGGAACGACAGTTACTCCAAGTGGTGCTAAACGCTCAGCAGCAATCGTTACATTAGGTTCATACCCTTCTGTTGCAAAGGTCACCGCTGGAAGTGGTGCGAATGAACTTAAATATTCACCGCCACCTGTGCCCATATCTAATAATCGGTGACAATTTTCAAGATATGGCTTTAAAACATTTGAAAATTTCCACTTTAAAGGAAACTCTACCATTCGACCACTGTCTTCTAAGTAACTAAAATCCCATCCTGAAAATGGTTGTTGTTCTTCTTTAATTAATGTTTCAAAAAGCCCTTGACTCATACTCACTACCCCTTTACTCCTTTATTTCTAACGATCGTCTTTCCCCAACGAACGTTAGCATTCACTCACCTACTCACTCACGTCATGGTGATAGGACTCTATTTGAAGATCAACGTCTTCAAATTCATCCTTTGCAAAAAAAGAAAGATCAATAAGTTGCTTTAGCTGATTTGAAGTCTTAGAATGACTTCCCTACCTATATGAGCCTTCAAATCATGACGTTCAATGATTATGATACACTGTATCAAGTCCTTGAATACTAGCTTTGCATGACTCCACTGATCGTTATCTAAAAAGCTTTCCATATAACCCACTTGACCATCATTTACGATTAATAACCGATACCGTTTGAATGGTACGTTTAAAATAGGTTTCAGTCATTCAGTTCACTTGTTGCTATGTCAATTCATTTAGGAATAGCGATAGCCATCTGCTTATATAACCTATCATCTTCAACATTTTTACATCAGCTTAAAAAATTAAATGGCCTCGTTCTAAGAATCGATCCCACTCTTTTGAGACGCTAAAGTGTGCCATCTAGATCTAAGATAATTCACTCATCAGCCTAAAGCATTTTAACTTTTCTTTTTTGTTAAATTAAGAATATTATACACTGTTTTTCAAATAAAATGTAAAAATTTTTCAATATTCCCATAAATTACTGTAACGGTTGAATGATGCACTCAGAATCTTTCCAATTATCAGGTGAATAAAGTAAGTAAAAAGTCGTATATAAATCGGAATCTTCAAATAATAAGTAACCTGTGACACTTTCTTGTGGTGCTAAGGTGCCACTCGTTAACTCGGATTGATTATCAATTAATAAAAGACTTGGCATCGTTAAACGACCTTGCTCATTCATTAATTTAAAATCAAAAGCGGTATATTCTTGATTTTCAGCCGAGTGATTTGTCAACTCAACACGAACAGCAACAAATTGATGATGTTCTTTAGCTTGCGTGTATTTAGTTTCTTTTATTAACTCTGTTTCTAAAACTTTGAGTTGTCTGTTATTGAGTTCGTCCACTGACTTCCATTGTTCACTTAATACGACTTCAGATTGTAGCGGTAGGGACTGGTTACTTGTTTCCATTAAATTGATTTCAAGCATTTGTTTTGTAAATAATGAGGGTTCCTGATAATAAAGCTTTAAATCCGTCGCTCCTTTAGGAACTTCAAATAGTAAGGTGCCCGTCACCATTCCTCCGCTAGCTAACTCGGTTATTCCTAATGTTTCTACTTCAGATATTCCCATAGCTGATTTTACCCGATTAGGACTTGAACTACACTCTAACTCAAAATGAAAGGGATAGTACGTCATCGCACGATTACTTGGATTTTTAATACTTAATGAGACTTCAATATATTCAAATCCAGCTTTAGCACTCTGATTCATTCGCCTCACTTCATGAACTTGAATCATCGTTTGTTTTGTCTTGATGATTTCTCCAATTTTGCTAACACTGACTTCTGTTGAGGCTTCTTCATTGGATTCTGCTTCTGTAGCTAGTGGTAAATACGTTAAGGTCAAATAGGATTCGTCAATCGGTTGTAAATAAACTAGGGATAACTCAATTGTTTCTTCTCCCGCGAGATCAATCCTTGTTTCTGTCGTATCCTCAATGGTTGGTGTTAAGACTTCAAGCATCCCTGTTTGTAATTGAAGTTCACGTGTATCAAGTGTATAGGGCTCATTCATTTTATTTGTTACCCTTAAATCTAATTGAACAAACTCATATCCTTCAGGTGCATTATAATTTTCATTACCTAAAGAGGTCTGCTGATTCAGAATATTAATCTCTAAATGATTGGTATAGCCGGTTTCAGCAATTTTATAAATTTTCATTCGATCTCCTGCCTCAATGGGAGAAAAGACAAAAATATTAGACGGTTCTTCCTCAGGATTAAATTCAGTATAAGTCTTGGGTAATGATTCACCGATTTGTGTGATGATGACTAATAAAAGTGTCACACCTCCAAAAAGTGCAAGGACACGTCTTCTAGTTTTAACGGAAGGAATTCCCCATCTAATGATGACTTCAGGGCTAAAAATACCGGTGATGAAACACAAGAAGGAGCAAAGTAGTAAGATTGATTTTATGTCTGGCATATGAATCCTCCATTTCGCCTAGTTAATATGACTTATTATATCGCATGACGGGTGGTAGCATTTGATATTACTCATTCTTCGATAAAAAAATCATTCATTAAACGTCTTTAAATAGAGAGGAAGTTGTCTCAGTCCGTCACATTCTCATTTCTTCTGTCAAAGGAAAACAAAAAAAGAACGGAAGCCCGTTCTATCGATTATTCAGTAATTTAGCAATGAGCGCATCAGTAAACTGTGTCGTTGTCGCTGTTCCACCTAAGTCCTTGGTTAAGTCATGCCCTTGCTCATATACCGCATAAAGGGCGGCCTCAATGCGATTGGCTTCATTTAGAAGGTTTAAATGTCGAAGCATCATGATTGCAGATTGAATCAAAGCTGTTGGATTGGCCTGATTACAGCCGGCAATGCTCGGTGCACTACCATGAACAGCTTCAAAAATGGCAATCTCTTCTCCAATATTTGCGCCCGGAATTAATCCAAGTCCACCTACAAATCCGGCACATAAATCAGATAAAATATCGCCATATAAATTCCCCATCACTAAAACATCTGAGGATTCAGGATGCAAGACTAAATTCATACACATCGCATCTACAATTTGTTCATCATATTCAATGTCAGGATATTGTTCACGAATGTCACGAACACAATCTAAGAATAAACCATCACTTAGTTTCATAATGTTCGCTTTATGAACAGCCGTTACTTTTTCACGTTGTTGTTGATTTGCGAGTGTAAAAGCATACTTCGCGATGCGATCACTTGCTTTTTTCGTGATGACCTTAATACTTTCAGCCGCTACCTCTCCGATTTTATGTTCAATTCCAGCATATAAATCTTCTGTATTTTCACGAACAATAATTAAGTCAACCTCCTCATAACGGGAAGGAACCCCTTTAATACTTTTAACAGGACGTACATTGGCGTATAAATCAAAATATTGTCGTAAGGCTACATTAACACTACGAAATCCTGATCCAATCGGCGTTGTAATAGGTCCTTTGAGCGCGACTTTGTTTTTTTGAATAGAATCTAAGACCCCCTGTGGCAGTGGAGTGTTTTCTTGATCCATCACTTTCGCTCCCGCTTCAACGATTTCAAATTTAATCGGAACCTTGGCAGCTTCAAAGATTTTGACGACAGATTGACTAATTTCTGGTCCAATCCCATCCCCTGGAATTAATGTGACTGTTCTCATTAAGCTTCCTCCCTTTGACGAATTAAATTAATGATCCCACCTGCTAGAATCGCCTCTTTTTCACGAGGACTTAATGGTAAATGAACGGTAAACGTGCTTTGTTTACTCTGATTTGTCACTGTAAGCTGTGTTTGATTCAATTCAATGGCCTCTTTTAAATTTTTGATTGATAATCGATCTCCTTCTTCAATCAAATCATAATCTGAAGACTGTTCAAATTCAAAAGGAAGGATTCCTGAGTTAATTAAATTTGAGCGATGGATGCGTGCAAATGACTTAGCAAAAACAGCTTTGATTCCTAAATACAGTGGAACAAGTGCCGCATGTTCACGTGAGGAACCTTGTCCATAATTTTCTCCTCCAACAATAAAGCCTTGCTTCGCCTGTTTGGCGCGTGAAGAAAAAGTAGAATCAATCGTTTCAAAGCAATGGTTCGATAAATATGGGATGTTTGAGCGATAAGGGAGAAGCTTAGCATTTGATGGCATGATATGATCAGTGGTAATGTTATCTTCTACTTTCAATAACACCGAGGCTTCTAAATCCTTTTTAAGTGCCTCATTTAATGGGAACGATTTAATATTAGGTCCTCGAACGACGTCTTGTTTTAGTTCGTTTGGTAAAATAATACTATTATCTAACACTTCAAACTGATGAGGGAATGAAGGGTGCTCAAACGTTGTTGCTTGCAATGGACTAACTAATGTCCCACTAATTGCGGAATAAGCTGCTGTTTCAGGTGAACATAAATAAACTTGTGCGGATAACGTCCCACATCGTCCATAAAAATTACGGTTAAATGTTCGTAAACTCACGGCATGACTGGCAGGAGCTTGTCCCATTCCAATGCATGGACCGCATCCAGATTCTAAAATTCGCGCCCCACTAGCAATTAAATCTGCCAATGCTCCATTTTGAGCTAACATCGTTAATACTTGTTTTGACCCTGGTGAGATGACCAGACTGACATCTGGATGCACTCTTTTCCCTTTTAAAATAGCAGCGACTTTCATTAAATCAAGATAAGAGCCATTCGTACAAGACCCAATGGCCACTTGATCGACTTTTATGGCTCCTACTTCTTTGACGGTTGAAACGGCATCTGGTGAATGAGGTTTGGCCACAAGTGGCTCTAATTCATCTAAATGAATTTCATAACATTCATCATAATCAGCATCCTCATCTGCAACTAATGGTGTAAAGTCTTGTTCACGTTGTTGAGCCTTTAAAAAGGCGTATGTTTGCTCATCACTTGGGAAAATAGATGTCGTAGCTCCAAGTTCTGCTCCCATATTAGTCATCGTTGCACGTTCCGGAACCGTTAATGTCTTTACCCCTTCTCCACTGTATTCGATAATTTTACCAACGCCACCTTTGACACTTAGCAGACGTAAAACTTCTAAAATAATATCTTTAGATGAGACACCCGTTCTTAGTGCCCCAGTTAGTTTGATTTGAACCATCTTGGGCATCTTTAAATAGTACGGTTGACCTGCCATAGCAAGTGCAACATCTAAACCACCTGCCCCAATGGCTAACATGCCAAGCCCCCCACACGTTGGCGTATGTGAATCACTCCCAATTAACGTTTGTCCAGGTACTCCAAATCGTTCAAGATGAACTTGATGACAGATCCCGTTGCCAGGCTTTGAAAAATAAATCCCATATTTATTAGCGACCGTTTGAATATATTTGTGATCGTCTGCATTTTCAAAACCAACTTGTAACATATTATGATCGATATAGGCAACTGAGCGTTTAGTTTTGATTTGATCAATATTCATGGCTTCTAATTGCAAATAAGCCATTGTTCCTGTTGAGTCCTGTGTTAACGTCTGATCAATGCTGATTGCAATTTCTTCTCCTGCTTTCATCTCTCCATGAAGCAGGTGTTTTTGAATAATTTTTTGTGATAATGTTAATCCCATTATAAAACGCCCCCATTAGATTTTAAAAACTCGACATAATTGGCTAACTCTTCATCTGACATAATTCCAATTCGACCTTGTTCAAATTCCTGATCCACAAATCTTTTTAATCGACAGACGAGTGCTGAGTTTTTATCTACAGCCTCCTCTTCTTTTAACTGATAATAGCTATTCACCCAATGAGCAATTCCAGCTAATCCTGAATGAGCAGAAATCGAGACAAGGGTTGGACGATTTAAAAATTTATCCGTATCAAAAATATTATAAATTTCTTCATTTTTTAAGAGGCCGTCGGCATGAATACCGGCACGAGTCACATTGAAGTTTTTTCCAACAAAAGGAGTATTAGACGCCACTTTATAACCAATTTCATGCTCATAATAAGAAGCAATCTCTGTAATGACAGTAGGATCCATGCCATCTAGTGTTCCTTTCAGCTGGGCATACTCAAACACCATCGCTTCCAGAGGCGTATTTCCAGTTCGTTCTCCAATCCCAAGCATCGTACAATTAACGCCACTAGCTCCATATAACCAAGCATTCGATGAGTTATTAACGGCTTTATAAAAGTCATTATGCCCATGCCACTCAATTTGTTCACTTGGAATTTGAGCATGATGATTAAGTCCAAAAATAATTCCTTGAACCGAGCGTGGTAAAGCCGCTCCTGGATAAGTAACCCCATATCCCATCGTATCGCAAGCTCTCACCTTAATAGGAACACCACTTTCGTTACTTAATGATTTCAGCGCCATAGCGAATGGGACTACGAATCCATAAAAATCAGCACGGGTAATATCTTCGAGGTGACATCTTGGAATGATACCAACTTCTAACGCTTGTTTAACGATGCCTAAATAATGATCAAAAGCTTCTTTACGTGTCATCTTTAATTTTTTAAAAATATGATAATCCGAGCAAGAGACTAAAATACCCGTTTCTTTTAATCCCATCTCATGAACTAATTGAAAATCATCCTTATTCGCACGAATCCATGCTGTGATTTCTGGAAATTCATAATCTAATTCTAAACATCGATAGACGGCTTCTCGATCTTTTTTCGAATATAAGAAAAACTCACTTTGACGAATCTTTCCTTGTGGTCCACCAAGACGATGTAGCATTTCATACAGTGTTACCATTTGATCAACGGTATAGGGTGCGCGTGATTGTTGTCCATCTCTAAATGATGTATCTGTTATAAAGATATCATCTGGCATACGTATAGGAACCCGCGTATGATTAAATGTCACCTTTGGAATTTCATCATACGGATAAACATCGCGATAAAGATTTGGATCTTTAACATCATTTAATAAATAATTAAATTCAATCGCTTCCATTAAATTCGTTCGGTTATTAAATTTAATCATCAAACTCATCCCCCTATCTATGACTGACTTATACCAAAAACACAACTTTTACCAATTAATGGTATTGTAGCATGCTTTATACGAAATATCAGTAACTTTGAAAATTGTTTTACTATCTTTTTAAAATCAAACGTTCCTTTAAACTCATCCTCATTATAAAATGGGATAAAGTAACATAAAAAGCGTTTTTAAAGGTCGGTTTTTATCATTTTTTAGGTTTTCATTATTTACATTGTAAAAATCTTGTGTTAAATTAAATAACGTTCGCCAAAAAGTGTAGCAATGGAGGTCAATATGAGACTACAACAAATGATATTTGCAGCTTTTGCAAGTACTGTTTTACTGATTGGGTGTCATGAGACACCAAACGTGGTTGCATCTTCAGAAGTGACGCCAATCATGAACATACAAAGCCAAATGAACCTTAATGAAACCATCGAACCATTAAGCCTAACTCAAGACATGACATTAATGCAACATGTTAAATATATAAAAGAAGAAATTAAACACGTCGTTTTACAATTTACCCAATCTTTTTCATCAGTTCAGATGAAAACTGTGTTCCAATCATTACAAGACATGATCGATTCACAAATCGCTTTTATGAATGATTCCTCACATTTATTTATGAGATTAATCGAATTTGAGGATTTTTATCCAAGCTCATATAAAGGAATTGAATCATATATAAAAGAAGAACAAATCATTATTCATGGTGAATTAAAACCCTTAAATATATAAAAAAAGGTTAACTCCAATGTCAGAGTTAACCTTTTTTTATGCTCCTTTAATCAACTTCGCAAATGCATGCTTCTCTTGATGGTTTTGAAATAATTTAAACCAAGCACAAATTTCTAATGTGAAATCTAAAAAAGCAATGCTTTGTGCCGTGATAATATGTCTGTCACGTACGAGTCGCTTTTCAATACAATTATCGCGCGGGAATGGATCTTGGATTCCATAGACATATTGGTATTTCGTTGACCACTGCGTTAAAGGTGTTGTATAAGTCGCTTCATCTAAGACACCTGATTTAGCTAACATGATGGTTCCAGCTGTTCCAATCGCTGCTAATAGTTTTCGCTCACCATGATAGCGTTGAATTAATTTAACTAGTGAAGGTTTAATATCAACCTCTCGCCCCCCACATAATATAAGTCCCTCAGTATCTAAATCAACGACTTCCGCAAGGGTACAGTCAGGTTCAAAGTTGAAGCCTGATTGTGCTTTGACGACACGATCCTCATAAGCGACCGTTATAATATCTTTCCCTGCATCTGAATGTAAGACATGACAAATAAACGTAATTTCATAATCTGTCATCCCATCAAATAAAAAAACCAAAACTTTCCCCATATTTAGCCCCCATCTAACTCATCTTGCGTTCAAGTTATTCTCATTTTATTTGAAATTGCCATACCTTGTCAACGCTTTCCCCAGTAATGTTCAATAATAGAACTAAACTGTCCTTAAGTCCGAATGTTCGACGGAAAAAGTTGCTAAGAAACGTGCTTAATAGATTACTCAATCAAAGAAAAAGGATAGCTTTTCTGAGCTATCCGTTCTAAATGATTATTTTTTGCGACCTAATCCCATTTTATGTTCCACTTTTTTTACTTTTTTGAATGCTAGTTTATTCGCTTGTTCTGCCCCACGATCTAATACTTCATCAATAATTGGTGAATTTAATAATTCTTTCATACGATTTTGGATCGGTTCTAATTCAGCCACGACTACTTCAGCTAAATCAGATTTAAATTGTCCGTATCCGCATCCTTCATAGCGAGCCACGATTGAATCAATTGATTCTCCAGTAATCACTGAGTAGATTTCTAATAAGTTTGATAATCCTGGTTTATTTTCACGGTCAAATGCGATAATTCCATCTGAATCCGTCACAGCCGATTTAATTTTTTTACGAATGACATTCGGTTCATCTGTCATTAAAATGAAGTTACGTGGGTTATCATCTGACTTGCTCATTTTCTTTGTCGGTTCTTGTAATGACATAATACGAGCCCCTGTCTTAGCGATTAATGGCTCAGGAATTTTGAAAGTTTCTCCAAAGCGGTTATTGAAACGCTCTGCTAAGTCACGAGTTAACTCTAAATGTTGTTTTTGATCATCTCCAACTGGTACAAAATCAACATCGTATAATAAGATATCAGCTGCCATTAAGACTGGATACATGAATAATCCAACACCGATTCCTTGTCCTTTAGCGGCTTGCTTTTGTGATTTATCTTTAAATTGAGTCATGCGCTCTAATTCACCCATGGATGTGTTACAAGTTAACATCCAAGCTAATTGCGTATGCCCTGGTACTTCTGACTGAACGAAGATCGTTGCTTTTTCTGGATCTAATCCACAAGCTAAATATAATGCAGTTAACTCTTTAATTTTTTTACGTAATTCTAAACGATCTTGTGGGACTGTAATCGCATGTTGATCAACAATGAAAAATAAACATTCATGCTCATCTTGTAATTTCACGAAGTTTTTTAATGCCCCTAAATAATTTCCAATAGTTAATGTTCCTGATGGTTGAATTGCAGATAAAATTCTTGCCATAATTTCGACTCCTTTATTAAGTTTTAATCATCCTTTTATTGTTTATCTAAATAAAAAAACGTCCTCTATCTCAATCGATAGAGGACGATAAAAACCGCGGTACCACCTCAATAGAATAAATCCTTGTTTATTCCACTTCATACTCATAACGGGAGTTTACCGGGTTCCTTACTCTTTTTATTCAGGTTCCACTCATGAGCCCATTCATTTAAGACATTTATCGATTCACACCACCCATCGACTCTCTTTAAAATGACACTTAAACTACTATTTCTCAATCAAAGGTTTATTATTTATTATCATTGTATGAAAAGCATCTCACTTTGTCAATTAAAAATCATCATCACTTTCAAAAAGTGCGGTTAACTCTTCACTACTTAATTGAGTAATAAAGGTTTCTCCTTCTTGAACGATTGCTTCAGTTAAATCACGTTTTCGCTGTTGAAGACGTTCAATTTTCTCTTCAATTGTATTTTTAACGAAGAGTTTAAATACTTGAACCGTTTTTTCTTGACCGAGACGATGTGCACGGTCTGTTGCTTGATTTTGAGCACTCATATTCCACCATGGATCATAATGGATGACGACGTCTGCCCCGGTTAAGTTTAATCCCGTTCCACCCGCTTTTAAAGAGATTAAAAAGACAGGGGTATCATCTGAATTAAACTGTTCCGTTAATGCTAAACGCTCATTCGTTTTTGTTGAACCCGTTAACATTAAATGTTTGATTTCTTTAGCCGTTAATTCTTTAGATAAAATATCTAACATCGATGTGAATTGTGAGAAAATCAACACTTTATGGCCTGTAGAAATACATTCATCGACTAATTCTAAGCAAAGTTTTAATTTTGCGCTTTCCCCTTTATAGTTTTCTAGATATAATGATGGATCACAACAAATTTGACGTAAGCGCATTAACAGTGCCAAGATTTTAATACGGCTACGTTCAATGCCTTGCTCTTGAATCTCTTGATTCATTTCTTCTTTCATTTCATAAACCATCGCGTGATATAAGTCACGTTGCGTTTTATCCATTTCACAGTACATACTAGTTTCAATCTTCTCAGGTAATTCTTTTAAGACGTCCTTTTTCAAGCGTCGTAAAATGAATGGAGCCACTTGTTGATGAATCCGACTTAATAAATTCAGATTCTGTTGCTTCATGATAGGCACTTCATACTTCTTCCTAAACTGTGCGTATGTTCCAAAGTATCCTGGTAAGATAAAATCAAAGATCGACCATAAATCTGATAATGAATTTTCAATGGGGGTCCCAGTTAAGGCAAATCTAATTTCACTATTTACTTTTTTCACAGCTTTTGCACTTAACGTCGTATGGTTCTTGATATAATGTGCTTCATCTAAAATACAGTATCTAAAGCTTTGGGATTGATAACTCTCCACATCGCGACGTATTAAGTCATATGACGTAATGACGATATCAACGTTAGAACTGTCTTGAATGAGTTGCCTTCTCGTCGCTGGATCGCCATGAATAATCATAGTTGTTAACCCAGGAGCAAATTTATGAATTTCACTCTCCCAGTTATAAATGAGCGAACTTGGTGCCACAATGAATGATGATTTATTGGATTGACCCTTCTCAGATAATAAAACAGAAATGACCTGTAATGTTTTTCCAAGTCCCATATCATCAGCTAAAATTCCACCCATTTGATATTTTGATAACGTTTTAAGCCATCGATAGCCTGTTTTTTGATAACGACGAAGTGTTTTTTGAAGATTAACTGGCACGGTAAAGTCAGCATCTTCCACCTGTTTAAATTCACGAACCATCGATTTAAAGGAAACATCGCGTTCGACATGTAAGGACTGACTAATTTTGGTTAATTGATCTAAGTACAGCGCTCGATATTTTGGAATTAAAACTTCTTCCTCGTCTAATTGGTCATCATTTAGATTTAAATCATCTACAAATGAAGCAAGTGTATCGACATACTCATTCTTTAAATTTAAGAATGAACCATCTTTTAAACGGAAATATTTCTTATTTTGACGATACGAGGCTAGAATCTTTTTATACTCAGATGGTCCAAACTCTAAATCTTCAAAATTTAAGCTCAGCCAATCATTTTTCAAACGAATACCAACTGAGAATGATTTAGGCTCTTTTATTTTAATCGCTTTAAACGTTTCAGAAGCATAAACTTCTCCTAACTGCTTTAATTCAGCTGTTCCATCATGTAAAAATGAATAAATCGCTTCTTCTTCCGCTAAAAGATAAGTTCCATTAGATTGCTTTTGGAATTGGTATTGTTCTAAGAGAGCTAAGATTTGAGCTTCTTTGTTTGCATCTCGTAAAATAGAGGTACTGTGTTCAAAGGAATTCGGATCATTTGCCTGAATAACCGTATCACCGTAGCAAAATTGAACATTCAATCCAATATTTCCTCGTTTTAATGAGTCTAAATAAAATTTAATCACTAATGGATAAACTTTAAACCGTTCATAAAGCGCATCTAAAGATGTGTCCCGAATGTAGTTTTTAATTTTGGGCATGACTAATGATAAAAATTTTCCCATATAAGCTTCATTCATACGCAACTCAAAACGAGGTGACTGAATGAGTGTTTGTAAGATTGGGAGCATTTGATCGATGAATTTACTTCCACAGCGATAGGCTTCTCGTTCACAAAGAAGATACATGTATTTCTGCCCTTGAATCATTCTAAAAGCTCCGAGATTATGCGATAAATAATAGTCTTCATCCTCTTGTGTTAATCGAAATTCAATCGCTGGTTCATAGGGATGGAGGGTTATCATTTCACTTGATAAATCCTCGATGTCACATGCAATCGTTTGACGTTGATATAAGTCATAAAACCGATCAAACCAACTAGGGGTCAAGATTAACGTACGAGTTGACTTCACAGGCCCTAGTAATGGAAGCTGTTTTGCATAAATATCATATTCCTTGACGATTTCACAGATAAAGCTCGCAAATGGACGTGAACCCTCATCAAAATGTTGAATCGCATGTTTAAATTGAAGCTCTTTCCCATAGCTTACGACATTTTCATTCCAAATATCGCTGGCTAACTTATAAATATCGCGAACAACATAAGGACGATGAATGCCGACAGAGACCTCAACTGAGGCTTCTTGTTGTGATTTCATGATTAATTTTGGATAGATCATGACATCTTTTGTATACATCTCGTAATTCATCTCTGTTGTTAATTGTGATTCATAAGCCGCTAATAACTCGTCCATGAGGCCTTCTTCTTCATCTCCTGTGGAGTGAATAACAAGTTTATTACGCACTTGATCATCATAGACCTTCAACAGTGTCGCAATCACATGCTTACATGAACCAAAGTTTGATAAAAATGTTCCGCAATCACATTGATCATGAATCACTTTACTCTTTTCATCTAAATTAATCAAAATATGATGTAATTCGTTATCATCTTCAACTTCTGCAAAGATTTGATAGAGATCGACTGGATCGTAAGTTACATAGTATTGAATTTTTCCCCCACTGTTATAAAAAGATTGAGCACGCGAAAAAACAGCAGGGTTAGCTGCTCGATTTTTAATCATAGTTTGGTTTAAATTCACGCTACTCACACTCCTATTTTCCACTTATCTCTTCATTTTACCATAAATTGCTCATATAAGAAACGAGAGACGCTTGGCTTTTTGTAAAGAACTGTCAAATCACTATTAATTTACCCGAACCAATGACATTTTATAACCTTCAGATCTAACGTTTTCTTGTCTTAGAATGATATCAATATATTCTTTTAACAGGACAATCTGCGGGGTCTGATAGTTATAGTTCGTGTAGTCACAATAAAGCTCTAGTAGGTGGGTTGCTAACTGAATATATTTTGAAAGTTGCTTAAAGGAAATCACTTCCGTTACTTTCGATGGAGAGTTGATTAAAGCATTAATGTCTTGTAATTCGTCTACTGAAAAACATACTCCAAAATAGCTCAACCACTGGACGAAATGAACAATCGTCCATTCAATACAAAATTCTGGTGACGATAGTGTGAAATAAAAAGGTTGTTGCTTAATCAACCGGCATATTTGAAGAATTTCTTCGTAAAAATCGGAGACTAACGCTCGAAGTTCAACTTCTATTGGAGGTTCCTTCCATTGTCCAAAGTTCATCGCCTCAATTCGAATTCGCTCCGATTTAATTAAGAAATCACGATCAATAAAAACAATTATTTTAGATTGTTTAAAAAAATAGCTCTTTTCATCATTTTTAATAAAAATAAATTGGCTGCTCCATGCTGTTTTAAAGATGATACAGCAATTAAAATAAATATGACTGCTTTGATAAAAGGATCGTTCTTTTTCGATATGACCAACAGGATCAATTTCATTAACCCAATTTAAGTCTATAAAGAAACTGGCAGGATCTGTACAAATTACGATAAATTTATAACCTAAGTCAGTGTCTTCCTCTTCAAAGTCATAAAGAAGAAGTGCTCTAATTGATTCACGATTACTGGCCATTTGATAAACAGACCATAATTGCTGATTTAATAACATCCCACCTCTCCTCTCTATCTTTTTAATACAGTTTATGGAGAAATTTCAGTCATCATGATAGTTTTTAATACAATACATGCGAAAATTATCACAAATGGTTATATTTTTTATTGTTTGACTTTATTGTATCGGCGATGTTTTATCATTTTTCGTTGGATTTTTTTTATTGTCAATTAATTAGAGTATTGTCTAATTTTATAATTACTTTAATTTAAAATATAAAAAAAAGGTTATCGTGGCTCTTATTGGCGGTCACGATAACCTCTTAATCTTGCAAAATACGTTTTTCTTTTTTGTTCTTGATCCGTCATTTTTAATTTATACGTGTGATGAATATTTGAAGGAATCGTTCGCTGCTTTGGTCGAAGCGATGGACGCTTTCGTTCTTTCATAGCTAATCACCTCATGTCTTATTCTCTTATTTTATCATATGCATCCAGCCTTTAATTGGCATCGTTACATGATGATTAATCGATAGATAAAAGAATGCCCCAAAAATCAATATGGGCATTCTTCATCACATTTTTATTGTTGGTAAATAATAGCTAAATTATTCAACATCTTGACTATTTTGTTGATTATTTTCTGCACGTTTAGGAAAATGTGGGGCCTTAAACCCGATAAACTGACCTTCACTTCGAATTTTTTCTGAAACGTCAGACATATGTTTTTGAATAGACTTTGCCTCTTCATCTGTCATTAATCCTAGTTCCACATACTTATCTAATAATTTAATTTTTGCAACATTAACCTTATCATAGAGATCATAAATTTCTTTTTTCTGTTCATCTGTTAAAGCACTAAATTTCTCTTGCATTTGTTTATACTCAGCCTCAAATTGTTTTGCCTTCTCTCCTTTTTGCTCTTCAGTTAAAGCAGGTGGCGTTGGCATCTCTTTTGTTGATTCTTTTGCGTAACCCGTTAAGCTAAGTGTGGCTGCTAAAAAGATAGCACCTAATGTCATATTTATTTTTTTCATCTTAAAATCTCCTTTCGAATAAACTGACTTTTTTAGTTTTCACCACTTTATCCAAAAGTTTGCATTCCAGGTTTTTGAAAATAAAAAACATCCTTAATTTATTGGATGTTTCTAACGACAATATAAACCTGTTTTAATTTCGTTGATATATGCTTCTTGATCAGGAATCTCTACTTTCATGGCATCACTAATGGATTTCATACGATCATATTTAACACGATAGAATTGAATCGAAAAATCAGCTTCTTCCCGACGATGAAGATGCCCCTCTAAGATTACATAAGCTGCCATTGGAATTGAATCACATGAATTTCCAACACTTCCGACATTGAATAACACGCGTCCTTGCTCTAAATGTTGCAAATATCCTTCATGAATATCACCATACCCAATCATATCAGCGGCTTTTGAACTGCTTTCAGTCGATGGTAATTTTGGGACTTCAAATAAAGCTAAACGTTTTTCAAGTGGAGAGGTCGCATAAACCCGATCATATAAACTATGTGGATTCGCATGAAAAAGACGAATATATTTTCCACTCATCCAAAAACCTGTCACCGAAGGTAATTGTCGAATATAGGCTAAACGTTCTTCCCCTAGTTGATTTCGATAAAACTGAATAAAAGGTGTCGCTTCCGTCTTCGGATCTGAAATAAAATCTTCCCAATTCCCTTTGACAATTCTTTGACACCTGATTTGACACACTTCTAATACTTCTTTTGAATGAGGGCCTTTCCCGATCATATCCCCTAAACAAATAATCTGAGAAACTCCTCGTCTATCAATATCCTTTAAAACGGCTTCAAGCGCTGGTAAATTCCCATGAATATCTGAAATAATTGCAATTTTATCTAACATTACCATTTTCTCACTCCACTCTTACTTCGGATAAATCTCGATAACGACAATATCTGGGCGATTAAATAAACGCAAACGTCCAAGCCCTCGACTGACAATCATCTTCATTTTTCCAATTTGATAAATACCTGCGCTATATTTAGGAAACAACTTTCGCTCCGGTGATAAGACTCCACCGATCAACGGTAATCGAAGTGCTCCACCATGAACATGCCCACAATAAACATGATCAAATCCATGTTGTTCATATAGATTTGCTAAAAATGGATTATGTGCTAATAAAATATTAAAATGTCCTTCTTCTAAATCAGGAAGTACCTCCGATACTTCTTTAATCGCTCTGACACTCACCTGTTTTTGAATATCGATGGGAACAGAATAATAATGCGCTAATGGGACCGTAAGCCCATAGATATACAGCTCATCCTCATTAATCGTGACTTTTCGAGACTCATTATTTAATAAATGAACCCCTAAATCTTCTAAAGACTTTAAATAGGCTTCATACCATTTCGTTTCTTGATTTAAGGTATCATATTTAGCCGTTATCTCATGATTCCCTTCAATATAAAAAATCGGATATTTTGATGAGCACGCGGTAACGACATCTAAGAAAGCATTGCCATTTGAATCCGTAGAGGTAATCATGTCACCCGTAGTCACAATAAAATCAGGATTTAAACGTTTAATTTTTTGAATCAAACGTCTATTTTGACGACCAAAGGATTTCGAATGTAAGTCTGATAATTGGACAATACGAATTGGGCCCTTTTTTAAATTTAGTTTATCTGTTTTTAATTTATAAAATGAGGTTGAAAAGACTTCTTGCTCAAAGTAAATGAATAAGAGAGTCACTATAAAGAGTAAGATTATCATATGTCATCTTTCCAAAACATTGAAATTTAATCTTTAAGCCTAAGAATATCAAATCGTTTTGGTAAATGTCCCTCCTTTCTAAAAAATTTTATTTCTCCTATATTATAAAATCATGGATACTAATCGGTAAACCTTTTCTTCAAGTCGGACAACCCATGATTTATTTTTTTCGTAAGATTCATCCACTAATAAACAATTTTCTAAGTCTTTATCAAATTGATGTGAGACGCGATGCGTCAAAAGTTGATCATAGATAAAGGCATTTACTTCATAATTGATTTTGAAGCTTCGTTGGTCAATGTTTGTCGATCCAACGGTACAAATCTCATCATCAATCACTAAAATCTTAGAATGTAAAAAACCCTTATATAAGTAAACATCAATATTCGCTTCTAGTAACTCATGAATAAAAGAAGTAGTTGTGCGATAAACATAATGATGGTCGGCAATTGTTGGAATCATCACTTCGACTTTAACACCGGAGTAAGCAGCAATTTTTAACGTCTCTAAAAACAACTGATCGGGAATAAAATACGGGGTTTGAATGCGAATTGATTTCGTTGCTGTTTGCATCATTTTCACAAAAGCTAATTTAATATCGTCGGTCGGTGTATCTGGACCATCTGAGACAATTTGGATTGGACAGATGGTCGTCACTAATGAAGCAGTGAAGTAATGATCTAGATTGGATTGAATGTGCACTTCATCACGTTTATCTTCACAAACCATGAAGTAATCTCTAAAAAAGCGATGTTGTAAATCCCAAACTGCATCGCCTACTAACCGAAGATGGGCATCACGCCATGGGGAATAGTTAGGATCGAGTGACATATACTCTTTCCCAACATTCATCCCACCTAAATAACCAATCCGTCCATCAACGACAACAATTTTTCGATGATTTCGATAATTATAATTTAAACCAATCAGACGTAAAGTGGGAGGATGAAACTTATAAACATGACCACCTGCTTTAATAATTGAATCAAAAAATTTTAAAGTTGTACCAAAACACCCCGCACTATCATAAACGAGTCGAACTTCAACGCCTTCTGCTGCTTTTTGGGCTAATAAAGAGATTAACCTCTGTCCAACCTCATCTTTACGGACAATAAAATATAATAAATGAATGGATTGTGTCGCCTGCTCAATATCGATAAATAATTGATCATACTTACTCTTTCCATCCGCAAAATACATCCAGTCATGATACATGAATAAGCGACTTCCATTATAAATTTCATTAAACGCAATGACCGATGCAACACACTCACTGAATTGATAATCAATTTGACGTTCCAAACGTTGATCAGTATATTCTGTTAAAAACAACAGCTTCTTTCTAGAAACTGGTGTTCGTTCAAACAAAAGGTACATAACAAATCCGACTGGAGGTAAAAATAACAAAAGGAGAATCCAAGCTAGCAATAGAGCTGGATCTTTTCGTTTATAAAAAATTAGGATTCCGATTAATATCAAGTTAATCATTCGAAATATCGCAAAAAAACCAGTAATCATATAGACAGCCTCCAGTCGTTTAACCCAAAACCCCTCTCTCCTATTTTAAGAAAAAATAGCCAAAGGCATATCCCATATAAATAAAGATTAAATTCCAAATGGTTATTCCAAACACCGAATAAATCGTGAATGTTAGAAAATTCATACGTACGGTTCCTACCGTTAACGACACTAACGTTCTTGCAACGGGAATTAGCCGAGCAATAAAAACACCTTTACTTCCATGTTTATCGGTATAACTAATCGCCTTATTAATCGAAGGTCTGATTTTTTCATATTTTTCATAAAATTTATCTAAAATAGGCTTTCCTAGAAAATAACCAATAAAGTATAATACATAACTTCCAAATAAACCGGCAATGACTGAAATAACTAGCGCTGTAATAAAATCCATATCATTCCCTGCGATTAAGATTCCTGCTGCAGGCATAATAATCCCTGCTGGTAACCCAGGTAAATTCATATACTCTAGGAAGACGATCAAAAATAAAAACACTAAACCATACTCCGAAAAATAATTTAATACAATCTGAATATTATCCATTTATGTCCCACCCTTTTACTATCTGTTCACTTATTATTCCACAAATTAATCAAACCATTCTATCACAAGAAATGGAAATAACAGTATAAATTATGTAAAAAAATAAAGAGGGTCTAAGAATAAACTTTAGACCATCTTTACTTAGATACGATGTGTAAATTCATAAAACCAGCCAAGAACATCACCGATTACCGTTGTGTTTAACGTATATACAACAAATTGTCCACGCTTTTCACTTTGAATCAAATCAGCATTTTTTAAAATATTTAAATGATGCGTAATCGAGGGTTTACTCATATCGAAACAATCGGCAATTTGACCGGCTGTCATTTCACCTTTATTTAAATTTTTTAAAATCGTACGTCTTGTTGGGTCCGCTAATGCTTGAAATGCTTTATTCACAGCTTCTTTCCGTTGCTAACCAATCAGCTAACGGCACACCTCCTTTATGTTATAACTTAGTATCCAGCCTGCTTGTATTTTTCAAGTTCAATATCTTCGACTTTTGTTAAATCTTCATGATAATTTTTAAACTGCTTAACCATAAAAATGATAAAGCTAATCGCAATTAATGTTATGAAACCTTCCACGACATAAATATTAAACATCCCCACTTGCACTAAAGCTGCTGGAACATCTAATATAGCATGTATGAACACAGCTAACACATAATAACAAATTTTTCGCTCTCGAACACCTTTAAAAACGAGAAGACTTAATCCAATTTGAATCATGATCGTCATTAACCGTTCATAGCCGGCCAATCCAAAAATTATCGGCGAAATCTGTGTGAGTTGCGTCACAACGGTCTCTTCTAATTCAGCACTTAATCCAAGTTTCTCAATCCATCCTTGATTAATGAGCACTGAAAAAATCAGATTATTTAAATACGTCGTTCCAACAATGAGCATGGCCTCTATCCCCCCATGTCCAATCCCATAACTGACTCCATCTTGGATTCGATTTTCTTTCTTCAAAAACCACTTAAAGCTAAAATAACGTCCTGTTTCTTCAAAAATGCCTGCCATTAAACCACCATATAACGAATAGATGAGAGGTTGCATGAGCCAAATCGATGTTGTTTGATTCACTTTTAATAAATAAACGTGAACAACAGCTTCTAGTATTTGTGTAGTCACAATAAAAACAATCAGCCCAACGAAAAAACTTTTAATGGATGCTTGATAGCGTCGTCTAACAAACCAAAATAAGCCAAGTGGAACCCCAAAACAAATCATAAGTGTCAAACACATCATCATCATTGAACTAATACTAACCATATTCTCCCCCTTAGTATAATTAGAAAAATATCTAATTATTAAGTTAATTATAAATCCCCTTTAAATAGGTGTCAATGCGCTCACTTGATGATTTTCTCATAAGACTTCTCAGTCGCATTTTCCCCTACTTTTTTGAATCCACATGATTCAAATAATCGCTGTGATCCGATATTATAATGATATATAGCCGGAACTGAAATTTTTGTCATACCAAGGCTCTTTGCACGTTTTAATAACGTTTTTATTACTGCTTTTCCAATGCCCTGTCCCCAATAGTCTTCATCACCAATTGCAATCGGTAAATTTTCTTCCCATAGTGTCACATCACCAATTGCATACCAGTTTTCGTTTTCTTTGACCTCAATAAAGTATAGCTCTCCCCGAGTACTTAGAAATTCATACATATTATAAATTTGTTCTAATTTGTATGTCTTATTAGTCACTCCTTCTGACAAATACATCACATTTGGATTCTGATACCAAGGATATGCTAAATCCCAATCGGATTTTTTAGGAGTCCTTAAACGTAAAGCTGAATTAATTTCAATGAATTCAGGTTGTTGTTGCATCTTCTTCACCTCACTCTTTTTAAGTATATCATATTTAAGACTTCATGTTTCCCTCATTCTCATTAGTAGTCAAAATTTGACTTTGACCTTTTTTAATTACTTGCAAGATCATGATGATCTCATTAAATTCATCTTCACTCAGTTCATCAAAATGACTCAATTTCTCAATTAATTCTGTCACATACTGAGATTGGTGGTTCGTTATTCGTCGATTTAAAAAATAAGTAGAAATGGTTCCCGTAAAAACACCTAAAAATCCAATTCCGCTAATCATAACTATCCCCGCAATCACCCGACCAAGCCCTGTTTTTGGAACAATATCACCATAACCAACGGTTGTCACTGTTACAATACACCACCAAAGGGTATCTTTAAACGCCATCCCCTCCACGAACGATAAACTGCCTGCGCCTAATAAAATAACAATGAGTGTCACTCCAGCAACATAATGAAAGTTATTCGTTTTAAAAAAAGAACCTACTCGCTTAGATAGACTACTTAACATAGCCGTCGCCCGTAAAACCTTTACAAAATGAAACAATGGTACTACTTGTGTCACACGAATTACCCTTAAAATACGAAAGAATGAAAAATAGGGGATGATTGTTAATAAATCTATTTTGTTATTTTTGACAAACTCTTTCTTACTCTCACTTTTTATTAACCGGCGAGTATAATCAATTAAAAAAAACAACCAAATTAAAATATCTAAAATATTAAAGACTTGATTGACTGACGCACTTAAATCTAGTGTTAATTGCATTATCGTCATCACAACCACTACCAGCGAACAAACGATAATACTCCATTGATACAAACTAATTTTAGTCATAATCTACCTCACTCGATTCATTTATGTTTATTATGAATCAAAGTGTTAATTCTTATCAAAAAAAGCGATGACTCTTGATGAATCATCGCTTTTATCGTTATTTTGATGTTTTTATCTTTCTATGATGATGAATCCACATTCCAACAACAATTAAGCAAATACCCAAGCTTAATGATAGCCCTAAATCACCATAACCCGTAGTTGGATGTTTTGAAGTGTCTATCTGTTCCTCTTGAACTCGATAAGTCTCTAAATAGTGAATTAAGTCAGTATCCGATGGATTGACCTGAAGAATTAAATAATAATTTTCAGTTCCCTTTGTTAACGTCACAGAATAAGTAGCAACTGAACGTGCAACCCTTGAAACCTTAACTTGATAATCATTAAACGCTTCAAAAAGTTCTTTTAATGCGTTCAGTTGTGTTCCTTTTTGAATCTTAATCACTAATGGTGCACCGTAGCTTCCATCTCCTTCAATAAATGAAATAAAATCAACATTTAAGATGTCTTTTAATACGTCTGGAACTGTATACGTTGGTTTTTCTGGTTGAGATGGATGTTCAGGTGTTTCAGGTGTCTCTGGATTAATTGGTGTTCCCGGATTAGATGGTTCTTCTGGTGTTGATGACTCTTCTTTATAGTCATAGTCAAGTAATAACACATACGTTGCATGTGGCTCAACCGTTACTTGATTTCCTTCAATCACATCTAATGGCTTAAGTCCTGCCTCCTCACCATTGACCACCAAACTCCATGTTCCTTCTTTAGCAAGTGTAATGATTTGCTCTTCATCTGTCACGTTATGGATGACAGCTGTATTTGAAACCAGCTTCTCAGCCGATTCATCTGTAATATTAAATGAAACAACACCTGTTGGTACCTCATCATCAAAACGCAGATTGGCAACCACTTCATCTGAGGTCATCATTCTAAAGGCAGGATTTGCTTTACGTAACTGAATTAATCCTTCATAATATTTAACCACATCTAAATGTTCTGTTTTTAAGTCCCAATTGATTTGATTCACTTCATCCGACGCATTGTAGCTGTTATGATTTCCATTTTTAGAACGAAGCATTTCAACACCCGCATGTAAAAACGGAACCCCTTGCCCAGTTAAGACAATCGCGTTGGCCTGTTTTTGAAGTTGTTTTAAATACTCTATCGACGTATCGCCATTTGCTTTTCTTTCGACTCCCAGTAATTTATCATACAGCGTATTATTATCATGAGCAGATACATAGGAAATCGACTGACTCGGATTTTCTGCCCAGAAGGTCCATCCTGTGACTTGATCATGGTATGATGAACCAACAATTCCAAATTTCAAACGATTGTAGAAATAATCAGATGTATCTCCATTAATATATCCCGCTTCCCAATCGTTTCCGACATTTCCTTTCACCGCATCACGGATATCGTCATTAAAGAAGGCAATATTAGGCATTTGTTTTGCATTTCCTTTATAAGCAGCTTCTTCATCTGGAAGTGGTGATCCTCCACCCGTCCATCCTTCTCCATAAATAATAATACTTGGATCAATCTCATGAAGAGCTTCTTCAATCGCATTCATTGTCTCAACATCATGTAGAGCCATTAAATCAAAACGGAATCCATTAATGTTATACTCTGTGGCCCAGTACTTCACAGAATCAATCATGAATTTTCTCATCATGGCGCGTTCCGAAGCTGTTTCATTTCCACACCCTGAGCCATTTGAAAAGCTTCCATCTTCATTTTGACGATAATAATACCCTGGTACAATTTTATTAAAATCTGAATCAGCTGTGGCCCCTGTATGGTTATACACGACATCCATGACAACACGGATACCATTTTCATGTAAAGATTGAACCATCTGTTTGAACTCATTGATTCGAACTTCCCCATTGTATGGATCAGATGAATAAGAACCTTCTGGCACATTGTAATGTTGAGGATCATAACCCCAGTTGAATTGTGGTTGATCTAGATTTTCCTCATTAATTGAACGATGATCAAAGGATGGAAGTAAATGTAAATGAGTAATTCCCATCTCTTTAATATGGTCAAGTCCCGTTGATAATCCTTGATCATTTACAGTTCCCGATTCCGTTAATTGTAAGTACTTACCAACATTCTCAATTCCAGAATTGCTAGCACTCGATAAATCACGTAAATGAAGCTCATAAATAATAGCATCTGTTATGTTTCCGCTAAATTCTGGATTAGAATCCTTTTCCCATGAATCCGGATTAGTTTGTTCTAAATCGACCACCATCGCACGTTTCCCATTCACACCTACTGCTCGTGCATATGGATCAACAGCCTCTTCTGTATTTGTTCCAACGGTTACTTTATACGTGTAATAAGTTTTGTGCCAGTCACCTTTTACAGTCACTTCCCAAACACCTTTTTCACCTTTTGTCATCGTCACTTCTTGAATGAAGTCGTCTTCATGACCTGTTTCATACAGTTTTAAGCTGACCTCTTTGGCTGTTGGAGCCCATACTTTGAAGGTTGTTTTTTCTTTTGAATAAGTGGCACCTAAATCATCGCCTTCATATGTATATAACGCTTCAAATACTTCTGAGTCAAAAAGTCCATAATAACCAATCACAGTTTTATCTCTAAATCCGTCTTTCGCAAGGTAATAATTCTCTCCAATTTCAATTTCTTCTTCTAATGTGATGTCTAACCAGGCTTTATCTTTTGACAATTCAACTGATTGAATGCTCAATGCTTCACCTGCTTCATTTGTCACTGTGACCCCTTCTGCATCTTCAAATAAAATAGGTGCTGTTGCTTTTAAGGTATTCATATCAGTAAATGTAACACCACTCAGTGCGGGTGATTTATCAACCTCATCTGTGTAATACACCATTTCTTCTCCTTGCAATAAATACACATGAAGTTGTTTTTTACCATCAACCTCACTTGCCTTAGTTAAATCAATCAAACGGTCTTTATCGATATCTTTAGCTGACCATTCACCCTTACGAACAATGAAACCAAGTTGGGTCATTGAACCAATATCTTTTAAATTAATTTTTGCTACCTTCCCATACTCATCAAAACTTGTAAATGGATAGCCGGCTCCTTCTGCTTCATCCCCCCATGCCCAAACATTCCAGTTTTTATAATCTTCAGCATAGCGATAATAATGAACAAACACTTGTAACTCTGCTTCTTCATCTGAAATGTAATCTTCAAACTCATCTTCTGGAAGTTCAACACGCCCTTCACTTGGTCCTATCGCATTAAATCCATTTTGTCCTTGAGAAACCCAAATTTCAGTATCTCCTAAAACAAGCAATTTTTGATCATCTGAATGATTTTTTTCTGACCAATCATTTTTACGAATAATGTACCCAAAAGTATTTCCAGTTTTCACTTTAAATTCAGCTACTCGGCCAAATTCATCTTCATACTCAAATGGTTGTGAGTCTACAAATTCTGAACCTGTATCCCATAACCAAATATCCCAATTATCATAATCTTGATTTTCTCGATTATAATGAATCGTCACCGTTGAATATGTTCCGACTTCTTTGTTAGGGTTAGAATAGTGAATCGTATCTGCCCCTTGTTTAACGTAAATATGGGCCACATATTTATCCACATTTGATACAAGTTGTAATTGATTCAAGTCAAGATCTTTTTTATCTCCCCCATCTTTATGCTCATACCACGATGAACCTTCAACATCTTCATAGAGAATAAATCCAAAATTTTTCACATCTTGTAAACTGTCAAATGAGATTAATTTATTTGTCCCATAATCATCTTGATGCTCAAACGTTTTAAATGTTTCGCCTGCTCCCCACGTATAAAGCTTAAAGTCCTCATAGTCTTGATTTTCACGCTCATAATGAATGACTAGATCAAGTGGGGTTTCATCCGGAGCACTCAAATCCGGTCTTTCATTGTCATATCCATCTTGTCCTTGGGTAATCCAAATTTCAGTCGGTTGCGTAATTTTAATACTTTGATCATCATTGTGATTTTTTTCTGACCAATCACTTTTACGAAGAATATAATAATACTGTTTATCTGGTGTTAACTCTAATTCAAATAAAAGACCAAACTCATCCTGTCCACTCGCTTCAACTGCATGTCCTTCGACCCCATCTTCCCATAACCATAAATCCCACCCCTCATAATCAGCCTTGCCTCGATTATAATGAAGTGTTAACGTATAGGTTTGTTCTTGATTAGTATCTGTTACTGAATTAATGAGTTCATTTTCAAGCCAAGCTGAACCCTGCTCTACTTCCTCTAGCCGCTCTAGCTGATCAATCTCTGTTGCCTGAATCACTGGCCATGCCGATGAGAAATTCCCAATGAGCAAAGCAACAATTAATAGCCATGAAATCGTCTTCCTCCATTTTTTGATGACGTTCATTATTTTAAGCCCTCCCCTTTATCAATTTCATTATTTTTATAGCGCTTTCACCGTGTCGTTTTTCCTCCTTTTTTTGTTTATCTCTTATGTAACCGGTAACCTATTATACATTTAGACATTACAACATAAAAAAGAGCTAAATGACCCATAAGATTCATTTGCTCTTATTGTAATAAATTTGAGAAGATGTCTCCTACCGTTGTTTCGTCTGGTGCTTCTTCTGCTTGTGGAAACTTCTTTGCAATGAGGTCCTTCATCCACTGATAGATTATACTTTCATCTTCATTTGAAAAATAATGAGCGGAGTTATCTAAAATAAGCACCTCTTTTTTAGGAGCTTGTAATTGTTCAACCCAAGACTGTAATAATGAGACCGAACAAATATAATCATCAACACCTGTAGCAAAATAGATAGGAATTTTCACTTCTTTTATTTCCTCAAATAAATTGACCGCTTGCAACTGGGACCAATATTGACTCTGCTGTAAGGTTTGATGGGAGGCTCCAATTAATGTATCATACGCTTCCTTCAACGTTAAATCAGGACAAGCTAAAACTTGACCCATCCAATTTAAAACATTAACATTTGGTAATCCCTCCCGCCATTTAACATACGCATTACTTTGGTTTAGAATTTGCTGAAACCTTTCTTGACTACTTGCTTGTTCATAAGGTGGCTGACCCAATTGCTTTAACGATGAAACAAGTTGATGATGACCTGTTGATTCAAATTCATCTAAGAGCCAATCATATAATACTTGTTCAGATTGAAGGGGATGAACAACTTGAGATAAGCCAAAATAAGCATATAACTGCTCCGGAATTTCATGGACAAGTCGCATACCTAAAACACTCCCCCATGAATATCCGATTAAATAGATTTGATCTACCTCAAACTCACGTCTTAAATAGGTAATTAACTCTTTAGCATCTGCCTCTACTTGTTCATAAGTAAAAGACACGTCTGAGGGATTGGTACTATAAGTTTTTCCGGCGCCTCGTTGATCCCAATAAACAACCGTACAATGTGAGCTAATCGTTTCCAACTGATGCCGACTACTGATTCCATAAGGCAAAGATAAACCTGGGCCCCCATGTAAAAATAAGCAAACCGGATTATCCATGTTCTCTCCCTCAATAGCGATATATTGTAACATATCACCTAGTAGCACTTCTCGTACTTCACTGATTCCACCAGTGTGATTTAACTCATTCGCTGATGATAAAATAGACTGTCTAAAGAGTTGACGCATGACAAAGAAACCACCACTAATAAGGAAAATCATTAAGCCGATCGATATTAAGCATCGAATCATCATTTTTAATACGACTTCTTTCAATCTTCTCTCTCCTTTTGATGAGTCTCTTTCAAAACTATGAGTCACGTCCTTCAAATATGATAAAAGCCGTCATTTTATTTAATGACGGCTTCCTTTTTAGTCGTTTATCTTTGAGCAATCCAATTCTTTTTGTTTTAAGTTTTTAAATTCTCGTAAAAGACAAATCAAAGTAATGACAATCGCTAATATATCAGAGATTGGTTGTGCGAGCCACACCCCATTTAGTCCAAATATTAGCCGTTGTTCCGATTCCAACCAACATGCCACATGCTAGGATAATTGTAGAAATTGGCATAGTCATCCCAACTCCTGTAATAGCAAGTGGACCCTCCCCCTAGATATTCCCGATAAACATTCGATTCACCACATTATAAAGGGCATTAACCATCATCCCAATGATGGCAGGAACAGAATATTGAATAAGTAATCTTGTCACGGGTTTTATTGCTCATTCATCTTGATGCTTCAAACTTTCACCTTTTTTTCTATTTTGATAATGTTGTTAAAAAATGCTCAATACGCGCTAGCGCTTCTTTAATATTTTCCATTGATGAAGCGTAGCACGCACGAATATACCCTTCTCCACAGTCACCAAACGCATTTCCTGGTACAGTTAGTACTTTCTCACTTAATAGTAGCTTCTCACAAAACTCATCAGAAGATAGGCCGGTTGACTTGATACAAGGGAAGACATAAAACGCTCCAAGTGGTTCAAAGCAGTCTAGACCAAGTTTTCTAAATCCATCGACTAACACACGACGACGTTGATTATATTCCTTAACCATCATCTCGACACTAGTATCTCCATTTTTCATCGCTTCAATCGCAGCATATTGCGATGTCGTAGGTGAACACATGATAGCATATTGGTGAATTTTTTTCATAGCATTAATTAAAATTGGATGTCCACACACGTAACCTAAACGCCATCCTGTCATCGCATAAGCTTTTGAAAAACCATTAATAACAAGAGTTTGATCTTTTACTTCAGGGAAACTTGCAATTGAAACATGTTGCGTCTGATAAGTTAGTTCGGCATAAATTTCATCTGAAATAATAATAATTTCTTTATCTTTTAAGACATCGACAATTTCTTGAAGCTCTTCCTTTGTCATAATCGCCCCTGTTGGGTTATTGGGGAATGGCATAATTAAAACTTTTGTTTTTGGAGTAATCGCTTCTAATAATTCCTCTTTTGTTAATTTAAACTCATTTTCGGCTTTTAATTCAATCACCTTCGGCGTCGCTCCTGTAAAAGTTGTACAACCTTTGTAAGCAACAAAACTTGGTTCAGGAATAATAACCTCATCACCCGGTCCAACTAAGGCACGTAATGCTAAATCAATCCCTTCACTTCCACCGACAGTCACTAAAATTTCATTTTCTGGATGATAAGATAGATTAAAACGGCGATACAAATAGCGTGAAATTTCATAACGCAACTCTAAAAAACCAGCATTTGATGAGTAATGGGTATGCCCTTTTTCAAGTGAATAAATTCCCGCTTCACGAACATTCCATGGGGTTACAAAGTCTGGTTCACCAACACCAAGTGAGATAACCCCTTCCATTTCATGAACCATATCAAAATATTTACGAATCCCTGATGGGGGCATATTTTTTACATTTTCTAAAATCATATTTTCTAGCATCATAAGAAGATTACCTCTCGATCATCAAATTCTTTTTCCTTAAAGATCGTTCCATGATCTTTATATTTTTTCAAGACAAAGTGTGTCGAACAGCTTAAGACGTATTCTTGAACAGCTAATTTCTCCGAAACAAACATCGCCACTTCTTTCATCGTTTTACCTTCTACAATGACTGTTAGATCAAATCCACCAGACATTAAATAACACGCACGAACTTGTTCAAAATTATAAATACGCTCTGCGACTTTATCAAATCCTTCTCCGCGTTGTGGGGTCACTTTTACTTCAATTAATGCCGTCACGGTTTCTTTCCCTGTATTTTCCCAATTGATTAAGGTCGTATATCCGGCGATGATGCTACGCTCTTCATAGTCACGAATCGCTTCACGAACTTCTTCAACAGTTTTTCCAGCCATGACTGCAATTTCTTCATCTGTATAACGACTATTTTTTTCTAAAATCTCTAAGATTTCTTCCATTTATTTAAACCTCCTGTATCAAATAATAAAAAAAACCTTCATCCCAAAAGGGACGAAGGTTTAGCTTCGCGGTACCACCCTCATAAGCCACATCATAGTGATCTGACCCACTCGAAACTCGTAACGTGAGTTAACGGCTACACCTACATTAAGAGTTCTCTTATTTCTCAGTGCGCGATTCAAAGACTGCTTCAATTTAACGATCCTTACTGAATTTCCACCCTCATCAGCTCTCTAAAAAGTTCGTCTAAATTTACTCTTTCTTCTCGTTATCTTTGCTATTTTTTACTATTATAACGGGAAATTGTGTCTCTGACAAGCTATTTTTGTAATAATACGTTTTTAAGCCATATCTTTAACCATATTATTAATCCATTTATTTGATTTAAAACGACGTCGTAAAATAAAGAAACGTAAGACTTCTTCAAATGTCGATAAAAAAATTACTGAAGAAATGGACCATTTAAACACATAGGCTGCAATGAAAGCAAGTGGAATTCCGACTAGCCACATCGATAATCCTTGAGCAATCGAACCATACTTAGCATCGCCCCCTCCGCGTAAAATTCCGACGATTTGAACCCCGTTATAAACACGCGGTAACATAAAAATAGCATAAATCATTAGAATCTTCATCGCATCGTTACGAACCATTTCAGACACATTATACACTTGAACAATGAACGGAGCTAACACGGCTAAAGTAATCGCCATAATAATTCCAACCACCACAGCTAAACGAATAATTTTTTTCGCATAGGTAATTCCTTCTTCCTCACGATTAGCTCCAATTTCATTCCCAATGATAACGACTGAGGCATGTGCCATTCCAAAGATGACAATGGTAAATAAGTTGATGATCGTTGATGTAATTTGCGTCGTGGCAATAGCATTCACTCCAATATGACCATAAATCATCGTGTAGGTAATATTCGCCAGCCCCCAGCAAGCTTCATTTAAAACAACTGGTAAAGCTGTTTGATAAAGAAGTTTCACCATCGGTATTTCAATGTGTTTAAAATCTTTAGATGACAAACGAAGCGGCTTAACTTTTAACGTAACGACCGTTAAAATAATTAAACATTCAACAATACGTGCAATTAATGTTGCAATCGCCGCTCCAGAAACACCTAAGGCAGGAGCCCCTAATAAACCAAAAATTAAAATAGCATTTAAGACACCATTAATCACTAACCCAACTAAACTCCCCCACATGGGTAAAGCACTATTTCCAATACTTCGTAACGCCCCGGCGTAAACAAACGACAAGGCTGAGACAAAATAACTAAAAATAGAAATACGTAAGTAGTCACTTCCTAGACGAATAACCTCCGTATCTGAATTAAATAATCCAATAATCGTCTCTGAAGCAAAGAAGCCAATTATCATAAAAACAAGTGCAAAGCCAATGGCTCCGATTAAACCAAGTTTTAGAACCGAATGTATTTTCTCTTCATCTTTTTTCCCCCATAATTGGGCAATTAAAATGGAACACCCGGCACCTATTCCCATCACAAGTAAACTATATAAAAAATAAAATTGATTGGCAACTCCAACAGCAGCTAATTGGACTTCACCAAGATTACCAATCATTAAGGTATCTAACATATTTAATGAGGTTGTAATTAAGTTTTGAATGACGATCGGTAACGTTAGAATTAACAATCGCTTATAAAATCGTTTATTTTCTGTCATAAAATCCCTCTTTCTAACATACTGATTTTCTTAAAAATTGCATACAAAAACCCCCAATTTGAAGTTTGTTCAAAGTGGGGGTTCAACACTTATAGTAAAATATCTATTTTTTTACAATATCCATCACATTATATCTAATTTTCATGAAAGAATCAAGTCTTTTTCATGAAGAAGACTAGTCAAAAACATCATTTTTAGATAGAATGAAGGTAAAACATGTTAGAAAGGAGCATCTATGATGAGTCAAACCAAACAATCGATTAAAGCATTATTAGAACAAAAAAAACAAGCGACAGCCAATCAAAAGGCACAATTATTGCCAAGTCGTGAAATGGTCAAAGGACAAAAAGGAAAAAGTAAACGACGTAAAGCAGGTATTTTAGGTTAAATCATTCGCCTCTGTTACATCTTAAAGTTAAAAAAGCGATAGACATTCAATGGGTCTATCGCTTTTTTTCACTTTAAATACAGAAAAATCGAAGCCTCTTTCATCCTTAATCATCAGAATACTAGTGACTCAATGACATCGTTGATCATTTCTAACGACTATTTGCCTATTGTCCTTACCTCTAAAAATCATTAGTGCTTCATCTCTTCTTCATTTTCTAATTAATTGAATCCCAACACTATTAGAGAATTATCTAAATTTTTTATTATATAATTATATTGTTTTTGTTTATTAAAAACGCATAACTTCTAGACTAGTCATCAGTTACTAAAAGTTATGCATTTAACCTACTACTGGTATTCTCTGAAGGAATTATCAAAGAAGCAGGAATTTATACTGCTTCTTCAAGCGATTCCTCTTTTTGTTTTTGAGGGGACAGATATAACTTCTCATACTCTTGATTAATAAATTGAGTGAAATAAAGCTTAATCACCCCCATGATGGGTACACCTAAAATCATTCCGATGATTCCCATAAATTTTCCACCGATCGTCACAGCTAATAGCGTAAGAAAGGGGTTAAGTCCCATCTTTTGTCCGACAACTTTAGGGTCAATAATTAAAGTTTCTACCTGTTGAACAATTAACAAAAAGACGAGTATCATTAAAGCCACGAAAGGACTATAAAAAAAGTTAATTCCAACCGCAATCAATGTCCCGAAAATAGGTCCAATAAAAGGAATCATATTCGTAATTCCAAAAATAACACCGAGTAACAGCGCATATTTGGCTCCCATTAAAGATAAACCAACCACCGCACAAATCCCAACAAATAAAGAATCAATCGATTTCCCTATTAAATACTTACCAATGTTTGAATGAAATAAGTGAGCCATATGAAAAACATGCGTCGCTAGCTTAGGTCGACAGATAATACCAACTAATTTTCTTGTGATTGAACTAAACTTTTCTTTTTCAAGCAACACATAAATACTAATAATAAATGCTAATAAAACGTTACTTGTCCCCATGAGCGCATGATATGTTGCCCCAATAACAGACGTTAAGAAGTTCGTTAAAACATCCGTTAATTTCGGAATAATTCTTAAGATTTGATCCTGAATCGCAGCTAAATCACCAACATCTATCTGTTTAAACTGACTTGTCCAGTTAGTTAGCCAACTCTGAATCTCACTCGCATAGACAGGAATTTGTGAAACTAAATCTTTTGAACTTTGATAGATAACTGGAAATAAAAAACTCGCGCCAAGATAGCAAAAAAGCAATAAGCCGATATACGTCATCGCAATACTTACTGTTCGCTGACACTTAAACTTCTTTTCTAAAAACACAATGATGGGATTAAAAACATAAGCCAAAACAAAGGCAAGCAAAAAGGGCCAAATGGTTGCCAACATTCCATTGATCCCATTAAATAAAACTTCATAATGATCAATGACTTTAATCAAAATATAAGCCATTCCAACAAACAATAATCCCTTAAAAAAAGAGAGAGAGATGTTATTCATTCGATTCATACAGCACTTCCTTTAGTACAACATAATATAACAAATTATACTATTTCATACTAAAGTTTACAATTTAAGCTATTAAAATTCTACCTTTATTCTACATTATAAAATATCAATTTGTATTTCATCGATACTTACCTCATAATTCGATTCAATAAAGTTAACGACCTGATCCAAAACAGATTGAAGCTGTGCCGTTGAATTCGAACCGGTCGTAATGCCTAAAACAATCTGTTGATGAACATCATGATCATCGATTTCATGAACCGAAACATTGAACGTATTTCGAATTTTAGCCACTAAACTTCTTACAATCATTCGCTTTTCCTTTAAACTATGGACCCAAGGTGCACCTAATTTAATTTCTAAACAACCAATTTTCATTAAAAATACCTCACATTCTTGAAATTACCTTTACTTTTTTCGACAAATCTATCATGAAGAATAGATAAAACGTCTTAAATATTATAAAATAAGAGAGTTAATAAAATTTTAACATCATTATTTTATGTGTAGGAGAACAAATTATGGCAACAAATATGGATTTAATGAAAAAAATCATTGAAGAAAAACGTCAAAAAACGAAACAACAAGATAAATTAAAACGCCCTGACAAACAAATTGGTGAAGCACGTAAACGCATTAAACAACATAAAGGTGGCGGATTATTCGATAAATAAGACGAGCCAACCTTTTTAAGCCAACCGTCAAATGACACGATAAAAGGAGGATGACTATGTCTTTATCATTTGAAACTCTTAATCTAAGTCCTTCATTAATTGAAGGTTTAGCCAAACAAAACATTACAACACCGACAACGATTCAAGCGGAAGCTATTCCCGTTATTTTATCACGTCAAGATGTGATTGCACAATCACATACGGGAAGTGGGAAAACATTAGCTTTTGTCACGCCACTTTTCCAACTGATTGATAGTAGTAAACGTGAAATGCAAGTTTTAATTTTAGCTCCCACTCACGAATTAGTCATGCAAATTGATGCTCAGATTAAATTACTAGCTGCTAATTCAGGTGAACCCGTCACATCAACGACAATTATTGGGGGAGCAAACATTGAAAAACAAATTAAAAAGCTTAAAGAAAAACCTCACTTCATCGTCGGTTCAGCAGGACGTATTCTTGAATTAATCAAAAAGAAAAAAATTACAGCCCATACGATTAAAACAATTGTCTTAGATGAAGCGGACAGCTTATTAGATAATACGAATACGAAAACGATTCAAGATATCATTAAAACAACATTACGCGATCGACAATTATGTCTATTCTCTGCTTCAATTAGTGATAATACTTTAGAATTAGCCAAATCATTGATGAAAGAGCCGGTGGTTTTAAAAACAGCTGAGACAGTAGAAATGAATCCTAATATTGAGCACTTCTACTTAAAAGGTGATCGACGTGATAAATTTGAATTACTACGTAAATTAATTGTCGCTGAAGAACCACAACGTGCTTTAATCTTTGTTAATCAAAATGATTCAATGCAAGAAATTGCAGAAAAATTAAATTATCACCAAAAAGAAACATTTATGATGCGTGGAAACATTAAGAAAGAAGAACGCAAACGCGCCTTAGATGCCTTCCGTAGTGGAAAAATTAAATTATTAATTTCATCAGATTTAACCGCTCGTGGTCTAGATATTCCTGAAGTGACACATATCATTCATTTAGATTGTCCATCAAATCCAAATGAATATTTACATCGTGCTGGACGTACAGCTCGCGGACACGCCTCAGGTAAATCAATTTGTATCGTAACAGATAAAGATTTAAGTACGTTAAAAAAATATCAAAAGAAATTTAAGATTCATTTTGAAGAAATGAAAGTAAGCCATGGAAAGTTTATTTCAGCTGCTTCAAATTAAAAAAGATGACCTTGGCGTCATCTTTTTTAATTGATAGCTTCTTCAAGCGCATACGGATTAAATTTTCGAACTTGTTCATCTGTTAAATTCGCAATAAATTGGCGTTTAATTTCAAGCAAATGCATCACATCATTCAAATATTGAAATAGCATCGCACGATTTTCAAACTCTTCACGAGTTTTTGGTAACTCTTGATTTCGACAACTCGTTAAGACTGCTTTTGTCTTTTTAATCAAGTCATCTGCTGTATTGAATTCATGTAAACTCATTGCTATATGTTCAGTTAAATCAGCTAGCATGATTGACTGTTCAAGTGTCATGACTACTTTTCCAAGCGTTTGTCGCATATTCGTTAAGACGTGATATTGCATCGTGCGCATCTCCATATACTGTGCGTAATACGTCATCTCATCAAATAAGTAATTTTGACGATTTTGTTCTGCGCGAAGCCGTGCTACTTCTAAACGATTGGCTAATGATAAAAATAAAGCTTCTTCGTCAATTGACACCGATTGACTTCTCGTCGTATTCGCTAAACAAAATAAAACAGTACGTAAATGTTCCTCAATGTCATCTTGATCCTTCTTAATTTGATGTATCATTTTTGGCATATATAAGTTAAAAATTAAGGCGATTCCTGCTCCAATGAACATCAGCATCAATTCATTGATTAAGAGCGACAAATTAACATACCCCTCACCTAGTAAATGGGTAACTAAAACCGAACTCACAACAATCCCATCGCTTAATTTAAAATGAGCAGCTATTGGAATAAAAATTAATAAGTAGATACCAAAGGCAACTGGATGAAACCCTACTAACAAAAATAAAATACAACTAATTCCTAACGCAAGCAGCGTCGAATTTAATCGTAAAAGAGCAATTTCTAATGATTTTTTCTTGGTATTTTGAACACTTAAGACGGTAATAATCCCTGCTGATAAGGCGTATTTTAACCCTAATGACTGGGCCATTAAAATTGCAATGGTCGCACCAATTGCCGTTTTAATCGTACGCATACCTAATTTATGTTTCATTTTTTATCTCCTTTTTTTCTCTCTTACATTAACATTGAAAGTAGTCGATAAACAGATTCTTCTGCTTTCATAAACCATGATTTACTTTTTTCGTATTCAAAGTCTAAGCGACGACAATCTTTTTGATCTAATTTAAACTGCTCCACTAATTGTTTAGCCATCGTATCATTATAAATAAAAGCAGCTAATTCAAAATTAATACTAAAACTACGAACGTCCATATTAACTGAACCTACCGTTGCCATTTCTTGATCAATGATAATAATTTTCGAATGTAAGAATCCTTCGTAAAAGTATACCTCAATTCCCGCTTCGAGTAACTCTTTGATATACGATGTTGTCGTTCGATGAACAAAATGATTATCCGGAATCACGGGAATCATAATTTTAACATCAATTCCTGAATGGGCAGCTATTTTTAAAACATGTAAAAATTCACTATCTGGAATAAAATAAGGTGATTGAATCCAGATACTTTTTTTTGCCGTCATAATTAATTTAATATAGGCAGCACGCATATGATCTGTTTTTTGGTCAGGCCCATCACAAACCAGTTGCATAAACGTCTCATCTTCATCCAATGAAACCGAGCGGAAATAACGCTCAATATTTGATTCTACCTCATTTAAATCAGAGATATCTTCAATGACAGCCGCATAATCTTTAAAAAAGCGCAGCTGTAACAATTGGACAATTCCCCCTTTGACTCGCAGATGCGCATCACGCCAAGGCGTAAATTTAGGATTTTTCGATAAATATTCATCACCAATATTCATTCCTCCTAAATAGGCAATGGTTCCATCAATCACGACAATTTTTCGATGATTTCGATAATTCCAATTTAATGTAAAGATCTTAAATTTAGCGGGATAATGTTTGACAACAATTCCTCCAGCTTCCTTTAAAGGTTTAAAAACTGATGAAGGTGTCATAAAACTTCCTCCATCATCATAAACTAAGCGAACTTTAACACCTTCACGAGCTTTTTTAGCTAAAGCCTTAATTAAAGCTTTTCCACTTTCATCACCACGAATAATAAAATACAGGACGTTAATCGTATCCTGCGCCTGTTCAATATCGGATAGTAAACGTTCATATTTATCATTCGCATCACTAAAATACTCTAGCGTATTACGGCGTGTTAAAATGCTACGATTATAATTTAAGTTAAATTTTATTAAAGACATATAGGATGATTGTATTGTTGACACCGAATCCATCATTTCAAGTTGTGAATCAACGGCTTGTTGATAGTATTGTTCTTCTATCGCATCTAAAAATGTTCGCTTTTCTTTAATAATCGGTCCATGTCCAAATAAAAGGTACAATAAGAAACCGATAAACGGAATAAACGTCATAATCATTGTCCATGCAATAATATAAATAGGTTCATCTCTTCGACGAAAAATCATAACTAAAATCGTACATAAGTTAAGAACTTGTATCACCATAAGTGATAACGCAATAATCCAAGCAATCATGAACAAACCTCCAATCCCTCACCTCTTCGTATCCAATCTCAAAAGATGAGCATTTTCCTTCCTTTGCGTGATTTTATCATGATTCATGAAAAAACATAAGCTTTCCTATTATACCTTAAATTTCGACTTTTGGTAAGAGGGCTAATGTGACTGCCCTTCTTGTATCGATTTAAGAAAATTGGTTAAAGCTAAGATAAATTGTTGCGTATCTTCTCTCGTTCGTTTCTTTGGTCCTTTTAAACGCTGACCTGATTGACGTAACTTCGACGAAAGATGGCGGGTAAATAATAGCTGATCAATATTCTGATCCTCATACCTTTTTCCATTTTGATTCATCGCATAACCTTTTTTGGCCAATACAAGCGCACCTAAGCCATAATCTTGTGTAATTACTAAATCACCCGGTTGTAATCGATTAATAATTTCATAATCCACCGCGTCTGAGCCTTGCATGACCGTAATCGTCTGAACTCCCTCATGCATAAAATAATGAGCAGCATCACAAACAATAACGACGGGAACTCCAAATTGCTTAGCCACCTTAATCGTTTCTTTTACAACGGGACACCCATCGGCATCAATATAAATATTCATTTCTTTCACTCCTATTTCACAGCTTTAATTCGATTCATTTCTGCTATATTCAAAAAATTAATGGGAAATTTGTGAAAAACCTTATTTTTTCAGATTACATCGGATATAATTAACCTTATCAATAAATCCTATTTAACACAAACATGATTGGAGGCCTCATATGTCTGTTAAAATTATTACCGATAGTACATCATACATTCCTGAATCTATTCGTCAAAAACTCGATATCACCATTATTTCTCTTAATATTATCACGGATACCTCCTCAAAACGAGAAGTAGAAATAAATCTAGATGAGTTTTATCAGGAACTCCCTCACCTTTCAGCCATTCCAACCTCTTCTCAGCCAAGTCCAGATGAAATGTTAGCTGCCTTTGAGCAATTAACGAACGAAGGACATGAGGTACTCGGAATTTTTCTTTCCTCTAAAATGAGTGGAACGTATTCAAGTGCACATTTGATTAAAAATTTAATCCTCGAAACAAATCCCGATGCAAAAATTGAACTTTTTGATTCGTTAACGAACTGTATGCAAATGGGGCTAATCGTGATGGAAGCTGCTAAAGCAGCCCAATCAGGCTCATCTTTAGAAGAAATCTTATCGCTTATTCACACCGTGCAACATAACAGTCGTTTTTTATTCACACCACACACCCTAGATTATCTAAAGAAAGGTGGCCGAATTGGAGGGGCTTCCGCTCTACTTGGAAATCTATTTCAAATCAAACCAATCTTAACCGTTGAAAATGGTGAAACGACAGTATTTACAAAAGTGAGAACGAAGAAAAAAGCTATTCTAAGCATGATTAACAAATTAAAAGAAGACCTTGATGGTCATGAACTAGGAGGTCTTTTCGTGCATCATATTAGTTGTGAAGATGAAGGTCTAGAATTGGCCAAACAAATTGAATCTGAACTAAATACGCCAATTCAGATTCAATCCATTGGACCGGTCATTGGTTGTCATGTAGGCCCTGGTAGTATAGGAATTGCATATTTTGTAAAATAATGATTGCGACCACTCATAATGAATGATATAATGCAAAAGCTAAGAAAAACTATTAGAAATGCGAAGTGAGATTATGAAGAGTTCAGCTATTGAAAAGCGTATTGTAAAAATCGATCAAGAAATTCAAGCGATGAACATTGCTAAGAAATATTTAAATAACCATGAAGAAATTAAACAAGTGATTTTAGAGTTAAATCGCGAACGTCAATTATTAGTTAATGATTTATATCGTGATGATAAAGCGTCTTATGCCATCGTACGTGATCACATGGAATCATTAGTTGAAGTTGAATTAGATGCTACACAACAAAAAGAATTATTAGAGTACATTAAAGAAACATTCGGTCGTCAAGCGGCTACAGATGGAAAAACAGCCACAGGATTAAATGCCTGGTTAAAAAAATTAAACGTTAAATTCAATTGGCAAACAACAGATAATTCTGATTGGGCAACGTTAATTATTACGGGATTCGAACCATTTAAATGCTAATGATGAAAGACCTTTAGAACTTTTTTCTAGAGGTCTTTTTTAATTTTCTATTTTTTTCATTTAACTTCAGTTTTATTCCATTATTCTACATTTTAAGGTATACTTATCTTCGGAGTGTCAAAAAATGATGAAGACATAACAGACAAAGGAGGCTCATTATGGAAAAATTACAACTTATTGGAGAACGTATGTTAGCATTCCTAAGCGATTTGATTAGTTTTGGGAATACGTACATCGGAACATACTTATTAATTATTTTATTATTAATCGCAGGGTTCTATTTTACTTTCAAAACGCAATTTGTACAATTTAGAATGATAAAAGAGATGATTAAGCTATTAGGGGATGGCGTTGGAAAATCATCAAAAGATGGAAAGGTTTCATCTTTCCAAGCCTTTTGTATTAGTACTGCCTCACGTGTTGGAACAGGAAATATTGCAGGAGTTGCCTTAGCAATTGCTGTTGGAGGGCCTGGTTCAGTATTCTGGATGTGGATCATTGCGTTAATTGGTGGAGCTTCAAGTTTTGTCGAAAGTACATTAGCGCAAATTTATAAAGTGAAAGATGCGTCAGGAGCTTATCGTGGTGGACCCGCTTATTATATTGAAAAAGGATTAAACAAACGCTGGTTAGGGTTACTGTTCTCAATTTTAATTACAATCACTTTTGGATTTGTCTTTAATGCCGTACAAGCAAATACGATTACAGAAGCATTCCAAACAGCATTTGGTATGGATAAATTATTCATGGGAATTATCTTAGCCATTGTAACAGCTGCCGTGATTTTTGGAGGAGTTCAACGTATTGCTAAAGTCTCTGAAATTATCGTCCCAGTGTTAGCCGTTGCTTATGTGTTAGTAGCCCTCTTAGTGATTGCGTTAAATATCACCAAAATTCCAGCAATGATCAGTTTAATCGTTTCTAATGCCTTTGACTTCAGCTCATTCGCATCAGGTGCTTTTGGGGTCATGTTCATTCAAGGGGTTAAACGTGGGTTATTCTCAAATGAAGCTGGGATGGGATCTGCCCCAAATGCAGCTGCTACAGCAGAAGTTAACCATCCCGTTCAACAAGGTTTAATTCAAACGCTTGGAGTCTTCACAGATACCATCTTAATTTGTAGCTGTACAGCATTCGTGATTTTATTATCAGGAATTTATGCGGATTCAGACTTAACAGGAATTCAGTTAACACAAGCAGCTTTAACCTCACAAATTGGCGTAATCGGTAACTACTTTGTTGCCTTCTGTATTTTATTATTTGCATTCAGTTCAATTATTGGGAACTACTACTATGGTGAGTCAAATATCGAATTTATGAGTGCAAAAAAATTCTGGTTGGTCGCTTACCGTATTATCGTAGTTGGAATGATTATCTTTGGTTCATTGACAAAAGTCGCAATCGTTTGGGATTTAGCTGACTTATTTATGTCATTTATGGCGATTGTTAACTTAATCGCAATCTTACTATTAGGTAAGTTTGCATTTAAAGCCTTAAAAAATTATACTGATCAAAAGAAACAAGGAGTTAAAAATCCTATCTTTAAAGCGTCTGACATCGAAGGTTTAACAAACGTTGATGAATGGAAGTAAGCAAAAAAAACAGTTCTAGTCTATCTAGAACTGTTTTTTTGTTTAGGCTAAGGCAACAAATAAGGACCCCGCCGCAATTAAAATAACGCCGATGATTCCTTTAAGTGTGATTTCTTCTTGGAAAATTAAAATAGATACGATGACTGTCATCACAACCGATAATTTATCAATCGGTGCCACCTGCCACGTCTTTCCAGTCTTTAGAGCAATATTTAAAAACAACCAGGATAAAGCTCCTGAAATTCCTGCTAAAATTAAGAAACCAAAATCTTTTTTGTAGGTCACCAACTCTTTTAAGTGTCCGAAGTCCCCTTTGGTTGCAGAAACAATCACTAAAAAGACGGCCATAATCATCGCTCGAACTGAAGTTGCTAACGTAGGGGTTAAATGGTGAATCCCGAGTTTCGTAAAAATAGTAACAAAACTGGCACTAACCGCTGCAAGCAAACCGAAAATTAACCACTGAGCCATATAAAACCATCCTCTCTCACGCTACGGGATGATTATACGCTATGAATCCTCTCTTTTCAATCACTCGATTTAGATGTTAAGATTGAATCTTTCTTAACACTTGAATGAGCGGTTGATTTTGGCTATTTTTCACACTAAGTTGTGGGAAAAATAACACATGATGTTGCCCGTTAAAATCATAATGAAATAGTAATGGCCCCACGACACAACGACAAATAAATGGATTTCCACTTTCTAATACAATAGTCACGTAAGGTCGTGTCTGACGAATAAATGAAATTCGTGCCTCAAGCTCACTTAATTCATTAGCCCCCAACTGTTCAGATGGTGCTCCGTGAGAGGTTGTCACATACCAATTCATTCGAGAGCCTTTACGAATTAAAGGTAAAATAAAGTCATCTGAGGTGACAAATTTCAGGTTAGACTGTTTTGTTGGTGTCATAACCCCAAATAAGATGCCATGTGCTTTCATCCGATCTAATGAAGCTAGAATCTCTTGATAAGTTGAAGGTTCTATATATTGCTTAATTTCATCTCCTCCACCTTCTAAGGTGACTAACGGCAAAACATTTCCTAGTTTAGATAAGGCAAGACAACGTTGATCATTCAGTAAAACGCCATTTGTTAGAACGATAAATTCCATATCATCATATTTTTCATACACTTTAAATAAGCTATCGTTCATCAATGGATCCCCGCCAGTTAAAACGATAATATGAATGCCAAGCTCTCGTGCTTCAGCTACTAGTCGATCAATCTCTGCTAAAGGCATCGCTAAACTCGGATCTGATTTACATAAGCACCCTTTACACGCTAAAGAACAATTCATCCCAATATTGATAACGAGCGAGTGAGGGACATTAACTGAATATTTTTGTGACATTTGTTCTCGGATAGAAAGCCCCTCCCATAGTTCTTTAACTGCAATATTTTGTAAAAAGTGATTTAAACACGTTTTATTCGTATTATATATCATATTTTTAACATATCGCTTAATCGAAGGGTGGCTATCATAATAGCCTTTAATTTGTCCAATAATTGCCTTTATCTGAGAATCAGTAATAAAAGTTCCCGACATTTCATATAATTTCTCTACTCCATTATCAGGATCCTCTTTTAGCACTTCGACAATATTAGCCACAATAAAATTTTTCGGCAATAAATTCATATTATTTAAAAAGTTCATCATGTTCTTCACCTCATTTTTTTAATTCGATGAAACTTTACTTCATTTCATTATATTGTCGATTTTTATTATTCATGACTTTTCTTTGATGCTTTTGCACAAAAAAAGAAGAGACTCACTCTTCTTTTAATAAAATGTAACGTTATGATAATCGATATCGACTGAAATAGGTTGGGTTTTATTTTGTAACAAGAGGGGCTTTAAAAGTTGATAGACATAGGCGCGTGCATTACCCTCATCTGTATCAAAAAAGATAAAAACATATCGTAATCGTTTGCCTTTTAATTTTTTCAGTTCATAGGACGTTGAAGTATTAAAATGATTAATCGCCACAACATAATTCACTTCATCTTGTTCATCATTGAGCGTCGCTAAATGATGAGCAATAATACAAGCTTCATTGATTCCAAACCAATGTTGGTATAAATCATTAATCAGATCACTACTGGCGCCTTCTTGATAGTAGCGAACTGCTGAGCTATTTCGTCCAAACTTTTCAACAGCTTGTTGTTTATGATTTAAAATCAGAACTTCAATACGGTTGATATTCATGACACTTTCATCCCCTCTCTCTCATTTGGAGGGCATGCTCACTAGACTCCCATCTACTTCTGCTCTGCCTTTAATTAACACTTTATTATATGCATCATTAGGCAAAAATGGAACAATTCTATTCTGTCACTGGAATAAAATCAAAGATTGTCACATCAAATAAACCTTTATCCGTCAACTTAATACTTGGAATAACGGGTAATGTTAAAAAAGATAACGTTAAAAATGGATTAAAACCTAGATTCGGTGATAGCTGTTCTAGTGCCTCATGAAGTAAACTTAATTCAGAAACGACCTCATGTGCTGGACGAGCAGTGATTAATCCAGCTATTTCAAGCGCGATTTGAGCTAATACTTTTCCCTCATTCACCACAACAATTCCTCCACCTATATTTTTAAGCTGTTTAGCCGCCTCTAACATATCCGCATCATTTGTTCCACAAACGATTAAGTTATGTGAATCATGTGAAATCGTTGTTGCAATAGCTCCTTTTTGGAGTTTTAACCCTTTTAACATCCCTAAACCAATATTCCCTGTTAGATGATGCCGCTCAATGACTGCCACCTTTAATAAATCTTCTTCAATACATGATCTCACGTCGTTTGTCATATTTAGAGCTTTTAATTCATATTGGCGATGAATCGTTTCTAGCTTATTTGGAATAATTTCAATGACATTAAGCTTTTGGCAGTTGCTCGCCTGAATTTCAAACGATTTTTCACTTAAGTTTTCTGGTAAATGAACCGTATTTTCAAAGATGAAACGTTTGTTCTCACGCTCCTCATCTAGTTGAAGTTGTCCTTGTCTCACGACACACTTACCATTTTTATAAACCGAATTAATTTTAAAGGTCTCTAACTCATCTAAAATAATAAAATCGGCAATAAACCCAGGTGCAATCGCTCCTTTATTTTTGAGTTGATAGCATTCAGCTGTATTTAACGTACTCATCTGAATCGCTGTTTCAATTTTCAATCCACTATTAACGGCAATTTTAATGGCTTGATCAATACTTCCTTCACGAATTAAGTCATCAATATGTTTATCATCCGTACAGAAACAAATACGACGACTATTTGAAATACTGGCCACCTGAATTAAATCTTTTAAATTTTTAGCAACACTTCCTTCTCTCATTAACACATACATCCCACGACGTAAACGCTCAATCACTTCTTCAGCCGTATGACATTCATGATCTGTTAAAATCCCAGCTGTGATATAGGCATTTAACTGGTTCAAATCAAAACTAGCCCCATGTCCATCAATTCGATAACCTTTGGTTGTGGCATCGACTAACTTTTGTAACATATCGTCATCCCCATTGAGGACTGCTGGGAAATTCATAACCTCAGCCAATCCAATCACTTTTTCATAACAATACAAGGGATTTAAATCCGCGGCGAGTAAGGTCGCGCCTGAATTTTCAAAAGTTGTCGCCGGAACACATGATGGTAACATTACATACATATCAAATGGAATATTCTTTGATAAGTTTAACATTAACTCAATTCCTTTAACCCCTAGCACATTAGCAATTTCATGTGGATCCGTAATCATTGAAGTAATCCCATGTTTTAACGCTTCTTTATAATATTCTTTAGGTGATACAAGGGATGATTCTATATGAGCATGCGCATCAATGAGACCTGGACAAATATATTTATTGGTTCCATCAATTTCATTGATTCCCTCATATGACCCTATTCCGACAATATATCCTGCTTCTATCGCTACATCAGCCATAAATCGATCATTTTGAAACACATCAATGACGGTAATATTTTTGATAACGAACGATGCCTTTTGTTGATTTGAAGCACATTTAATACGTGTCTTTAATTCCATTAACTTCTCTTTCATCTGTCTCACCTCATGAAGTTTTTTTCTATTCAATCATATCCTCTTTAAAAAGTCTACTATTTGAACTTGTTTTTTATCATTTTATGTCCAATTTCAGTTTTTTATCCTAACTAATTACTACATTTTTACTTTTTTTGGTATAATAAGATAACTACTTTATGACTGGAGAGACAGAAAGAATGAATTCCTATAAACGACAGCTATTATGTATTGGATTAGGGATTGTTATTGCTCTTTTACGAGCTCTATTATCGGCTTTCCCTACTGTGATTGACACGTATTACTCCAAAGGGATTAATAAATGGTGGATTGAGCAACTAAGTCGTTTGAGCGCTCTATTTCCTTTTTCAATTTTTGAACTTCTCATCTATATCGCGATCGTGGTCTTCGTAGCCGCTCTTATTTTTTATTCGATTAAACTCATTCAAAATCATAAGAAATGGGGCTCTCTCATCCTTCAATATTTATTAAATCTTCTAGCAGCTTTCTCGATTGGCTACTGTATTTTTATCCTCTTTTGGGGACTCAATTACGACCGTCCGTCATTAGAGGCTGATTTCTCGTTGGCGAGTGAAGGACATGACCCAGAAGAATTAATTGCTCTTTATGAGCAATTAATTCAACAAGTCAATGAGGCCCGACTGAATACCCGTGAAAATGAACAAGGTATTTTTATCGCTAACGGATCTTATCATGACATTTTCAAACGAGCACCCATTGGTTATGAGCATGCCGCTCAAACATATCCTGTCTTAAGTGGAACATATGGGCTAGCAAAACCCATCCTTACATCCAAACTAATGAATTATACGAATATTACAGGAATCTATTCCCCCTTTACAGCAGAAGCCAATGTTAATGTGGCGGTACCAGATTCCACACTTTTATTTACAACAATGCATGAAATGGCTCATCAGCGAGGTTATGCGAGTGAAAATGAAGCAAACTTCATTGCTTTTTTGACCTGTATTCATCATCCAGACCCAGACTTTATTTATGCAGGTTATCTATCGGCGTTGAAATATACGAACGTGGCGCTTGCAAAAGTTGATTCTGAGTCATTAATCGAGCTCAATGCACAGTTAAGTGATGGCGTCCGGCGAGATATGCGCTATTTAAATCAATTTTGGGCGCAATATGAAGGGAAGGTCGAGGAAACCTTTAACTCTATGAATCAAACCTATCTCACACTCAACGGTATAAAGGATGGTGTTAGAAGCTATGGACGAGTGGTTGATTTATTATTAGCTTATTATGATCATGAATCGTAGGATAGTCAAATTCATTGAAATATGCTATGTTAAATTCAGGAGGGATTCAAATGAAATGTAACATTTTTGGAAATGATTTACCAGGTGTCTCAATTGTTCTAGATAAAGGCGAAAGTGTCTATACACAGTCCGGCGGAATGGCCTGGATGGATGAGAAAATTAAAATGGAGACGAATGTAAAAGGGGGGCTGATGAAAGGAATTGGGCGAATGTTTTCAGGCGAGTCACTGTTTATGGCAACCTATACTTCGATGGCCCCCGCACAAGAAATTGTCTTTGCCTCGACTTTTCCTGGTCAAATTCTTGAGTTTGATTTACTAAAAGGAGATGAGTGGATCTGTCAAAAAAGTTCATTTTTAGTCGGTGAACCTAGTATTCATTTAAATGTCGAGTGGACTAAGCGACTTTCTGCTGGCCTATTCGGTGGGGAAGGATTTATTTTACAACGTATTAGTGGACAAGGTAAAGTCTTTTTAGAAGCTGCAGGAAGTGTCGTCAAGCGAGAGTTAAAACATGGAGAAATTATCAAAGTTGACACTGGAAATGTCGTTGCTCTTAGTCGTGGGGTTAATTACGAAATTGAAACCGTTAAAGGATTTAAAAACATCTTCTTTGGTGGGGAAGGATTATTCTTAACTAAATTAACCGGACCAGGAACCGTTTATTTGCAAACCTTAACGATGCAAAACGTTGCCACTCGATTAATTCCATATATTCCAACAACTTCAAAATAAAAAGCATAGTGGAGTCATACCATACTCCACTATGCTTTTTATTTATTTAAATTCACAAAGACTGATTTTTTAGCTTCAGTTTGACAAATTAATTGATGATTTAAACGTTCGAATGAAACAATATGATTTAAAATGACTTCTTTTTCTAGTGTAAATAGATGGAATCTCATTAGTTTTGTGTCAGATAAGTAGTAAATATTAAATCCTACCACCACAAAATCTGTTGCATCTAATGAATGACGAGCCATCGGGATTCGCCCATTTAAGACAAATACGTCACCTGTCTCTTGATGGAGGGCAAACACTGTATCATTTTCACAAACAAGCTTTTTAGCAAGAATTCCATCAATTGGACCATTCTCATTTTCATTTTCCTTGGCCATTGCCATCAATTGATGCGTCTCCGTTTCAATATAATAAACATGACGACGATCTTCTAGGGCGATATAACTTGAACTTGCTTGCCCTTCTTTTTGATTCCCATCATCCATCGTTTCACGATCACTTAAACGCATAATTTTATCTTCAATTGCTGTTAAACGCTCGAAGTACTCCTCTTTAAATTCATCAACATGTAATAAACGTTCATACGTCTGCGAAATTTGATCTAAATTTTGATTTAATAATTGGATTTTTCGGCTCCCCTTTTCAGATAACTCTACAATCTCCTCGAGATGTACCATTTCTACAAGCTCATCTAAATTTTGGCGTAACCCCTCTACCACATCCTTGAAGTTTAAAATCGTTGTATCTAATGTTTCCAGTCGTTTAGCTGTTTTTTCAAATGTTTTTATTAAATCTAAAAATTCCGTTTCCATTCCTCTCATCCTTTCAACTCGTGTATCGTTTCAATCATTCGATCAATGACCTGTGCCTGTTTTAGAAGATGTCTTGAATATAGCTTATTAAATCGCTTCAACCAAGTGACACGTACGTCTTGCTCATAAACAAAAGTTAAAACATCACTTCCTTCTTTCTCAAACTCTTGTTGGATTTGAGCAAAGGGTAACTCCTGAAAGACCAATGCCTTTAAATAGTTGAGTCGGTCATGTCCTTGACGATAACAAAGCGCTGCTTTTTCATACTCTTTAAGGTGCATTAAGTCATGTCCCGCTTCAATGTGATGGCCCTCTTTGTTCTTCATTAATGCACGGCATCTTGCAATATCAGTTTTTGCTTCTTCAAGTTGTGATAGTTCATATTCCGTAATCGCTTGCTCATAAAGCTCACGACGCTCATATAATTGAGCTTCTTTATAAAATTGATTATCCGTTGATAATTGATTCAGCTTTAATTCGGTTTCATCAAATGTATCAAAAGATAAAAACTCACTTTCAAATTGCTCATAAAGTGACGGTGGCATATCTTCTTCAATGAAACATAAATGATGACGAGCTCGTGTCAATGCCACGTACAATAAGTTAAAGTAATAACGATATTGATTTTGATACATCACATCTTGATTTATGATTGTTTCCCACGCCGTTTTATACTTCGTCATGACATTATAGCAAATGATATACTCCTTTTCGATTCCTTTAATCTCTTCAACAGTAAAGACAGCTCCCTTTTGTTGAGTGAGTCGTTCAAAGTTTTTCTTTTCTTCTTCATCTGGAACAACAATGGCTACATAATGTCGATTGAGTCCCGTCTCAATTAACTTAACCATCTCAAGGGGATGTTTCGCATCAAAATAATAAATCGGATGCTGTTCTCCTCGAATTGGAATTTCATGATAATCATTTTTTTTATTTAAACCTAAACGCTGAATTCGCAAATTAACCACTTGATTAGCTAAATCGACAACTTCTTTCGTACTTCGATAATTTTTAACTAATTGATGTTTAATAAATCCTAAATGCGTATTTGACGTTTTTAAGATACTCTCAATTCGTCCTGTATGAAAATAAGTCGGGCGAATGGTTTGATTGATATCTCCACTAAATAATAAGTTATTTCGATTTCTGGCCAGACGAATTAAACAATAAATTTGAATTTCTGTTAAGTCTTGAATTTCATCAGCAATGACAAAATCAAATAAAGGAACATTTTGATTCATTAAACGATTGAGAAATTGTCTTGCAATGTCATTCTCGTCCACTTTTCCTTCAGCAGATAAGAACATTTGGTATCTTAAGGTTAGTTCATATAGTAATTCACGCTGAGACGATGAATATAAACAATACTGCTCATCTAACTTTAAATAGATTTCTTTTGGAATTAGGGCATGATTGAGTAAATACTGATCGAGAATTTGATGCATAAGTAAAACTGCTTTGAGTTCATATTGATCTAAAAATCGAGTCTTTGCTTCATAAAGTTTTTCGGCATGAAGCACGAGATCTTCTCCATCCACATGACCTAAACCTTTTTTAACAATCACCTCAACTAAATCTGATGCAAGAGACCACTCATTCATATTCACTCGATAATCTATCCATTCTTTTGGAATCATCCCTTTAATAATTCCTCGAATTTCTTTCCAAATATCATAAATTCCGATTCCTAATTGTTTTAAAAGCAAGGGCTGACGTTCAATAACCCACGTGCGAAACTGTTCATAACTCACCGTTTGATAAATTGAAACTTCTTGAGAAATATAATCGTTCAAATGATAAAAATGAACACGCTTTAATAATTCATCTGCACGATACTCCGGTGACTCTTCCAAAATTTTTTGAAATAACTTCTTCGCATCTTCGACAAGATAAGAAGAATAAGTAAAGTAAGCAATCTTAATGGGTTGCATCGCCAAAATAAACGCTTTATGAATATTAATTGTTGTTTTTCCGCTTCCGGCACTACCAAAAATAAAGGTAGGGGCATCTGTTGGTGCCAAGCATTCAAACTGTTCATCATTCAAATAATAAACCGCCTTATCCTCACGTTCATCTAATAACTGTCCCATGGTCTCGACATTGATGACACGAGTAATCACGCGATTAGGATCGTAATCAAAATTGATATATTGCTGATCGATGAATTCATCAATCGACTCTTCGGATGTCAAATATTCCTCAACTTGTTGATTTGAAACTCCAATCATTCGTCCTCGCATCGCTTGATCATCATGATGGCAATAATCTAAAAACAAAATCGCTTGACGGTATTCTGAACGTACCCGATCCGTATCAAACGTAAACAAAATCCGATCTCCTTTATTAATTCGGAGTTTAAAAATGCGTAACCCATTTCGATTATTTTTAATTTCACGGACGGATACACCTGCACGCATAGCAGACATATTAAACTTTGAAGCAACATATTCATGAACAAACTGACTCATTTTTTGTAGGACAAAGGATTCTTTCCCTTGAGGGATGTGACTTAAAAATAATTCAGTAACTAATATTTTCATAACCATATCCCCTTTCTACATAATCTTATCTCTATTCTATCAAATTAGACACTAAATGTATATTAAAACGTCGATACGCTGTCGTTAGTTGATAAGAATTTCTTCAAAAATTGTTTTATGAACGAAAGAAATCTTTTCATCTACACTAAATCTTTCATTTCCTTTATTTTTAACCTTTATTCTTTAAGTCATCCATGCTCGGTCAGTTCAGTAGGAATAAAACGAATAGATCAAAAGATTAAAAAAGCCGAATAACCGCACAGGCGCTTATTCGACTCTAAAACAAGACTAAGATTCGATTAAAGGAGGACTACTTTCTTCAAAATTATCCTCAGTATCGAGATCAAACTCTTGCATATCGTATAACTTTTTTCGTTTTTGTAAATAAAAATAAATCACAACTAAAACAATTCCCTTTGCCACACTGCTTAATGAAATAGCCCACCAAACACCATTAATTCCTAAAAGCGTAGGTGTTGCAATTAAATAAGCAAGGGGAATACGAGCAGCCGTTAAAATAATCCCCACTGCAGAAGGAATATACGTTCGACCTAATCCATTAAATAATCCTTGTGTTGTAATCTCAATACACATAAACAATTGTGAGTACCCTAAGATTTTTAAGTAATCTGTTCCTTGGTGAATTGCCTCTGCTTCAGGTAAAAAGAAGGTAAAAATAGGACGACCAGCAAAGATGAGTAAGGAGGTCGTAAATCCCCCTAGTCCTAAGGCTAACATTAACGTGGTACGATAACCTTTCTGAATTCGCTCATATTGTTTTGCACCATAGTTTTGACCAACAAACGCTCCTAAGGCTGTTGAAAAACCACCAGCTGTCATCCAAGAAATCGATTCAATCTGTGATCCCACTTTTTGAACCGCAATTGGAACTGCTCCATAAACCGCGACTAATCGTCCTAAAATCATCGCAATTAATGTAAATGACCCACTTTGGACAGCCCCTGGAAGTCCGAGTCTACAGAGTGTTTTCATGGATACAATATCCGGTTTCTTAAAAAGATCCACTTTTAAATCATTCACTTTACTTCTAATCATTACCACTACAAAGCAAATTGTGACCATAATTTGTGCAGCAACAGTAGCTAACGCGGCTCCTAATACCCCTAAGGCTGGAATAGAACCAAATCCTAAAATTAATAATGGGTCAAATATAATATTGAACAATAACCCAATCGTATTAATAATAAATGGAGTTTTACTATCCCCTGATCCATTAAATATAGCAGTTAAAACAGGATTAATAAAATAAAAAATCATTCCGAATGCCATCACCTCTAAATAGGTATATGACATCTGAATAATCTCAGTATCACCTAAGTTAAAGAAACTAATCAACGGTTCTTTTAAAATAAGTAAAACTAGCATATAGATTATGGCAAGTATTAAGTTAATTTGAATGGCACTTCTAACATACATTTTCGTTTCATCAAAACGCTTCGCTCCAGTTGATTGAGCGACCTTAATCTCAGCTCCATTTTTTGAAATCATGATAAAAGCCATCGCAAGCCACGTAAAAAAACCAGCCGTTCCGATAGCAGCCACTGCCTTACTTCCAACTTTACCAATCCAAATCATATCCGTCAGATTATAAGCCATTTGGATAAATGATGTTCCCATAATTGGCAATGCTAATTTAACTAACGTTCTCACAATGGGACCTTTGGTTAAATCAATACGCTTCTCCAAACTATAACACCCCTTTTAAAATTCATCTCTTTTAATTCTTCCTATTAATCCTTAACATTCCAAACTGAAAAAAACAAGAGATTTTTGATGTTTTGAATCAACTTTTGCTACTAGCTTCTAATCATTCATCTCATTTTAAACCTCATTGACAATTAGCGCATCATGACTCAATCATTGTTTTCTATAAAACATTTTACTAGATTCTCCATCTTCATTTAATCTTTTAATCCATAAGAAAAAAGCTAGTGATAAAATGATCACTAGCTCTAAAAAATGTTATGAATGATTATAATTTAACAACGTTAGAAGCTTGAGCTCCACGGTTTCCTTCAACGATATCGAAAGAAACTTTTTGTCCTTCTTCTAATGTTTTGAATCCTTCACCAGTAATTGCTGAGTAATGTACGAATACATCTTCTCCACCTTCAACTGAAATGAATCCGAATCCTTTTTCTGCGTTAAACCATTTAACTGTACCTGTATTCATAATAAATACCTCCGAAAACAAATAAAAATTTGTTACTTAATACTATTTTGCTACCCACATCATTACCCTTAGTTATAAACCCCAAGAAAATTTATTCATTTGAACCTGTGAAAAATACCAAAAGAATTATTAAGTACAGGTTAAATATAGCACGTTTTTCAGAAAAAGACAACCTTATATATAATATAATTTGAAAATCATTTCAAAAATATTCCTCTTCCCCCTCATCTTTTTTATTTTTTTGTTCTAAAACAGTGGTTCATGATGTTTAATTAACCCTGGATTAATTACCAAAATTTACGTTTCATTATTTTCAAAAAAACATTTGCAGTCCATCTAAGAACATGTTATATTATGTTTCGGCAATTCTCGATATTTTTCGTTTTTTTATTGGGTAAATTCTCATTAAATTCGGTTCATTAGACTAAATTCAATGTCAATAAACCATCAACATAATTGAGAGGAGAAGAGAGAATAAGATGAAACAACAACGAAAAGCAACACTATTTGAATCATTGATTCCTATCGTATTTTTAATTATTATTTTAGCGTTATCCTTAATTGTCTTTAAGGTGGATCCTCAAATCCCACTTTTATTAGGGACAGCTGTTGCTTCCTTAATCGGAGTCTATCGACTTGGCTTTAAATGGTCGGAGCTTGAAGACGGAATTATCGAAACGATTAAAATGGCTATCCAAGCCATTCTGATTTTATTAATTGTAGGAACACTAATTGGAACATGGATTTTAAGTGGGGTTGTTCCTTCAATGATTTACTGGGGATTAAATATTTTGTCACCTAGTATTTTCTTAGTGGCAACGTTATTAATTTGTTCAATTGTTTCTGTTTCAACAGGTTCGTCTTGGACAACTGCGGGAACAGTTGGGATTGCTCTATTAGGAATTGGTCAAACATTAGGAATTCCATCACCCGTTATTGCAGGAGCCATTATTTCAGGGGCTTATTTTGGTGATAAAATGTCACCTCTTTCAGATACAACCAATTTAGCACCAGCTATGGCAGGTGCAACTTTATTTGATCATATTAAGCATATGATGTATACGACTGTTCCGGCTTATGTCATCGCAATCGTCATCTATGCGATTCTTGGCGTTAAATATGCCGGTCAATCATTAGATATGGCTCAAATTAACATCATTAAAGAAACATTAGTTTCAAACTTTAACACCTTATCTCCAATTCTTTTATTAGCTCCTGTCTCTGTTATTGCCATGGTTATTTTAAAACTTCCTGCACTTCCAGCCTTATTAACAGGAACATTAATCGGTGGTGCTTTTGCAATCATTTTCCAAGGAGCAAGTTTAGGTGATGTCATGTCAGCCATGCATTACGGTTATCAGTCACATACAGGTGTCGTAGCGGTTGATGACTTATTAACTCGTGGTGGATTAGATAGTATGTTATGGACTGTTTCTTTAGTTGTATGTGCACTATCATTTGGTGGAGTCCTTGAAAAAACAGGTATGCTTGAAACGATTGCAACACGTATCTTACAGTTTGCTAAAGGAACATTCGGTTTAGTTTTTGCAACAATTATCACATGTATCTTTACAAACATTGTAACTGGAGATCAATATTTAGCAATTGTCATGCCTGGACGCATGTATAAAGACGAATATGCGAAACGTAACTTAGCAGCTAAAAACTTATCACGTGCGATTGAAGATAGCGCAACAGTAACATCAGCTTTAATCCCATGGACAACCTGCGGTTCATACATGATTGCCACATTAGGGATTAATCCAATTGCCTTCTTACCATATGCTTTCTTTAACTTATTATCGCCTATGATTTCATTAATTTTAGCAGCCACAGGATGGACAATGGAAAAACGTCAATCAACAGAGCAAAAATAGAAATAAAAAAAACTCTCGATTTCGAGAGTTTTTTTTATTTCCTTAGTCTATTAAGATTAATGACGGATGAAAAAATGTCACCCCAGTAACAATCCCCTTAAACTCCCAGCCAACTCTAACATAACAGTTATCTGCAGGAATAGGATAGGTCACACAAATTCGTTTAAAATGTGGAGTCACTTCAGAAGCAACATTATGACAACAAACATCAATACAAGAATCAGCTTCATTATAAAACGCAACTTTATAATTGATTTCATCCACATCATTTCCCCGAATAATCAATCCAATGGTCAATTGTCTTTTACCTACCGTGTTAATTGTTTCAGTATAAACTAAGCGCTCATAATCCTCTTTACTAAAACTAAGGCTACCAACCTTATAACCATCAATCTCTGTTTGATCAAAGTGAAGTTGTCCATCCGTTTTAAAATATCGGGGAAACTCCCCTTCCCTTTCACACCACACACTATTTTTAATGCTATTCCCTTTCATATTCACTCCCCCAATATTTCATACGATTGGCTTAAAGAAAGCTGATAAATATCTGTATTAAACCAATTCGGTGCTTGATTTTGCTTGTAAATCATTTCAACTTGAAATCCCACTTTTTGATAAAGCATCAACGCTCGGTGATTAGTTGAAAACACACTCAATCTTAACGTTTTAAGATGCCAATTGGTAAAGCAATCATCAATGAATGCTGTAAGAACCTTTGTTCCTATTCCCATGCCCCACCAAGTTGGCTTTATACCTATACTCATCCAAGCCTCACTTTGATCCTCATTAAAGTCAGTTAAACTAATAAAACCTATCCATTCTTTACCGCCTTCCATCCAAATTGAAAAGTAATACTCATCCAAAGAATGAATAGAATGCTCATACCAATCTTCTAACTGTTGTTTTGTCTGTCTGTCTTCATCTATTTTTCCGTATCCTTGAATAAATAATTTATCCTGGTATAACTTTAACAGTTCTTCTAAATCAGATTGATTTAAGGCACGATAACTAACGCTCACTGACTCTTCTGCTTTCAACATCTTAAAACTCCTCTAGACTTAACGTCCTTTAAATAAGATAATTCTTAAATCTAAACAAATAAACACCGTCATAATAAGGTCAATAATCCATAATAGATAACTTAAAAATAAAACAAAGCCTGGAGTAAAACACCAGCTAAGAAAAAATCTATAGATAACGATTGAAACCAAAATCCCAATAATCAAAGCAGCAATTAACGTCACCGGAGTCAAACATTTATAAAGAAAATGCATATCTCCAAAAAAGAGCAAATACACAATCGCCACAAGGGCTGCTCCTGTGAATAAAAAGTATCCAACTCCCCATAGCCAGCTCTTATAGCAAAACTGAATTAATACTTGTGAGACTAAAAATAATGATAGAATACTCGCTAAACTTCCGAAAAGATAGCATTCTTTCATGACTTTCCGACCTTTTCCTAAATTAGAATTCATAAATAGTGATAAAACTCCGATAATGGGTAAAATCAGAGCAAATAATTCGATTAAACCAATACTAAACCGTAGTGCCAGAATACAAATTAGCGTGACTATAAAACAAAAGGCATTAATCCCACAATGAACCTGTAAAATGAATTGTCGTTGATATTGGATTGGACCTCTCATCCTCACCCGCCTCCCTCATAAAGTCATCTAGTACAGTGTATTCTCGATGACTTTAAAACATGAATAAAGAAATGTTCTATAATCAAACACATTTTGATAAGAAAAAACAGCTAAGAAAGGATTCTCTCTTAACCGTTTTCATCTTATGACTTTTTACTAGTCACCACTCCATAAATCGCTGCCACTGTAAATAAGGCAACCGTTCCATAGCCCATTGTTTTTTTATGTTGTTCACTGAAAAAATACTGATCTCTTTCATCACACTTTTCAACTTTAATGGTTAATTCTTTTAATAATTCAATTAACTCTAACTTTAATTCATGAGCAATATCATCACGCTTTAGTAATTTCATAATCGCTTTTGACACTTTATAATAATATTTTTTCGTTCGTTTACTTGATTTCATGGTCTGTTTCATCGTTTTATGACTTGATTTAAGGACAAGTTTACTTTGTTTCACTAATTGAGGAACTTTTTTAACAGCTAACTCATAAAGTTCAGCATCCAGTTCTGCTCCCGATGTTAATAACTCTAAGAATTCAGTTCCCTCTAAATCTTTCCATTCTTTAATTGGTGACATGTTGATTTCAGACTTGTTATAATCAATTATTTTTTCTGTCATCTTTATTCTTCCTTTTTAATCCAAGTGTCTTTTTTATATTTTATCATAGTTTAGTGAATTACCTAGTATTTTTCACCCTTTTTTCCGTTACATCATTATTTTTTACATGATTTCATTAAATTATGCGACAATAACACTGTAGAAAAACAGTTTAATGTCGATTTTTGTGGTATAATTCGAATTGAGGTGTTACATATGAAACAGTTAAAAATTTACTTTACATCTGATTTACACGGTTACGTCTACCCAACAGATTATACCGATACAACAGAAAAACCAATGGGACTATTAAATATTTTGTCTCACTATCAAAAAGATGGAAACACATTAATTATTGATGCTGGTGATACCATTCAAGGCTCACCATTTATGACTTTTTTAAGTACTGAAAATCTAGAAAAACATCCGGTTGCAACCGTTATGAATCAAGGTGGATATGATTATATCACCTTAGGTAACCATGAATTTAACTATGGCTATGACTATTTAAAATCGTATTTAACAAACTTAAACGCGAAATGTTTATGTGCTAATATCATAGATAAAACTGGCATTTTACCGATTGCATCATCTGACATTAAAGTCATGGAAAATGGATTAAAAGTAGGTGTCATTGGATTTACAACTGACTTCATTCCAATTTGGGAAAAAGCGTATAACTTAACTAATTTTGATGTATTAGATACATTTTCTTCGATTCAAAAGATTCATGATGAATTAAAACCAAAAGTTGATGTTTTAATCGGGATTTACCACGGTGGATTTGAATATGATTTAGAAACTCACGAACAACTGAGCACATCATCTGAAAATATTGCTTATAAAATTTGTAAAGAATTACAGTTTGATCTCTTATTAACTGGACATCAGCATGTCCCACTTCAAGATCGAGATTTATTTGGAACGCATATTATCCAAACTCCACATAATGCCTCTAAGTACGCTCAAGTCAATATAACAGTTGCAGACGATCAAAAACTTTCTATTCATTCGTCTTTGAATGCCGTTTCAATCAATCCAGAGCCCCATTTATATCAAGAATTAATGCCGTTAGAAACTCGAGTTCAGCAATGGCTAGACTCTCCAGTGGGTTATTTAAATGTTGAATTACAACCTGCAGAGCGTATAGATATGGCAGTAAATGGTTCACTATTAGCGAACTTTATTAATCAAATCCAATTAGAAGTAGCTGAATCAGATTTAGCCTGTACATCCTTTGCTAATGCAATCAAAGGATTTGATACAAGTGTCACTGTTCGTGATATCGTGTCAACGTACGTTTATCCAAATACGCTTGTTGTCCTTGAAGTCACTGGAACGGTCTTAAAACAAGCATTAGAAGTTTGTGCTTCATACATTCATAATGAAAATGGTGAACTTTCAGTTTCTCGTCGTTTCTTACAACCAAAAGTCGCTCACTACAACTATGACTTCTTCTCAAATGTCTTCTATACCTTTGATTTAACCAAACCAGTTGGTGAACGCGTCACATCCATGATCGTAAATGACAAAAAAGTTCAACCTGAAGATACTTTCAGTTTAGTCATGAACAACTATCGTTCAAGTGGTGTTGGAGGTTATGAATTCTTCCGTGACTGCCCAGTTATTAAAGAAATCCAAATTGAAATGACTGAGATTATCATCAATTACTTCAAAAAACATCAATACATTACCGTCGATGATCGTCAATTTATTAAAGTCATCAAATAAAATTTAAAAAAGCCGTCCGTTTAAATGACGGCTTTTTCTATTAATCATCTTTCACTAGGCTACTGAACATCTGATAAACGCTAATCACAAACAAAGCAGCCATCCCAAATCCCAAAAAACATTGTCCATCAAAAGCACGTTCTTCCATAATGTGATGTTTAAAAAATGAGTAAGAAAGATAGACATAAATTGTAATAATCCATCGTTCTCTAATCATTTATAAATCTTCCTAAACTGAGTATGTTATATGCGCTTATTGATGTAAAAATATATGAAAATTACATTATTTTATTAAAATCTCCCCTTTTTTGAAAAAAAACATAATTTTGCTTAAAATTTACTAATTTTTATTATTATTTATATGATACTATAAGAAGGATTTTACAATCTTTTAGAAAGGAGACCTTTATGAAAAAAAGTTATCGACAATACTTACTAGGCTGCATTTGTCTAATCATAGCAATACTCGTTCTGTTTTTATATCACTCTAATTCCCCTTCTGTTGAAATCGTTCAAGATACCTTAACTTCTCAACAAGAGATTGATTCTACCTTAAGCGAAACGATCACAAATGGAACGTATACTCTAGAACAACCTTTTGTCATTCTGAATCCTTACGGGAATGCTCCTTTATCAGCTTTAATTGCCTTTTCAACTGAAAAAGAGACGTCTGTAACGATAACAGTTGCAGGAAAAGATGAACAATCAACCTTCACGCATGAGTTTGGTCAAGCTACCTCACACCTAATTCCTGTTTATGGACTTTATGCTGATAGCTTAAATCAAATCACACTCACTTTAAGTGATGGTCGTACACAAACAATTGAAATCCAAACGGATCCACTCCCTAACGACTTAGCACTTCCTTCATCTGTCTATGCGGATAAATCTAGGTTAGAAAATGACCTCTATTTCGTGACTCCATCCTCTCAAGGCTATACAGCTGCATATGATATCAATGGCGATGTCAGATGGTATTTAACTAGTAAAAATGTTTGGGACGTCAAACGTCTAGAAAACGGAAATCTCTTACTCAGCTCTGATCGAACGATGGCCCCACCTTATTATATGACCGGTCTAATGGAAATGGATTTACTCGGTAAAGTCTACGTAGAGTACGTCCTTGAAGCAGGATATCACCATGATGCTATCGAACTTCCAAATGGAAACCTATTAATCGCTGGTAATAATCCAGATCGCATGACGGTAGAAGATTATGTTGTGGAACTTGATCGTACAACAGGACAAGTCATCAAATCTTGGGACTTAACATCTATTCTCCCCACTGAGGCAGCAAAAAGTGAAAATTGGACTGAGCATGATTGGTTCCATAATAACTCCGTTGATTTTGATGAAGCAAATCAAGCCATTATTTTATCAGGACGCCACCAAGATGCTGTCATCAGTATTGATTACAAAACAGGTGATTTAAACTGGATTGTTGGGGATTCAACAGGTTGGCCTGAAGAAATGCAACACTATTTCTTTACTCCTATTGGCGAAAATTTTGAATGGCAATGGTCACAACATTCTGCAAAAATCTTCCCAAGTGGAGATCTTGCGATTTTTGATAACGGAAACAATCGTTCAAAGAATCCTTATAATTATGTCAATCCAAATAATAACTATTCACGAGGCGTGATTTATCACCTAGACACTAACAATATGACGATTGAACAAGTCTTTGAATATGGAAAAGAGAGAGGAAGCTCATTCTATTCTCCCTATATCTCAGAAATTGATTACTTAGGTGCAAACCATTACTTAATTCATTCTGGTGGTATCGGATCCATCAATGGGGAAGCTTTAAATCAGCCGGCTTTCTTCTATGAAAATGCCAATTTATCTAGCCAAACCGTTGAAGTTTTAGATGGTGAGCGCATTTTTGAACTCGATTTACCCAGTCATTTTTATCGTGCATCTAAGTTAAGCCTTTACACTGATTCAAATAACTATTCACTAACACCTGGAAAACGCGTCGGAACACTTGGAGAAACCAAAACCTTACCGATTAAAGTCAAGGGGTTACGTTTTAATAAAAATGAATTAGGTGAGGAGTATCAAATTAAACTCACGCAAGAGTCCGATCGTTTAATATTAACTGGAAATTTCAAAGAAGGACAAAAAGTCAAACTTATTTTAAATAAACTCGGTGATCAACGTGTCTATGACATCAGAATTACAACGACTGCTTATACGGCCATGTGTGTTGATTTATTCAATCCTGATCAGGTGACAAATGCTGATCGTCTAAGCATTACTAAATATGTCAATGCAGAGGGATTACTTGGACAATATGAACTATATTTAGAAGTTGACAATATCGTCTACCCTCTTCATCAATCCGTTACTTTTCAATAGTGATTTCCCCTATCACCTTCTTTGGTAGCTAAAAAGTTCTTTATGTTTGATCAAATGATCATTACTACTTAATGAATAGGGAGAAATAGATTTATTAATGTATACTTGATATAAATCTTGTCACCTAAGTACAACTTGTATATCTTTCAAAGAAAAAAGGATATCTGCTCGATATCCTTTTTTGCTTGTTTAAAGAGTTAGATTAATTCTAATTTGAAACCACAACGTCATGTTTTTTTGCACGACGTGCTCTCTTACGTGATTGATTAATTAAACGTAAAATCCATTTAAACACTTCATTAAATAAAACGACGGTTGAACCAACTCCGATAATCTTTAACCACATCACTCCACTTAATGGAACTGTGTGGAAGAAATCTCCTGCTACTTGTGTCACAATCACCTGGATTCCAAATGTTAGCGCTAAAATGAGAAGAGCAATTTTATTTTTAAAGAAATTCATAAAGATACTAACTAGTCCAAATTCTCGACAGTTTAAGGCATTAAACAGAACTAAGCTAACAAACAGACTAAAAATAACTGTTTGCCCTTCACTTGCACCACTGGTCACATGATTTAAATCCGCTCCAAGGAAGTTAAATTGTAATTGACCTAATAACACAATAATCATAAATAAACTATTAATCACAATGGTATGAATCATAAAGCGGTTAATAATATTTGCATTTTTTGATGTTGGCTTACGTCTCATTACCGTTTGTCGGACAGGTTCCATTCCTAGAGCTAACGCAGGTGGACCATCCATGATAATATTTACCCATAATAAATGTATCGTTGTAAATGGCAGCGGTTTGTCCATTAATTGAGTGATGATCGTAAGTAAAAAAGCAATGACATTAACTGTTAACGTAAATTGCAAGTAACGTTGGAAGTTATTATAAATCCCTCTTCCCCACTTAATTGCCTCAACAATCGTATTAAAACTATCATCTGTTAAGATAATATCTGCTGCATTACGACTCACTTCAGTTCCAGCAATCCCCATGGCAATTCCAACATCTGCTTTCGTTAAAGCTGGGGCATCATTAATCCCATCTCCTGTAACGGCTACGACTTCTCCATTTTTTTGAAGCGCAGCAACAATTCGCATTTTGGTATTTGGCATTGAACGTGCCACAATCGCAATATTTTTAATTTCTTTTCTCAATTCAGTATCGGTTAAGCCATCAATATAACTCGCTTCAACCGCACGTTTATCAGGTGTTAAAATACCTAGTTCATTTCCAATGGCGATGGCTGTATGGATATTATCCCCTGTCAAAATTTTTGTTTCGATTCGTGCCTGACGTGCACATTCAATAGATTCTTTAACGCCCTCGCGTAACGGATCATTAATCCCAACAAATCCATGAAACGTAAATTGCGCACTCCAATGATTTTTATCCATAAAATCTTCTTTTTTTGTCGTTTCTTGATAAGCAAAGGCAATAATTCGCATAGCATTTGATTGTAATTCTTTCATTTTATCTAAAATGGCTTGTTCACGAACTTTTGTTAATGGACGAACTTTTCCATCAACGATCTCATTTTTACATTGTTTTAAAATGACTTCTGGGGCACCTTTAGATAAGATGAGATACCCAGTTGGTCGCTTAGTGACCGTTAACATATATTTGTTCGATGAAGTAAATGGAATTTGATACACAATCTGTGCCGATTCTCGAACTTGTTGATAACTTGGATTGTTAATCATCGAGATAATCGCACCCTCAGTTGGATTCCCAATGTAATTTTGATGAGTTCCATTAAATTCAACATCAGCCGAACTGTTAACTAAACAGTTTTCAACTAAAATCGGATGTTCATTTACCTCTTTAAATAAAGTTTCATGGCCATCCACAAAAACTTTTCCAACTTTCATTTTATTCTCAGTCAATGTCCCTGTTTTATCGCTACAAATCACACTAACAGACCCTATTGTTTCACATGCTTCTTTCTTGCGAATTAAGACATTAATTTTGGCCATTTTAGCCATTGTCATAGCAAGCGTGATATTAACCATGGTTGGTAACCCTTCTGGTACGGCAGCGACAATCAATCCGACACAAACAACAAAAGCCGTTTTAATACTTGGGAATACCATGTTAACATCGTGTAAAGAATGAACGAAAGCATCCCAGCTAGAGAATTTCAACTGAATTTGACTATCTTTAAAGATTTGAATAATCATGTAAATAAAGAGCATCGCTGCAACTGCAGAAGAAATCGAAGAAATTCGCTGTCCAAGTTTTCCTAATTTTAACTGGAGTGGCGTCATTTGTTCTTCTTGATTTAAATCTTTTGCAATTACTCCCATTTCTGTGGCATCCCCAATTTTAGTCACCTGCATTAGGCCATATCCGTTTCCAACGAGTGTTCCGCCGTAAACAATATGTTCTTTTTCTTTTGTGACCTGATCAGCTTCACCTGTTAACATATCCTCCCGCAACTTTAATTCTGTCGCCTCTAAAATGACGCCATCTGCTGGAACCATATCTCCTGTTTCTAGATAAACTAAATCATTAGGCACGATTTCGGTTTTGTGTACCATCTGTCTTCGTCCATCTCGTAACACTTTAACTAAAACGTCGTCTGTCATTTTAGCTAATGATTCAGCGGCTTTTTTTGATCTTCCCTCTGTGACGCGTCCGATAATAATTCCGAGTAGCACAGCCATACAAATCCCTATTCCATCCTGATACTCTCCTACTAAAAAGCTCATTCCACTGGCAATAAATAAAATCACCATGAGTGGTTCCTTAAAAACATCAAGTAACTCAAATAATAGGCCACGTTCTTTTGGCTTTGTAAATTCATTAGCACCGTATTGGGTTCTTAAAGATTCGACTTCTTGCTGTTTTAATCCTGTTTTTAAATTTGTAACGACGATATTAGCTGATTCTGCTTCATTTGCCAAACGTTTAATGACCGACACCTTCTTTCTTTTTATTTTACAATCAACCTTATGCGGATTAACTAAAAAATAGAACAAAAAAAGCTCCTCTTAGGAGGAGTTTTTAATCATTCATTTCTTTTTCTAAAAATCCACGAACTAATTGTTCAATCATTTGAGCTGCCATTTTATTTTGATGGACGGTGTCAATTGTTAAACTTAATCCCGCTTCCTGTGAGATTTCCTCCCAGGATTTTTTCAGAACATAATGCTTAAAAGATGGGATAAAATAAGCGAAAGGAGAACGAACTACTCGTTTCTGTTTAGTCGGGCGATGGGTTTCATAATATTCGAGCTGACGCTCGTTTAGTGGTAAATAGGTGATGTTAGTTTCTTGCGCTACGGCGTGAATTTGTTTACTATACTCAACAGCCGCTTTAAAAGCAACTGAATCACTATCTTCGCTAATCAACGGCAAAGATAAAATCGCAATTTTCGCATTCGTGTGTAACTTAAGTAAGCTAATTAACTGTCTCAGATTTTGAATAAACCATGATTCGGTCGGTTTCTGTGGTAACTGTTTTTTGATTTCAAAATGAATTTCGTTTGACTTACTTAAACGAGCTAAAATATCGTTCGTTCCAATTAAAATAATAATATAATCTGGTTCACATTCAATAACATCTTCCACACGGTGTAACGCATTATAAACTAAATCCCCATTCACTCCTGCATTAATAAAATCATATCCTTTATCCCCCATCTGAACGGCTAAATCATTTACAAAGTTATGAGCCATCGTTCCTTGAGTATGACTATCCCCTAAACAAGCTACAACCTTTCGAGAAAAGTGTTCTGACTTGAGAAATTTTTCAGGTGTATTGGCGGGACGTTTACTAAAGCGATACACGGTATACCCAGCAATCGTCGTCACAATGCCCCCCACTGTAAATAACAACCATTTTCTTTGTTTTTTCATTTGAGACCTCCCACTCATAAGCTTCTCATCTATTCTATCATTGATTTGCTTCATAATCATCGTCTCATCTTGATGATTTATTAAATCCAATAAGAAACAAGGTCTAGCTTGAGCTTCTCTTTCTCATGCCATTTATCCAACACACTCCTTTGATTCATTCTAATAACCAATAAAGCTAACTTATTTTTTTCCATTTCATATTTCCCCTTACGTCAAAATATAGTATCATTATTTGATGAGAAAAGTAATTTTATTTTCTATAGGAGGAATATGATGTCTACACAAACAACAGATTTAGGGAGAGATTCTATTGGAAAACTCCTTTTCAAATTGGCTACTCCCGCTATTATCGCCCAGTTAGTCAATGTTTTATATAATATCGTAGACCGAATTTTTATTGGCCGATTACCAGAAGGAGATTTAGCAATGGCAGGTATTGGCGTAGCCTTCCCAATTATCATGCTAATCTCAGCAACCAGTGCTTTAATCGGAATGGGAGGTGCCCCACTCGCAGCCATAAAAATGGGAGAACAAGATCATGATGGGGCAGAAAAAATTATGAGCAATGCACTCTCTATGCTAGTTATCCTTTCAATTTTATTAATGATGAGCTTACTAATCTTTAAAGAGCCTTTATTATTAGCATTTGGCGCTAGTAGCCAAACCTTAGTTTATGCCAATGATTATTTAGGTATTTATATTCTAGGAACATTATTTGTTCAAATCGCTATTGGAATGAACCCTTTCATTAATACACAGGGCTTTGCTAAAATCGGGATGATGACCGTAATGGTTGGAGCAGTGGTTAATATTATTCTTGATCCCATCTTCATTTTTGGACTCAATTTAGGGGTTAAAGGAGCTGCATTTGCAACGATTACCGCTCAATTTATTTCAGCCATTTGGGTCATTCGCTTCTTATTCGGTAAGAAAAGTACATTAAAGATTAGAAAAGAGTTCTTAATCCCTGAACCAAAAGTGGTCTTACCTATCATGGCCCTTGGAGTTTCACCATTTATTATGCAAGCAACAGAAAGTATTGTATTAATTTCATTAAATAATCAATTAGCACACTATGGGGGAGATTTAGCAGTTAGTGCCATGACGATTATCAGTAGTGTGAATCAAATTATTTTATTACCCTTAATGGGATTAACCTCAGGAGCTCAACCGATCATTAGTTACAACTACGGAGCGCAACAGTTCGATCGCGTCAAAAAAACCTTTATCCTGTTGCTAATTGTTTGCTTGATTTATACAACTACGATGTGGTTAGGCATCCTGCTCGTTCCAGAAGTCTTCGTTAATATCTTTAATGATAAACCAGAATTGGTGGCCATCACATCTCGTAGTCTTCGTATTTTCTTCGCTGGAATATTCGTTTTTGGTGTACAAGTTGCTTGCCAACAAACATTTTTAGCATTAGGACAAGCTAAAATCTCATTAGTACTTGCCTTACTTCGTAAGATGATCCTATTAGTTCCATTAATCTTCATTTTACCAGCGACACTAAAAGCATTTATGGCCCCATTAGACTTAGTCTTCATGGCTGAACCCGTCGCTGATATTATTGCAGCCTTAACAACAGTCATTTGCTTTATTATATTCTACCGTAAAACATTTGTCCATTCCCCACAAGAATAGGAGCTTGAAACTTAAAAAAATCCGTTTAGATATTATCTAAACGGATTTTTTTAGTTAACGTGTTTTGATTTACATTTTGGACAAACACCTTTAAATGCCATTTCACATTTTGAGATGTCGGCACCTGTTGATTGTTCCACAACTGATCCGATTCCATATAATTCTTGAATGAATAAATCTTGAACTTCTCCACACTCTAAACATAAAAAGTGGAAGTGATCTTCTAAGGTTCCATCGAAGCGATCAGGATAGCCAGGAATACTGACTTTTCTAATCATATCATGATCCGCAAGCTGCGATAAATTACGATAAACAGTCCCTAAACTTAAGTTCGGATTATCTTTCTTTAACATTTCATAAATGGCATCGGCAGTTAAATGCATCGGGTTATCCTTAATACAATTATAAATCATTTCTCGTTGTTTTGAATATTTCATCTAAACCACCTATTCTACATTTTAATACCCAATTATAGTATATACCAATATTATAATAATAATGATTACTAATTTAAGTATAGAAGAATAGTTTGAGAATGTCAATATGCTTCACCATATAAACTTAAGCTTTCTTTTTGATTAACTCTTCTTTTTTCACACGTGATAATTGCTTAATCTCATATTCACGTCGACAAGCTGCTTGACGACTTTCAAAACTTTCTGCATATCTTAAGACAACGGGACGACGGCATCGAGTATACTTTGCTCCTTTTTTAGATTCATTATGCTCTTTAATCCGTTTCTCAACATTTCGTGTATACCCCGTATAGTACATTCCATCTGAACACTCTACAATATAAATCCAGTGCATCTCTTTCTCCTTTACTTCTTCCAACCTCATCTATTCCCTATTTTACCGAAGTGAATTCTAATTGACAAATCATAAATTTTGTCAATCAGAAAAAGATAGGATTCTATCTTTTTTATTTAATCATTCTTAAGTATGGATTAATCTCCTCTACGAGTAGAACCAGAAATTCTAACGTAATGACAAATTGATTCGTCAGACTAATACACTTGATTTAATTCTTGAACCTCCCTATCTGTTAAGTTGGAGTCATCAATGACATTCCTACTAAATCAAATAATACCCGCTACCTCTAGCTTAACGAATTGTTCATAACGTGCAGCATTTTAACCTTCCATTAATCAAAACGATTCTGCATTTGGCGGCTATCCGATAGGTCTATTTCTAAGACATCATAGGGTTCTAAGATCTTTAATTCAAGCGGCGAAACATCATTTGCTCTGACTTCACATGACTCTAATTCATAATAAATTTGAGGAACTTCTAACTCTTGAGATAATAAACTCATTGATTTTAACTCTTTTTAACTTCCCCCAATTCGGACAAATCCCAGGTGTTTCAATCGTAAAACAGCACACCCTCTTTATAAATCATGTCCTCCCCCATCAAAATGATTAAAGTTGTTCACTCTGATTGACGATATATTCAATTAAAGTTTCTGTCATCGGAATAGCATCTGTTAAGTAACAGTCAAATTGTTCATAATAATCAATCGGATCTTCTACTTTCCCAAGTAAAAACCGATATCTCTTACCATATGGCCTTGGGATATATAATAATTGAATATAGGATCCAGCATGATTCCAACCTTTTGCTACCACGACATATCTGACTAATGCTCCATCACCTGCTTCATAAGTTCCCATCTCTAACTTTTTTAACTCCGCTAGTTGATCAAGATATTCAATTAATAATCCGACACGAACAAATCCATTTCGTTGATGATGAATCTTGTCTAAGTCTTTAATCATCTCCTCACACTCCTTTATGTGCCTTACTTAACTATATGCAGCATAAAACTCTCACATGAGTTCTGAGGTGATGATTTCCAAAGTAATAGCCAAAATGAATTAAAATTTGATGTTTTCTACTTTAACTCGCCTCATAAACACAACATTCATTCACAAATGTTTGTCACACTTCAGTTTTTAATCAATCGATCGGCTCCAATTCAAAGATATCTTGATTTAAAACAATAAAGTCCACAAACTTTCCAACGTTTAACGAACCTTTTACACACTCTTTAAGTGTTAAAGCTTCTTTTATATTCCACCTGATTCTAGTTGTCCCGATAAATCTTGACGTATGATCGCACAATATAAATTAAGACATATTCAACCCCACCATCCGTTCCAAGGGAACTATGAATCCCTTTATTCAACATTATTTTAAAGGCGTATAATGCTTAAAATCCCCCTTATCCATACGACGATTAATCATTGGTGTATTAAAATCTAAGAAAACCAGTTGAGTATAAGGGAATATATTCAGCTTTACCAATCGTTCTAATCACCCATCCTCGTGATTTGACAACGGCCAATTCCACGTGGATGATCTTGATGATATTGGAGTGATCCAATGCCATTTAAAGCAGTCTCAATCGCTAAATCTCCAATGGCGTAAACGGCCACCTGCATCTTAGACTTATGATTTCATTTAACGTTTCTTGTGAATAACAAAGATGAGTTGATGGAAATAGGGCTGTCTCATCCCTGCAATTCTTCCACCAGGTGATTGCTGTTTTCATTTCCTATCCCTCTATTCGACTTCCTCATGTAAAAAAAGTAGGTCGGTGTTGACCTAGCTTCATCCCGTCAGTTTTAAAAATAAGCTTCTATCTCATACCATCGCCTTATTTCTTACATCTATAAAAAACGATATCGTCTATACTACATTTTTTGTCATTTCATCATTTGAAAGCCATAGCTAACCAATAAGAGTTGAATGACCATCAAACAAGGAATGCCGATTTTAAAAGACCAGTGTTTCGTTTTATGCCGAAATTGCTGCATGCCCGCGTACACTCCAAAACTTCCAAAACAAGCGGCGCATGTAAATAATGCTTTTTCACTGATTCGCCACTTTCCCTGAATAGCACGTCGTTTATCAATTCCCATTAACGTATAGCCCACTACATTCATGCCAATCCAAACAAACCACCACATCCTATGATTCCTCCACAACAACTGAATCAAACACGACTGAAATAACCTTTGATAAATCTTGTGGATTGAGTTCCATCTGTAATCCAATCTTTCCTCCACTCACAATAAATGAAGAAAGGTCTTTTGCACTTTCATGAATGATCGTTTGATAATTTTTCTTCATTCCAACTGGTGAGCACCCACCTCGAATATATCCAGTTAATTTATTAATCTCACTGACTGCAATCATCTCAATTTTTTTCTCTTTCACCACTTTAGCTGCTTTTTTTAAATCTAATTCTTTAGCGACTGGGATGACAAAAACATAAATCTCTTTACTATTTCCTCGTGTCACCAGCGTTTTAAAAACTTCTTCTGGATCACGTCCTATTTTATTTGCAACTGAAACCCCATCAATAGCCTCCCCCGCTTCATACGTCATGAGTTCATAACTAATTTTATGTTTATCTAGTATGCGTATGGCATTTGTTTTAACTTTTGACATCATGTTAACCTCCTGATTATTCGATAAATTTATTATACAATGATTTTCTTAGTTTATCATACCTTTCCCTTAGATTTATGTAAAAACCTCCCACATCTACGCTAGATGAGGGAGGTTTTGATTCATTTATCAGTTTAAAAACTACGCAAACGCTTTTTGATGTAGACGCCAATCTTTAGCATATTCATCAAATAGTTCATTAATGGCTTGACCAATTTGTTGATAATCTTGCTCGTTTAAGTTAGCTAATGATACACGAATAGACCACGCTGGACCTTCAAATCCACTTCCATTTAAAAGAACAATGCCATAGCGATGTGAAAGATCAAATAAAAATTCTAAAACACTTCGTTCATTTTCTAAATAAGTGGCGAATGATGCCCCGTATTTTAATTTTGCCCAAACTAATAAATCATATTTATTGTAATAAGCCGTATTCAATTGGTTCTCAAGATACGGATAACCTTTTAACTCATTGTAAACTAATTGCTCACGACGACGACAAATAGCTTTTGTTTGTTCTTTATAACGATTTTCTTCATCAAGAATCGCAAAGACTGAGAAAATGGCCATCTGTACTTGTTGTGGCGTCGATAATCCAGCAGTGTGATTTAAAGCAACCTGACGACTATCTGCCACAATGCGATCAATAAACGGAATGGCATGAGGTGTTGTTGTTAAAGCTTCATAACGGTGGTGTAAGATTTGTTTTTCTTCGGCTGGTAACTTTGCCATCAAGTCGTTATAAACATTCTCTTTAGCTAACGCAATGACACCTAAGCGCCATCCTGTCACCCCAAAATATTTAGAATAAGAGTAGACACCTAATGTATTGTATGGCATCGTTACCATTAATGATTTAAACCCATCACAGAATGTCCCATATACATCATCTGTAATAATCATTAAATTAGGATGATAGGTTGTGACAATTTCATTTAAATAAGCCATTGATGCTTCACTCATCGCAACTGCTGGTGGATTACTTGGATTGACCACACAAGCTAATTTAATACTTGTATCTTTTAATTTATCTAATTCCTCTTTTGGATATTGCCACGTTGGTATCCCATCTTCATTTACCTCAGATGCATGAATCATAACAATCTCGAACTCATTGGATGGTAAATTTGCAATTTCAACATATGGAGTAAAAATAGGCACAAATAACGCAATTTTATCTTTTGGTTTTAAAAGATAATTGGCTTTTAGTGAATCAAAAATACAGCACATCGCCGCTGTTCCACCTTCAACAGCAAATAAATCATGCGTCGACGTTTTAACATCTCCACCCATTTCTTTTATTAAATAATCTTTAACCACTTGTTCAATTTTAATCAGCATTCGATCAGGAACTGGATAATTATCACCAATGATTCCATCCACTAATTCAAAGACCCAAGCATCTGGATTAAACTGATGTTCTTCAATTCCATATTCCACAATGGCACGCAATAAATCAATACCTGGGGCTTCTTTATGCGTTTGAACATAGGCTAAAAAGCGCTCATAGGCTCCTTCTTGCTGTGGCATTCCCGCCAAATCCCCCTCACACCATGTTAACTGCGTTTCTTCAACAGCAAACTGACCTAAGGTAAAAAAGGCTTGGCGTGGTGTAGCCGCCGTCCAATTGGGATTTCCACGTCCTGCATTTAAAATCTGATGATTACTCACCTGTTTTGATTTTTGTGCCATTTTAATAAATTCATCTTTTAATTCAAATGGACTTAATGTTTTTACTTTTTCAATTAATTGTTTAATGTCATTTCTTCTTAAATTTCTCTTTGTTGTCATACTTGTTCGATACCCTTCTATTATCAACTACCTATCCTTCCACACTTTCTAATAAAGGCCGGATATTGCTAGATATAAATAGCTTCTGATTTAAAAACAAAAGCTATGTTAGATGTTATTCCCCATCAAAGAATCACTGATATTAATCCTCTTGTGATGAGAGAAATCAACTCATTCTTTGAATCAATATATAATTAATACCAAATTCAATCTGGTCATCTAACCAATCTACGATTAAAAGCTTCATCTAGCATAACTAATTTACCATACTCTTGATTGAAAACAAATAGCTTTAACATAATATTCGATATTTTATTCTCGTTTAATCTAACTGAATGACATGAGATCAATCTACCGCCATCACCTCATTCATTTTGAACCGATTATAGTCATCACCTTTTGGGGCATAGATCCTAAGATACTAACTATAACCTATCCTCTTATTTTGTACAATATGACACCTTAGACTAGCATGATTATTGCACCCCCCCATGAACTACCACCAAATAAATCACTAAATCGTTCCATCTTTTTAATATGCTCATAAGAAAAGGGCCACCATTTCTATGATAAAAAATAGGATAATAGCTCGCCTTCTCAACCTTTATTAAAAGGACTTCTAACATCTCATTTCATCCTTCCTCTAAAAATAAAACTTTGATAAATGAAACCATTCCGATATAAGATAACGTCTATTTGTCTAATCCAATAGAAATTTTAATTTTCTTTAAAAGGCAACGCTATCAACGTTTTAAAACCTCAATAACATGGTCTAACAGAGCGAAAAATAAAAAGAGGAATGTGAGCTCATTCCTCCTTACGTATCCTTTACTTATTCTGAACGTATTTTTTTGACAGCTAAGCACTCAGCAAAGCGCATCATTAATTCATCCATATCAATGTCGCTTTCTTCAATTTTTAATCGCCCCTCTACATAAAATAACGTATTTTTATAAACACGCTTTGGATCATTCACGGTAATGTAACAGTCATTTCCAAGATAGTAGAACTGATCCAAATCATTATGTTCAATGAGTCGTTTAAAAATAGGGCGCTGCTTATGTTCTTTCGTTAATGTCGCGATCGGTAGAACGACGACAAATGGATACTTTTCATTATGGTTATACTGATCTTTTTGAATAATAATGCATGGGCGTAACTTAATTCCTGTCACCACTTCAAGACTTTCTGAACGACGTTTTCCGGTTTCAGGTTCTGAGACTCCTTCAAATCCATCTGGTCGTTCGATGATTCGATATAAGTCTTCATGCTGTCCATCTTTCTCGACAAACCGAAACGGTCTTCCCTGCGTATACGGTAATGCGACATAGAAGATTTTCCCTCGATGGATATCTTTACTTTGAACAAGTCGGGGTAAATCCATTCGATTATTCTTCTTTCTTCACAGCATCTTCAAACTCTTTAACACCTGAACGATTTTCTTCTAAGTCAATGATATCGAATAAATTTTCTTCAAAGAAAGCCGCGACGTCAAATTGTTGAAGAGGTGTTTTTTTGTGGTTACGCGTACTTGAGGAAGACTTTGTTTCTCTTTGTAACATACCTTTATTCCACCCATCTTTGCCTCGATTAACCATTTTCTTCACCTCGAATTAGAGATTTCCTAAGTTCTTATCCTACTTTAAAACAACTACAATCCTTGCTCTACTGTATCTTATTCGTCTTTAGGTTTGAAATATATGTAATCGCCCGATGAATCGTAGATTTAACAACTTTATTCATGAAAAAAGAAGCGACTAAAAACTCTTCCTCATATGGTTAACAAAAGGGGTAACGTCTTTTTTGACGTTACCACATCTTTTATTCCTGTTTTAAATACTTATTAGAATCTTCATTAGTAGATTTAGACTCTAATAAAAGATCCTCAACTTTTTATTTCAAATGATTTCCATATAAGACTAAAATTCTTAAAATAATGTGACCGAATAGATCATAATTGGGAATTAACTCGATTCCACATACTTGAACCATCAGTGGAATTAATGAAAATAAACTTAGCTAAAATCCATAATTTCTGACACGCCACTTTAACTAATCTAATAGTTGTTTCATTTCAACTCATCTCCTGAGGGATTGATGAATTTTATTCTTCTAGTTAAGTTTACTACGTCAAGTGAGACAAATAAAAGCCAGAAGCAATATCTGTGATTTAGCTATCTATCCATAGAACGGTACGGGGGTGAACCCTTCCCCCACGATACTATATGAAATAGAAAAAAATTTGACTTTTCCTTTGTCTCATTCCACTCAAACAAAAAAAGACCTCATCATCCCTGGCCACTTCTGCAAGGTCTTAAGGTCTTTTTTTTATTTTTTTTCTTGTTTTTGAATCAGATAATAACTCCATACACAACCAATCAATGCAATAATCACACACCCATAGCGTAACCCTTTCGTTTCAATCCAAGGTAGCATACTTTTAGTTAAACCTAATAAACCTAAAGTTATTAATGTGACTAACAAATACATCTGAGGCTGTCTTCGGTACTGTTTTAGCACGATTATAAAACAAGCCATCAAAATCATTAGTTGAATAGCGACTTTCACAACGTTCTCCTTTATTCATCTAGCTTAGTTTAATTTTATCAATGGAAAATAGCTAAGACAATAGCTATTTGAATGATTTATTTAAAAGAGCTAAAATCAAGTCCGCACTCTCCTCTTGTCTTAACGAATTACTCAAGACCGTCACAACTTTATTTTTTGTCTCTATTCCTTTGGCCTCTAATAACTTATTTCCCTCTAATCGAATGGCATAAACATGGTCATCCTCTGCTAAAAGATAATCACTTGAATCGATTCCCTCTACTTCTTGTAACAGTTCATCCAGTGGTTTAAAAAGTCCTTGTTCGTAAAAATATGAGAAATCATTCTCCTCCAAGATAAACACATCCAGTTCACTAATAGCCACTTGAGCAACAAACTTCTCTAAATAGACTTGGGTTAAATCACTAGAACTACTTTCGATATTATTAAAAGGATAAGTATAAATGCGAATCGTTTCGTTCTCTTCTGCTTCAGACTTAACTAGTTGAGTTAACTGCTGTTCTAACTCCGTTACATCCGTCCTTTCATTGATCATTTCTGAAATCACGACATTTAGCAAAATAGTTGACTGGTTAGCTACCTCCCTTATAACAGTTCCCATCAATACAAGAATTAAACAAGCCCCAATCACATGATATCGATAATAATCCCAAAAATAACTGCATCGTTTTTTCATGGTCATCTCTTTTAACTTAATATTTTGTTTCACCATCTCTACTCCCCCTTTATCTTATGATGGGTCTATTTTACCAAATAATTTAGAGATTGAGTAGCATAAATGCAACCGTTTTCTATTTTTGAAATTGAATCCTGTGTTTAACTTTCAGTAACACCTCCTAACGAAGGCAATGAACCCTATTTCTTCTCTAAAAAAATCCGGCATGAAACTGATTCAACAGTAGTTTCATGCCGGACACTAAGATTCAATTAATTTATTTCTCTAGTTCAAAAATAATCGATTCAAATGGTCTTAGAGTTAAACAAGATAACTGCATCGATGAATCTTTGTAATTTGATAAAATAATTTGTTTAGCTGTAAATTTAGGTAAACAAATAATCGCAGGTTTCTCAAAGAAGTTTGAGACAACTAATAATTGTTGATCATTTGATGTTCTTAAATAAGCATAAACATTCGGATGGTTCTCACTTAATTGTGTATACTCACCGTAAACAATGACATCTTTATAAGAACTAAAACGTCTTAATTCAATTAATTTACGGTAATGTTGTAAAATTGAATCTTCGTCATTGATTTGATCTTGAACATTAATCGTTTGATAATTCGGATTTACTTTAATCCATGGTGTTGCCGTACTAAATCCGGCATTTTCTTCATTACTCCACTGCATTGGTGTTCTTGCATTATCACGTGCCGTTACGGCAATATGACGTTTAACTAATTCTTTTGGATGTCCTGCTTGCAATAAGAGGTCAATACTTTCAAGAACTGAAACATCACGATAATCTTCAAAATTTTCATAATTAGCATTTGTCATCCCAATTTCTTCACCATTATAAATAAATGGCGTTCCCCACATCATAAATAAACTTGTCGCTAACATTTTTCCAGATTCTTTATGATAATGAATCGGGCTACCGTATTGTGACATGACACGTGGATGATCATGATTTAACCAATAAAGTGGATTCCATGCCTTATTATATAAACCTAATTGCCATTTTTTAAATACTTTCTTAAGTTCGATTAAATCGGTTTGATTACTCCATGTTTCACTTAACGAATTAAACCCATTATTTAACCAACAGTGATCAAACGTAAATACCATATCTAACTCATTAGATGAAGTCGATGCATATAATAAAGCATCGTCTACACTTGCTCCTCCACCTACTTCACCAACAGTAAACATATCATAATTTGAGAACACTTCTTGATTTAACTCTTTTAAGTAATCATGAACCTTTGGAAGATTTGAAAATTTTGACCAATCTGGTTTATATCGGCCATCACTTTCTAATGTTGAATCAGTAAACGTTAAATCGCGATCAAGATGCGCTACCGCATCAACGCGGAATCCATCAATTCCTAATTCAAGCCACCATTTCACCATTTTATATAAATCTTTACGCATTTTTTCGTTTTCCCAGTTTAAATCAGGCATTTTTCTTGAAAAAATATGCATATAATATTCATTTGTCGCCTCATCTTTTTCCCAGCAAGACGGTGTAAAAAATGAAGCCCAGTTCGTTGGCTCTGTTTCATTTCCAAATTCATCGACTTTTCCTTTTTGCCAAATATAGTAGTCACGATAAGGACTATCAACAGATTTTCTTGCCTCTACAAACCATGGATGTTCATCACTTGTATGATTTAATACTAAATCCATCACAATTTTAATGTCACGTTTTTTAGCTTCTTCTAATAATTGTTTAAACTCCTCGATGGTTCCAAATTCTTGGGCAATTTGATAATAATCTGAGACATCATATCCATTATCATCCATCGGTGACTGATAAACTGGACATAACCAAATAATATTAATTCCTAAATAGGCCAAATAATCTAGCTTACTAATAATCCCTTTTAAATCACCAATTCCATCTCCATTGCTATCACAAAAGCTTTTTGGATAGATTTGATATCCTACGCCTTCTTTCCACCATTTACGTTCTGCTCCTGTCATTAACTTCATCCCCTCTTAGCTTTTTTTAGTTACAGCACCATTTTATCATAGGTCTGAAACTCTATCTAATCATTCCTAACTGTAATCGTTTCCATGTTATCACTTTATTGGTATAATATCCCGTTTTTTTATTTAAGGTAAAAACGACGTCATCACTGTTATAAACTAATCATTCATTACATGATAAAAGAAATTAATATTTAATCCTATAAATAAGGTTAAACTTGCTGTTAGGTAATGCCTAATTACTATTTGGATTTTCTCTCTTACAATAACTTGATTCGTCTCTTTAAATAAATCAGACGTTTTACTAAATCACATAATTCATCTCACCAATAAGACATTCGTCTCATTTCGAAAATTAAATCATAAATTTTCATGTCATTGCTAGGCTTATTTTCAATTTTCTTATCTTAATTCTCATTACTGAATGATAAGTGTTAACTGAGCTCATTGGTACATCCCCATTCAATATTTAGTTCAATAGGACGCATATGCTATAAAACATTATCCATTACTATAAAATTCACGACTTTTACAAGATATCCATATTCTTTTGAATTTTATACCATTAAAAGCCAATTCGATGCTAATTTTCAACATTTTTTATGTTTTTTTTATGTTCTTTGTTAAAAAAAACACAAAAAGGACTTACTTTATTGTTCCTTTATTGCTAGAATATAGCTTGTCTTTGAGATACAAAATTAACCGTAGGGGGTATAAACACATGTTAAAAGGTAAACTTTTAATCGCGTTAGCTTCGGCTGTCTTATTCTTAGGGGCTTGCTCAAATGAGACACCACAAGAACAAGAACAACCACAAACAACTCAATCAGAATCTCCTTCAGAGACAACTGAAGGATACACAGGAGCATTAACTTACGAACGTTTATATGATCCAACTGGAGCAAAAACTGATGTTGTTTCAATCGTCATGGAATTTGAAAACGGAAAACCTACATCAGTTGATATCGACGTATTAATGGATGGGCAATCTAAAAAAGAATTAGCTGCTAGTGGTGAATACGTAATGAGCACAGAAGAAGGTGCATTACAATGGGATGCACAAATCGTAGAATTAGAAAAAGCTTTAGCAGATAATAACTTTGACACAACAAAAATCAACATCACTGATGATGCTGGACATACAGATTCAGTAACAGGAGTATCAATTAAAGTTGGAACTTATGTACAATTAGTACAAGAATTGATCGATGCTGTTGCACAAGGTAATACTGACTTTGAATTCTCTGGTGTGAAAACAACAGAAATCGAAGGTGAAAAAGGAACTAATATCATCGAAATCGTTTATGATAATGGAAAAGCTGTTAACTTAAACATCGATATGATTCAAGAAGACGGATCTTCTAAACGTGCCGCTTCTGAAGAAGGAACTTATGACATGGGTGGAGAATTAGCTTGGCATGAGCAAATGGACTTATTAGAAGACTTCATCGTTGCAAACAACTTTGATTTATCAAAAGTAAACTTAACTGATGAAGATGGACACACTGATGCAGTTTCTGGTGTATCAATTAAAGTTGGTTCTTACTTACCATTAATCGAACAAGCTTTAGAAAATAAATAATTTCTGATTTAAGAATAGATTGAAAAAAAGGTGTAGAATGCTGATTCTACACCTTTTTTGTCATTGTTTTAATCAATTAAAATCAGAAGTCATTTCCAAACGTGTTGTTTCTACCGCAACATTTGCAGCAATTTTGACGACGACAAGCGCACCATCCGCGACGATAACCTTCACGTAACCCTTGTTGATAAGCATGGCGAGCACAACAACAGCAATTTTGACCCCATTGACAGTTACTAGCTCCTTGATTACTGTATTCTTGATTAGCAGATTGAGAAGAGGTTGTTGATGAAGACGTATAACTTCCCATCCATTCATCAGAAGCGTTATACATCGATGCTGTATTTGTACTCGCTTGTGAAGCAGCCATTCCCCTATTACCAGATAATTGATAAACAGACCCTGTTGCTAATACATTTCCGGTTGCTAATACTTCTTTATCTGTCATGATTGGACGTTCATGAGGTTTTAGAGGCGGTTTTTTACCTCTTCCTCGTTCTTTCTCATCTTCTTTTTTATCTCGCTGTTTTTTACAACGTTCTTTTCTGTCAGAGTCTTTATGACGTGCCTCTTTAGCATCATTTTTTCTTTCATCATCGTCTTCTTCAGCATATTCTCAGTCGTTGTTTTGTTCAAAACTAAAACTTTCATCACAATCAAGATATTTAGTTGTAATATTATAATTATTATACATTTCGTTGTCCCCTTTGTTCGTTGTAATTTCAACTACAGTATAACTGTAAGCGGGTAATAATAACATGTATAGAAAAAAAGAGACCTCACCTGTAGACTGAAAGTACAGATGAGGTCTCTTTTCTTTTAGATTCCTTTACAATGTTCTTGAACCTTTTTTGCCCATGGTAAAAAGTCCTCCAAGAGCTTTGGTTTCATTAAAAACTCAACATTTGGTAGGTGTTCAAATAAATAAGTTAAATACTTATAGACATTTAAGCCATGTTCCTTAGCCGTTTCGATGGGTCACCTGGCGATTATCGAAGATAATCTAATCCTCCACTGCTAGGGAATGACGCTATAAATGATCGTATTGGCTTCAGCCCCTGATAAGCTTGTTGAAAATAAGTAATTTTTCCGTCCAATCACCACGGTTTTGATGGCACGTTCGGCACGATTATTCGATACTTCTAATCGTCCATCTTTCAAAAATGCCATCAGTTCTTTCTTTTGATTTAAAACATAGTGAACCGCAGTTTGTAACTTACCTTTCATGGGAATGAAGCTCCCTAGAAAGTCATAAAAAGCTTCGATCACTGGCTTGACTTGTAACTGACGTTGCTCATAACGCTCCTCAGGCGATAATTCCTGGAGTTCTCGTTCAATCTTAAAAATTTGGTTACAGTAGTCAATGGCTTGTTTTGCTTTCCCATTCTTCCCTGGCACATCCTTGAACTTGCGACGGGCATGCGCCCAACATCCCATTCCCTAATTCAATATTCGGTAAGTTCTTATATCCGGAATAACCATCACAATGCAGGTAGCCTTTAAATCCATCGAGTAATTGTTCAGCGACGACTCTTGCACGAGTTAAATCTGCGTGATAATAAACGATGGGTGTTTCGCATTCTTTACCTGTTTGAATTAACCAGATTCGTGCTTGAGATGTTGCGTCACGTCCATCCATTCGATTTAACACTTGATAGTGCGTTTCATCGGCATGAAGAACTTCTTCTTTTACCAAGATTTTGGCGAAATAATCGTAAAGTGGGCGCAACCAATCCTTCGCCACCGTTATCATCCAATTCGCCATCGTGCGTCGACTTAATTGTAATCCGTACGTCTTCCATTCCTTTTCTTGGCGATAAAGCGGAAGACTTAATTCGTATTTTTGATGAATCATCCAGGCAAGAACACTAGGTCCTGCTAAGCTTCTTTGGATCGGTCCTTTAGGGACTTCAGCACATTGAATCGGCTGTGTTTCATAGGAGTCATCATGACAATCACACTTATAAGCGTGTGAATAGTACACTTTTTTATATAACTTGGCTGGGATAAAGCAGACCTCTTCGCGAATGAGTTTCTTTCCCATCGGTTTCATCTTTTGACCACACTGGTCACATGTACAATCTTCACCATGTAACTCACAGTGAATTTCTTCAACGGGTAAATCTTTTGTTAGCTCGGCTTTACGACCAGATGCCTTACGGCGGCGATACGTGATTTCTTCTGTTGGTTCAATCTTTGTTTGGTGGTTTTCTAAATGAGGATCCTCAAAAAGTGAGAGTTGATTTGGATCAACTTTAGTTTTCTCGCTTGAGGATCCATAAAGCTTTTTTGTTAAAAACTCAACCTGTTCAGTTAATTGTTTAATTTGTTGATCTTGTTCAGTGATTCGTTGAGTTTGTTGATCCAATTTTTTTAATAGGTTCTGATTTTCTTTGATTAGTTTCGATTCAAACGTACTCAACGGTGCCACCTCTTTTTCTAAATGATTCATGTTAGGCTTAGTATGCCCAAAATCAAATAGAAAATACAGGTTTTATTACCATTTTATAATGATTTAAATCAGACATCCTGTTTGAGCTGGTTTGATGGCTTTAGGTTGTTGAATAGATAAGCCTTCAAGTAGCCAACGAAGCTCCTGATGGGTTAAATTTTTGACTTCTTCTTGGTTTCGTGGCCATTGAAGGTTACCCTTCTCAATCCGTTTATATAATAAGATAAAACCGTCTTTATCCCAATAAAGGGCTTTGAATCGGTCTTTTTTTCGTCCACAAAATAGGAAAAGGGCATCGTTAAATAAATCAAGATTATACTTGTCTGTGATGATACCTGCTAGTCCATCAATGCCACAGCGCATATCAGTGTGACCACAAACGATGGGTCACCTACCATTTACGAAGTAAATATCTCCTCCACTGGTAGGGAATGAATATGTTTTGAACATTCGAGAAATTAACGAGCATGTTTAGACATCTCCGCTAAAACGGCATGTAAGATATGTTTATCAACTCCATTATAAAAAGTGGCTTCAGCTCCATTCATTTTAAGCTGACAGGAAGGGATAGAGCCTTGAGTTTTAGTACGATGTGCTTCAACCAAATTCGATTGATCTAGCTGAACGGGAACAATGATTGGATTCTCTTTCATAAAAAAATTGACCTCCTTTTCTTTGATAGCTTCATTTTAGCTCAAAGTTGGAGGTCAAAATAGACAGGTTTATATTACCCGCTTACGTATAACTTATTCATTTATAAAAATAATGGATATAGTTTGGCCTATAGACACTATGAATTCTAGAAAATACTCAAACTAAATCCGCTAGCAACAAGACCAATGTTTCATAATGAGCACTATCTAATAGCCACTAACTTGCGATGCAGCTACCTCCTTATCTGACTGTTGGAGCATAGGCACACAAGCTTGATTCAGTCACTTATAGAAAACACGCTATCATTAACAATAACTTCCCTTATTTAGTTTATAATCATTGAATTACCATAACTATTCACATCAAACGAGTTTACATGACTTTAGTCAAATCCTATTATTAAAAAAGTTATATCTAACTTGTCATAACAACAGCTTAGATATAACTCATTTTTATGAATTAATTAATGTCTAAAATAAAAAGAAATCATCAGCATTGTTCATGTTTGTATTTGTAGTTGAATTATTTGCAGTGAATCGACTGTTTCCAAAACTGCATCCATTGTTTGATCCTTGGCGGTACCCATCTCTAAAACCTTGTTGATAACCTTGACGACACCCATCTCTAAAACCTTGTTGATAAGCACTGCGACTGCGACAGCAACATCCACCGCGTGTCATAGATGTTCCAGTCGTACTTCGCGTACTTGATGTACCTGATGTACTTGATGTATTTGAATTATTTGAAGTCAAGTTCTGATTACTAATTGTAGAATTAGTTGAGTTACCTACACGGTAAACATTCCCTGTTGCAAATACATTTCCAGTTGCTAAAACATCTCCACTTGTAATGATTGGACGATAATCACGTTCTCGATCATCAGGATGACGACGATTTCGTCTTCTACATCCACAGTTATCATCGTCATTATCAAAATTAAAGATTGAATCAGGGTCAAAATTAGTAGTATTTATATTATTATTATTTCTATTACGCATATTTCTTCAGCTCCTTTGAACATGTTAATTTCAACTACACTATAATTTATTCATGAACTTTATTTTTGCATATGCTTTTATCAATATTCTTGCATGATGTTGATATTTATCGTTTAACCATAGAAATATCTAACATCTTTTGTTATAATGACCTAATGGATTAGAAAGAATATACAATAGAGGTGATCATCAGGATGACGCAAAATAAAAATCAATATGAAATCGATAATGATGTGGTTAAATTAACAGTTTTCAACAAAAAAGGAAAAGCCTTTACGGCTCAATTTGATTTAGAAGATCTTGAAAAAGTTAAAGCATTAGGAACGTGGCATGCCCAATGGAATAAAGACTTTAATAACTATATCATTCAAACCAGTACAGAAGTTATTCAAAAAGGTAAAAAGCGTTATATTAAACCTACCCTACAATCAACCGTCTTAGGAACAAGTCCTAACGCACCAATCCGTCATTTAAACGGTGATTTATTAGATAATCGAAAATCGAACCTAGAAATATATAATCGTCGTCAAATCAACGATTATGATGTTTTAGAGAATCAGGTCATTGCCATTCATTTAAAGGACCGCTATGGAAACTTAGTCAATAAAGCATTAATTTCTGCTGAAGACCTGGATCAAGTCGTAAATGAAAAATATACATGGGTTTGTCAGAAGAAAGCAAATGGTCAACCTTATGCCATTGCTCATACAGAAGCGGGACGTGTTTACCTAGATACTTATTTAACAAACTGTCAACCAGGGTTCCGTGTTCATCACATTAATAAAAACCCATTAGATAACCGTCGTCAAAACTTAGAGGTTAAAGCACTAGAGATTGCTGAACCAACTGAAATCTAATAAAAAGCAACTGAAATCTATCAGTTGCTTTTTATGTTCGTTTAATGATTATTTTCATAATTTAATAAACTCCAGAAAACATTTTCAATTACCGCAATCCTTTAATCGTTCTAAGAAGCTAAAGTACAGCTTTTCCCATACCCCATAAAAACCCCGCTACCAAAGTAGCGGGGTTTTGTATTAATGAGTTAATTCTAATTCCACTTCGACACCAAAATGATCCGAGACCACTTCTTTATTTTTGCCATTAAAAATAACATGTGATGACTTGACTCTGACTGGTTGATTCGTTAAAACTAGATCGATACGTAAATCTTTTTTATTGTCAGACCACCCATCGATCTTACCTTCAACGGTCATTCCCTCATCGTTTATGTTCGCTACCTTATAAGTATCGATTAAACCTTTACTTAATAAATAGTCATATCCTTCGTCACGAATATTTGCATCATTGTTAAAATCTCCCATAACGATATTGAGATGATTTGGATTTAACTGCGCAACTAATTCATTCACTTGCCCTTGAAATGGCTCTTCTTCATCATGATACCAACCTAAATGACATGAGTATACCGTAACGGGTTGATTTTCATGCATGATTTCTAACCCAATGACACGACGAGTACGGAAGTTTTTAATATCGTCACTCTTTGTCACTAAAAAAGATTTTGCATTGTTAATTTCACATCGTGTTAAAATGGCTAATCCTTCTTCATAAATATCAAACCCAATATGAGCAAGATCCCACACAAATTTATAATCATTAACGCCTAACTTCATTAATTCACTTAATAAAACGACTGCATAATTATCTTGTTTTACTTTCTCTGAAGTCGTTGTGTCAATTAACTGCATGACTTCTTGTAAAGCAATGACATCATATTGTTTTTCTTTAATGACTTGTGCTAAATGTTGAATTTTTTCAATTTGGTTTTCTTCTTGCCAAGCATGACAATTTAAGGTTAATAACTTCATAAATAATCTCCTATAGACCTAAAATATCTTGAATTTCTGATTTTAACACGTCTGCTTTTGGTCCATAAATCGCTTGGATTCCATTATCTTTAATGATTAATCCTAATGCTCCTGTTGCTTTCCAATCTGGTTGGTCTGAAACAGTTCCTGAATCTTTAACTGTCACACGTAAACGAGTCATACAAGCATCTACATCTACAATATTTTCAGCTCCACCTAACAAGAAAATGATATCATTTGCTAATTGACTACCAGATGCTGCTGTTGTTGATGTTGATCCTTCTCCTTGTGTTTCATCTTCTTCATTATAATTTCCTAATCGTCCTGGAGTTGCAATTTTGAATTTTTTAATCGCAAAGTTGAACACCCCGAAGTTTAAAGCAAAGAACCCTAAACATGCTAAGACAAAGTTAATCATATCTCCCGTTAATCCTGCATTCGCCATCATTGGAATACGAGTAATGAACTCAATGATACCAAAAGCATGGATACGTAAGTTAATAATATCAGCTAAAGCAAATGCTAATCCCGCTAAAATTGCATAGCATAAGTATAACACAGGTGAAATAAACATGAACATAAACTCTAATGGTTCAGATACCCCTGTTAAGAATGTTGCTAATGCTGCTGAAATAAACATTGATTTGTATGCTGATTTTTTATCTGAATCGACATTTCGGAACATGGCAAAGGCAGCTCCCATTAAAGATGCAGTTGATAAAATAACTTGACCTGCTTTAAAGCGAGCTGGAGTCACTGCATTTAATAACGAGTTATAAGCTTCCATATCACCTGCTGATTTTAAGTTATTTAAATCTGTTACCCAAGCTAACCATAAAGATTCTTGACCTGCAACGATTTGTCCAGCATTTGAACCTGTTAAGATTTCATACGTTCCACCTAATTCTGTATAATTCATTGGAATAGTTAACATATGGTGTAAACCGAATGGTAATAATAAACGTTCCCCTGCTCCATACACGAATGGTGCAAGAATTGGTGCTGTATCTTGTGAAGTTGCAATCCATTGACCAAAGTTATTTAAAGCTCCTTGAGCAAATGGCCAAATAATTGATAAAACTAATGCTGTCACTACTGATCCACCGATAACAACGAATGGAACAAATCGTTTCCCATTAAAGAAGGCTAATGCTTGTGGTAATTTATTAAAGTTATAGTATTTGTTGAATAATGATGCTCCTAAGAACCCTGAGATAATCCCAACAAACACTCCCATATTTAAAGCTGATGCGCCTAAAACTTCAGTGAAGTAATCTGAAACAACCATCTCAGATCCAAAGAATGATTGAACGGTTGCAGTTGGATCTGCCAACATCGCTGTTGATACTCCAAATAATGCTCCCGTAATACGGTTAATTAATAAGAATGCAATTAAAGCTGCAAATGCTCCACCTGCACGTTCTTTTGCCCATGATCCCCCGATGGCAACCGCAAATAAGACATGTAAATTTCCGATAATTGCCCATCCGATATCTTCCATCACTGTAGCAATCGTTGCAATAACAGCAATATCTCCCCCTGACATTCCAACTAATTTCCCTAAAGAAATCATAATCCCCGCTGCTGGCATAACAGCAATTACAACCATTAAGGCCTTTCCAAATTTTTGCCAGAAATCAAACGACATAAATCCTGGTTTTTTCATAACTATTCCCTCCTAATAACTCTATATCATCATAGCTTAATTTAAGCTGTAGATGCGTGCTTCAAATGGCTTTAATGTTAACTCTTGAATTGACTCATGTTCCTCAACTGGGATATTTGATAATAATAACTGATCCGTTGAAACTGTGATCTTTTCTAAGTTAATACTTGTTTGCTTATTCGTTAAGTTACATAAGATAAGCACACGTTTTTCACCTAATGTTCGTGTATAAGCATAAATCTCTTGATGATCTTCAAACACTAAGTCATATGTTCCATAAACGAAGATATCTTCTGATTTTCTTAAAGCAATCATTTCTTTATAGAAGTTTAAAATCGAATCTGGATCTTCTTCTTGTGCTTCAACATTAATGGTTTGATAGTTTGGATTAACTGCTAACCATGGTGTTCCAGTTGTAAATCCACCATTTGCTTCATGACTCCATTGCATCGGTGTACGACTATTTCCACGTGCTGTGGCCCAAATAATTTCCATAATATCTTCATGACTCATTCCTTGTTCAAGTTTAGAATAATAAAGTCCCGTACTTTGAACATCTTGATAATCCTCTACTTTATCAAACTGAACATTCGTCATTCCAATTTCTTGACCTTGATAGATAAATGGTGTTCCCTTCATCATAAAATACATCATTCCAAGAGATGTAGCACTTTCTTTCCAATAGTTTTGATCATCCCCCAGTGTGGATACAATACGGGCTAAATCATGATTTTCAATGTATAACGCATTCCATCCGACACCTTCTAATCCTTTTTGCCACTTTGTTAAGATTTTTTTCAATTGACGGACATCTGTTCCTTGATCGCCATTATCCTTCCATAAACCTAAGTGCTCAAACTGAAACACCATATTAAATTTTCCTTCTTCTTCGCCAACCCATAGATGAGCATCCTCAATTTTAACGCCGTTAGCTTCCCCTACCGTCATAATATCGTATTTATCAAACGTATTTGCCTTTAAGTCGTCTAATAAAGGATGAATCCCTTCCACATTCATATGTTTATCAAATGATGAAACATATTTTAATGCGTGGGGATTTGGCATATCTGTTAATCCCTCTTCTTTTTTAATATGACTAATCGCATCTACTCGGAAACCATCAATTCCTTTATCTAACCACCAATTCACCATTTCATATAATGCTTCACGTACTTCAGCATTTTCCCAGTTTAAATCGGGTTGTTTTTTTGAGAATAGATGCATATAGTATTGTCCAGTATTTTCATCATATTCCCAAGCTGAACCACTGAAGATACTTTCCCAGTTATTAGGTTCCGCTCCATTTACTCCATCTCGCCAAATATACCAATCTCGTTTTGGATGATCAACCGATGAACGAGATTCGATAAACCATGGGTGTTCATCACTCGTATGATTGATGACTAAATCTGCAATTAATTTCATTCCACGCTTATGTACCTCTTCTAATAAGCGATCAAAATCTTCCATTGTTCCAAACTCATCCATAATATCTTTATAGTCACTAATATCATAACCACAGTCATCATTTGGTGATTTATAAAATGGGCTCACCCATATGACATCGATTCCTAACGCTTTTAAATAATCAAGTTTTAAAATAATACCGTTGAGATCACCAATTCCATCTCCGTTCGAGTCCATAAAACTTCTTGGATAGATTTGATAAGCCACAGCTTCTTTCCACCATACTTTATTCATCTTCTCATACGACTCCTTTTTCTTCTTTCCTGCTGCTTATGGTAAAGTGTCACCTTCATTTAAAACGTTTACAACGGAAACTGTTCCGAAAGTAAACGCATTACTTTCTTCGACACCTTGATTATATCGCTTTCACAATAAGAAGACAACAGATAATCAGTATGTAACCGATAACACGTTTTTCGACAATAACTGTTCTTTTGTATAAAAATAGTTATAAAACTTATTTTTATACAAAAGAAAAAAGATGTCGTTATAAATAACGACATCTTTTTTCAAAGGTCTATAAGATTTTAGAATGTTGTAACAGTCCATTCAATAGCATCTATTTTTTCCTTAACATAATCAACTGCCATCTCTGGATGAATCGTTTCTTCGTGTGAAATTGTAATGATTGACATGGTTTGTGCTAATTTAACTGTTTCTAAAATTGATAACTGATTTAAATACGCATAACCTACACCTGCAATAAATGAATCACCAGCACCTGTTACGTTGATGACCTCTACACGATTCGGTTTAACAATTCCTTCTTCATCAGCTGTACAATAATAGACACCATCAGCATCTAAACTAATAAAGACATGTTTCACACCTAATGAAAGTAAATACTGACCTGCTTTACGAACATCTTCAACTGTATTAATCTCAAATCCACATAAAACTGCTGCTTCATGACGATTCGGTTTAACGGTATGGAAGTAAGGTAATAAATGTTTAACCTCTACTGCTTTCGCAGCAGATACTGGATCTAAAACAAACTTTGTTTTACCTTCATATTTTTTTACAATATATTCAAGAATTTCAGGATTATCAGCACCAAAGAACATATATTCTGCTTCTTCAATAACTGACGCTTTTGAATCAATAAACGCTTCCGTGATATGGTGATCAACATTAATATCAACAATCGCAGAAACCATTTCACCATGCTCATCTAAAATCGCAACATATGTTGGTGTTGAAGCTCCTTCAACAATAAGTGAATCAGACATATCCACATTCATTAGTTTTGAATGTTCTAAGATACTCTTTCCTTTTTCATCATTTCCTAATACAGAAATAAACTTCGTATTCGCACCGACACGAGCCATATTTTCGGCGATATTACGACATACTCCTCCAAAGGATACTTTCACACGTCCAGGATTTGAATCATGAGAACGATAGTTCATATTTGTAAATCCAAAAATATCATAAATTGATATACCAAAGACTAAGTTATATGCTTCTTGATTGTTTTTCATGCTTGCTAGCCTCTCCCTTTAGTTAAAATGGTAGATCAAAGTGAATTCTACTTATTCTGTCATTATATTAAATTTTCGATAACCGACAAGTCATCTCACCTTTCTCCACTAAAAAACAAGCAATAACAACAAGTCGTCATTGCTTGTTATTTATTACATTTCGTAATCAACGACAATGCGAGAAGTCGCAGCTGGTTTAACAACCTCTGTTGCTGCTTTAACATGTAGTGGATGATTTTGATAAAAATCTAATGCCTCTTTGTTTGCTAACTCTGAATATAAAACAACATCATAAGATGCATCTGATTGTAAGAAATCAATTCCAACTTCTAAATGAATTAATCCTTCGATTTTTCCATTTAAATCTTCTAATGTACGCTTAATTTCTTGTGCAGTCTCTTCTTTAGATTGACCATTAACACCTTGAATCTTCCACATAACGATATGTTTAACCATCATGTACCTCCATTTATTTTTACTTAATTTTATTTTACTGAAAACTTACACAATATTCAATACTTCGACGACTTTTGGCTTATTTTTTTCTTATCATTTTAAATAAATTGGGTTTGAAATCGCATACTCATAAGATTTACTAATCACTTCGAATACAACCCATTGATAGTTTGACAAATTTAAATTAATCGTTCCAAGTGTCGGAACATCTTCCGCTAATGGAATGGTTTCAATCACTTGCCCATCTGCGATGACATTTAATGCTTCTAACGAGCCCTGATTAGAAGCGATAAGATACGAAATTTCTGCTTCATTAGTACTAACCACTCGATCACCAAAAGTTGCTTCATTTAACGTTACATCCATTAACGGACCATTTGTAATAAAAACATGTCCATCTTTAATTCCTTTTAAAATGCCTTCAACACTCTCTTCCTCTACTTTTACATAGTTTCTAGGATTTCCATTATATAACCCTTGGGCAATCCATTCGTTAAACTGCTCATTTTCACTAATTGGTGCCGTTATACTTTCACTACTAATATCATGATTATCTGAGTTACCAAGTGCCGTTATTTTAACTCCTTCTGACAATAAATCAAACCACTTCTGTTTACTTATTTGATTATATGCAAATTCTTCATCAATATCGTTCAAATTCGGAATGGGTGGCATCGCCTGTCCATTCCAAATTTCTATCGCATCAAATTGCCCCCCTACGTTCCAAAATGAAAAATTTCTTCCTGGATGATTAATTTGTATCATCCCACCTTGATGATGAGTTTCATCAATCATTTGATCTATTTCATCTTCGGAAGTAAGAGCGGTCACATCAATTAAATTCGACGTATTTAAAGCTAAGTAATGTCCCTGATTTGTTGTAATCTCTTGTGCTGGAATCGCTAAATAACTTAGCTTTTGTGATAATGATAGCCATTCGTCATTTCCATCCACTGTGTTATGATCAGCCATTGCTCCAAAATCTAAACCATTGGCCAGATTTGCAATTAGAACTTCTTCAACTGTATTAAGTCCATCATCACTAAACTGAGAGTGTTGGTGTAAGTCACCACACAAATAACTTTTAGCTGTCCAATCCATTAATCGTGTAAGACTTATCGACTTTAAATTAAGAGGATTTTCTTTCTTTACTTCAATCGGCAATTGTTTCATCTCATATTCATAACCCTTAGATACTTCTAAGTTATAATGGCCTTCATCTAATAGGATTTCAAAGTTTCCGTCTATATCCGTTTGAATTCGCTTAATGAGTGCTCCATCACTATCAAAAAACCTCAATTGAGCAATGACTGGCTTTCCATCCTTTCCCACAATACTTCCCTTTACCTCTCCTTGTACAATTTCTACCCATTGGGAAGCCAATTGCTCACTTTCTTGAATCAGGGGTTGAAGTTGGCATAAACCTAAGATTGAATATAGTATCATTAAACTATGAATCCAGCGTCTCATCAATATCACCTTTAAATTTCAACATTCCACTCTACTCTACCCATTTAATGCCTCATTTATTCATCCTTACTCATAAAAAAAGCAATCCATTATCGATTGCTTTTTTATTATCATTAATAACTATAAAAGGTGTTTTACTTCATGAGATCTAAATGAATGGTTGCACTACCTTTAAAAAAATTAGCATTCAATAAAACTCCATAATTCCCTGATTTTTCGATCTTAAATTCGCCTTCTGCACCAATCGCTAAATACTCCTCTACCCCATTTTCACTTAATAAACAATATTCTGCATAACCTTCTTCTACGTTACCGGTTGCTCTCCATTTAAGAGTCGTCCCTTCTTTTAAATACCATTCCTGTACCATCAATTGTTTACTTTTTATTTTAGAAAACGTTTCTTCTTTTGTGAACTGAACTTGGTTCCCATTCCAACTTGGGTGTTCTAGATTAGCTGTTGAATCCATCTTTAAATTCACTGCTTGATAGACATAATCTTCTGGAAGTGAACTTTGGTAATCATAATCATTTAAATAGCCATTAAACGTCTCTACCATCGTGTCATGCTCACTAAATGTGATAGACATAAATCCCCACATCGATATAGCAGGTAAAATTGCAAGCAAAAGAGACACCATCACGACTGCTATAAATGTTTTTTTATATTTTAAAATAATCTTCATCTCTTTTTCTCCTTTATTTTATAACTCTTTTGAACAGCTCGGACAATAATTCCAACTTTTTTCAATTGAACGTCCACAGTTTAAACATTTTTCTTTTAAATGTTGACCACAACGTGGGCAAGTGACATAATCTGGTCTAATTTTTTCATTACAAGTTGGACATGAAGACGCATAGCTACGACTAATAAGTAAATAAACAATAAGTGGTAGTGGTAATAAATAAGGCATAAAAATAGGAAATACCGCAAAAAGAGCCCAAACGACCTTCAAACGATCTCCTCGTTCTTTAGCATCTAAATAAATCCAAACAACTTGCCCAATTCCAAAACAAATACAAACAAATAACAGTAGACACATCAGTAAAGTTACGATTATCACAATACATTTCCTCCCTCAACTAAGACACGAACTAACAAAATAATGGTTCCTATTAAAAGATACCCCCCACCTATTAAAAACACTTCTTTTTGAAATCCAAAGAGTTCAAACCAAATCCATTGCCCTAAAAAGCAACATCCGATCATAAGTATAATCAAAAGTTTTAATTGCTTTTGACGTTTTTTGATTTGTCGTTGATTCGCCTCTTGAATAATTTTTAACGTATCAACTTTGGGAATTAGTCCTGCTTCTTCTAATTTTTCATCTTTCAAACACTCCATAACTATTCCTCCTATTCTAATAATTTTTTTCGCATCGATTGAATCACATAATGGATTCTTGACTTCGTTGTTCCGTGAGCAACATTAAAATAAGTTGATATTTCTTCAATACTGTAACCATAATAATGCCTCAAAATAAAGCTCACTCGTTGTTCCTCATTCATTTGTTGCAAGGTGTCTAATGCCTCTCTAAATTGTAATTGAGTAAACACTTCACCTTCAGCATTAACACTCAAATGCTGCAACGCTTCCTCATCATAAATCATCCGTTGTTGTTTTCGGACTTCATTTTTATAGCAATTCGTTGCAATTTCAATTAAATAGGTTGAAAACTTACAATCCCCTCGAAATTTTTTTATATTTAGCGTTGCCTTTAATAATGACTCTTGTACTAAATCTTCTGCCAAATGAACATTTCCACACAATTTAATTAAATAGCCAAAAACCATTTTGTAATGCATATCGAATAAAATATTTAAACAGTGTCGATCACCAGCTCTAGCTCGTCTGACTAGTTGCTCCTCATCCAAAACTCTCACCCTCTTTCATCCATTAGACCTCATTCTCTTGTTTATTTTTTCCTCTCTATTTATTAAAGTTAGATTATTTGAATGATGAGGTCCCTCCGTTTAAAAAAAGTTCATTCCTATTTTTATAGCTTCATGAAACTTTTTCTCTCACTAATAAGACACACAAACTGATAAAAAGTTCATTATTTTTTTTAAAATTTTAATAGAAAAAGACTATTTCTGATCAGAAATAGCCTCTAATCTCATTTAATTTAAAGATAATTTCAAATCAGCTTGCTCAATTAATCCTTTTTGATGCATTACTTTTGAAACGACTAAACTAAAAACAGCAGGAAGGATAAAGTGCAAAATCACAAGAGCTGGAATCACGCGGGGTCCCATGACAGCGATGGTTTGTATTTGTCCAACGAATCCACTACTTCCCATGCCTGCTCCTAAACTATTACATTCAATCTCAAAAAGAGTCGTCGATAGCATTCCACATAACAAACTGGCGACCATTGTAGGAACAACAATGTACGGATTTTTAACAGCATTAGCAAACTGAAGCTTTGACGTTCCAATTCCTTGTGAAAGTAATCCATTAATTCCGTTTCCTCGATATGAAATCACTGCAAACCCAACCATAGAACATGCACAACCAACAACAGCGGCACCACCAGCTAACCCTTCAAGTCCCAAACTGACAGCTAAAGCCGCTGATGAAATGGGTGATAAAATGACTAAACACATGACAACGGAAACAATGGCTCCCATATATAACGGCTTTAGTTGTGTCGCCTCATTGATAAACACACCAATCATTTTAGTTACTTGAGCCATGGCAGGTGAAACAAAGACCCCCACTAATCCTCCGATAACTAAACAAATCATAGGAACTAAAATAATATCAACCTTTGTTTTGCCAATCACTCGGTTTCCAACCCATGCTGTTGTTAACGCTGCTAAATAGGCACCTGCTGGTTTACCGATACTTAAAACAATTTGTCCATCTACTGAATCCATAGCTCCTGCTCCAATCGTGGCAGTTACTATAGAGGCAAATATCACAAGTGGCTTAGCATTTAAAGCATAAGTGACCCCTACTCCAATAGCAGCTGCCATGAAGACTTTCGCAAATCCTCCCACTTCATTTAACAATGAAAGGTTTAAAAGGGTTCCTATTTAAACCATAATAGTTCCCACCACTAAAGTGGCTAACAATCCAGTTCCCATTCCATTTAACGTTCTAATCAATTTATTCTTCACTTCAATCCCCCTATTGTGTCAACTGCTGTCTTGTCACCAAGTTTTTTTAAAAAATTTCATGACCAAGCCATGAAATTGATTAATGATAAATTTACCATATTTTAGGATCATCACCAAAATTGGTTCTTGATTTTAAAAAAATATTTTCTTATTTAAAATGATGTTTAAATTACACGGAAAATAGCTAATTTTAAGACTAAAATTAATAGTTTTAATAGCAAGAAATTGTCAAGCGCCATTTTTGGTGAAGACTCATATTTTATTTATTATTTCAATCGCTCATGAATGAAATGATGTTGTTTTAATTCGTTGACAATCTCTTCATACATCTGTTCATTTTCGACTTCTAACGTATGATAATGAATGCCCTCTGTTAACAAAGATAGAGGCTTTGTTTGAGCTTGACTCACTTTTTCAATAAACGTTTTGACATCGTTTAAATAATTTAAGTTTAAAACGACTCGAATCTCACCGTAAACCGGATGTTCAACAATCACATCAATCACTTTTCCACCATACGAAATAATTAACTCTAATTCCGTTTGTAACTCTTCAATCGTATGTCCATGTTTACAGCAAATCGTTTTCAAAAGACCTGAGGCTACAGGTTCTTGAATCATATATCCAGAAGGAGTTGCCACTACTTGGATTCCTTTCGCACGTAATAATGCGATATCTTGCACAATAACTTGACGACTCACTTGATACATTTTAGCCAGTTCACTACCTTTAATCGGTTGGATGGCCTTCGATAACGTCTCATAAATCGCCTCGCGACGTGTTACTGATTCCATATTTCTCACCCTCTTACATTAAAGCTTTTCTTTATTTTAATAAAAATTTACAACGCTGTCTACTTCTGAATAAAAACTCAAGGTTACCCTTGAGTTTTTCAAATTAGTTTAATTGATTTAAATAACTTTCTCCAATGGCTGGCATTTCTACACCAAAGTTTTCGGCCACTGTTGCTCCAATGTTAGCAAATGATTTACCGATTGGTAACTCCCCACTTGCTTGCATCGATGGTGAATACATAATGACTGGGATATACTCACGTGTATGATCGCTTCCTGATGCAATTGGATCATTTCCGTGGTCAGCAGAGATAATTAATAAATCATCTGCTTTCATTTCTGATAACACCTCTCCTAATTGAACATCAAATGCTTCTAAACATTTCGCATATCCTAATGGGTCACGACGATGTCCATACATCGCATCAAAATCAACTAAGTTTAAGAAGGCTAATCCATTGAAGTCACGTTTCATCACATTTAATAATTGATTCATTCCATCTTCATTTGATTTTGTTAAGATAGCTTCTGTTACACCTTCTCCAACATAAATATCATTGATTTTACCAATCGCAATCACTTCTTGACCTGCATCTTTTAATTCATTTAAGACCGTACGTCCGAATGGCTTTAACGCATAATCATGACGATTTGGTGTACGTTTGAATTCCCCTCTTTTCGGCCCAACGAATGGACGTGCAATAATACGTCCAACTTTCCATTCTTCTTTCATTGTGATCTCACGTGCAACCTTACACATATTCCATAACTCTTCAACTGGAATAACACCTTCATGAGCTGCAATCTGTAGCACAGAATCCGCTGATGTATAAACGATGATATCACCTGTTGTCATGTGCTGCTCTCCCAATTCATCTAAAATTTCCGTTCCAGATGATGATTTATTTCCAATTACTTTACGACCTGTACGCGCCTCTAATTCATCAATTAACTCTTTAGGGAATCCCGTGTCCGTGAAGGTACGGAACGGTTCTGTAATTTTAAGCCCCATGATTTCCCAGTGTCCAGTCATCGTATCTTTCCCTACTGATAACTCTTCACACTTCGTATAATATCCTTTTTCTGGTCGAATCGGTGCCACACCTTCAATTTCAGTTAAATTTCCTAGTCCTAATGCTTGCATATGAGGCATATTTAATCCTTTAGCAGTCTCTGCAATATGTTTTAACGTATTTGCCCCTGTATCATTATAATCTTTTGCATCTGGTAATTCCCCAGCCCCTACAGAGTCCATAATAACTAAAAATATACGATTATACTTCATAAATAACTTCCTTTCTAACGTACAAACTAATACAAACTTAGTATTAATCAATCCCGTTTACTTATTTATTATATTTCATTTTTCCAAACTTTGCGAGAAAAAGCCTTCATTTTCAGCACTTGTTTTCCCGCTTCGTGGATGCGCTTGCTCAAATACCCCACGTAAATGATCTTTACTAATATGCGTATAAATTTGAGTGGTTGCAATATCAGAATGCCCTAACATTTCTTGTACTAAACGTAAATCGACCCCATTTTCAATTAGATGTGTGGCAAAGGAATGGCGAAGCTTATGGGGAGATAATTCTTTTGTAATCCCCGCCATTTGAGCTTGTTTTTTTAAAATTTTCCAAAAACCTTGGCGTGTCATCATCTCACCGAAACGATTTAAAAACAAGACATCTGTCGGTTTCTTTAAAAGTTTAGGTCGGGCAATTGTTAAATAAAGATCTAGCACCTCAGCAGCCACTTCACCAATCGGAACGATTCGTTCTTTATTTCCCTTTCCTTGACATTTAATAAATTGCATCGATAAATGTAAATCTTCAAGTCTTAAATTCAAAAGTTCAGTGACACGAAGACCTGAGGCATATAATAATTCGACCATCGCTCGATTTCGAAGGTCTCCTGGTGTATCTTGTTTAAAACTTTCAAGTAATGCATCGACTTCCTCGATACTTAGAATTTCCGGTAAATCACGTGTTAACTTCGGGCTTTCAATTAAATCACATGGATTTTTCACACAAACTTTCTCAATGATTAAATACTGGTGAAACGCCCGAATCGCTGACAAATGACGAGCGACTGACTTAGTATTGAGCCCTCGCTCATATAGTTCAATCAAGTAAAGCTGAATCTGCTCGCGCTCAATTTGATTGAGTTGCTCAACAGATTGCTGTTTGATAAAGCTTAAGTAACTTCTTAAGTCTCGTTCATAATTCTCTTTTGTATTTAAGCTTAATCCACGATCAATCATTAAATAAGTTAAAAATCCGTTCAATTCCATTTGATAGTTCATCTATTTCTCTCCTTAAAAAGAAAAGAGCTTCTACTTAAGTAGAAGCTCTTAACATTCCTTTGATTATTGACATGATGCGCATGTTCCATAAAGGGTTAGATCATGATCAGTGACATTAAATCCATACTTTTCTTTGATAAAGGCCTCATAACTTTCTAATTCATCCGCAATTTCAATGATGCGATTACACGTGGTACAAATTAAATGGTGATGAAAATGATTTTGCTCATCTAAATCAATTACATCATAATAATTAACCCCATCATTTTTTATTTTAACATTGCGAATAATTTTTAGCTTTTCAAACAGCTCCAACGTTCGATAGACGGTTGCAATTCCAATCGAGCTGTCAATATGTCTCACTAAATCATATAACGTTTCGGCAGAAAAGTGTTCATCTGAATGATCAACAATGACTTTTAAAATTTGTTTACGCTGTTTGGTTAATTTCGAACCTGATTTAACGATCATTGCTTCATATTTTGAAAGTTGTGTCATTTTTTCACCATCTTGCTATTAAAATCTAAATTTAGTTATAGTTTATTATAACACTTCTCTTTCAAAATTAATATTTATTTGCAACATTAGATTTGATGTCGCATCAGAAGACGTCGAAATAAAGTCATCAGCTGACTGTTCTACGGGCTGAGCTTGACCTGCTTTTTCAAACTGATGGTAGACAATCGGTTGGATTAAGTACGTCACTCCTGAAGTCACCAATGTTAAAACCATAATAATGAATAACTGATAAAAGTAATATAGTAAATGCTTTTTTAAAAGAGTCGTATTCTTCTTAAAGAAAATAATTTTGACCGCCATAATTACAAAACGAACACTAAAATAACCACTTAAAATGGTAACACCTAAAATAAGTGAATACTGAATTAACCAAAGAAAACTTGTCCAAATGGCTTGCATAGGTGCTAATGTTTGAAAGATAAAGAAGACATTAAATCCAGCAATGACTCCTTTTAAGAAAACTAAAAACAAATTGACGACGACACCAATGACAGTTAATCCTAACACCCACATACTTCCTTGATACATGAATTGTTTATAAAATAATTGATTAAATGACCATTGAGTTTGATCAAACGCATTAATATTTTCATTCACATAGTTCACCATTAAACTTTGTGACGATTGTTCCAGTTTAATATAAAGTGAAGACCCAATAATATCACCAATGATGACGAGTAGTAGTAGAACATACATGACATATAAGACATAAGAGAACGATTTTTTGCGACGTTTTTGTGCGACCATGAGCACTTCCCCCTTTCTTTTCTAACTTTATGAAAGAAAAAGAGAGACTATGCTAAAAAATAGTAAAGATTTATGGTTATTCTTTAAAATCAAAGACCGCCGACACATTCGCTTAATATTCCTCAATGATATGTTCTAATTTAACGATGGTTTCTCCCCCTATGACAACTCTTGTCAGTTTAAGAATGCTGATTACCACTGATGATGAAGGATCAAGTATTGAATCGCATAAATCGTTTTAAAATCACAAATACGCCCTTCCTCTACGAACTTTAAGGCTTCCTCTTTTGTGACATGATATAAATTAATAAATTCGTCTTCATCTCCAGCCACTTCATAATCTAGCTTTTGGGGATTAATGACTAAAAAGTTTTCAATATATTCATTACAAAAACCTGGTGACGTGGCGAAACGACCAATCATTTGTAGCGATTCACACGTGTAGCCTGTCTCCTCCTCTAATTCACGCTTAGCTGTCACACCAGTTTCTTCTCCGGGTTCAATTTTACCAGCTGGTGTTTCCAAGGTCGCTTTTTCAATCGGATAACGATATTGCTCGACTAACATTAAACGATTCGCCTCATCTAGGGCGATTAAATTCACTCCTCCTGGATGATGAACAACGACACGTTTGGCCTGTTTATCATTTGGTAAAATGACCTCATCCTCTGTCACCTTTAAAAATGAGTTGCGATAATACTCCTGACTTGTCAATTGTTTTTCTTTCAATTTTTTCATAATCACTTTTGTCCTTTCTGAATCCCTTTTTGAATAAGATGGGTCCCATGTTTTGTTTTTATTTGTTGAATGGTTTGGTTTAACTTCTCTTCACTCGCAAACGACTGATAATTAAAGAGATTTAATTGTTGAGTCACTTTATTCGTATTGACTAAATTCGTCGTATTCACTCCAATTAAGCGCAGGGCTTGTCCTTCCCAATGTTCATCAAATAGCTCTTCAATGATTGGATAGAGTTCATTCACACTTTGAATCGGAATTTGAACCGTTTGACTCCGTGTGATTTGTTTAAATGACGTATCTTTTAATTGAATACTAATCGTCTTAGCATATAAACCATATTTTTTTAATCGATTCGACGTCTTAATACACATTCGCTTGGCCTCTGCTTTTATTTCCTCAGCAAAACAATAGTCTTTAGAAAAGGTCGTCGAATGACCGATGCTGGACGGGACTTCATACTTATTTGGGTTGATTGGATTTTGATCATTGCCTTTTGCATTCTCAATCCATTTGAGTGCATGATGCCCAAAGAGTTGCTCAATTTTATCAACGTCTTTATAATGCACCAAGTCGCCAATTGTATTTATCCCTAATTGCTTTAATTTAGGTGAAGAGGCTTTACCTACCCCAAACATCTCCTCAATCGGCATCGGCCATAGGATGTGTGGCAAATCTCGTTTCCTTAAAACCGTTATCCCATTCGGCTTTTTCATATCAGAAGCCATCTTTGCTAAAAACTTATTCGGTGCGACACCAATACTGCATCCAATCTTTAATTCATTGAATATGCGTTGTTGAATTTGTTGTGCTAAGTGAAGCGGGTGAATCTCTTGATAAAGGTGAGTGACATCCACATACGCCTCATCAATGGATGCCTTTTCAACTTGATCACTATATTCATGTAATAACTGAATAAATTGCTGAGATATTTTTCGATATAAATCAAAGTTCGCCGATGCAACCACTAAATGTGGACACTTTTTTTTAGCTTGCATCAGTGGCATGGCACTATGAACCCCATATTGACGAGCAACATAATTTGCAGTAACCACAATTCCACGCTTCGAAGACTTCTCACCTGTAATAGCCAACGGTAAGTTTTGCAATTCTGGTCGTAATATCGTTTCACACGAAGCGAAGAAAGCGTTTAAGTCAATATGGAATATAATTCTAAATATCGGCGTTCCCAAAGTTAAATCCTCTTCCTTTTTCTAAGCATTTATATTATAATAGACTAAGTTACAGTATACATTATAGCAAATTTTGTCTATGAGGTGAATTTAGTATGGCTAAAAAAGCACAACATAATTTAAACAAGATGAAGGGCACAAAAATCTTATTATTAATTTTAGCATTATCATTCGTCGTTGTCCCTTTAATTTCATTAATCGTAAGTATTATCAATCTTCGCGATATGCCTTTCTTTTAATAAAAAAAAATCATTTACTGACTTAGTAAATGATTTTTTTTATTTAAGGAATATATACAAATGAAACAGGGCTTGATTCTACTTGCGCTTGTGATAACGCGGTGACCGCATAAGTATAAACGGCATTTGGATCAGCAGTTGTATCTGTATAATGTTGAACAACTTCTCCTTTATTTTTTCCAATGACATCTAAAATATAACTTGCATCTGAAAAATCGATCGTTTCACGATATCTTGCTCGAGGAACCCGATAGATCACATAGTATTGACTATTATTTTCAAGTGAATCTTCAAATTGAATTAAAGTACATTCTTCATCACATGGTGTCACCATTAAATTTTGTACCGGATTAGTCACACGCATTTGTAACCATGGTCGAGGGGGTACAAGACTATAAGTGGTTAAGACTTCATTTTCTAAACGAGAAAGAGCCTGATTTAACACTTGTTGACCGGGCTCATTATTATCATAAGCAATTAAATTATGATAAGTAAAGAACACATAACCATCATTATCAGAAAGGGTGCGAAGATAACGTATTTGGTCGACGATTTCTTCAGGATTTTGCCAAGCTGGGTGCTGATAGTCTTCATTATAAAGATATAAACCTAATCCCATATAAAGTTGGGTACGAGAATTCCCAACCACTTTATTCCACCAGGCAGCTACTTCCGCAAACGATGAAAGAGAATCTGACAATGACCAATAATTTTGTGGCACAATATAATCTAACCATTCTTCATCCACCCATAGTTTTGAATTCACGTATTCACTTAAAGAGGATAACTGGGCTGATGAAGTATTCGAACCTACGCCCTCCGTTTCTTCAGCTGAGGCCCAAACCCCAAATGGACTGATTCCAAATGCAATACTTTTTCCATTTTCAACATCATATTCATGAATGGTGCGTGATAATGTGTAGACTAACTGATTAATATTTTGTTCTCGCCAGGTATCGATATCTTGATTAGGTTCATGATTAGCTTCATAAGTCGCATAATCTGGACTTTCATCAGCAAAGCTAATGACCGTTGGCTGTCCATTAACTTCTGCTTCATATGAATACGGATAGAAGTAATCATCAAAATGTACGGCATCAATGGCATAGTTTTGAACAACTTCCATGACGGTTTGAACAATAAACTCACGAACTTCTGGAACACCTGGATCTAAATAGATTTGACGATTAAAATAATAAACCCAATCAGGATGACGTCTCGCATAATGTGTATCACTCAATGAATTTAATAGACTTTGTTTCGTTGAGTTTGGATCACCCACTGGTGTTAAGCGGTACGGGTTAAACCAGGCATGAAATTCAATCCCTTCTTGATGGGTCACTTCAATCATCCATGTTAAGGGATCAAAGTCACCCCAATCGGGTTTAACGCCTTGTTCACCTGTTAAGTAAGCACTCCATGGATTGACACCTGATTCATAAAAGGCATCTCCTTCAGGTCGAACTTGAAAAAAGATTGCATTTAAAGTTAATGCTTTACAGCGACGAAGAATTGCTAAAAATTCAGATTTAAATAATTCCAGATTAAACCCATTCTCATAAACTGCCTTACTAGGAAAGTCATTGTTACGTACCGTTGTAATCCAAACCCCACGCAATTCCTCTTTTTTAGGTCCTAATACTTTCGGTACATAAACCACTTCTCCACCAACTGTAATAGGTGCCTGTGTAAAGGCATTGTTCAAGGTGATTAAATTGCCTTCGGATGTATCTTGTCGAGCCGTTTGTCTCATTAACTCATGACTCGTTTCTTGTGCCACCTCTGTATTCGATTGCACGGATGCGTTTGATGAACGAATTCGTTGACAATATGGACAATCACACGTTAATTGATAAGTATGAATTTTATAATATCCCATCTTCTCTTTTAAGAGATTGATGAAGTTTATTCATCAATCATCTTATTCCTCCTTTCATTATCATTTTCAGTCATGTTAGTCTCTTGATGTGAGTTACTTCCATTCTGAATTAATATATGATAAAAGTACAACGATGTTGAATACTATAAAAAAAAGAGCATTGGAACTCAATGCTCAAGGATTAGACAATTAAGATGCAACTTTATTTTTATGTTCTAAACGTAGTTTATCTGCAATCATCGCAATAAACTCTGAGTTTGTTGGTTTTGATTTTGAAACGCTTACTGTATACCCAAAGATATTTGAAATAGCTTCGATATTTCCACGGTTCCATGCCACTTCAATCGCATGACGAATTGCACGTTCAACACGTGAAGCTGTTGTCTTATATTTTTTAGCCACGTCTGGATACAATACCTTTGTAATTGATCCAAGAAGTTCAATATCATTATAAACCATATTGATTGATTCTCGTAAGTATAAGTACCCTTTAATATGTGCTGGTACACCCATTTCATGTAAAATATTTGTAATCTCTGACTCTAAATCAAACTCTTTTACTGCTGGACGATTTCCATATAAATGGTTGACCGGCTTTGATACTTCTGTCGTATCGAAACGAACATTAATATCACGAATGATTTTAACAATTTTATTAATTTCAAATGGTTTCATAATGAAATACGATGCCCCTAATTCAGCAGCACGCATCATGATTTTCTCTTGATTGAATGCAGTAAACATAATAATATGTCGTGGACGTTTATATAGGGTTGGATTTTCTTTTAATTCTTCTAATACACTTACCCCATCTAGATCAGGCATAACAACATCTAATAATAAAATGTCGATGTCGCGTTGTCTTAAAACAGATAATACCTCATTTCCATTTCCCGCTACTTCTACAACTTCCATGTCCTCTTGTAAGGAAATATACTCAGATAATACCGTTATTAATTCTTTATTGTCGTCAGCTAATAGAACTTTTAATTTATTCATTTTTTGGCCCCCTAATTTTTCCGGTTATATATCTATTAAATTACAGTTCCTTACATTTTTCAATAATTACTTCTCATTTTTTGAGAGATTATAAATTTTCATAAATATATTCGACAAATATTTTTTATCATGTTTTGTCTTTTATTTCGTTTCGGTTTAGTTTATCTTGTTGTTGTCTGATTATGTCGAAAAAACGAATATCACTTATTAGGCTGCATCAGATTGTGCTTCTTCGCTACGATAGTTGATTCCCGACTCTTGTAACATCCATTCAATAAAGATACCATATCCCATCGTTGAATCATGAACTAAAACGTGAGTCACAGCACCAACAATTTTACCATCTTGAATAATAGGGCTTCCACTCATCCCCTGGACAATTCCACCTGTTTGATTGAGTAAACGTTCATCTGTTACCGTATATTTAATTCCTTTTATTGCTTTTTGTGTTTGCATATTAACTTCGGTAATATTAATATCAAACGCTTCCACTTTATTTCCATTTAAGACAGTTAAAATTTGTGCGGGACCTGCTTTTACTTCATTAATATAAGCAATGGGCATTAAATCTTTTTGATTATGTAACTCTGAACTCATAACACCATAAATACCAAAATTATTATTTTTTTCTAATGTCCCTAACTTATCATCAAATAAGATGTCGGCGACTTTTTCACCAGGTTTACCACTTGTTGCTTTACGAACAGAAACTACATTCGAATTAATAATTTCACCATTTTTTATACTAACTAACTGATTCGTATCTTGATCGATTATTTCATGACCTAATGCTCCATATTTATGTGAATTCGGATCAATAAAAGTTAAAGTTCCGATTCCCGCTAATTTATCTCTTAAGTATAGTCCAGTTGTCATCACTCCATCTGTAGAGATCACAGGGTGAACAGTTAAATGTGATGTCTTTCCTTGACGGTTAATGGTTAAAATCATTTGTTTACTTTGCTCTGCGAGTAAAAGCTGCTCTTTATACTCCTCAATCGTTGAAACCTTCTGATTATTAACTGCTAAAATTAAATCACCTTTCATAATCCCAGCATCTTTAGCTGGATTAATAGTTCCTTCTGCTGTATTGACTTGATACGTATCTACCACCACAAGACCATCTGTCTGAATTTTGATCCCAATCGCGTCACCACCCGGGATTAACATATAGCGTCCTTCAGTTTGGTTAACTGGTGTCGATTCTTCACTTGAAGAATAAGAAACCTCATAGATTTTTCGTTTTTCATCAATATGTAAAAGTTGTTCATTATTAGATTGTGCCCATGCATACTCTTGTGCAGGAGCGCTAATACTTAATAAAGAGAAGACAAATATTAATATATTATGAGCTAAAAAGCTTTTTTTATTTATTTTTTTATTCATATTGCGCCTCCTTTCAACTTCATTCGACACGAACTACGCTATTATTATGGCTTTTTCAACACTAAATATAGAAAAAAAAGAATTCCAATTTTTTTGTTCAAATGAATAAAAAAATTGGAATTCTTTTCATTAAAGTTGTTGTAGGAGTTGTTTAGCATTTAACAAGGCAGATTCAGTCACATTATCACTACTTAACATTCTTGCAACTTCATGTATTCGTTCATCTGTTGTTAATTTTTTAACGGCCGTCACTGTTCGTCCTTCTTTTTCATATTTACTAACATGAATATGATGATCGGCAAGTGAAGCAACTTGTGGTAAATGGGTGATACACAGAACTTGCTTTTGCTTAGCAATTTCTTTCATTTTTGAGCCGATACTTGATGCCACTTGACCACTGACCCCCGTATCAATTTCATCAAATATAATGGTAGATATGTATTGCCCTCGATTGAGAATCGTTTTTAAAGCTAACATAATACGAGATAATTCACCACCTGAAGCAACTTTATTCAGTGGTTTCATTGGCTCACCTTTATTTGTACTTAATAAAAACTGAATTTCATAAATTCCATGTGTCGAAAAAATAGTATTAATCATATCATCTGTTTTTAAACGTGTAAATTCAATATCAAACTGAGCATTAAATAATTGAAGGTCTTGTAGTTCAGCAATCAGCTGTGTCTTAATTCTATTTGAGATTTCTAAACGTTTTTGATTTAATGCTTCTCCCGCTTCAATTAAGTGATGATACGCTTTTTCTAAAACTTGATACAAGGAATGCTCATAGTGTTCTGAATCTTCTACCTGCGCTAGTTCAGTTACAATTTGATCATAATAAGCCATGATTTCATCAACTTCTAAACGATATTTACGTTTGAGTTGTTGGAGTTCATTGAGGCGCGATTCAATTTCTTCAAGTTCTTCAGGATAGTAATTCAATTCATCTAATTTAGATGAGATTAAATTAACAAACTCCTCTAACCCATAATAAATATCACCCATTTGCGTCACAGCAGAAGAAAGACTTTCATCAATATTAGCTAAGGTTTGCGTCGCATTATATGCTTGATATAGTCGTTCTACTGCCCCACCGTCGCAATTTAAACCATGTAAAATCTGACCGTATGTTTTGTGAAGCTTATCTGAATTCAATATCAGGTGACGACGCTCTTCTAACTCTTCAAGCTCACCTTTTTTTAAGTTAGCCTTCTCAATTTCATTCTTTTGAAACAGAATTAAATCCAGTCGTTTTTGAATTTCTTCAGCGTTCTTTTTAAAATTAATGTAAGCCTGTTTAGCTTGATTATATTCTTTAAGTGCTTGTTGATAAACGTCGTTCGTTACACTAACTTGCTCCGTTAAATCAAAATTATCAATTAATTGATAGTTATACTCGTTATGGAATAACCGATGCGTATCATGCTGTACGTGAATATCAACTAAAAATTGTCCAATTTCCTTTAATTGATTCGCTGATAATAATTCACCATTAACACGAATCTGACCATTTCCAACTCGTTTAATCGTTCGTTTAACCAATAACTGTTCTTCAACTGGAATATTTTGTTCTAAAAGATAAGCTTTTAATGGCTTATTTTGTTCAATTTCAAAAATACCTTCAATCACTGCCATCTCTTCATGATGACGAATAAGATCAGTTGACGCACGATCACCGATTAATAAAGAAATAGCATCAATAATAATTGATTTTCCTGCACCTGTTTCACCCGTTAAAACAGTCATATTTTTATTTAAATCTAATTGTAAAGATTCGATAATCGCCATGTTCTGAATTGACAAATGCGATAACATATTAACCACCTACTATAACTGACTATGTGCATCGCTTACGATTTGAATAATATCTTTTTCGTAAACATTTGTTCGCATATTTTCATTATAGCCTATATGTACTAAAAATTCAATATTTCCTTCTCCCCCTTTAATGGGTGAGTAAGTTAATCCAAGCACACTTAAATCAAGGGCTGTAATAAATTCAAGAATCTCTTGAATAACTTTAATATGTACCTTAGCATCACGAACGATTCCTTTTTTACCAACTTGATCTTTTCCGGCTTCAAATTGAGGTTTAATTAATGCAACAATCTCACCCTCTTTAGCTAGTAATTGCTTTAAGACAGGGAAAATGATTTTTAACGAAATAAATGAAACATCGATACATGCAAACTGAGGAGCTCCAAACTTTAAGTCTTCAGGTGTCATATATCGGAAGTTCGTACGCTCCATGCAAATAACACGCTCATCCTGACGCATCTTCCAATCTAATTGATTGTATCCTACATCAACAGCATACGATAACTTAGCTCCATTTTGCAGGGCACAGTCCGTAAATCCACCTGTTGACGCCCCAATATCGATAATCGTTTTATCGGTTAAATCAATATTAAACGTTTTAATCGCTTTTTCAAGTTTAAATCCTCCGCGGCTAACATATGGACATACATTTCCTTTAACCGTAATTTTTGCTTCTACAGGCACTTTTTCTCCTGGTTTATCGACGCGTTCTTGATCGACTAAAACAAGACCCGCCATAATTGCACGCTTTGCATTTTCACGTGAATTAAAATATCCTAATTGTGTTAATAACACATCAATACGTTCTTTTTTCATGTTTTTTGACACCGACCTACTTTTTAATTACTTGATTAATTTCTGCTTTAATATCATCTAATGAAAGATGGAGTTCTGCCAGCACCTCTGGGACACTCCCATGTTGAACATAAACATCTGGAACTCCTAATCGTTTCACCTTAACTGTTTGGTTTGTTTCATTATAATACTCTAAAATGGCTGTTCCTAGTCCACCAATCATCGCTGACTCTTCATAAACAATGAGCGGAACCTCAAGTTTTGCTAACTCATCTAAAAGACAAGTATCTAGTGGCTTAATGAAGCGGGTATTAATCACTCCAACGTGAATTCCTTCGGCTTCACTTAAATCTTCCGCTAATTGAACTAAATCATCAAGAATCGGTCCCATCGAAAGAAGATAAGCATCTGCTCCTGATTTAAGCGTCGTCCAAGAACCAACAGGTACTGATTGCCACGACTCATAATTTGGTACCACATTGAAAACATCACCACGCGGATAACGAATCGCAACTGGTCCATTAATTTCATATGCCGTATACAATAAATCATACGCTTCTTTCGCATCTTTCGGCATCATGATTGTCATATTGGGAATGGGGCGTAACATTGGAATATCATATAGCCCTTGGTGAGTTTCTCCATCAGCCCCTACAATTCCTGCACGATCCACGCCAAATACAACATTTAAATTTTGTCTTGCAACATCATGGTGAACTTGGTCAAACGCACGCTTAAAAAACGTTGAGTAAATGGAAACAAATGGCTTCATTCCTTGAGTTGCCATTCCACCAGCCATTGTTACCGCATGTTCTTCTGCAATCCCTACATCTATTAATCGATCAGGGTAAAGCATTTGATAATCATTTAATGCTGAGCCATTAATCATAGCAGGTGTAATCACTGAAACGCGTGAGTCATGTTTAGTTAACTCAATTAATCCGTTACACATTAATTTACTCCAAGAAACACAATTTTCTTTTTTATGAACTGAAACTTCACCCGTTTCTTTATTAAACTTCCCAACACCATGCCACGTTCCAAGTTTATCTGCTTCTGCAAACGAATAACCTTTTCCCTTTTTCGTTTTCACATGAACAATGACTGGCTTGTCTGCTTTTTTAGCAAAGTTTAAATTTTTAATTAAATCATCTAGATTATGTCCATCTACGGGTCCAAAATACTTGAATCCCATCGCATCAAATGGTGTCTCACCGATAACAAAACGTTTTAAACTTCCTTTCGCACGATACATCACACGATTTAATAATTGCGTATTTTTCAATAACTTTTTCAGACGACGTTTCGTATTTAAGTACGATTCATTCGTACGAATACTTCCAAAAATATTATGAAGCGCCCCTACATTTGGTGAAATGGCCATTTCATTATCATTAATGATGACAATTAAACGTTTATTCGTATGACCGATATGGTTTAATGCCTCATAAGCCATCCCACCTGTTAAGGATCCATCACCAATCACTGCCACTACGTGATAATTTTCATCATTTAAATCTCTAGCATAAGCCATCCCGACTGCTGCTGAAATCGAAGTTGAAGCATGTCCTGTTTCCCAGCAATCATGCTCTGATTCTTTACGCTTGGGAAAACCAGATAATCCCTTATATTGTCTTAACGTTGAAAATTGATTTGCTCTTCCCGTTAACATTTTATGAATATATACTTGATGTCCAACATCCCAAATGAATTTATCTTCTGGCGAATTAAACACTTTATGCATCGCCACTGTCAACTCTACTACCCCAAGATTTGATGATACATGACCACCTGTTTTTGATAAAGAATCAATCAAAAATGTTCTAATATCCTGACATAACACTTGCATTTCTTTAGTTGACAAATTCTTGATGAATGAAGGATTTGTAATCTTCTCGATGTCATACATCTTAATCACTCCAACCTTGTTTCACATATTTATTATCTGTCATTTTAGATAAAAATTCTATTTTTCTATCTCTTTTTATCATACCATATTTCGACCTTAATTCCTATAAACTACCTCTTCTTTTCCTCGGTAGATCATTGACTTTAAACATAATAAAAGGCGATTATATAAAAATCGCCCCCTAATTTATGCTTGACGTTCTTTGACGTAATCGGTGATCGCCGCTAATAATGAAGTCTCATATGGTAACTCCTCTAATATCGCTAGAGCTGCTTCAATTTCTTCATTGAGCATCACTTTAGCTTCATCTAATGAAGTTAATGAAACATAGGTACTTTTCCCATTTTCCATATCGCTTCCAACATCTTTCCCAATTAAATCACCTTTACCTTCCACATCCAAGATATCATCTTTAATTTGAAAGGCTAATCCAACATGCCCCGCAAATTGACGCAGCAATTGAATCGTCTCTTCAGATGCCTGTGCAATAACAGCTGCGGCAACAATTGAAAACTCGATTAAACGTCCCGTTTTATTGACATGAATCTGCTTTAACTGTTCAAGTGTAATTGGCTTCGTCTCTGCTTCCATATCTAACATTTGTCCAGCTACCATTCCCATAGGCCCAGCTGCCATTGATAACATTGAAACAAGCTCTAAACGTTGTTGTAACGATAAACCTTCATCACTACAAATCACCTTAAACGCATGCGTAAGCAAACTATCTCCAGCTAAAATCGCAGTTGCTTCACCAAACACTTTATGATTAGTTGGTTTTCCACGTCTTAAATCATCATCATCCATAGCAGGTAAGTCATCATGAATAAGTGAATACGTATGAATCATTTCAAGAGCAGAAGCGGTTTGATAACCACAGGTTGCCTCTAATCCTAATGTATCTAAAACAGCAAATAATAAAATTGGTCTTAATCGTTTTCCACCCACAGAAAGCGAATAAAGCATCGATTCTTTTAACTGGTTTGGAATGGCTTCACCTTCAATTAAACTCATCATGTACGCATCGAATGGTGTTTTATGTTTTGCAATATACTGTGCTAACATCTATTATTCCCCCGATACCTCAAAATCAGTCATCGAACCAGTTGGATCCACGAGCTTAGCAACCTCTGATTCAATCTGTTGTAATTTTTGATGGCACTCATTTGAAAGCAACATTCCTTGCTTATATAACTCAATTGAGCGCTCTAATGGTAAGTTTCCTGCTTCTAATTGACGCACGACTTGTTCTAATTGCTGTAATGCTTCATCAAAATTCATTTTTGATTCACTCATTCAAAATCACCCCTTTAATTGCTTTCACTTGGTTGAATTTCTTTGATCGATGCTTTCACGGTTCCATCATCTAAGGCAACTGAAATGATCTGACCTACCCTCATAGATTGAACCGTTGTAATCATCTCTTCATTTTCATCAGTAATCACTGAATATCCTTTTTTCAAAATGGATAATGGATTTAACATCTCAAGTTTCGTTAATAGCACATGATAGTTTTGCTTATGCTCTGATAGGTGCTCACTCATCAATGCTTTTAACTGTTGAGTTAAAAAGGCGACGTGTTGTTTAGAACTGTCAACCTTGACCATTGGATTAAATTGAATTAATCGATGATAATCCGTTGCAAACTGAGCTTTCCGTTTAGTTAACTGATCTTGTAAAACAAATTGTAACTTATCATTCAATTGATTCACATGCATTAATCGTTGCTCAAATAAAGCATGTGGATTTTTCATAATATAATGATTACTTAGCTGTGCTAATTGATTCTTCTTTTGTTCAAATTGAACATTGAAATTATGATTGAGTCGAACATTTAGTTGATTAAAATGTTTTAACACATCTGGTAAATTGGGAACGGCCATCTCTGCCGCTCCTGTTGGAGTAGGTGCACGATGATCTGCCACAAAATCAGCAATCGTAAAATCTGTTTCATGACCTACCGCTGAAATAATTGGAATTTTTGATTCAAAGATTGCACGAGCTACACCCTCTTTATTAAACGCCCATAAATCCTCAATTGAACCTCCTCCACGACCAACAATTAACGTATCCACCAGCTTCATTTCATTCGCTTGTTTAATACATGATACAATCGAAGCTTCTGCCTGTTCACCTTGAACAAGTGCTGGGTACACATAAACTTTGACGAGTGGGAAACGACGTTTAATCGTGGAAAGAATATCACGGATCGCAGCACCTGTGGGTGAAGTAATCACCCCAACCGCCTGGGGGTAAGTTGGGATAGGTTGCTTGAATCTTGCATCAAATAATCCCTCTGCACCTAAACGCTCTTTCATTTGCGTAAAAGCAACATAAAGATTTCCAACTCCGTCTTCCGTCATTTCTTTAACATACATTGAATAAGAACCGCCCGCTTCATAAACGGTAATATGGCCTTTGACAACCACTTGCATTCCCTCGGCCGGCACAAAAGTTAAATGTGAAGCTGCACTGGCAAACATCACCGCATTAATTTGTGCCTCATCATCTTTTAATGTAAAGTAAAGATGTCCACGTGAATGTCGTTTGACGTTTGATAATTCTCCCTTTAGAAGGAGGTGTTGTAAATTTTTATCATAATCGAATTTTAACTTAATATATTTCGTTAACGCCTTAACGGTTAAGGGTTGTCTCTCCTCCATCGGTTTCACATCCTACTATGCAAAGTGCTTACTAATTTGGTCTAATACTTTATTATTAAAGCTACGTGCTTTTCCATCTCCAGTATCTGAGAATTCTTTTGTTAATTCTACCGCTTCATCGATGATAATTTTATGAGGTGTCTCTTGACAGAATTTCATCTCATATGTTGCTAAGCGTAAAATGGCTTTATCAACTTTATTTAAACGTGAAAAACTCCATCCTTTTAAGTTTTCATCAATGATTTGATCTAAATCTTCTTTATGAGTTAAAACACCGTTTACTAATTCAAAATAGAACTCATCTAATGTAAATTGACGTTCGACTTCAAGAATTTGATGTGGTGTTACTTCTTCAGCCATTAATTCCATAGCTTCTTCTTTTAAACCTTCAACCATCCATTCAACGTTTTCGATGGCTTCTTCTTTGGTCATCTGCCCCACTTCCATTTGGTATAATGTTTGTACTGCAAATTGACGTAATACATGACGAATCACAAAAATCCCTCTTTCTATTCAAATCTTCTAAGTTGCTACAACTATATTGTATACTATTTTTAAAGGTTTCAACTATATATGTTATCATATTTATCAAGAATTTGCCGAAAAAAATAAAAATAAACCACTAAAAGTGGTTTATTTTTTTAATCAAAATCAATCGATACGACATGAACGTAAATTTCAGACGTTTTGACAGATGTCATATGATAAATCATTTGATGAATGTTTTTTTGGATTTTCTCAGCGACTTCATTAATGGCATAACCCACTTTAATACTCACATATACATCAATAACTAATCCATTTTCATCAAATTCAACTTCAACACCATTACGGTGTTTTTTACTATTAAAAGTATCGGCAATTGATTGTGAGATACTTTCAAACATCTTTGAAACCCCTTCAATTTCTGCTGTGGCGTTATGGGCAATCACTTCAAAAACTTGTGAATGAATTTCAATATTCCCAATTTCTTGGTTTGCTTCTTCAATACGATAATATTTTGACACAGCCATCAATATTCTCCTCCAATCATATGCAACTACTATAATAATACTATAGTTTGAACCGTTGTGCAAATACTATCCCATCCATTAAACAAAAACTGTAAAAAATGAATGATTTTGTTTTTTGTCACCTTTTCTCACCTTTCTCATACGATATAGGGACTAGCATTCAAAAGTTAGCCCCGGCTAAGATTTATCAATGGTTGATAGAGAGCCAGAACCCTCTAAATTCCCTTCAGTTCTCCCCTGCTTTTGACGAATCTGCCCATTTTTATAAAATGACACGAAACGATGTGCAAACATACGTTTTATATCATATTTTATACAAGTCAATGAAATAAAAGATCCAAGAGTCAATGAAGAATCACCTTCTCATTCGATTATCTTCTCTTTTATTCTAAAAGTTAGCCATAGCTAAAATATTAATTGGAGTGATGATAATGAAAAAATTAAACGAAGTTGAATGCCAAACGACAGTTAAAGTTACAAAACTCACAGCAACAGGCTTATTACGTGAACGTTTATTAGCATTAGGAATTACGACTGGTGCTTTAATCGATGTCATTAAAAAAGGACCTAAAAACAACCTTACCGTCTATAACATTCGCGGAGCGATGATTGCACTACGAGAAGAGGAAGGAAGTTTAATTATGGTTAAACCCATTCATGATTAATAAGGAGGAATGACTCAATGGGATTGACGTATAGTTCAACTAAAAGGAAGGCTTTACAAGATTTATTTAATATTGATAGACGAGACGACCAATTCGTGATCGCCTTAGCTGGGAATCCGAATACCGGAAAGAGTACAGTCTTTAATACGTTAACAGGACTACATCAACATACCGGAAACTGGCCAGGAAAAACGGTGACCAATGCTCGCGGAGAGTTTAAAACAGCCACCCACGATTATGTCTTAGTGGATCTCCCTGGAACCTATTCTTTATTTGCGACCTCAGAAGAAGAAATCGTGGCTCGTGATTTCATTTGCTTTGGAAAACCCAACCTCGTCGTTGTGGTCACAGACGCCACTGCCTTAGAGCGTAATCTTCATCTGGCCTTTCAAATTATGGAATTAACTGATCGTGTGATTTTATGTGTTAACTTAATCGATGAGGCAAAGAAAAAAGGAATTGTCGTGAATAAAGCGGAAATTGAAGCAGACTTAGGCATTCCAGTTGTTTTAACCTCGGCTCGAAACGGAGTCGGAATCAATGACCTAAAAGCTGCCATCGATCAAGTCATTGATGAAAACTATGACTTTCATCAACAACCTCTGCTTTATAATCAGGAAACTGAAGCTTATGTGAACGAACTGATGCCGCTTCTTGACAAGCAATTCCCCAATCTTAATCCACGCTGGTTAGCCCTTCGTCTCATGGATGGTAATGAGAGCATCTACCAATCTATGAATCAATATTTAAGCCCTGAACAATCTCAATCCCTAACTGAAATTGCTACTCACATCCCATTGCCTCTTAATAAGGAACAAATTCGTGATCACTTAACTGAAGTTAGTTATGCTAAAGCTGAACAAATCAAAAACGATTATGTTTATACACTTGATCAAAAGCAACTCGCACGCGAACGCGATTTAAAAATTGACCGTGTCATCACTTCAAGATGGTTCGGAATCCCACTAATGCTTCTTCTTTTATTGGTAATTTTTTGGTTGACCATCGTAGGTGCGAATGGTCCATCCCAACTACTAGCTAACTTTTTCTCTTGGGTAGAAGGTTATATTGATCAATTCCTAGATTGGATTCACACACCTACTTGGCTTCATAACATGCTTTTATCCGGTGTTTATCAAACCTTAGCAAATGTCGTCTCTGTCATGTTACCACCAATGGCTATTTTCTTCCCACTCTTCACTTTACTCGAAGATTTAGGCTACCTTCCTCGCGTCGCCTTTAATCTCGATCACTTATTTAAAAAAGCCTGTGCTCATGGGAAACAATGCTTAACCATGTGTATGGGATTTGGATGTAATGCAGCAGGAATTATTGGATGTCGGATTATCGAATCCCCTCGAGAAAAATTGATTGCCATTTTAACCAATAACTTTGTCATTTGCAATGGACGATTTCCCACTATTATCGCGATTGCAAGTGTCTTACTACTCACCTTAAACTTAAACACTTTTCAAAACAGTTTAATGAGCGCACTTGTCGTAAGCTTAATTATTATTTTAGGTGTCATCATTACGCTACTTGTTTCTTATGGGTTATCTAAAACCATTTTAAAAGGAGTTCCCTCATCCTTTACCCTTGAGCTTCCTCCATATCGTACCCCACAAGTAGGACGCATCCTTTATACATCGATTATTGACCGTACCCTCTTCGTGTTAGGACGTGCCATCATGATTGCGGTTCCTGCAGGAATTATCATTTGGTGCATGGCCAATCTCTATATTGGTGACTTAAGCATTTTAACTTATATCGCCAATTTCTTAAATCCGTTTGCCCAATTCATCGGACTAGATGGTTTCATTTTAATGGCTTTTATTCTTGGATTACCTGCTAATGAAATCGTTATCCCTATTCTGTTAATGGCGTATCTATCAAGTGGTTCCATGGTGGAATTTGATAGTATCACGACTTTAAGTCAAATCTTAAAAGATAACGGATGGACATTATTAACTGGACTTAATGTCATGCTGTTTACCTTATGTCATTGGCCTTGTTCGACCACATTAATGACGATCAAAAAAGAAACTGGAAGCTATAAATGGGCAGCCCTCGCGTTTATCATTCCAACTTTAATTGGGATTGCCCTCTGCTTTGTTACCACTGTGATTTTCCATTTATTTGGATGGGCCTAAATGAAACCGAGTCGTTAACCTGACTAATCGCATTTAATTAAGCAAGAGCGACTCTTTTTTATTAAGTCACTTCCTCGTTCATTTTATTAATGGTCTTAAAAACAGAGAGAACAAGAACAATGTCCATGGATAACTAGCCATTACGAAAATAGATAAATACATTTGAAGCGTTTTAATATCGGAGCAAAAGAAAAAGGGTTGTCACACCGCTAACGAAATCAGTTTAGTTAGCAATTTGACAACCACTTAATTTTATTTTTGAGTAGATTCATGACGCTCTTTTAAGTATAGGGCAATAGCGTCTTCATCATGATGACGAATAACATTAGTTGCCACTGCCTTAATTTCATCTACTGCATTTGCTGGAGCGTATGCTTCATCTGCTAGTTCAAACATCGGTAAATCGTTTAAATTATCTCCGAATCCAATAATTTTTTCAAATTCAACATATTTTGCTAATGCTTTAATCCCATTTGCTTTTGAGGCATTAGCACTATATAATTCCATATATCCAAATCCTTCTTCACGAGTCGGATAATAAGTCGCATTAATTCCTTCAACTTTTTGAACTTGACGATAAGCTTCTTCAATTAACTCTAACTTATCAAAGACAAGTATATTTACAATTTGGTGAGTCGCCACAACAGATTCAAACTCATCAACAGAGGTAAACGTCTTTAGAGTTTTATCTTTACGTTGCTCATAAAAATTTGTTGAAACCGGATTATTAATTTGACGATAAAAGACTGATAATTGATCATCTTTAATGCCGTAAACCATTGGCTCTAATCCTAATTGATCAAAAATTTCTAACGTTTGCTGCGCCGCTACTTTTGAAATATCAACAATCTCAAGATATTTTCTATTTTTTAAATCGTAAATTCCTACTCCATTCATAATGGCGATAGGCATTTGAATATTTAATCCTTCTAATAATTCAATAACTGTAGCATGTGTACGAGCAGTTGCTACTGTAAACTTTACCCCTTTTTCAATTAACTCATTAATAATCGTGCGACTATTTTCAGAGACTTCACTTGCTTTATTTAATAAGGTACCATCTAAATCAGAAACGAATAGTTCCATATCCTCACCCTTCCTTCATGTTGTTATCTACCATTATACTAAAAAAAGACACAAAACGCTATGAGAAAATCATTCGCGCTTTGTGTCACTAACCTTAAAGATTTAGTAAGTTTTTTTGTTTTTATTTGGATGTTCTTGAGTCGCTAATTTATTGGTTGACGCCCACTCATTACTAAATTCAGTTTTTTCTACATGATCACTGCTATTTCCAATTGCTGCTTGACCACACCATTGATTATTTGTTTCTGTTTTTGCTGCTTTTGCTTTAGATTTACAACTCATAATCGTAACCTCACTTTCTTGTCGAAAAACGACACTATTAGTATGAGAAAATGACTTAGAATCATTCGTGTCAGAACAACCCTATAAAGCTTATTTTTTCCTATTAATCAATCACAAATAAAAAAATCATGACATTTGTCATGATTTTTTTATTTCAACATTTTAGGATTTGGATTGCTTAAACTAGCATTCTTTGTTGTTTGAATTGTTTCTGCAATTGTTTGAAGTAGCAAAATCAGTCGCAAACTCTACATTAGCATTTGTGTTTGCATTAGATTTGTTACGGTTAGATTTTGCATTTACATTTGCATTTGTATTTGCATTATAGTTTGCTTGATTTTTATTGTTGCTGTTATTATTATTTTTCATTTTGAATTCCTCACTTTCTTTATTGTTGTCTTAAACAACAGTAATAGTATGAGTCCAAAATTCGAAATCATTCTTCTTTTTCAACAGTTCAACGAGGTATTTTATAGAATAATTGGATTATTTTTTTATAAAGAATTAGGCATAATAACCATGAATTTTAATATAACTATGAACACCATCTTTTTGTGATAACGGAAAATCTTTTAAATCATAAGAATGTTGACAGACTAAATAGTCAACAATATTCCCGTACCGATCTAATACTTTTGAAGTCACAATCATCGTGTGTGTTAAAACACCATTCACCCGTTTTTGGACTAAATCCCCAAGTTCAAGTTCATCATATTCACAAAATGAGGCATAAATCCCATAATTTTTTGTCCCTTCTTTATTATTATTTAATAAATAGGTCTCAAATGGTTGAGCTGCCGTCCAAGAGGGTGTCCGTGAGTAATCACTGTACCAATACCATTTCGTTGTCACATCTCGCCCTGATTCATCAAATGGAATATCTCCTGCATGCAAACACTGAGAAATATAATTCGTACAATCACCCCCATATTTTTCATAATCATGATACACAGGATTTCGCCCTAACGCCCATGCTCTAGCATAATCAATAGCTTTCTGACGCTCATAACGTTTAAGTTGCACCACTATCACTCCTTTCTATATAACCTTATTCTAGCATGATCTATTTAAGACAAAAAAACGACTCAATGAGTCGTTTTTTTTGAATTTATTTAACTTTAGCCGCTTTTCGGTACGCCTTTGCTTCAGCTTCATTTGCCCAAACAAAGTGACCAGCTGTAATTTCTGTCCATTTTGGTTTATCTACACTATAATCGTGTTCTTCACCTGTATAAACAATCAATTTTTTATTTTTCTCAAGACGTGGATCCGGAATTGGAATAGCAGATAATAAAGATTTAGTATATGGATGGAATGGATTTAAAAATAATTCCTCTGCCTCTGCTAATTCCACAATACGTCCTTTATGAATAACCGCAATACGATCTGAAATAAAGCGAACGACTGATAAATCATGAGCAATGAATAGGTAAGTAAGCCCACGTTCAGCTTGCAATTTTTTTAGTAAGTTTAACACTTGGGCACGAATTGAAACATCCAGTGCCGAAATCGGCTCATCTGCAATGATAAATTCTGGCTCCATGACCATGGCACGGGCCATCCCAATTCGTTGACGTTGTCCACCTGAAAATTCATGAGGATAACGTGTGACGTGCTCTGGTAATAATCCAACTGACGTTAAGGCATTAACCACTTTTTGTTTACGATCTGCCTCATCTTTATATAAATTGAAATTAATTAATCCTTCAGAAACGATATAATCAATCGTTGCACGTTCATTTAATGAAGCAGCAGGATCTTGAAAAACCATTTGGATATTTTTAACGATATATTTATTCATATCGCGTGTAATTTTTCCATTAATTTTTTTACCCTTAAATAAAATATCACCTTTAGATGTTTCATTAATACGGATAATGGCACGTCCAATTGTCGTTTTTCCCGATCCTGATTCTCCGACGAGTGAAAACGTTTCTCCTTTATAAATATCAAAATTCACATCTGAAACAGCTACGAAATCTTTAAATTTAATTTCAAGATCACGAACTGAGACTAACACTTCACGCTCTTGTGCCATTAGTTCGCACCTCCTTGTACTGACCCATAAATTGAAACAAGTTTTTCATGTAAATTTTGAAGAGGTTCTGGCATCTCTATTTTTGGAGCACGCGGATCACGTAGCCAAGTTTTTGCAAAATGAGTCGGTGAAATCTCAAAAAATGGGGGTTCTTCTTCAAAATCAATGCGCATCGCATATTGATTACGAGGGGCAAAGGCATCTCCGATAATCTCATTGTATAAAGATGGCGGTGTTCCATCAATTGAAAATAACTCACTCCCTTTTTTCCCTAACTGAGGAAGTGATGAAAGAAGGGCCCAAGTATAAGGGTGAGCGGGTTCATAGAAAATTTCTTCTACTTCACCATACTCAATAATTTGCCCAGAATACATCACCACGACACGATCGGCAACATTTGCTACCACCCCTAAGTCATGCGTGATATAGATGGTTGTAAATCCATACTCTTTTTGTAAATCTTTAATTAACTGTAAAATTTGTGCTTGAATCGTGACATCAAGCGCCGTCGTTGGTTCATCACAAATTAAAATTTTCGGACGACAAGCTAAAGCAATGGCGATGACAATCCGTTGGCGCATCCCTCCTGAATATTGATGTGGATAATCTCCAAAACGCTTCTCAGGATCGTTTATTCCAACACGTTTCATTAAATCAATGGCTTGTGCTTTCGCTTCTTTTTTAGATACTTTTTGATGCTTAATAATAACCTCAGCAATTTGTGATCCAATCGTACGAACTGGGTTTAATGACGTCATCGGATCTTGAAAAACTGTTGCAATCTTTGCTCCACGAATCCCTTCCCATTCTTTATTTTTCGTCTTTTTACTTAAGTCTTCACCCTCAAACAGGATTTCTCCTCCACTGATGATTCCATTTGACTCTAGCATTCCGGTAAATGATTTAATGAGAACTGATTTCCCTGATCCTGATTCACCGACAATCGCTAACGTTTCTCCTTGATATAAATCTAATGAAATTCGACGAATCGCATTTAAATAATGATTACGTACTCTAAATTTTATTTCTAAATCCCTGACTGTTAAGACAGCTTCTTTTGTACTCATACTATCACTCCCTTTCCTACATATGAGTTCTTGGATCTGATGCATCTGCTAATGCTTGACCAATCACATATAACGAAACCGTTACAACGGCTAATGTTAAAACTGGAGCCCAGAATAAATGAGGATATCCATTAAAATAATTTGAATATTGATTGATCATACGTCCTAGTGATGGAATTGAAACGTTTAACCCAATTCCTAAGAATGATAAAGTCACTTCTGTTGAAATGGCAGCTGGAATTTCAAGTGAAACACTGGTCATCACGACTGAAAGTAAATAAGGTAAAATATTTCGAGTGACTAAGCGAAGCGTTGGTGTTCCTAAGCACTTTGAAGCTAAGTTATATTCACGATCGCGAATAATCATTACTTGTGTTCGAATAAAATAGGCAGTTCCCAGCCATCCCGTTAAACACATCGCTAAAACTAATTGCCAAAATCCACGTCCAAATGCATAAAGTAATACGGTAACAATTAAAATATAAGGCACACTGGAAATGATGTTATAAATTTCAAGCATGACTTTATCGATTGCTTTTGAGAACCCCCAAATCGCTCCAACTAAGACACCAATAAAGGTATTCACCCCTGTGACAATAAATCCAACTAGTAAAGATGTTCTTGTTCCAGCCCAAACGACGTCCCAAACTGAACTTCCGACCCCATCCGTTCCATAAGGATACTGGAATGATATTCCTAAAAATCGCATTTCGGGATTATTAATATTCGGTGAAATCATTGGATCATAACCCGATAAAGCTGGTTGAATAAGAGCAATCAAACTCAATAAAACAATTACAATTAATAAAAATACAGTTAATTTTTTTCCAAAAAACTGCCTTGAAACTGAGCGCCAATAAGAATATGAAGGCGCTGCAATATGTTCAGATGCACTCGCATCATGGGTAACAAATTCAAATCTTGAATCACTCATTATCGGCTTCCTCCTTTTTCATCTAGACTAATACGTGGATCAACTAATGTTAATAACCAGTCACCTAGGAAAGTTGATAAGATACTTAATGAAGTAAAGATAAACGTTAATCCAATGACCATTGAGTTATTATAAATCGAGATAGAATCAGGTAAGATTTTCCCCATCCCCGGAATACTGTAGACACCTTCTGTAATTAACGCTCCTGAAATACACAAAATAACCGCAGCTGGAAGTCCATGAGCAATTGGACCAATGGCATTTCTAAAGATATGTTTATAGAAAATTTCATTTTCAGATAATCCTTTAGCACGAGCAAATTTCACATAATCCATCGTACTTTGATCAATCATATAGCGACGCATCCACATCATACGACCGGCTACTGACCCTAATGTTAATGAAATAATTGGTAAAATATACGATTTTGGATGACTTGCTCCCAGCATAGGAAACATTGATGGTAACCCAAAATATTTTCCTCCAATAAATCGAACTAAGACAATATAAGCAAGCCCTGGAATAGCATTCATGAATACAATATACCATTGACCAAGCTTATCGACCCATTTACCTTTATGATTCGCCATTTGAATTCCAAGTGGTAAACCGATGACATAAGTTAAAAGTAATGAAATAATTCCCATCGTAAATGAAATTTGCATCATAGATGGATCACTTTTTAATGTTTCACAATCTGCATAGTGATCGGTAAAGTTTTTCTGATCCATATTATCTAAGGTTTCCTTATACTTACAGGTGTAAAAATTTGTTGAAGATTCTTTAACCTGACCATTTGGCATCATGACCTCTTTTTTGACTTTTTCTCCTTGTGAACTTGTCACAACCTCCAATACGCCTTGTCCACTATAGGTTGGATACGAAGTCCCTAAGTTAATACTAATCCAGTTTTGATGAATAAATGGAAAGTTCCCATCAAAATAAACGAGATATTTATTTTCACATCCTGTACACATTAAGGCAGGACGCCCATTAAAGTCTTGGCCAACATAAACTTTACGTTCTAATTCTGTATTCTCTGTTTGAACCTTTCCTGGATAGTCAATTTCAATTAAATTTGCCCACCAATTTAATGCCCGTCTTAAGATCGGAACTTCTTCGACTGCATACGCTTGTTTTGAGACTTCAAAGAAGTCAACGTCCCAACCTTCTTTTTCTTTCAACGCAACATAATCTGCTGTTTCAGACGATTCAGGTAAGATACAGTTTGAATATTGTTCATTAGCTGATCCATATAATTGTTTACAGTAATCTTGAATCGTATCATAATTTAAGTACCCAAGTTTTTCCCATTGAACATATTTATAGTTAGCATAATCGTCTGGTCTTTTTTGAATCTTTTCAATATTTGTATCCGAAAAGAACACACGATCACGAGGGATAACTGAGTAAATTAAAGTAAAAACAATCGTTAAAACCATGAAAATTGAGAATAACGATCTTAGAAATCTTTTAAACATATAACGCTTCATTGGCTGTCCCCCCTTATTTTTATATACAAAAAGATTAGGGTTTCACCCCAATCTTTTTGTATACTTTTAAACTTGTATTATTTTTTCAACTCTTCTTGCCACTCTGCAATGATTTCATCACGTTGTGCTTTTGTTACAACTTCATCGGCCACTTGTTTATATTTGTATTTATCATCTGATAAACCATAAGCCCCATATAAACCACTACGTGGAACTAATTTTGACACACTGTATCCTCCACCATTTGAACAATATGGGATGAAGATGGCATTATCTAATAAGAATGCTTCTGCTTTGGCATATAATTCAAAGCGTTTATCGTTATCATCTACCACAGCATCTGCTGCATCTTTTAAGGCTTGGAATTCATATAAGCCAATGGCTTCTTTTGCCGCTGCATCGTTACCTACTTCTGATCCCGTCCAGTTTAATCCTTGATAGGCTAACATGTCTCCACTATCTGGATCGAAGACATCAACATAAGTTTTTGGATCCCCGTAGTCTGGTCCCCATCCACGACCAATATACATATCCCAGTTCATTTGTTCGGCTTGTTTAGCGGCATTTAATGTATCTGTATCTGAAACAATGATATTCACCGCAACAAAGTCAGCTAAATTGGTCTCTAATGTATTTTTAAAGGCTTGTGCGACACGAACCCCTTTTTCACTTGTCCCATCCACTGAAATATCTAATTGAATTGGGAATTCGACCCCTTCTGCACTTAATTCTTCTTTTGCTTGATCCGCATATTGTTTAGCTAAGTCTAAGTTATAATAAGCTAATTGTCCATCTGATAAATCGAATCCTTCTGGATATTCTGTTGGATTAATCTCTGTTAAAGCTGCTGATACTAACTCTTCATATGGTACCCCTTCGCTTGTTAAAACGAATCCTGGTTGAGTTAATGTATTACGTAAGCGTCCAAGTTTTAAATCATCTCCAACGACTTGCGCAGTTAAATTAGAAACATCTAATCCGTACATAACCGCTTTACGGAAGGCACGATTTAATTTTGCTGCTGTAGTATCTTGACGCTGTTTATCAGTTTGTGGTGAAGCATCGACTGTTTCATCTGCCACTGATGAATAAGCATTACGGTCAAAGTTCCATGAAATCCAGAATGATGATGAACTTAAATCTGAAACATAAATTGAATCTCCATATTTATCTTTAGCCGTTTTATAAATCGCTGCATTATCTGTATAAACAGGAGCAGCTGAATAATCACCATTATCAAATCCTGTAAATAAGTTATCTGGATCTTTTCCATCATAATAAACTAACTTAACTTTTGGAATATAAACATGTTCTGCATCCCAATAATCTGGATTAGCTGTATACTCAATCACTGATTTAGATACATAGTTTGATAAGATATAAGCACCGTTATAAAGAATTCCGTCCGCTGCAACTTCTCCGAATGAACAGTTACCTGGATCCGGTGCACCTAATTTACATCCCTCACCTTTACTTTCTAAAAATTCTTGATTGACTGGCATTAAAACTGAATAAGTTGTAATGGTATGGAAATATGGGGTTGGGGCTTCAAGTGTATACTCTAATGTATAATCATCTAACGCTTTAATTCCAACTTCTTCCCATTCCACTTCGCCATTCACATAAGCATCTAAGTTTTTAATTGCATATTGGACTAAGTACATGGTTTGTGATTGAAATTCTGTTGCGTGACGTAATCCAGTCACAAAGTCATGTGCTGTTACATCAGCATATTCTTCACCTTCATCTGTCACCCATTTTACACCTTCACGAATCTTGAAAGTAAAAACAGTTGCATCTTCATTGACTTCATAACTTTCTGCAATCGCTCCAACTAATTGTCCATAACGATCATGTTCTAAAAGCCCGTCAACAAAGTTAGCTGTGTGCTCATTATCAGCAGCTTGGAATGAATATACATAGTCAAACGTATCTGGATCTTCACTATAGACATAGTTATAATCATTTCGATAAACTTCTGTTTCTTTTGGTGTTTCATTTGGTGTTCCACTGTTTTCTGGTGTGTCAGCTGGCGTCTCACTGTCATTACTACATCCCCCAACAGCAAGTAAACATGCTCCAGCTAACCATAAATGTTTCTTATTCATTTCTGGTCCCTCCTTCAATCTCATCACTATTTTTTGTGATGTTATTGTGTATTATATTTCCAATATTTGTAAAAGTAAATAGTCTTTAGTGATAAAATCGCTTTCAAGTGTAAAAAATATGGTTATTTAATGACTATTTAATGTTTTTAATGTGTCTAATTCATGTTCTTTCTATTAAATCATCTTATTTCTTATAAATTAATTATTTCTTTTTTATTATTTTATACTATACATAACCTCAATTTTTCTCTGATTTTGGAGCGCACGCTAATAAATTTGATTTTTTAATCTTTTGTTATGAAACGGTTAAAAATGATTCAATTGTCAGTTGTCAACATAAGGGAGATTCCCCCTTTTTCAAATCTCATTCCAAAACTGAAAAACATACTGAGTAGTGTTATTGCTGCTCACTGTCTAAATTAAGTTTCATTCTCAGTACAAACTAATCACGATCCAATTTTATTTGCTAAAATTACTTATCATTCAACTCTTACTACCTCTCGTTCTGCTTATGCCACCATCTCATCAGAACGTATTCAATTTTGAACTTAATAATCCATCAACCCATATAGTCACTATAAGGGATTCCTTTTGATTCTGTGTAATGTTTAACTGAAGTTGAATACGGAATGAATAACGCCTTATCGTTTAGATAGGGCTTATTCTTTGCATATAACTTGAAATATTTATCATCGTTATCTACTGCAACCCAACGTCTTTTCATGATTCAGAATCATATCATCCGATGACGCTTTGACAACTGTCTCATCTCACTTCAGAACAATGCCAGTTCACCCCTCACTATCGAAATATACCTACGTTCTCTGCATCGAATCCCTCGACCTATATTTTTCAATCGCCAACTTGAATCCATCACTCAATCACGTTTCATTTGATTAGCTGTTTTAGAGATAGATAAGATTGTTCACTCAGAGACCATTAAATTGACGTTAACAGATCTTTCTCTAAAATAGCTTAATAATTTTAAGCCATTTTTAAATCTGATCATTCTTCCTTTTATCAAGATAAAAAAATCATAAAGAAACAGTCGTTCTTTATGATTTTCTATTTAAGCTTATTTATTGTCTTTGTTATTCATTAACATTTCTTCACCGACTTCAACCAGGCGTTTTGTAATCATCCCTCCTGCTTTTGCTGATAGAAAGGCACGTTGGGCTTCTTGATCCAAATAATGGTCTAATGGGGCAAAGTCAGAACCAAACTCAACATCTAGTTGCTGATGTTTATAAGGAGAAGCTTGATGACTGTAGTGTTTCATGCATAATCACCTCCGACATACTTAGTATGTGCAAAGAAAAAAAACTCATGTTAAAAATTCATTTTAACATGAGTTAATCACTGTCATTCATTGCTTTTAAGTTTTTTATTTCCTCTTCTAATTGTTCCATTCTAAGCATGAGCTTTTCAATGGTTTCTTGTAACTTTATGATATGTAACTTATCGTCTGTTGAGCGCATGTCGGTGTGTGAATCATCGGCTCCACGTGATGATTTCGGTAAAATCTCCTCTTGCTCTGGCGCTTGACCTGAACTACTGACAGTTGATCCACTTTGTGAACCTTGTTCATTATTTTGACAAAATGGATTATCCACATTAAAACTATCAGGTGTAAAATAACGCCCCGGCCCTTGTTGATAATATTGTTGTTGTGCATTATAAGTTTCAATTGCCTGTCCAACAAGTTGTAGCCAGTTGCCAACAGCATTCTGTACGTTAAACGGTAATTCATTTGCAATGACATTTCCAAGTAATTCACCAACAACGATAAATAACTCAGGATTTACGTTTTGAAAGTCCATGTTATCACCACATTTTTTATAAAATAATCTGACAACTCAAGACAATTTTATGATAGGGTTTAACGACATATGACTGTTGATTAAAATTCTGACAATTAAATTGCCTTTAATTGTTTTAAGATTTTTGTGAAAGGTTCAATCTCTTGACTTGACTCAAGTTTCTTACTTGAGCGGTAAAAGGTCAGTGAAGCATTGAAACAAGGCTCTACCTTTTGTGCTAAGATTAATTTTTCTAAGTGAGAAACCGTCCCGCTACTTCCGTCAATTAATCGAACTTCACTAGAGAAGATTTTTTCAAAATGATGAGCAAATAATGGAAAGTGTGTACATCCTAGAACAACTGCTCCATATTCACTAATATCAAAGGATTGTAAACATTGTTTCAAATAAGGAAGAATCGCTTCATCCGAAAATTCATATGATTCTGCAAAACTAACAAGATCGGGTAATGGCAATAAATCTGTTTGATGGTGTTTATCTAGACGCTGAATTAACTGTTTTAACTTTTCTTCTTTTAATGTGAGTGGTGTTGCAGTGACTAAGACACGCTTTGTACTGTTTTCTACAGATTCAATTGCCGGTTTTACAGCAGGTTCCATTCCAATAATCGGAATAGAATATTTTTGGCGTAGCTCGGATACAGCAATACTTGTTGCCGTATTACAAGCAATCACAATGATTTGGGCTCCCTCATTTACTAAAAACTCAATGGCCTTGAAGACATACTCACGAACTTCTTCCTTTGGCTTTGGTCCATAAGGGGCATGATCTGTATCTGCATAATATAAGTATTCATGATTTGGAAGTCGTTTTAACGCCTCGCTTAAAACCGTTAGTCCCCCAATTCCTGAATCAAAAAATCCTATTTTCATGTTAACCTCCAAAACTTTTATATTTTAAAAATTTCTATATAAAAATTTCATACGTATGAGCATTATATCATGAAAGTTCTATTTTTGACTACCTTCCCTAGATAAACAGGCTACCTCCATGAGATAGCCTGTTTATTTATTTATATAACCTTAAAAAGTTTTTCCAGCCCTCTAAGAGTTCTTCACGGCTACCAAAGTGATTTTTTGTGATTCCAGGAACCGCATTATCATTTTCATAAACAAAATCTACATCATAACCGCCACCGTCTGGAAACGTAATAATCCCATATAAGTGTACTCTTTCTTGTAACTGTTTAACGAGTGTGATAGCTGCACGCTCGTGACCTTCACGATCTTCAAAGTACTCCTCATCAATTTTTATAGCATCATAATAAGGGTGGAAACTCTCTTCAAAATGTTCAACTTCATCTCTTACACAAAATTGCATTCAAATACCTCCTTTATTCTTTTTCGAATTCTAGATGTTTCACAACTGCCTTAATTTTCTTTTTCGCTTTTTCAATTGCTTTTTCTTTTTCTTCCGGTGTCTCACCTGTTCCATCAACTAATAATTCTTCAAATTTCTTAATTCCCATGAATTTCATCATATCTTCAATGTAATGTAGGCCTTTATTAAATAATGGATTCATCATCCACATGATATTAGCACCTGAGGATTGAACATAAACAACTGTTCTTGGTTTATCATCGAGTAATCCCTTTGGCATCATTCCCTCAAAAGAGATTGTTTTACCCACTTGAATAATACAATCCATATATTCTTTTAAAGGAGCGGGAAAAGACAAGCTCCACATTGGAGTGGCAATAACAACGACATCAGCCTCTTTAAATTGATCACATAGCTTTACAATTTTATGAACTTCTTCTTGCTCTTTTGGAGGTAATTTCTCTAAAGCTTCTTTTTCAACCATGCAATTACGTGAGGCAAAATATTGATACTCAAGTCTCGGAATATGGACTTTATATAAATCTAACTCCTCAACTTCAAATTCAGGATAGGTTGAGGTAATCTCATTGACTAACGCACGTCCAACAGTTCGACTTGCCGATAATGTCTCTGGCTTGGAATTGACTGTGATATATAATAACTTTTTCATGTTGCCACCTCGATTTTAATCAATTGCTATATTAGTATAGACATCCTGCATTCAATTATGTAATAAATCCATTGGAGTGAATTCGATAGTTTTTGTTATACTAAAACTATATCATAACTAAGGAGCGTCATTATGAAACGTCAATTGAATCCTATGATTCCTTTTCTAATCGCCGTTATTTCAAGCGGCTGCTTTTTTATCCTGGCAGACTATATTTTCACATCAGATTTAACAAACTTCCAGCAGTCTGTCTTTAACTTTATTAGCCGTCTTCGTAACCCACATTTAAATACCCTCATGATCATACTAACAAAGACCGCTAATCCATTTCCCATTAGTGTATTAACCTTAATATTGACGTTTATTCTCGTCTTCAAACATCAAAAAAAAGAAGCTCTATTTAGCTTCTTACTCATCCTTTTAACCGCAGGAACAAATACCCTTTTAAAACACCTGTATCTTCGTCAGCGCCCAATCGTTGGTTCATTAATTCATGAAACAGGTTTCAGTTTTCCAAGTGGTCATTCAATGATTAGTTTAGCACTAGCCCTGTTACTTAGCTATCTCTCTTTTCATTTTTTATCTCGTAAGCTCATTGCTTACTTATTGAGTGCCTTCTTGTTAGCTTATACCTTTTTAATCGGATTTAGCCGTGTTTACATTAACGTTCATTATGTAGGAGATGTATTAGGCGGTTGGCTTGCCTCTATAGTAGTTTTTTCTATTCTCCTTTGTTTATTTAATCTATTTTCTCGTACAAAAAGACCATTATGATGAACATGAAAAAAGAAACTATTTAAATCATAGTTTCTTTTTATTTTTGAACATAAGATCTTTACCTAAAGTAACCGGTTACCGTTAACTTCAAAAAAATAATTAACGTTGTTCAGTTAATTTTTTGTAATAAATCTTATTTGTTTTTTCATTTAAGTCGCTCTCTAATTCTCGCCATCCATGACGGCGATAATAATCGGTTTTCCCTGTTGTAAGATAAACTTTAGGATACCCTAGTAATTGGGCACGATGAATGACATGATTCATTAATAACTGCCCATAATTACGCCCTCGATAAACTTCATCGATATATAATGATGTAATCCAAGGATATCGATCAGCCTTTTTTAAGACATCATTTTTAATTAATCCGCAGCATCCAATAATTTTTTCATCATTGACTAGCACATAAAAATCATTTAAAGAGTCACCTGCTAGTGATAAATGGCAGATTTCATCATAAAACTGGGACACTTGATTTTGATGATTCCAAACATTTTGAATATATTGAATAGCTTTCTCTGTCCCGATAGGACTTTGTTTAATATTTACGACCTGTAACATGTTTTTCCCCCTATCAAACACATTTGTTACGAATGTTTTTTTCTTAATTTTCGCCAATCTAAATCGCCATTATCGAGTGCTCTTACAAAAATTTCTGCTGATGCTAAATTTGTTGCAATCGGTACATAATGAACATCACATAAACGAATTAAAGCTTGAATATCCGTCTCATGCGGTTGTGGTGTTAATGGATCACGTAAGAAAATGACAAGATCAATATCTTCTGTAACAATCATCGCTCCGATTTGTTGATCTCCACCTAATGGTCCAGATGCTAATTTATGGACACTTAAAACTGTCCCTTCTTCAATTCGTTTTCCAGTTGTTCCTGTTGTATACAACCCATAGTTTCTTAAGATATGTTGATATGCATAACAAAAATTCACCATTTGATCTTTCATTTTATCGTGTGCGATTAATGCGACATTTAGTTCCAAGTTCTTCACCCTCATTTCACATGGTTTCCTTAGGCGTACACCTATATTACCATTTTTAATTTTGTAATTCCAACTTTTTCAAACTAAACATTTCTACGTTTTTTGACAGACTAAAAAAAGACATGACAACTAACGTTAAAGTTTAGTTATCAAAATCTGATTTTTTCATGATAAATCTTCATCTCTCTATCTCCGAACCTAGCACTTCGACTAAAGCTAAGGGGGAAGTACTTTAGTCGATTTTACTAAGTTAATAAAATAGATTCTTTACACGTTTAATTCCCACTTATGAACCGTCATTTCTACTGTTCGATCTGCAATAAATTCAATTCCTTCTGCACATAAGTCCGAATAAACCGTTGAAGTCATCGTATGTGCACCTTCTTGAGCAAATAACTCAACTGAATAAGTATCCATTAATAAACGAAGTGATAACTTACCGTCTACTAATGGAACTGGCATTTCACGATAGTTTAATCCATCAATACCACTTCTACTTTGACGACGATCAAAACTTAAGACATGACGATCCACGTCATACACGATATTTGTTTCTTGATCTTCACCTTTCATGACTTTAATTTCAAAATATTTTGCCTCTTTGAAGTCAATGACCATTTCCAGATCTAAATGACGTCCCTTTACTCCTGCTAATGTTTTACTTCCTTCAAATATGACTGACTCATGACCAATATGACCACTACGATATTTCTCAATTTCACGAACTGGCCATTGATACATGACATCGCCTTTAATGCTTAATTCACGGGGAATCGTCATTGACGTCACCCATCCGTATTTATCGGTTGGCATATTTTGATGCCATGATTGCATCCAAGCAATCATAATCCGACGCCCATCTAAGCTCTCTGTTGTTTGTGGAGCATAAAAGTCTAATCCATAATCGATTTCTTCCATCACACGACGCTCAAAATGAGCCGTTTCATAGTTTAACTCTCCTAAACAGTAAACCGTTGTATTCGTATTTTTATGGCGAAATTCTTCAACAGGAACCCCTTGTGGTGACATGATTAACACATCTTGTCCATCTAAGTGGAATAAATCTGGACATTCCCACATATAGCCAAATTCATGATTACTTTCCCCTACTATTCCAACATATGTCCAATGGACTAAATCTACTGATTTATAAAGTAACACACGTGCACTGTTCTCATCACTCTTACTTCCTAAAACACAATAGTAGACTCCATCTTTAACCCATAATTTTGGATCACGGAAGTCAGTTAAACTTGAATGCTCCGGCATTTCTTCGGTCTTAATGACTGGATTATTCACATACTTATGATAATTAACCCCATCCCCAACAGCTAAGCACTGAACTTGACGGACCCAAGATTCATCATCAGGATTTGGATTAGTATGTCCTGTATACATTAAAACGTGTTTTCCATCCACTTCTAAGGCACTTCCAGAGAAGCATCCACCTGTTTCATACTCTTGATCAGGCGCCATCGCAACTGGTAAGTACTCCCACTTAATGAAATCACGACTTTTTACATGGCCCCAATGCATCGGTCCCCATTTGACATCATATGGGAAGTATTGATAAAACAAATGATACTCGCCTTGATACACTGAGAAACCATTTGGATCATTCATCCATCCTACTTCGGGCATATGATGAAACTGATTGCGCTCCTTTAATGATAAAATCTCATCTTTTTTAGATTCTACATAGTCACGAGCTTGCTGTAACTTTTCACTTGTTCCCTGTAATAACTGTTCCTTTTCAATGAACATTTTATCCACACTCCTTTTTCTTACTCCCCAAAAACGTCCACTTCCTCTGAAAAGTCCTTCTTTTAATAAAAGCGTTTTAGGTACCCTTTTATCTTATAAGATTTTTAATATTTTATCAACTTTTTTATTAAAATTTTAGTTAATTTTTTGCTATTTAATTACCAAAAAAAGTCGTCTATTGGACGACTCAATCCTCATAACTCATCACTTTAAATTTAATATTTTGACTATTAAACTCCCCAATTTCTTTAAACCCTACCTTTTGATAAGTCTTGAGGGCACGTTGATTAAAATCGGCCACAGTTAACCTCAACTTTTTAGCCTTAAAATGATTTTTAGCGTAAGCCATTCCTACTTGAACAAAACTTGCCCCATGTCCCTTTCCACATAATAAAGGATTCATACCAAGCCCTATATCTAAATACTCATGATCACGATAAAAACCTTCCATCTTTCCAGCTGACACTTGAGCCGATTGGCCAAAACAGAAAAAGCCAATCAGCTGTTCTTTCTGATTAAGTACTGAATAATACTCATCATATAATAACTCTTCTAAACATTCTTCACAACCTTCAAGATTATACCAATCATACGGGGGAGAATACTGCCAAAATAATATTTTAAAGGCATCTAATTCACTCATCTTTCTAATTTTTAACTTCATATCCTCACTCCAATCCATCAAAAAAACTCCAGTGATAAAATAAATCCTCACTGGAGTATATGATACATTGCCCGCTTCAATTAATTAAATTAGAAATGATAAATTCTTGAATATTTTTCATTTAAATAATCTAGGAAATATTGTGGATTCAATGGTTCCCCTGTCACACGTTCGACTAACTCAGCTGGCGTATAGAGATTTCCTTGTTCATGAACATTCGTTTTCAACCAGTTAAAGATTTCTGTTAAATCCCCCGCTTCAATCTGCTCAGTGACATTTGGAATATCTTTTTTCATTTGATGATAAAATTGAGCACCATATAAATTCCCTAAAGCGTAACTCGGGAAGTACCCAATTAAAGCTTCCGACCAATGAACATCCTGCATTAACCCTTCTGAATCATTCGGCGGTGTGATTCCTAAATACTCTTCGTATTTTTGATTCCAAAGTGCTGGTAACTCATCTACACTTACTGCACCACTAACCATGAGCTTCTCGATTTCGTAACGAATAATCACATGTAACGAATACGTCACTTCATCCGCTTCTGTACGAACAAGTGATGGTGTCACTTTATTAACAATTCGGTAAAAGTCTTCTAACGAAATCTCTTGATACTCAGGGAAGATTTTTTGTAACTTTGGATAAAACGCACGCCAAAATGAAAGGCTACGGCCGATTATATTTTCATAGAATCGAGACTGCGATTCATGAATCCCCATCGATGGTGCTTCATCTATTCCATACTCCGCTAACTGATGGGGCATATTTTGATCATAAATCGCGTGTCCCCCTTCATGAACTGAACTAAAAATCGCACTTTCGATACTTTCTTCATAATAATGTGTCGTAATACGAACATCCTTGGGTCCTAAGGATGTGGTAAACGGATGTTCCGTCTCATCAACACGTCCTGATTCTTTATAATCATACCCCATCGCATCTAAAAGCATCAGGGATAACTGCTCCTGACGATCTTTATCAAATTCCCCTTCTGGATGATGAGGTTCATCTTGCTTCGCTTTCATGATTTTATCTAACAACGCTACTAATCCATCTCGAAGTGGTGGGAAGATACGATCTAACTCTTCGACCGTCATTCCTTTTTCAAAATCATCTAAGAAAGCATTATAAATATGCCCTTCATACCCTACACATTCAGCTTGTTTTATCGCTAGATCAATCACCTGTTTTAAGTACGGTTTAAAAATCTCATAATTTTGTTTTTCTTTTGCTTTTTTCCAATATTGACTTCCTTTTGACGTCGCAATTGTTAGTTCACGCTGTAAAGATTCAGGGATTTTTTTATTTTTTTCATAAGAATCTTTAAAATTTTCCACTAGTTTCGTCTCATGTTGAGTGAGACTTATTTCACTACTAAGCGCCTCTAAAGCCTCTCCAATACGAGAATCCGTTGCTAATTGATGATATTGTGTCGATAAATACCCCATCACTTCACTTCGATAATCAATCGCCTGGCTAGGTGCCATAACTTCCATATCCCATGATACGATGCTTAACGTTGAACCTAGATAATTCATCGTTTTTAATTGTTCTTTTAAAAAATTTAATGCTTCTTCTTTATTCATGACATACTCCTCCTTTTTTAGGCTTCTACGTGATAGCTTACCACATTTTAGGAGTATTAAACTAGATTTGACTAACGATTATCTACCTTTTCTGGATATAAATCATGATTCATTAAGCGATAGTTTGCCATTTGTTCGTATTTCGTTCCTGGGCGACCGTAGTTACAATACGGATCGATACTGATTCCCCCACGTGGAGTGAATTTCCCCCAAACTTCAATATATTTTGGATCCATTAACTTTACTAAATCTTTCATGATAATATTCATGCAATCCTCATGAAAATCACCATGATTACGGAAACTAAATAAATATAACTTTAATGACTTACTTTCTACCATTTTCTCTCCTGGAATATACGAGATATAGATGGTTGCAAAGTCAGGCTGTCCGGTAATTGGACAAAGACTTGTGAATTCCGGACAATTAAACTTCACAAAATAATCGTTATTTGGATGTTTATTCTCAAACACCTCTAAAATAGTTGGATCATACGAATATTGATAAGTTGTTCCTTGATTCCCTAGTAACGTAATATCTTTTAACTCTTCTTTTGTTCGTCCTGCCATGTTATTTTCCCTCTCCTTTTCGTGCTAAATACGTCTCAAGTCCTCGTTGTCTAAGTTCACAAGCTGGACATGTTCCACACCCATTTCCTTTAATTCCACGATAGCATGTTAAAGTATGCTCACGAACATACTCAAACTTCCCAAGCTGATCAGCTAACTCCCACGTCTGTGCTTTATCTAACCACATCAACGGTGTATGAATGACAAAATCATAATCCATACTCAAATTAAGCGTCACATTCAATGATTTAATAAACATATCTCGACAATCTGGATAACCAGAAAAATCTGTTTCACAAACGCCTGTGATGATATGTTTTGCGCCTTTAACTTTAGCTAAAACGCCCGCAAAGCTTAAAAATAACAAATTTCGCCCTTCAACAAACGTCGAAGGCAACCCGCCATTTTCTCCTGTCTTAATGTCAATATCTTGACGTGTCAACGCATTCGGCGCTAATTGGTTTAATAATGACATATCTAATAGATGATGTTCAATTTCGAACTCTTCACAAATTCGTTTAGCGCAATCTAACTCCGCCAGGTGACGTTGATTATAATCGAAGGTAACAGCAATCACTTCTTCAAATTGCTTCATCGCCCAAAATAAACACGTTGTCGAATCTTGCCCTCCACTAAAGACCACGACCGCTTTTTGATTCATTTCTCTCACTCCCTATTTCATTAACATTAATAATTCTTGTCTTAAATCTGAATCATGATTGATTCGTTCGCCTCGGTAAGTCACCGTTGTCGTTAACGTTCCTGGCTTTTTAATTCCTCTTGACGTCATACAACTATGCTCACCATGAATCATAACAATGATGGCGTCACTTTCTGTTATTTTTTCAACAATCTCGGCAATTTCCTCACCAATACGTTCTTGAAGTTGTAAGCGTCGTCCGACCATATCAGCAATACGTGCGATCTTACTTAATCCAATCATTTTTTCTTTCGGTAAATAAGCGACACTAACTTTCATGTTGTACATTAACGCTAGGTGATGTTCACAGTAACTAAAAATTGGAATATCACGAACGATCACACAGCGATTAGATGATTGCTCAACCATGTCCTCTTCATCAAAGGTCGTTCCAAATAACTGCGCAATTTCATCGTTACTCAACGTCATTCCGGCAAATACTTCTTCATACATTTTAGCCACACGCTTCGGAGTGTCTCTCAATCCCTCACGGTCAGGATCATCCCCTAAGGCGATTAAAATTTCTCTAATGCAACTTGAAATTTTTTCAATATCAATCTGACGTTTCATCTTAAACTCCTCTCATTTCTTTTGGCCAAATATATTTATGAAGTTGCAATTGCAAACGAACGTCATTTAATTGATGCTCTTTCATAAATTCAACGATTTTTGATGGTTCAATGAACTCAGTGACGGGACTCAAATAGACGCGACATTTTTCTGTTAAATGATAACTTTTAATAATCGATAAGGCCATATGTAAATCTTCATAACCAGCAACGACAAACTTATAAATATCTTGCTGATCAACGACATTTAAATTTTGATGACACATTTGCGCACTCATCTTACTAGTAGGACATTTATAATCCAAAATAAAATGAATATTAGAATTTTTATACCTTTCCTTTAACCCCGTAATATCGATTGATCCATTACTTTCAACATGGATACTCAGCGCCTCATCCTCAGCTAGTGCATCCAATAACCATTCGATATTTGGCTGAATGAGTGGCTCACCACCGGTCAAAGTCACATTTTTAGTTCCTGCTTTTTTAATCAACTCATAGATTTCTTTCGTACTCATCTTAGTGATACAAGCTGTCCCATCCCACGAATAGGTTGTATCACACCATATACATTTTAAATTGCAACTTGAAAAACGAATAAACGTGGCTAACTCTCCTGATGTGGGCCCTTCCCCATCAATCGAGACAAACGTTTCAATGACATTAAACATTAATCTTCCTCCGTATAAATACAACTATTCGTTGGCGTTTCAAATAACTCAACCTCTGTTACTCGTACCCCTCGTTTTTTAATCTCGTTAAAAATATGACGCGACATTTCTTCAGCTGTTGGTCGATAAGGAACAAATAAAATCTCAAACACTTTCCCTGATTCATTTAATTTTTCCACCACTCGCTTTCCTTCTTCATTTTCCTCAATGACTAATTTATGATCAAATAAATCATGAACTTCTTTTAACACAGCTTTTACTTCCGAAAAATCATCTACCATTCCGCGTAATTGACCGCTTTCATGTAAAGTTTGGCTAGACACTTTAACAACTAATCGATAACGGTGACCGTGGATATTCTTACATTTCCCAACATATCCACTTAAATAATGGGCCATATCAAATTGAATTTCACTTTTGAGTGTAAACATAACATTCTCCCCTTAATTTTAAAAAAGCTTCTTTTTGTATGAAAAACTAGACATACAAAAAGAAGCTTTTATTTCTATGATAGCAATAAAAAAGGGCGCACAAAGGCGCCCATAGTTTCTTATCTATACGAGCCTAGTTTTGTTTAAAGACAGGATGGTCTGAATGAACTGTCTATTTAAATTAACAACCTATTTATACCATTAATATTAATTTTTTACAAGTAATAATTCGATTTTTTTCTTCATTTCAAAATACCGTGACATAAAAAAAGGAGGTTCTTTCGAACCTCAAAACAGGGGATGATTTATAAATATTGGGATGAAAAGAGAGAATATTACGAAGTTTTTGGGGGAACTTCGTAAATATAAATTAGGGTAGTGTCTTGTTCTTCAAGACATTTATTATTATGCCACACAACGCTCTCTGATTTGTGTTCTTTTCGTGTTAAATGTCGGATTTTGATATTTTTTTGTTCTGCTTATCTTTTTTAAAAATAAAAAAAGGAGGTTCTTTCGAACCTCAAAACAGGGGATGATTTATAAATATTGGGATGAAAAGAGAGAATATTACGAAGTTTTTGGGGGAACTTCGTAAATATAAATTAGGGTAGTGTCTTGTTCTTCAAGACATTTATTATTATGCCACACAACGCTCTCTGATTTGTGTTCTTTTCGTGTTAAATGTCGGATTTTGATATTTTTTTGTTCTGCTTATCTTTTTTAAAAATAAAAAAAGGAGGTTCTTTCGAACCTCAAAACAGGGGATGATTTATAAATATTGGGATGAAAAGAGAGAATATTACGAAGTTTTTGGGGGAACTTCGTAAATATAAATTAGGGTAGTGTCTTGTTCTTCAAGACATTTATTATAATGTCACACTTTAATTATGGTATCTTTTTTTGTTTTTATCATTAGTTTCTCTGCTAAATTAAACAAACATCTGCCAATAATGGATAATGATCAGATGGGAATCTCCCATTCACATTATCTTTCACAATTTGTGTTCTCAAGACTTCATATTCAGGTGAGACAAAAATGTAATCTAAATGCATGCCGTGATGACGGTCTTTAAAGCCTCCCATGGTTGCTTGCTGATAAATCGATCGATCAATCTCTTGTACCGCAATCAGCTGTTGAGTATTTAACTCACCTTCAAAAAAGCCTTTAATTAATCGATGATTAGGATTCGCATTAAAATCCCCCATTAAAATGACGGGAAGTTTTTCAAACTCTTGTTGCTTTTCGATATATCTCATAATTTTTTTCAGTCCATATCCTCGTGCAGGGGATAGATAACAATCCAGATGAGTATTATAAACGCGAACAATCATTCCCTCCTCTAATTGAATCTTTGCGGTTGTACAAATACGAGGAAAAATAGAATACCAAATGGAACTTCCTATTTTTTTAGGCTGATTCGATAACCAAAACGTCTCTTGATCTAAAATTTTATGACGTTTGGAAACTAATATATTATTATGTTCAACAAAGAATTTTTTACTTCTTGCTTGTCCAACAATTTGATAATCATGTAATTTATTTTCTAAATCGGCATGCATTTTTAATGTCACTTCTTGTAATCCAATAATATCACATGCATATTTATCTAAAATATCGTATACAATTTCCTTTCGACTATTCCAGCGATTTTTCCCATCAAAAATCGAATCTGAACGAAGGTTAAACGTCATAACTCTCATCTTACACTCACTCCTCTTTAAATCATAAAAATTACTAAATCCCCCCTATTTTTCATAAGATTATTATAACACGTTGTGATATATTCGCCTCTACTTTTTTTCCTGTTTTTTATAAAGTCACCTCTTCCTCATTATTACTGTATATAAAAAAAGTTGCCAAAATAGCAACTTTTTATACAAATAATAAATACAAGAAATGCGCAACCATTCCTGCAGCAATTCCACCAATCGTATGAGAAATAATGGCTTTACTACTTAATTTACGCACACCTAAGGCATCCATCATCCCAACATGTGTACTTAAATATCCACTCCAGCACATTCCCATTGCGGTGAAAACGGCAATATCGTTTGGAGTAATCACATTTTCAGTAATAAATCGTGGAACTAAAGACATTGCGGCTCCAACAGCTCCTAACGATGTAACTGGAAAAGCGATTGCTTGAGCATTTGTAAATCCAAATAATGGATTCAAAATAAACATTAATTTCTCACCTAACGCTGGGAGTAAAGCGACTCCTTCATAAGCGACTCCTAAATAGACAGCTTCTCCTGTTACTGGATCAGTCGATGGTCCAAATGTTAACAACATCACAAAGGTACAAATAATTAACACACCTGGGATAATCGATAATCCCATCTCGACCCCGGCTTTCCCACCTTCAAGCATCGCATCCAACACTCGTTGGAATAAATTACCATCACGAATTTCACGGTAATCTAGTCGTTCAATAACTTCTTCCTCGTTACTTTCTTCTTGTGGTTGATTGGCATAATATTTTTTTGTAAAATGAAGCATTAATCGAACACTAATGATACTTCCAACAATCGCTCCAACATTTCCAATTAAAGCAGGAACAATGAAATCTGATCCAAGCGCCATCATGAATGTTGTCACAATTAATCCCATTCCAAATGCTGTTCCTAAGTTACATAAAGCTGGAACTTCGTAACGTTTGAAAAATTTTTGAAACTCTTTATCTTTAGCAAATGAAATAATCGCTGGATTATCTGATAAATAAGTAGCAATCGCTCCAATAATACTTGCCCCTGGCAATCCATATAAAGGACGAATAAACACTGATAATAATCTATTAATTAAGGTAATGACTCCAAATTCAGATAATAAGGCACTCAGTGCTCCTGCTAGGACTGCAAGTGCCATAATAAAGAACACCGTATCTAATAATAAGTCATGGGCTGTTTCCATAATGACGCTAAACATGATTCCCACGCCCATTTTGTTACCAATATAACCAAATCCAACTAATAAAACACCTAAAAACACAAAGGTTTCAAGGCTAATCGATTTGACCTTTCGTTTTTCTTGATTCATTTCTTTGACTCCTTTTCTCACTTTAACTCATAACCTCATTATATTTAAAAAGCACTCCTTATTCAACGACAAAACCTGACACAATTTTTACCATTTCATCATCTATTATTGAAAATAATTCCAAAAAATAAAAAACCACAGTTTAACTATGGTTTTCAAGTACATAATTGTATATTTTTTGACGTTTAAAACAAATGAACATCATATCCTAAACCTTTCATAAGCCCCTCGTGATTACCGATTTGAATCATTCGCCCATATTCAAACTAATGTATCAATAGTTTGACCTAACCCTGGCAGAAATAACATCTGAATACAAGCGGATAAAAACACAAACACAATCCCAATTAGATTAGAGACTTTATAGTCTTAAAAAGCTGATTATTACTTTTTTTCATCATCCTCATCTCCAACCTAACATCCTATCACCTATCAATTTAACATTTTTCATAAACGAATAAATATAATTTTGAAATTTTTTAACTTTTATGATAAAGATTCCACTAAATCGACCATAATATTAAAAACTAGTTTTTTTGGGAGGCTATCATGAAAATTAAACAAATTATACCGTTATGTTTTCTAGGAGGTGTATTCACTCTCTTCGGTCTTTACACCACAAGAATTCCCTTTAAGCCTGAGTTGATTCAAGAGTCCTCTATTAGACTCGACTCAAGTCGGACTGTTTCAACCCCTCTTTCTAAATTATTGGAAAATCAGACTTCGACATTAGTAAATGCTACTTCGCAATTCCAACTTCTTAATGAGCAACGTGAAGATTTAGAAATTGAAATTCAAACCCTAAAACAACAGATCGACGAATTGATGATTCAAAGAAATATTTTAGTGGAAGAAATCAGTCCTTATATAGAATCGATTTCGATTCAAATTTTAAATCCTTTAACAAAAATTCAACAACAACTTGAAAAACAACTTCAAAAAAAATCACAAGATTCTGTGATTGAGGAAGTTCTTTATGTAATTAGCCACGCTACCAATGCCGTTGAGCAATATATGACAAATCCAAATGAACCTACTTATGAGACCTCACTCCAAACTGCATTTAGACTCATGGATGATGAACTAGCTCAACACGATGTTAATTCTGTTATGAGTGTTGCTTCTGAAATGATACAATCTGGCTATACGAATACTATGATTCGAATGAAGCTTCAACAGTCAAAGGAACTATTACAAGCCTTTGAAGCCAATTATATCGCGGTTGAAAATGATGAGACTGCCCAGTTCAAAAGAAGTAAACAACAACAATTAGCTACGGAAGACGCTTTAAATTTAAAAGCACTTCAACTCGATGAGTTAGCCCTTCGTTTAAGTGGAATTTTAGATGAAATCGAGCAAGTCACCCAATAAAAGAACAATCTAAGAGTAAACAACTAAGAAAATACATCGAATTAAAAAAATTTAAAAGACTTTATTATTAAAAACCTAAGAAAATAAGTATATCAATGCTTTTTTCTTAGGTTTATTTTTTCTTATATCATTTTTACAATCTCAAGTGAATGAGAAAATTATACCCTTAGTTCATCTTAAAAAATGATAATCCTCTCTTTACTTAAAGTCGAAATCACATGATGTGTTACCATTCTTTTATTCTCTATCTCCTGTTTCCATCCCCAACATTGCACCATAAGACTCAAATAAATTGTTATTAGTTTGTTCAATAAATGCTTCATGCTTGTTTTTGTTCAAAGACGTAAAGTTATTCAGATCACTTAAACCATCCATACTAATTCCTTGTTTGATGACCTCTTTAATCAAACTTTGTGTCACTACGTCTAAATCTTCAAATCCTACTAATGAAAATGGTTGATGCAATTTATAACATATCATTTCTCTTATTCCGATATCCCCCCTATTTAAACTAAATATAACGCTAAACCTAATTAATCATGCATTCAAAAATGTAAAACAACAAAATGAACGATGCTACTTTCTAAGGTTTTAACAATATAGACTATCCTAACGCATGTTATATTTAAGAATTATGTGTTTAATATTCTTAAACGTACCCAGGATTCCTACTCTTATCATTCTTTTGAAGCTATCTTTTTTTGCTCTAACTTTTTATGCTTCAAAAATTCCTATACTCATTAAAGCATGAACTAATAAAAAAAGGTTATCTCTCGATGACTATAAAATTTTAGTCATTTTGAGATAACCTCTTTTAACTAATGAAATTTAAAGCTTTCAAAATGGACTGAGCCACTGGACGACCTTTTCCGATTAACGGATATGTATGAATATGAATGGCAGGATTATAATTCATTTCAATAATAGAATAGTTAGATGACTCATCTCGCCAATCCTCAATAATCATATCAACCCCGCAAATGGCAACATTTAAATCTTTAGCTGCTTTTCTAGCAATCTCTTTAAAACGTGAAGGCATTTGATCCGTCATGTCAACACTATCTCCACCAGTACTAATATTAGAATTTTCTCGTAATTGAATCTTCTCACCTAGTTTAGGAATAGAGGTAAGTGTTAGCTGTTGCGCCTCTAAATAAAGATGTAAACTAGCATCAATTTTAATTTTTTCTAACGGGCGATTATAATTTACTCCCCGTATTGGGTGTTCATTTTTTTGTTGAATTAACTGTTCAATCGTATGAATTCCATCACCTGTTACATTAGCTGGAATTCGTTGTAAAACACCAACAACCTCATCATCTATCACTAAGAAACGATACTCATTACCCCTTTGAAATTGTTCAACTATTACGCTTTGATCATGGTTAAAAGCAATCTCGAGTGCTTGCTGAAACCATTTTTTCGAATTCAATTGTTCAATCATTGTAATCCCAAGACCAAAGTTTGTACTTTTCGGCTTAATTACAATATGTTGATTAATAAATTGCGAATATGAAGCTAATGCAGCTGGTAAAGAGGTAAATACTTCTCCCATCGGAACAGAAATCCCTTTATCCCTTAACATCCTCTTTGTTATCACCTTATTCTCCATTGCTAATACCGCACTGTAAGAATCCAATGATGTTTTAGTTGCTTGTTGAATAAACTCTTCCCGCTTCCCTTTCTTTAAGCAGATGAAATTATCTGAGCGATCAAGCACTTCTATGTGAATGCCTTGTTTAATGGCCTCCTTGATCAAGATTTGTGTAGATAGCTCCAAATCTTCAAATCCAGCTAAGGAATAAGGCTGATCCAACACGTTCTCTTGATATGTTCTAGCTAATTCAAGATTCACCTTCACATAATCACTATCAGAAACAAGCTCTATCATTTTTGCCGAAATCGTTTCATTTGGATTCAAAATTTGATGACGTTTGTCTTCTAAAATCTCATCTAAATTAAATGAAAAGGTCTCATTAATTGTTTGCATTTTATCTAAAATAGATTGTGCCCAATCTGACAATAAAATCTCCTGCCCATTTTGAATCAACCATAATTCTGATTGTAATCCATCCATTGCCACTCGACGTTCATTTTCAGTCGCCTCTTCTTGCCACTCGTCGTATTCTCGCTCATCCATTTCAAGTAAAAACAGAATAAATAAATGGATAAATTGTAAATCGGCCAATGAAATTCCAGTCGCCTCAAAGGGATTTAAATCAATGGAACGGATTTCAATGTACTCAATTCCATCCTGAAGTAGTGATTCCATTAAATGAATAGGATCTTTTGCTTTTAAGCGAATTGGACTATAAAACTCTTTAAAACTCGAAATATCTCCACGTTCAATATACTCATTTAATGAATGAACGTAATGTGTCGTATCTGTATAATCAACATAAATCGGCATGTGATTTTGATAACCACATGGACTATTTCTAAAAGAAACTGCACCTAATTTTGAGTAACTATGTGGGGCAACCTCCTTTGATGAGACGCGACATTCACTACAGTAGCTCTCATCGACAACGGGTGATGCCCCTAAAAGATAAATCAATAACCAGCGATAGCGAATATAGTTGCGGACCACTTTTAAATAGATTTGATCTTTAAACAATCGATACTCTAATTCGTGATGATTGGCTTCATATAGCTTTTGAATTAACGATTCATTAAATGAAAAATTGTAATGAATCCCTGAGATCAGTTGTTTTTTTCCTCCATACTTCTCAAGCAATGCCTGGCGATAATTCATTGCGGCCCTTCCCGCTTCACCCTCTTCATAAAGGGCAATTGGAATTTCTTGCTCCATACTAATGAGACAAGGCATCGATTGCGGCCATAAATATTCATCTTCTAATTCAGATACGGTTATCTGATAAAGCGCATTTAAGAATTGGTAAGCTTCTTCGACAGTTGAATAAGTTGGGGTAATCATTTCAATTTGACTTTCTGAAAAATCAGTGGTGATATACGGATTTGACAGTTTATTCCCAAAAGCTTTCGGATGGGGTGTTAACGCTAACTCTCCTTCAGGTGTCACACGTAACCCTTCACGCTCGATTCCAAAATTAGCATACCACAAATCTTCTTTATGTAATTTTTCTTTAAATTGCAGCAACATCCATGATTCCCTCCTTTCCTTTTTTATGATAAACATAACCTGCTAAAATACCTTTTAATACCATACTCACACTAATACTCAGCCAAATTCCATTCACACCCATCCAGTGAGTAAATAGCCAGGCCATTGGAATTCGTGCTGCTGTAAAAACAATACTAATCGTAGCGGGAATTTTAGGCATTCCTAATCCCACAAAGGCTCCATTAAAAATAATTTCAATTGCCATAAAGACTTGAGTTAAGCCAACAATTCGCAGATAATTAGCAGTAATTTCAATCGTTTGTCTATCCGTCACAAAACATCGAGCCAACGACTTAGGAAACACTAAAAATAAAACAGTCGTTAAGAGCGCGTAAAGCAATCCTATGATGATTGCCACGCGTACCCCTTCTTTAATCCGATTAAAATTCTTTGCACCATAGTTTTGTCCAACAAAACTCGCAATCGCACCATTTAGTCCACCAATCACCATATACGTGATTGATTCAATTTGTAAGCCTATTTTTTGTGCCGCAATAGCCTCTGTGCCAAACGACGTAATCATTTTCGCTAAGAGGATACTAACCAGAGTAAATAACAGTCGTTGAGAAGACATCGGAAGTCCAAGTCGAATCATTTTCAGATACGTTGAAATTCCATATTTAGCGGTTAAATCTAGCTGGAACAACTGTTTTGATTTGATATAAAAATAAAGTGTCATGACCACATTAGCGATTAATGTGGCTAACCCCGCTCCTAAAACACCTAATTTGAAGGTATAAATAAAGAGTGGATCTAACATGATATTTAAAACAACCCCAATGGCACTAATTTTTAATGCCATTTTATTTTGTCCAAAACTATTAAAAACACGCGTATACCAAAAATTAAAAAATGAAAAGATTAACATTGGTGAACTGACGACTAAATAGGCATAGCCTTGTAACTCAACCCATTCATTTTGAACATTTAAAAACGAAATAAACGGCTTTCCTATCCAAATAACAAACAGAGCAAAAAACAATCCAAATAATAAATTAAGACGAAAACCCGTACTTAAATACTTTGATTGTTCTTCTTCATCTTTTCGTCCAATAGCATGCGAAACTAAAATCCCAGTACTAATCACAATACACGCTTGAATGGCATTAGCTACTCCAATTAAAAAACTTGATGTTCCAATACTTGCAACGGCATCACTTCCTAATCGTCCAACTAAAAGCATATCTATCAGATTATATGTGAGTTGTAACACTGAGCTCGCCATAATAGGTAAAGCCAAGGCTACTAAGACAGAAACGACTTTTCCTTGCGTTAAATCAATTTTCTTCATAGCCACACCTCTTTTACAACTCGTTTCTTCGAATACGCTCGACTAAATCCTCCATCTTTTCTTTAATCACATCGCGTGTCTGACGAAAGATTTCATCACTTTTTCCACTTGGATCTTCAAGTCCCCAATCCTCTCGATGTGTACATGGTAAATGAGGACACTTTACATTACATCCCATAGTAATTACAATATCTACTGATGGAATTTCGCTTAATAACTTGGGACGCTGTGTTAAAGTCATATCAATCCCAATTTCTTTCATCATGCGAACGGCATCTGGATTAATACAATCACGTTCTTCTGTTCCTGCAGAATAAGACTCGAAGACATTTAAACCTAATACTTTTCCAAACGCTTCTGCCATTTGTGAACGGCATGAATTATGAACACAAACAAATGCTACTTTTTTCATTTTAACTACTCCATTCTTTCCTTATGATGAGCAGATTGCTCACTTACTTCTTGAATTAATTGTGCAACAAACGGATAGCGGATAAATACATTTTCTGGTATATAATAATGGACCCACTGTCCTCGCTTCGTTGATTGAATTAGACCTGCTTGCTTTAGCTTGATAAGGTGCTTTGATGTGGAAGACTGAGAAATCTCTAAAGCCGGTTCAATTTCACAGACACATTTTGTTCCTTGCATTAATAAGCACATGATCTGAAGTCTTTTTTCATCTGCTAATGCTTTTAAAACATCAACATAGGTCATAGTTACCTCCTTATATTCCAATTCGAGAATATTCTCTTATGGGAATATATTAACTTAAATTAAATTGTCTGTCAATTTAAATACTCCCCTTTAAAGTGTATTTTCAGTTCAAGTGATTCAACCACTATATAGAAACAGAAATGTATTGTATATTTCTAAATCAGTTCTAGTTAGTGATTTGCTTTAATACTAAAGCGGACTATATTCGAAGACACTGTATCCTCACTTGCAGGTCCTAAAATTTTTTAAGCTGTACAAACTTATCTTTACTGACATAAGTTCAGAGAAAATGTTAAGATGCTTCCTCACTTAATTTATGCTATAATGAATTTAAAACTTATAAGTAGAGGAATGAATCATGCTATCATCTGATATTTTGAATTATTTAGACCAATATGGGCCACTGCTCGTTTTTGTCATTATGTTTTTAGAAGCCTTAAACTTAACTGGGATTCCTTCTTACATCATTTTGCCGGCAATCGGTTTTTTTATCGAACAGAGCCCATTTAGCTTTTTATTTATTTTGGTCATGACGCTTCTTGGGAGTATTAGCGGTTGTCTCCTATATTATATCGTGGCTCGAAAATTCGGTCGTTCAATGTATAACTACTTTTATCAAAAGTTTCCTTTAGCCAAACGAGGACTAGATAAAGCTAGCGAATTAAGCGAACGTTATGGAGCCATGATGTGCTTTACTGGACGAATTATCCCTACTGTTCGCGTCTTTATCTCACTCATGTCTGGAGTTTTCCAAATTCCATTTAAAACTTATCTCATTTATTCTGCTGCTGGAATTACAGTATGGAATTTTATTACGCTATTCATTGGATATTTAACCGCTCTTTATTCATAAAAAAACCTTCATATTGAAGGTTTTTTTTATTCTATACTATGTGGTGTAGGTGAGATTCTCACTCCTCTTCTTTCGGACAAAAAAAATAAAAGGAATCAAACCGCTCAAAAAGCAGTTAAACTCCTCTCAATTACATTTATAAAAATTCTTTACTCATACGAGTTGACAAACAACCTATTTTTCTAATTCTTCAACTTCTTCTAAGTCTTCTAATGTTTGTAATGTCTCAAGCATTTTTTCATCTTCTAATTCATCAGCTAAAGCTAATGGTGGCATTATTTCAGTTTGATGTTCTTCAATCACGACTTTTAAATTTGCTACTCGTTCATTTAATGCTTTAAATTTTTCTTCAATGATTTGAATCGATTCTGAGAAATCAAAATTAGTAATCGATGTTTTAATTTCTTCTAGCTGTTCTTTACAAGTTGTCTTAAACGCCTCTTGATCAAAATCTTTAATTTTATCTTGTAAATCTTCCACTTTTTCTAATAAATCGGCTTGTAATTCTTTCCCTGATTTAGGTGCTAAAAATAAAGCAGCCGCCCCTCCAACTAAAGCTCCTAGTGCGAAAATATAACGTTTTTTCATTAACTCATCATCCTCTTTTTTAATTTTCGTTTCTTTCTTTGACGTCTAACAAACATAAAAATGCGCCAACTAAGTTTTAGACGATCTTTCATTTCATTCAGCTTTGAATGCATCTCCCAAGTTACTGACTCAGGTATTGCTTTTAACTGCTCCGTACTACGTTTAATTTCAAGTGTTTGCTGATCAATATTTTTTCGCGCACGATTTAGTAAAAAAGTGCCTGAAAAAGTGATGACAATTAAACATGCAATTGATGTGAGCATTAACCAATCATACAATGTCAAGTGTATCTGCCCTTCTTTCTCCTAATGACTCTGCTTGTATTATAAACCGGTTCAAAAACTGATTCAACACCTTCCTGCGTTTCATTAGAAATTTTTACATTTTATAGTCTATTTTACCGTATAAAAACATCACCATTCAGCATCAGACAGCTTATCTATTCAAACAAGCTATTTTACTTTTTACATAGTCTTATGTTAAAATGAAAGATATTTTTGTTTAGGAGGAAGCTACATGAATCACATGATGACCATCCTTATTTTGACAATTGTAGGGGCCTTAATTGGATGGATTACAAATATTTTTGCTATTAAGCTTTTATTCCGTCCCCTTAATCCTATTAAAATCCCATTTACCCCATTTGTTCTCATTGGTTTAATACCAAAGCGTCGCGCAGAACTTGCTAAAACGATTGGAGAGGTCGTTGCTCACGAATTACTTTCCGTTGAGGAATTGATTGATGAAACCGTAACTGATGAAGACCTAAGAGAGATTAAAGGCTACGTCAAACGAAAAATCAAAACTGTAATTGATGAAAAAATGTCGATCGTTCCCTTTCCATTTAAGGCGATGATTCAAGGACCGATTGATCAGATGATAGATGAAGAAGTCGACCAAGGATTAAATGAAGTCATTGTTAATATTAAAGATATCGTTCAAACCCGCTTAAATATCGAGCAATTGGTTGAAAAAAATATTAATGCTCTAGATTTAAAAGAACTTGAACAAATCATATTAAAAGTGGCCAAAAAAGAACTTCGACATATTGAATGGCTAGGCTTTTGTCTAGGAGGCCTGATTGGACTTGTTCAAGGAGTTATTTTAATGTATTTATAAACAAAAGACTGTATCGCATTTGATACAGTCTTTTTACTTCGATTTAAATTTTACTCTTATTAACTAAATCTCAGACTTAAGACAACGAATGAAACTAATTGCTAATAACATTTGATGTGACATCAATGAAGACGACATTAAAATAATCCCTTTTAATGATCATTTCTTATTCATACTCTTTGACGATCCATTGATTATAAAAATCGATGATTTGTTGCATGACCGATAAATCCAGTCGCTTTTCTAACTCATATAAGATTTCATCATACATCTGACGAGTTTCTTTAGGCATTGCGTGGTAGGAACCATACTCTTCCTCTATTTGCGTGCGTAGCGTTTGATTTAACCTTTCATCCACCACAACATCGTGTCCTCGATTTTGATAACTAATAAATTTAAAATTGCCTCTCGTTCCAAATAAGGCTTCATACTTAGAAAAAGATTGATCATAACTAATTACCTCATCATCTTTACTATGCATAAACATGACATTAACATTCGTATTAGCTAAAACTTCTAAGCCATTTAAACTCGCATACTCCCCAAATTTAAGCTGTTCATACAACCTAAAATAAGGTTTTAATAGATGAAAGACTGAACCAAACATTTGACCTCCAAGCTCATCAATAATGTCTGTCGATTCATAAAAACCAGACCGTTCAACAACTGCTGTAATATCTGAATGATGATTTAATACAGCTATTACGGCATAACCACCCATACTATGACCGTAAAGCATGATAGGTAAGCCATCAAATTGTTCATCATCTTTTACGTAATTAATTGCATAATCTAAATCAATCACCGCCTGTGGAAGTCCAACAATACTTTTTCCTTCACTCTCATCATTCCCTGTCCCATCATAAGCAAAAACAGTATAACCATTTTGAGTCATATAATAAATTTCAGGTAAATATGTATTATGTCCCGCTCCTAATCCATGAGCAACAATAATCACTCCATTCGGGTGGACGACTTCTGGATTGGTATACACATATCCAGCCAATAACTGATTATGATTTGACTTAAAGTATGCTGGAATTTGCTCTAAATTTTCAAAATCAAACACCTCATATTTTAAATGCTGAGGTGTTTCATTACGACTACCAAACTGCTTTTCATAGATAATCACACTACTCGTCATCGGGATTACAAAAAAGATGAAGATACTAGTTATTAAACCAATGACGAGATACTTCTTTCGTTGCTTCAATCTAGCTCCCTCCCCATTTTCTCACGGATTGCTTGCTAGATTATATGAATTTTTATGATAGTTATTCTATGAAAAATTTCTAATCACCAGTAATTGCAATAATAAATCGATAAAATTTAAAGTTTAAAACAGTCGCTTTAGAGTTTAAAGACCATTCATATAGTTTGCCCTCACTATTTGGAGAACCTGTCGTTTGATAGACCGAAAATAATGAATTCTTTTCATTTGTATTACTTAATCCCAAATCAAGTAAGCGATTATCTCCTTGATTAAATTCATTAAACTTTACCTTAAACGGATAACTTGTCCTTCATTAAGGATATTTCCATTTCCATCTCTTGCCCCATCGGTTAGTGTGATTGATGTGATATCTATTTTAAATCCATTAATCACAAATGTCTTTGTTTCCTCCATCTTCTCATCCCCTTTCTCACCTATTACTACGTTTAAAATCTTTAATATCCCTTAAAAAACAAAAAAAGTCGCTCAAGCGACGTTAAAAATTAAAACGTTTAGATGATTCAATCAAATATGTCACCAAACTAACCATCATCCGAATAAGGTAACCGATCATTAAAAAGAGAATGATGGCTATGGTACACAACATAAAGGCACAAGCAACCTTTGTTAAAGCTGTGACCTTAAGCAAAAATTGAGTTAAACCAATTATACAACCACAACAAAAAATCGAAAATATAACAACCACTATTATTACGAGTAATATTAAAAGTTCAATCATCGAATTCCCCCATGATTCATGATTACTATTCGTTTAGCTTTACTCTTATTTTAACATATCTATCTCACATTTTACATAAATCACCTATATTTGTTAATAATATTAAAGATTTACTCACATCTTTCAATGGATTGAATATTATTTTTACACTCTCATACTGCCTCACCGTTAGTCTTGTCGTTTCTTTATTCATAAAAAACAATAACTTATTTGAGAAAAACACTAAAAACCAAGTCTTATTAAGATTATAGAATTAAAAAGAACTTCGTCATTGACAAAAACTGATAAACTAAGCCGATGTGATGTACACCCCAAATATTAGACTTAAAAATCTAATGTTACGGGGTATTTTTATATTGAAATATAACTTAGAATTTAAAGGACAAACATTTAGAATAATCTTCAAGTTATACTTCCCTTGATCAGAAAGATAAAATCCTAAGTACGAAACAAATTCAGGAATGGGTGAGACAACACAAACGATATGGGGGAAAAAGAAGTGATATACAAACAAACATACGCTGGTAAATTTAAGTTAAATGTATTAAACGATATGAAAACGACAGGTACCTCATATAGTATGACTGCTAATCACTTTGAAGTTTCAAAGATTAGAACAATCGCCGATTTCATTAACTCGCGAACAACCATTAGAAGAAGTTAAATGATTAAGAATCGAGATTGAATCCTAAAAAAGTGCAAGGCGTACGGATTGGAACCCTGGAGTTAGAAAACGAAAGCTAAGCGAAAAATTATCCAATAACTAACGTCTGAAGTTGATAGAGGCTTTACTCAACGCTCCTCAGATTGAGTACTGATGTCTTTTCTCAATTAAATTCTGTCGCATTATCAGGTAATGAATTAATTCGATGTAAAAACTTCGTGACTATCTCACCTTGCGATTGATCGTAATCATAGCCTAAAGTTTGAGCAATTTCAATCGCTATTTTTTGAATAAAGGAACCCATGAAAAATAAACGATCCCATACTGAGTTACAGCATTTATTTGGATATAAATGTAAGTAATCATTGTATATACTTTCAGGTAAATATCGTTTTAACCATCTTTTTTTTCGTCCTAAATCTATTTTCCATTCATATTTCAGCCCAATTTTCCAACTTAATAGTGTCGTCACTCGTTCAAGTAACATTTCTTCATAAATAGAACTAACTAAAGTAACTTCATCTCGATACAATGCTTTCGCCACTTCAATTTGATACCACCAAATGTCATTTAATAACTGATTAAACTCTTCTTCAGTTGGGCATTGAAGATAATGGGCACTATCATTAGGATCATCAAGAGGAGGTAAGAGGCCATCTTTATCTAAAATGACTCGACATAATGTTTCTTCGTAAACAGCTCCCCATAAATTAACAAGTGAAATAAATTCTAAATCCAATCTCACTCCATCTTGAAATTGTATTTGAAATAAGTAAGCAGACTTTGAAAGAATTGTTTTTTTAACAATCACTATATCACCAAAATGATGCATCCAATCGGTACAATTTAAATAATCTAAAAAAGTTTCTTCATTAACAAAAAGACGATAATGATAATCACGCATTAAGTCAATCGGCGCATTTCGATTAAGACGTAAACCGGTTTGCATTAAAATTCGAATCTCTTCTTCATTTTTAACAAATTGTAGCACTTGACTATGTACTAAACTAGATGAACGCATTTTCATCATGGGTAATTGTTGATAATTAGTTAATGTATAGGTGACTAAAGCACAATCATGAATCATTGTTTTTTCCTCTAACCGCATCCCGAGTCGTCTTAGAATACGAATCATATCAAAGTTGATGGCGCGGACTTGAATCATTAATCGTTGAATTTTGAGAGAGTTAAAAGAATAATCAATCTGTAATTTTAATAGTTCCTCCATTAAATCTAATCCTATTTCCTCTCCATCAATATGATAAATCATTTTAAAAGTCACCATATCTGGTAATTGTTTCAAAGCAACAGTCCCTACTTGTTTTTCAGTTTCATCTAAAATAATACTCCACTCTAAATATAAGAGATTATCTTCTGGTTGAATGAGTGGATAGGGTAATTGGTCCCACTCATCAACCAGAAGGTTTTGACTTTTATTTTTGACTAAGTGACAGTGACTCGTGTGTAAATACATCTCGAACTCTCCCATTTCAGTACAAGTTATTCGCTTACATTCTATCTTAATCTTATGCTTTTCGATAGGTTTTATGTATCTCTAAATGAAAACTAAGTAAAATACTAATCAAATCAAATTAAATCTTCTATTTGCTTTTTATTCCTTTTCTTTCTCATGATGACTTGCAACGTATCATCTTTTTTAATCTAGCCACCATCTTATTTTCACCTTCTAGGTAGAAGGAGATAATTTTTTGTAACTCTTACCTTTAAATGAACACCTTAAACTATGATGAATAGAAGCTAACAATAGAAGTTGTAAAAATGACTACTCTTATATATTTTCTCAATCATCTTTTTTCTTTCAGATTGTTTTAAGATATCTGTGCTAAAATAAAAAAAGAGGTGACAAATATGAGAATTTTACTAGTAGAAGACGAAAGACGATTAGCCGACGCTATCGGGCAAATTTTAAAAAGCCAAAAATATATAGTTGATATTTTCTACGACGGAGCTACTGGATTAGACTACGGACTAAGTGGAATTTATGACTTAATCATTTTAGATGTCATGCTCCCAAAGCTAAATGGTTTTGATCTTTTAAAAGAACTTCGTCAATATAACCTTTCAACACCTGTCTTATTTCTAACAGCAAAAGATGACATTTCACATAAAGTTCATGGCCTCGATTTAGGCGCGGATGACTATTTAACCAAACCGTTTGCAACAGAAGAATTACTCGCCCGTGTTCGTGCTTTATTACGCCGTCAAGGTGAAGTGGTGACAAATGACTGCCTTAAATTTGAAGATAGTCAACTTAACCTTTCAACTCATGAGCTTTGGTGTCAGGAGAAAAAAGTTCAACTTGGATTAAAAGAATTTAATATTCTCTCTTGTCTAATGAATCATGGGAATCAGATTGTGACTAAAGAGCTATTAATCGAAAAAGTTTGGGGATATGATGCAGATGTTGACTATAATAACGTAGAAGTTTATATTTCATTCCTTCGCAAAAAGCTTCAATTTATTAAATCCTCTGTTTGTATCAAAACAGTTCGCGGGGTTGGATATTGCCTTGGAGTAACAACAAATGATTAAAAAATTAAAACATCGCTTCATTTGGATTAATCTATCCATTTTATTAACGATTTTCTTTGCCATCTTTAGCAGTACTTATTATCTCATGTATCAATCAGGAAAAGTCCAAGCAATTAAAGTCATGGAACAAATCGCTCAAAATGAGGGAATAATTATGAGAACGCCATTTAAAGATTTTAATGGTCCGCTTAAAAAAAATCCATTACCTATTAATCAAACGTTAATGCGCTCAAGTTTTACCCTTCTTTTAGATAGCTCCAATCATCTCATTAAAACGATATCAAACATGCCAGAAGAAACCAATTTAAGTAATCCTGAACAATTAGTTGAACAAGTACTATCATCTGATAAAGACACTGGGATCATTTCTTTTAATGACTTAAAATTACGTTATTTAACACACGTTCGTCCTAATGGTAGCAAACTAATTGTCTTTCTTGATCGTTCGACCGAACTTGCTACCTTATCCCAATTGATTGTCGTTCTTGTAGCAATTGGAGGCGTTAGCATTGTTATTCTTACCATCATTAGCTATTATTTAGCGAATTGGGCTATTAAACCGATTGCTCTCGCTTGGGAAAAACAACAACAATTTGTAGCCGATGCTTCTCATGAACTGAAAACACCACTGACTGTTATCCAAACGACCACTGATATCCTTTTATCCAATAAAGATCACACCATTCGTAGTGAACAAAAATGGATGGATTATATCCAATCAGAAACTGAGCGTATGTCTAAACTAGTCAGTGATCTCCTCTATCTTACAAAATTAGATAACAATGAATCTCTCATAAAATCAAGCTCTTTTAATTTAAGTGAATCGATGATGAATGTCATCCTTCCATTCGAGTCCCTCATCTTTGAATCTGGAAAAGAGCTTCAAATGAACATCGAACCCGATCTCATGTATACCGGTGAAGAAGCGCGTTTACAACAAGTCGTCGTTATTCTCCTTGATAACGCCCTTAAACACGCCCCTATTCAGACAAAAATCGAAATAAATCTTCATCGAATTGGAGCTATTTATCAATTAGAAATTAGCAATGAAGGTGAAGGAATTCCTTCAGAACATCTTCATAAAATTTTTGAACGATTTTATCGAGTTGATTCTTCTCGAGCACGGGAAACGGGAGGCTACGGTCTTGGATTAGCTATTGCCAAATCAATTATTGACCAACATCAAGGAAAAATTTCAGTCACTAGTACTGTAAATGGTTTAACGACCTTTCGTGTTACACTTCCGACAAAACCTATTCATAAACGGTTTAAATTATATTAAACAAAAAAAGGTCGATCTCATTGATCGATCTTTTTAAATAGATTCTCAATCATCCAATTGGACTTTTTGACTGATTTAGGGTAAACTTATCGAAAAAGGAGGAAGATGAGAATGAAGTTTATCTCTTGGAATGTAAACGGACTACGTGCTTGTGTCAAAAAAGGATTTTTAGACTTTTTCAACGAGGTTGATGCCGACTTCTTCTGTGTTCAAGAAACAAAGCTACAAGAAGGACAAATCAACTTAGAATTGGATGGATACTATCAGTATTGGAATTATGCTATAAAAAAAGGATATTCAGGAACAGCCATTTTTACGAAGCATGAACCTTTATCGGTGGCTTATGGAATTGGGATAGAAGAACACGATCAAGAAGGACGTGTGATTACACTAGAGTATTCAGATTTTTATTTAGTAACGGTTTATACACCAAACTCACAAAATGAACTGGCTCGTTTAGATTATCGTATGCAATGGGAGCAAGATTTCCGTTCATATTTAACAGATTTAGAGTCTAAAAAGCCTGTGATTATTTGTGGTGATTTAAATGTGGCCCATCAACAAATCGATTTAAAAAATCCAAAAACAAATACGAAAAATCCTGGATTTACACCTGATGAGCGTAACCAAATGACACATCTTTTAAATGCTGGATTTGTTGATACGTTCCGTCACTTTTATCCAACAAAAGAAGAATGCTATTCATGGTGGTCATACCGTGCGAATGCTCGTGCTAAAAATGTTGGATGGCGTATTGACTACTTTATTGCATCAGCCAAGTTAACAGATCGCTTAGCAGATGCTTGTATTTATCCTGAAATTTTAGGTTCTGATCACTGTCCGGTCGGTCTAACGTTAAAAGCCAACTAAAAAAGATAGGGATACCTATCTTTTTTCATTCATGATTTAATTTGTGCTTCAAATAGTTCCTTTTTTCCTTTCGCAAGTTTGTTCGTACTAAAAAGGTCATAAAACCCGGAAATCATATAAGTTATGGTCATGACAAGAATAATGGCCATCACTTCATTCGCGCCAAAGTACTCGATTGCCATAACTATTCCGGTTAAGGGTAAACTAGCAGCTCCACAAAATACACCAATCATCCCTAATGCGGCAACAGAGGGAATCCCGAGATTAAAGTAAGGCGCGATAGCACTCCCAAAGGTCGCTCCCACAAAAAAGGTTGGATTTCCACGCCCACCTTGAAAGACTGAACCTAATGCTACAGCCGTAAAGATAATTTTCCAAATCCATTCCATCAAACTCACAGATTCTTCAAACGACTTTGCAATAAAGGATTGACCTAAGCCATTATAATTATCTCCTGCAATCCAAAATAACACAATCGTTAAACATCCCCCTACAATCCCTTTAATAACTGGATTTTTGATTAATTGACTATAAACTTTAGGTGCTGTATCTAGTGCCATATTGAATAAAATGGAAACAACTCCAAACAAAATTCCTAACCCGATTAACTTCACAATTAATAGCAATGAAAAACCACCTAAGTCTAATGCTGGATAAACAATTGCTTGATCTCCTAAAAGATATGCCACTTTGTTCGCGACAACACTACTTACAAAAGCAGGAACCAACGCTTCATAATGAAATTTCCCTTTCAGCACTAATTCCATGCCTAAAATTGCTCCTGCTAGCGGTACATCGTATAATACGCCGAATCCACTTCCAACACCTATCACGACGAGTGTTCGTTGTTCCTCCTCACTTAATTTAAAACGGTGAGCAATTGCATCGGCTAGTGTCCCTCCCATCGCAACACCCGCTGCTTCTTTTCCTGCCGATCCTCCAAAAAAAGTCGTTAAAAGGGAACCAAAAAAGATCAGGGGCACCATATAGATAGGAATATCTTTTGAAGCTTGCATCACTTCTGATTTCAATAAATTTTCTCCTGTATATGCATTTCTGCCAGCTTTAACATATAAATAACTAATCAATATCCCTGCCAAAGGGAGTCCATAAATTAACCATGGATGATCACCACGAAATTGATTGGCTAAACTTAACACCTGTTTAAAAAAACCAACGATAATTCCCACTGGAATTCCCATAAATAAACTCAATCCGATCCAACGAATTAGCGGGACGATATACTTTTTAATTGATTGAATTAGTGTTCGTTCTTTATTCACAACTATCACCCTTTTTATCGTTTAACTTCTTTTATTTTATCCAATAAAAAGCGTCTCTAGTCGGGCCGGATTGAATTCAAGCGTTTGATTGTAAAAAATAACAAAATCATTCCTACACTTAACAAGACTAATCCCTCTTTAAACTGATGATTAATATAACTTTGAGTCAAGGCGGCTAATGATGGATGAACCGCTTGCCCTAACGAAAAGGATAAGCAAGTTAACGCATTGTTTAAAAGATGAACTAAAATAGGAGCCCAAATATTTTCGAATTTGAGATATAGCATTCCACATAAAAATCCAAATATGGTTGCTCCGAGGAAATCAACCCCATGAAGAAAACCAAAACAAAGCGCCATGATGGCTAACGCTCCTATCATTGAAAACCAATTCATGAATCGGGACAGAATCACTCCACGAAATAAAAACTCTTCAAAGATAGGGACTAAAATTGAGACAGTGAGACACGCAAATAATAAATCTTGCTGGCTACTAAAGCGAAGTAAAGGTTCTTCATAAACTTGAATCGCTAACCTCTCGTTCGTATAAAAAAGGATACTTAAAACAACTTGATATCCCCCTACTGACATAAAATATTGAGTCATAAAAACGAGTAAAACACACCAAAGTAACTCTTTATTTTGTAACCCTCCTATATCTTTTTTAAAAGATTTCAAACGATAAGTTGACTGCCAAATGATATAAGCACTCATCATAACATAACAAATGGCTTCCACTTTCCAAGATAATTGTCTCACGGTACTTGCACTCATCATCGCCATTAAAACTTGGATGATTCCACATCCTATAATGGCGCGAAAAATAGTGACTTTTGAAAATTCACTTCTCAATGCTACTTCCCCCTTATCCCCTCGAACATGAATTGGCTCTCCTCTATCCAAAACTTTTTCAATCCCTAAGTCATTTCCTCCACTAAAAGTGAATGATTTATTAATAGTATATGCACTTTATTAATCACTAACATTAAAAAAAGACCATCTAACCCAATAGATAGTCCACTAACTTTGCTTTTGTCTCATCTCTGCTCGATTAAATTGATGTATCTCTAATAAATAAGTAATTTGATTTTGTAGATAATGATAATTGTGATTAATCTCTCCAATAATTTTAAACGTATAAATTATTAATATAAAACTCCACATCAAGCTAAACATCATCATGTCTGAGGCCAATCGATAGGTATAAATGGTTGGTAAAAATAAGGTTAACAGGAGTAGCAACATTAAAACTACGACACCACACATATTCATTCGTAACCTGGCACTAATTCCGACCAATAACTTTAATGTATCTGCAAGTTTATAATTTCTCATCTCTAATAATCGGCCTGGAACTTGATCTTTCGATTGTTTAAATGACCGAGTCATGTTTTTTGTTAAAGTCAATTGAATTAATAAATACTGTCGAACAACTCCAACAACGATACCATTCGTTACGATTAAAATTAGAATCAAACTATATATCTGAATGGTCTGACTATTTAACAAGGCTCCACCTAGTGAAATTAATGCTAAAATCGCCCCCAAATTAAATCCTTCCAAAAATGTTGTAAATGATTTAGGATTTTTCATCGTGCTTCCCCCTTCATATTCTCTTATTTTACCATGTGAAAAAGAAGGAACTTGTCTATCTCTGTCATGCATAAAAAAATATCTCACACTTGTGAGATATTTTTATTTATCTTTTGTAATCGCATAGGACGATAGTAAAATAAATGCACAACCAATCAGTTTCATGATTGAAAGTTGTTCATTTAATAATAATACTCCACAAACAACACTTGTAATCGGTTCAGCTAAACATAAAATAGAGGTCTTTGTACTTCCAATTAATCGAATTCCGATTTGAAGTAAGGCCACAGCACCTACTGTTACAAGCAGTGCTACCATGAGTGTCAAAAACCAAGACCATGGTGTTAATGAGAATGCCAAGGTTTGTGTCGAAATTCCATAAATAAAGACACAGATGGAAACCACTAGACTTAAATAAAAGGTCAATTTAAACGGATCCATCTGTTTTAAGCCACTCTTATCAATATATAAGATATAAAAAGCATAGGTCACGCCTGATAAAAATGCTAAGAAAACGCCTATGAAACTAATATCCCCTGTTTGATCAATAAAAGTCAACATCCCAAAGATCGCTAAACCAATAGCGATAATTTTAGCATGTGACCATGACTCATGATAGTATAAAACACCTACCAGTACCACAAAAATAGGATAGATAAAATGTAACGTCGTTGCCATTCCAACTGATAAATGATTATACGATGCGTACAATGTTAACGTTGTTAAAGTTTGTCCTAAGCCACCCACCATTAACAAATGCATGACTTCTTTTTTTGTGATCTTTAATGAAACTCCTCGACTGTTTAGAATAACATACAAGACAGGAAGCGCCATAAATGAGCGATAAAATGTCAGGCTAATGGCGTTGCTTCCTCCTAGATAAGTCCACTTTGCTAAGATGGGGGTAAATCCGAATATAAAAGCTGATAAAAGAGTTGCTAAAACCCCATAATGTTTTCTCATATTATTGATATCCTTTCAAATATTAATCTTTAAAGAAGAATATCAAATTTATGAGGAGGAATCAAGAGAATTTACTAACACTTAAAGGATGTCTAACTCCCCCTAAAGAGAGGCTAATAATTTAGCCCGATGAGCGGCATAACTTTTTTTAAGATTAGCTTGGCAACTTTGTTCTGGAAAAAAAACTTCCTGTTCAACAACTGTAACTTGAGGCATCCATAACAAATATTTCGTAATATAAATCGGTCCACTCTGCTCGTCAATCGTCAAATTATAATCAGACTTTATAGAAGCAGGTATTCCTTCAACTAATTCACACATGAGCTCATGATAAGGAACACAGCCCATCAATTCATTTGAAAAATAAAAATCATCTTCAGTACCGACAAAAAATTCAACCCCATCTAACAATGGCTCAATGTTTTTGAAACATTCCATATCAATATCCACATAAACCCCTCCAAAACGGTATAGTAATTCATATCGTGCAATATCCGCTTTTTGTCGAATATTTGTCGTTGAATCATAAAGCTCTTGATTCTGGAGTTTAATCATATTTTCATCAGTCCATAATCGATACTCCCAATCTGAATGATGTTTTTTCCATGAATCGATATACTGTAAACATTGTTTAGGAATTTCTGAATCGCCAATCCAAATTTGATGAATAATTTTAGGAATCATTTGACTCATGTTGATCTCCTCCTTTCCTTTTCTATTAGTTTATGCACCTCTCTTAGAAAAAGTTCGACATTTTTTAACAACACTTTCACTTTTCAATCACTCCCTTTACCTTTCTTTTCACCTTTGAAATCTTTTATTTTAAACTCAAGAAAATAATCTAAATTGTAAACTATTTCATCTTGCTTAACTTAAGGTTTCAAGTTATCATTTAGTTCGAGATTATTCGTTCTTAAATGACGGAATTCAAGAAGATAAAATTTTATTTTACAAAAAAAAGAGGAGAGAAACATAATGAATGTTATAACAAATTTTCGTGTCTATGATTTAGAAGAGACCCTTATTTCAAGTGGTTATGCGATGATCGAAGAATATGATGAACAACATTGTATTGAACAAGCTAACCTTTTAAAAGAAGAGATTACTGGTGAAAATCGTCACTATACACGTGCATTAAAATTATTAAAAGCTCCTCTAAATAGTGGACACTGTTCATTTGCTAAAGGAATTGTTGTTAATATGGACATTACTTTTACAAATAAAGCTTGGATTGAATTTCAGCGTTATCACTTTGCGGATATCATTACAGGGATGAGTACCATGCATCGTATTAGTAAATTTGATTTAGAAGCAGCGTTTAATGAATATACGGACTCAGTCATTATTGAGCGTTTAAAAGAACTTCAACAAGTTTATAACGAAACAAAATCAAAAGAAGATTATTTAAAACTTCTATACTCAACACCTGCTGGCTTAAAAATGACGGGACGTATTTCAACGAATTATCTGCAATTAATGAACATCTGGTCACAACGCCATAATCATCGTTTACCTGAATGGCGTCAATTTTGCGATGAATTAATCGTTAAACTGCCATTATTTAAAGAATTCTTAATTGCCAATGGACAATTAAAAGATTGCCAATAATCACTAACCTTAAGAGCTATCTATGACGATAGCTTTTATTATGACATAATAAAAAGCTTGAGACACATTGATCTCAAGCTTTTTAGCGCTAGCTATGCTTTATTTTTTGAACGTTTTAAGAATCCTAAAATGACAGCTCCAATAATTGAGCCAACTAAAATAGCTACTAAATACATAAACCAATTTCCGATTACTGGTAAAACGAAGATTCCACCGTGTGGAGCTGGTAACGTACAACCAAAAATCATCGTTAATGCCCCTGCAACAGCTGAACCAATGACACATGAAGGAATCACCTTTAATGGATCTGCAGCTGCAAATGGAATCGCACCCTCTGTAATGAATGATAATCCCATGATATAGTTAACTTTCCCTGAGTCACGTTCTTGTTTTGTAAATCGATTTCCGAAGAATGTTGTCGCTAAAGCAATCGCAAGTGGTGGTACCATCCCTCCGGCCATAACCGCTGCCATAACCGCTTCATTTCCTGACTCTAATGAGGCAATCCCAAAGACATAAGCGGCTTTATTAAATGGTCCTCCCATATCGATTGCCATCATACCCGCTACTACAATCCCTAAAATAACTGCTGAACTTGTTCCTAGACCATTTAAGAATCCTGTTAACGCATTATTAACGAAAGCAACTGGTGGATTAATAATAAATGTCATAATGACACCAATTAACAGTGTCCCCAATAATGGATATAATAAGACTGGTTTAATTCCTTCCAGTGATTGTGGTAAGAATGAGAAGACTTTACGTAAACCTAATACTAAATATCCAGCAATAAACCCAGCAAGTAAAGCCCCTAAGAATCCTGCTCCACCTGTACTAGCTAATAATCCTCCAACAAATCCAACAACCATCGCTGGACGATCGCCAATACTTACAGCAATAAATCCTGCTAAAACTGGTAATAAGAATCCGAACGCTGCATCTCCGACTGTTTTAAAGAATGCTGCAAATGGGGTATTTGATCCAAAATTAGCTGGATCAATCGCACGATCATCGAATAAGAAGGCGAGGGCAATTAAAATCCCCCCTGCTACAACGAATGGGAGCATATTTGAAACTCCATTCATCAAGTGTTTATATAATTGGCGTCCTAAACTTTCGTTTGATTCCTCTTCAACGTCACTAGAACCCTCTGCACTATGATAAATGGGAGCATCTCCGTTAATAGCACGAGTGATTAACTCCTCTGATTTATGAATTCCGTCTGCTACTTTTGTTTGAATGACTTTTTTACCATTGAAACGTGCCATTTCAACCTTTTTATCAGCTGCGACGATAATCGCATCACAATGTTCAATCTCTTCTTTTGTTAAAACATTTTTAGCTCCTGCTGATCCATTTGTTTCAACTTTAATTGAGATTCCCATCTCAGCACCTTTTTTATTTAATGCTTCTGCCGCCATGAACGTATGAGCAATCCCTGTGGGACAAGCTGTGACTGCTAAAACACGAGGATATTGAGCATCTCCACGTTTTGGAGTTTCATAGAAATCATCTTTTGGTTCTTCCGTTTCTTCAGGGAAAGCCTCTGTTTCTTTTGCATCAATTAATGATAAGAACTCATCGACTGAGTTGGCATTCATTAAATTTTTACGGAAATCTTCATCCATTAGAATCGTTGATAAACGAGATAATACTTCTAAGTGTGTATTATTCGCTCCATCTGGAGCGGCAATCATGAAGAATAAATGAGCTAAACTTCCATCAAATGATTCATAGTCCACCCCTGATTTACTGACAGCTGCTCCTAAACAAGCTTTTTTAACCGCTTTCGTTTTGGCGTGTGGAATAGCGATTCCCTCGCCAATTCCCGTTGTACTTTGCTCTTCACGAGCAATAATGCCTTTTTTATACGCTTCCTTATCACTTAAGTTTCCACTTGCATGAACTAAATCGACTAATTCATCAATGGCAGCTATTTTACTAGTTGCTTTCAAATCTAGGTTGATTGACTGTTTACTTAATAAGTCTTTAATCCTCATCATTTAACCTCCATTTTATAATTTAGTTACATTAATTTGTGATACTAATTCATCAATATACCCTCTAGTTGCCACATCACTTGAAAAAGCTGTTGCACTTCCACTCGCAGCCCCTAATCGTAATGCCTCTTCGTAACTAGCATCTTTTTGGTAACCTGCAATAAATCCAGCTACCATTGAATCACCCGCACCAACCGAATTTTTAACTGTTCCTTTTGGAACATTACTACGATAAATCTCTCCAGTTTCTGAAATTAAAATCGCACCATCTCCCCCCATTGAGATTAAAACATTTTGTGCTCCCATCTCTTTTAACTGATTTCCGTAATGTAACAAATCTTCTGTACTAGAAATCGTTACATTAAACATTTCGGCAATTTCATGATGATTCGGTTTAATTAAGAATGGTTGATATTTTAAGACATTTAATAATAAGTTTTTCGTCGCATCAACAATAACCTTCACTTGTTTTGGTGCGACATATTTCATGATTTGTTCATAAAAATCATCTGGTAATGAAGCAGGAATACTACCAGCTAGCACTAGCGTGTCTTCAGAAGTTAAACCATCTAGCTTTTGATATAATTTTTCAATTTCCTCATTTGAAATCTTTGGTCCTGATCCATTAATTTCTGTCTCATCAGATAGTGTCTTCACTTTCATATTGATACGTGAATATCCTTCTTTTAACTGAATAAAGTCTGTTTTAATCCCTTTTTCGTGTAGGCTACTCTGTATAAAATCACCTGTAAACCCACTAATAAAACCAAGTGCTATATTATCAATCTCATGCTGATTTAAAATTTGCGAAACATTAATTCCTTTTCCACCTGCATAAAAATGTTCTGTGTTTACTCGATTGACTGCACCTTCCGTTAATTGATTCATGTTTACAACATAATCAATGGAAGGATTTAGTGTTACCGTATAAATCATTTTCTCACTACCTTCACTGTTGTTTTATCTTGATATTGTGTCAAATCATCGTCACTATTTGTAATGATGGTTGCCTCACCTATTTCTGCAAACCTTGTAAAACTGACCTCTCCAAACTTACTATCATCTACTAAGATAAAGATGTCATTTGAAGCTTTAATCGCATTTTCCTTAATCATTGCTTCTTCTGGGTCAGGGGTTGTAAATCCATGTAACGAATGAACCCCATTACTTCCCATAAAACATTTATCAAAACGGTAACGATGAAGGGCCGAAATAGCTTCATAGCCAACAACCGCTTTTGTTTTTTGCTTCACTTTTCCACCAAGGACGAAACAAGGAATATTGTATTCAATTAGCGATTCAACATGTGATAACCCATTGGTTACCACAACAATTTCTTTCCCTTTCAAATATTTAATCATCTCGTAAGTCGTTGTTCCAGAATCAAGATAAATACTATCTCCTTCGTCGACTAATGAAGCAGCATACTGGGCAATCAGATCCTTCTGTGCAACAAATTGATGTGATTTATCATTAAAGCTTTTCTCAACAAACTTATTCTGAACAGGTACTGCACCACCATGTACACGTTTTAAGTAATTTAATGCCTCTAATTGAACTAAATCACGACGAATCGTGGATTCAGAGATATTAAATTTTTCAACAAGATCTGCGACTCTTACTGATCCTTTTTGCTTTAATTCAGATACAATCAATTGATGTCGTTCTTCCGTAATCACTTTTTCACCTCATCTCATAACTTATCCAATTATTACTGATATTATTAACTAAACTTATTTTTTTGAATGTTTTAACTTAATTACAATTTTATTATAAGAAAAGCGTTTACAAAAGTCAATCCTTTTCAATCAAATTCATTCATTTTCATTCAAAATCAATCACAATAACAATCTAAATAGATGATGGCTACATAAATTACTATCAACTCACTCATTTTCATTCATTTTTCTTTTTAAAACCTTCATTTTCATCTTTCATTGACTCATTGAATCTATTTTATTCTAATCACCAGATGTTTAATTATTATAAAAAAAAGCTTTATTTAAAGGATAGTAACAAGTGAGACACACTTAATACTTCTTCTAAATAAAGCTAAATTAATTTTTCCCCTTAATTTCTATGTTTGTTATCCTTATTATATAGGACTAAAGTTCCCGTGCAAAATAATATAAGCAACCGTTGACACCACAAAGTCGCCATCCTTCTTTTCCAAGTTCATTTAACTTTTCTTCAAGCTGATCATGAAGCTCAGTATATGCTGGATTTAAAGCTGATTTAATATCAATATGTAATTCCTCTAATCGGTATTCAAATTTTTTCATGATTATTAGCTCCTTTAATGTTCTGATAACACATTATAAGAAGCAAATCATTAAAATATGCATAAAATTTTAAACTATATAAAATTAATAAATCTTTTATATGTGTGGCGTCAAAGTTAAAGTTTTAAAATGTTAGAAACATCGGATAACGATAGAAGCAGTAAAGTTTTCCATCGTAAAAACTTTACTGCTTCTTATATATTGATTAATTTTTCCCACTTTGATTTTCTTGTTATTTTCTCACTTGTTTAATGTTTAAATAGCGATAGCTTGACTTTTAAAAATAGAATCGATTAGTAAGCTTTGGCCCAGTAAACCATCGTCTTCGCTTTTTCTCCACAACAGACGCACGTTTGTGAAATTTCTTCTTGAGCAAATGGCATACAGCGTGATGTAAATCCAACTTCTTCTTTAATTTTATCTTCACAAGCTTGATTCATACACCACATAGCCTTTGTGAAACCTGGACGATTCTGTGCATTTTCTTTTAATTCATCCATCGTCTTCGCTGTATATGTCATCGCTTCACGCTTCGCTAAAGCTTTTTCATATAAATGACGTTGGATGTCTTCTAATAATTCTGCAACTTTTATTTCTAATTCATCGAGTGATACGACGATTTTCTCACGTGTATCACGACGAACTAAGACTGCTTGATGATTTTCAATATCTTTTGGTCCGATTTCTACACGAACAGGAATTCCTTTCATTTCATATTCACTAAACTTCCATCCTGGTGTTTTATCAGATGTATCACATTTGACACGAGCGACAGTTGCTAAGCGTGCTTGTAATTCATTCGCTTTTTCAATCACACCTTCTTTGTGTGCGGCAATTGGAATAATAACGACTTGTGTTGGCGCTACTTTTGGTGGTAAAACAAGACCTGAACTATCTCCATGTACCATGATAATCGCACCGATTAAACGTGTTGTCACTCCCCATGATGTTTGATGTGCATATTTCATTTCAGAATCTTTATCTGCAAATTTAATATCAAAAGCTTTCGCAAATCCGGTTCCAAAATTATGTGATGTTCCACTTTGTAATGCTTTTCCATCGTGCATTAAGCTTTCAATCGTATACGTTGAATGGGCTCCAGAAAATTTTTCTTTTTCTGTTTTTTGCCCTTTAATTACTGGAATGGCTAAGAATTCTTCACACATTTTGGCATAAGTATCTAACATTAACAAGGTTTCTTCTTGAGCTTCTTCAGCCGTCGCATGAACGGTGTGACCTTCTTGCCATAAGAATTCAGTGGTACGTAAGAATGGGCGCGTTGTTTTTTCCCAACGAACAACCGAACACCATTGATTATATTTTTTTGGTAAATCATTATAACTTTGAACAATTTTTGAATAATGATCACAGAATAAAGTTTCTGACGTTGGGCGAACGACTAATCGTTCTGCTAACTTCTCATTCCCACCATGTGTCACCCATGCCACTTCCGGTGCAAATCCTTCGACATGATCTTTTTCACGTTGTAATAGTGATTCTGGAATTAACATCGGCATATAAACATTTTCATGCCCTGTTTCTTTAAATTTTTTATCTAAATAGCTTTGAATGTTTTCCCAAATGGCATATCCATATGGACGGACAATCATACACCCTTTTACACTCGAATAATCAACTAATTCTGCTTTCTTTACAACATCGGTATACCACTGCGCAAAATCTTCATCAATGGCAGTAATGGCTTGAACAAATTTCTTACTCATCTTACGTCACTCCCTAAAATCTAAATTAAGTTCCTAGATAAGGTTCATCCTTATCTTTCATCTAGTTTAAGGGGCATCTCGGCGTTTCCTGTATACAAAAAAAAAGCCGCTTTGCTCCCCAAGTAAGGGGCCAAAAACGGCGGTACCACCCTAATTATGATCATAGTCCATGGCTCTATTATCATATCTTTAAAATCGATAACGAGATTAACCGCTGTAGCTTACTCAATCTTTCGGTACAGAGCTCCAAGGCTGGTTCAAGATTCCTTTTTGAGAATTTTCACCAACCATTCTCTCTCTACAAAAAAGGTTAATCTCTACTATTCCTCTTCAACGCGAATATTTGTATTCATCTTAGCTAATAAATTTCGAATTGTAAAGTCTTTTTTTCGATTTTTTTAGTAAATAGAACGTTTTCATCTTCACTATATACCATAATTTTCCTTAAAATAGATATATTATTAATACGAATCAATCAAAAAATAGAGCTTAATTCGCTCTATTGTTACTATTTTTTTATTTTACTTAAGCTTGGAATGCTAAGTCAAAGCTTGATGCTTTTCGATTCATAGCTGCCATCGCTAATGCCTCTAATCCTTCTATTGTAATTTCTTCTAATCGCCCCATTGATAATATTTCTGCATGTGATAATGAGCACACAAAACGTGTATAAATATGATCAACCACTGGGAATTTTACCTCAGTATCTTCACAAGATAAGATGATACTTTGTCGGTTTCCTCGGATTTTAACGTTTGTTGGACATTCATTAATATAGTTGATAAATTCTTTCTCAGTTCTCATGCTAGAAAACCCCTCTCATGTTTTTTATTGATATTTTCCTTGATGTCTTCATTATAGCATGTTGTGAATTTTTGAACAATAACTTTGTGAAAAAAAACTCAATGAAACTATATGAAAACGTACACAATTTTTTTGAAACTCTATTCCCCATAAGATGAGAGCGTTATAACGCCTAGTTTTGTCGAATTTTATCCACCAATCCTGACTGCGCTAACGTATACCGCATTTCAATGATATTTAATATAAATTATTCCAATATTTTTCCTTGAAGATACCTCAATAAATGCCCTCATCACCAGCATCTCGCTATGGTCAACTGACCATTGCAACGATGTCACCTCTTTTTAAATGCTTTGCTCTTATTAACGTCTTTGTTGCACCAACCCTTTTAATTTTTCAATATTTTACTATTAAAAAACCTTCCTAACCGAATGGTTAGAAAGGTTCTATCTTAATAGCACTGGAACGAATCAATTTGATTAACATCCATTCCATAATAACTAAATCCCCATCCTGATGATCTAAAACCAGCAATACTTCTGCGACCTACATACGTTAAATAAAGCCAAAATCCTTGATTTGAACTTGATGGCCAAATATATACCCATCGATATAAGCAGCCACTAATACTACCTGCATCAATTGCAAAGGTACTAAATTGATTTTGATTTTTTTGAGGCGTAAAATTTGGAGCTGGCGTTGTTGGCATCATTTGACTACCAGAAGGCTGCGAACCTCCACTTGATGGCATATTATTTCCTATGCTAGGTCCATAAAATGGAGGTCTCGATGGAATTTGAATACTATTTAGTCCTTGATTGATAGTTGTCCACCCAAGAGCTGGATTGAAAGGTTGATTGACGATTCGAATATTTGAATAATTCATTCTATCACTCCTAACTTTTCATCTTATTTTATGAAAAATGAGAGCAATTGCTACTATCTCGAAATAAATAACCACTTTCATTTGCTACGTTAAACTTAAAGTTCTAAAACAACTTAAACGGAAACTAACGGCAGAATAAAAAAACTTGTCTTAGTTTCGCTATTTGATATGAGACTTAAATAGACCATTAAAACAGGCAAAATAAATGTAAAAAAAGATAATAACCTTTCAATAATAACGATTGCTCATTCCATTTTACTTCTTACTTATAAAAAAAGTAAGCTTAACGCTTACTCATTCATCTCTTTGGTAACAATATAGTGTACTTCTTCTTCGCCTGCTTCATTCGTTTTAATCTCAGTTTTAATTAATCCACAAGCTAAAAGTTCCTCAAGTCCTGGTTCTAAATCCTTTTTCGCCTCATCAATTCGACTGAGTGCATCTAAAACATCTTCTACATTTTCAGTGATTAAATAGATGAAGTAAATATAAATATTTTTAGCCGCATCTGATAATTGTTCACTTTCTAGAATATGCTGCGGAATGTCCATCGTATTTTCATCATAGTAAAATTCAAAATTAGTATAATAACGTTTTTTCATATTTAACCTCACTTATTTGTTATAACTTCTATTATACAAGAACTACATCTAAACTCAAAGTCTATTTCATTCATTATAGATTAAGAATGACTAAACTTTACTCTTTATTTTTATCCCTTACTACCTAATTTTATAACATATTATCTAATATTATCTCATGATTCAACACATATGCGGTCATACTATAAACTATAACCTCTGATATTTAATCAATTAGTAAACAATGATTGAGGTTTTTAACTTCCTCTTTCAAGCTAGTTTCACCCTAAAAATTTCAAGTTAGTCAATTTTACGCTATTCTGTCTAAAAGATAGGTCGATCCCCTCAAGAACTCGTTATGACAAATCAAAGACCACTCACTTTCATCATGTCTTTGATTAAATCTTTTCATCATGAAGCAAATTAATTAAATCTTCTGCATATGATTAAGCATTACGGCGGATAGGGAGGACAAGAGAATGCTTCATCTGATTAAACAAACACTATACTATATGAAATGGAATTGGCTTACCCTCTTATTATTTGAACTTATTCATAAATTCTTTGCTTTAGTCGTCATTATTCCTACTTTTTTTTCAATCTTAACCTCAATGATGCAACAAGCCGATTTAACTTATTTAAGTCCTAGCGTCATCTATCACTTTATCTTTTCCCCCTCTACCCTTATTCTAGGTTTTTCAATGATTCTTTGTTTAGGCTATTATTTCTTTTTTGAAATTCAGGCCATTTTCATTCTCATTCAATCTGCCATTTATCAACAGAGACCTTCTATTTTTAGATTAATTGAGCAAAGTATTAAACAATCCTGTACGATCCTTTATCCAAAGAATATTATATTGCTATTTCCTTTAATTTTTTTCATCCCAGTATCCGCCTTTGTTTTTAAATTTGTCTTTTTAGATGGAGCCTCGATGACTGAGTTTTTATTTGACTTTATTTATCAAAGGGCTCCCTTACATCCAATGTATTTCGCTTTTATCGTCCTCATTGAATTATTATGCCTTCGCTTTATTTTTACTTGTCCGGTTTTTATTTATAAAAAAACATCTGTTTTATCCGCTTGTCAGGAAAGCTTTCAACTGACCCAAAAAAACGTTCGTCAGCTTATCCCCTTACTAATAAGCTGGTCATTATTAGTCGCGATTGCCTTTATGACCCTTTATGGATTTTTTATTTTCAGTTGTGCACTTGTCATTAAAGTAATACTTCCATCATCGCAAGCCATGATGGTCTTTTTTAACGCTTCCTTAATGATTAAAAACATGTTAACCATCATCGCTCCAAGTCTATTCCTAATTGGAACTTGTGCTTTTATAACGACATTATATGTTCAATCGCCTCATAGTTTTATCCCTCACCTCTTTTCAGGCTATGCTTCAAAGCGCCAACATCCAATTCTATTAGTAAGTACGACTCTTATTTTAAGCCTGTTAGTTGGGGAGCTCATTAGTCCAGATAATCTTTACAATGTTAACCAACACTTATCTGATGAAATGCAAATCATTGCTCATCGAGCGTCAGCCACTCATGCACCTGAAAATACATTAGCCGCCTTAGACTACGCCATATTAAGTGGCGCGCATATGGCAGAAATTGATGTTCAACAAACAAAAGATGGTGAAATTATCTTAATGCATGATGCTAATCTCAAACGAACAACTGGCTTTAATCGAAAAGTCAGTGAAGCCACTTATTCGGACATTCAAACACTTGAAGCAGGAAACTGGTTCTCTTCAGAATTTGACGGCGAACCAGTTCCAACGCTTGAAGAAGTCCTACAACGTAGTAAAGGTCAGATTACGTTGATGATTGAAATTAAAGCAAAAGATCATCCCGTTGATGTTGCACGGAAAGTCATTGAACTCATTAAAACATATAACATGGAAAAAGAATGTCTCATCGGTGCGATGGATTATCGCGTTTTACAAGCCGTCAAAATGATCAATCCAAAAATTCAAACCGTCTACATCACTGCGTTAGCTTACGGCGATTATCAAGATCTTGAAGATGTAGACTATTATTCCATCGAAGCCTCATTTATTTCATATGCTTTAATTGATCAGATTCATCGCTCTGGAAAGCAAATCTATGCTTGGACTGTCAATAAAGAATCAACCATGCAATCCATGATTTCCATGCAGGTCGATGGAATCGTCACCGATGATCCCGTTCTCTTACAAAATCAACTCACTCATATTAGCGATCGCTTCATCTCATTCATTTCAGACCTCCTTTTTGGCCAATGAAAAAGATTTTTTCCTAGAAACCACTTTTTTATGAATTTCAAAAATCTCTATTATGTTGAAGCATCTCTCTATTGATCACTACCTATATTTCATATAAAATTACTAAAAAAAGCGGATAATCTAATAAAGACGATGTATTGGATACGACATGCTAAACCTGATTTTGGAGTTCATGGTCAATCACGTCCATTAACTAAAGAAGCACAACAAACTACAAATGAAAATACCAATGGTCTTCTTGGACAATTCTCGCAGAAGAAGACAAACTTAGCACAAGTTAATAATGAAGAGATTAATCAGACATTCTGTCTCATTATTCATCAACCACGAAAATGTTTAGGGAAGAAAACTGCATGGGTCATCTACCCACGAAGCGGTATCCTCCTCTAGTAGGGAAGCGAGCTATTTCATCAGAAAGTATCGTATTTGTATTAACAATTCGTCTTATACAAAAAACCTATAGAATAGCCATTGTTTGATAGTGTCTATTCTATAGGTTATATTTCATATACGTTCTAATATTCTTTTTTAATTAGAGTTAAATTTGCTGTATTGATTGCTTCTAACTGTCACTTTGTTGATTCATTGCCTGAGCTCGTAATGTAAACATGTTCTCAAGTCCTTCTATTAACCCCGGATAAACTTTTTGCAATTCACCATTCATTTGATTCAAACTATTAAAGTATGCATTTAAGTTACCATTTGAATGACAGCAATTTGAGTTGAAATAACGTGCTTTCCAAACATCACATCCATAATAAGGATTTGCTGTTCCAAGATACAACTCATCTTCACGACTCACAAGTAAAGTCCTTCCGCCATAACTATATGGATCATGTAAACCATCTAAGACTCTTGGTGTAAAATGACAACCATCGGTGGATGTATAGAGATCAAATCCTTTAGGATAGTTATATTTATTCAATAAGCATAAAATTTTCGAGTATGCTCTAACAATCTTTGTATAATTCTCTATTCCCATATTTTCTATATATTGCTCTTTATTTTGACGAAACACCTCATATAGGAGGCGTACATTCGTTGAAGCATCATAGGTGGTAAGAATTAAATGATTCTCATATTCTTTAATTTGCCACCCATAGACATTAAAGATGTTATTAAATCCTGAATTAAATCCCGAAATGCTTTTATTTCTTTTTCCAGTCGAAGGAGAGGATGGCATTAATGGATTCCCTCCTACAACAACTTCCCAGTTATCATTTTTATCGACCCGAATTAAATCAAAGCCCATTGGAGCAAATAAAGCTAGTGGTAACTCTTTAGTGACCGCAATATACAGATGATTTTTAAAGACTCCAGTAGACATCACATTTCGATTCATTGCATCTCCAAATCCTTTATCAGCAACTAGTGTCCAATCATTCATGGTTGGATAGCTATCATTCGAACGCCAGATTTCAGCTCCACTTTCAGTCTCAATCCCTACATACAGTTTATGATTAAAAACTTGTAAGCTATCAACTCCACCAACTGGATTTTGGCTTGGAATAAAAGAACGACTATTAGGGTTAATCACTAACTCAAAAGGTTCAAATTCAGGATCTTGGCTTGAATATAAATATGGCATTCCTCCACCTATGGCTTCATCCAATGTGGCGATATACAATCTACCATTCAAAGAGGCAAAAGCTCTCGAGCTTGTCCCAACCAATTCAGGGGTGTATAATTTTTTCCAGTGTACTCCATCCTCACTTTTAAAGACATACACCTGTTCACCAATGGTTGCGGCATAAATGGCACAAGAATACTCCGATTGATGTGTAATCATCGCTCGAAATCCATAACTATTATCGGAAGAATTAGTCTTAAAGACTCGTTGCCATGGACAGCTTCCATCCTTTTTATATCTCCAAATTTCAGCGTTATTATCGATTCCAGTTGTAATGATAGGATTTTGATTTAATTGACCACTAAAACTAGTAGCAGCAGAAATCAACATATTCCTGCAAGTTCCCACATAAATATAATCTCCTAATTCCACCATTGACCAAGCATAACTATTTTGTCTTGCATTAGCTGGATCATTAATATCAAATCCTTGAATTTTATTTAATCTTTCAAACCATAACATACGATTTCTCCTTTAGTCTCAAACTATTCATATAGTTCATTATATGGAAGAATGGCTCGTAAAGTGATGACTAGAAAGTTACTTTCCCTCTTTTCTATCATGACTGAGACTAACCTCCTAATTCAGATACTCCATACATGTTAATCTTTTTCCCAACGTCGCTTTTTATGATATAATGGTTATTATTAATAAACAGGTGATACAAATGAAAAAAACAGTCAAAGTCGTTGGTGCTATTATCATCAATGAGTGTGATGAAGTGTTATGTGCGCTTCGTTCACCCAAGATGAGCCTACCGAACTATTGGGAGTTTCCAGGTGGAAAGATTGAGCCTAATGAAAGTATCGAAGATGCTGTTATTCGTGAAATTCAGGAAGAATTAGACTGTACAATAAAAGCTCTTCAAGTATTCAATGATTATACGCATGAATATGAACACATTTTTGTCAACTTAATCACCGTCCTCTGCGAGTTAGTTCAGGGGACACCGAATGCTAATGAACATGCAGAATTACGCTGGGTGTCAAAATCTCAACTCAATAAATTAAACTGGGCACCCGCTGATCTTCCTGCTGTCCATGAACTAATGAAATAACAAAAAGAGTCTTTGAAACCAAAGGGTTCTAGACTCTTTTTTGTTATACTTTATAATTAAATTCTCGATATAACGCTGCTGGGATTTTATGCTCAAGTTCCATTTGAATCGTTATAGGCTTATTTCCTTCTGCGTGAATGGTATTTCCTCTTCCAATATAGATATATGGTTGAACTTCACCATCAATCTTTTTAAATTTACGCACAAATAAGTGAAGATTAATTCCCTTCTCTTTATTATGAATAATCTTTTGTCCACGTTCTGAATCTTGAGTTGTAGCATTTGGAGACTGCCATTGAAACTTATCTGCTGAAATAAACTGATCTTGATAATTAATGCTTTCTTTTATGTCTTCTTCTTTATGTAAATCAACAAATAAGAAGAAATCATTCTGATAGGTTAACAATCCACTTCCTCTAAATGCACTATGTTTTTTATCATAGTTTGCCAGTTTAGCAACCTCCTTCATCGTATAAGATTCATATAACTTGAAGAAAGGTAATCCATAATCATTAGTTCCAAATTCCTCTTGGTAACGGACTAATCCATACATTAAGACATCTTCTAAATAAGGTTTAAAATGAGGGGCATGACGTAATTGATTAAATACCGGTAATACGACTATCGTTTGACCGAGACACTCGAAAAGTTTTAAATACTGAGAAACTTCACCTGTGTCATAATAAACTTGACCTAAACATTGTAAGGCATGTAACACACTTTCCTCACACACGGCATCGACATACTTTAATACCTCTTTGATAGCCATCTCTAAATCTAGATGCATCACTTCAGGATGACGCATTAAATAATTTAATAAGATGAACTCATATGGTCGCCTTAGAGGAAGTTGACCTGACCATTCACGCACTACTTTAACAAATTCATCGGCACCTAAAAGTGACAAAAGAAATGAATCTTGTTCAACTTTAGCAACAAAATTAAGATAAGTTTTTTCTTTTTTAATGAACGATACTGGATCAGGTGCCCCTTCATATTTTAAATAATCACTTAACATATACGGCGTCTGTCCTCGATTCATTCGTTTAAATTCTTGGTAAGTTTCCCTTAAATATGCCATCGAATTAAAATTCTCAGACTCTAATTGTGTTAAAATTTGCTCCTTTGAAATACTATCTAAAATGATAAAACTGTCTCCTGGAATATCAGGGAATCCCGTTGATACGGCTACTTTCAAACTATCTTTATCATAAAAACGATCACCATTTAGTGCAATCGCAGTTAAGAATGATTTATGATGATTACCAATAAAATCTAAAACAGTTAAAAACTCTTTATTTTCTTGCTTACGTAATCCACGACCTAATTGTTGGATAAAGATAATTGGCGATTGTGTCGGACGAAGCATAAGTACCAAATTAATAGATGGAATATCGACTCCTTCGTTAAAAATATCAACCGTAAAAATCACTTCTAATGGATCCTGATCATCTTCTAGACGTTGAATTATGACTTGTCGCTCTTCGGGAGAATGATTCCCCGTTAAACAAGCACTTACAACTCCCGCTTCATTAAATTTTTGCGTCATATACTCCGCATGCTCCACACTAACACAAAAACCAATTGCCTTACGATATTCCCCATCATACCCAAATAATTGCATCTGCTCTAAAATAAAATTAACCCGTTCATTGACTTTAAGTCGCTTTGTTATTTCATGAATTTGATCCAACTTAACATCACTTAAATTCACACCTTCGATATCACGGATCCCAAAATAATGAAAAGGAACAATCAAATTTTCTTCAAGTGCTTCACGAAGACGAACCTCTAATGCAACATGACCATCAAAACAATCAAAAATATTAAAATCATCACAACGTTCTGGTGTTGCTGTCATTCCCAGTAAAAATTTAGGTGTAAAATAATCTAATAATTTTTGATAGGACTGGCCACCAACATGATGTGCTTCATCAATAATGACATAATCAAAATAATCACGTGGATACTGCTCATAGTAACGCGACATCGTCTGTACCGTTGCAAATAAATAATCCGCCTCTATCTCTTTCACATTCCCCGTATAAAGCCCCATCGATATATTACAATCCCCCATTACTTTCTCAAACGTGACCTTCGCACTTCGTAAAATCTCCTCTCGATGCACTACAAACAATAACTTTCTAGGTTTGACCTGACTGACATCAAATGCCGACATATAAGTCTTACCAGTTCCTGTTGCTGCAATCACTAAAGCTTTCTTTTCTCCTCTTTGACGAAGTGAATTCAGTCGTTTCATGGCCGCTTGTTGCATCAGATTTGGACGAACCTCACTTGGTAATAATAGTGCATCTTCTACTTCTAACAAGCTCTCTCTTTCAAAAGCCTTAAATCTTTGATAGCTGGCTTTGTACTTTTCTAATTTCTCTTTCGTTAAACTACCTGCAGCTTCCCATAACAATTCATAATCAGATAATACGTCCTCAACCATTACATCACTCTTTGATTTAGTTAACTTCACATTCCATTCAATATTTTCTTTTAATGCACTCGTCGTTAAATTGGATGAACCAATATAAACCTCAACAAGCTCTCCTTTCATAAATAGATAACCTTTTGCATGAAGTCCCCCTTCAATGACTTGATCATATAAACGAACTTCTATATTTTTAAAAGATTGTAACTTCTCAATCGCCTTCGGTTCTGAAAATTGCTGATATGTTGATGTCAAAACGCGACCATAAATACCACGTTGTTCCAATTCACTTAACTTTTGAACTAATAGCTGAACTCCACCAAACGTCATAAAGGCCACCGTAAAACAAAAACCTTCACACTGATCCAGTGATTGAAGTAAGTCACTCAGTACTGTCACGCCACCTTGGTTTCGAATAAATACTGTCTCTTGTTCCATCTCTGACACTCCTTACAACATTTCACTTACAATAAGATCATTTTAGCACAGTATTCCTCAATCGATCTACGACAAAAATAAAACTAGAGGATTTCCTCTAGCTTTATTTTTATTCAATAACTTCACCTTCCCCCTCTTCATATTTTTCATTAGTCCCCCATCCATATAATTCATCATTTCCTTGATACTTCATGCTTGTTAGGATTGCTTTAATATATTCAGCTTCTCTCAAAAGTCTTCGATATTGCTTTGAAGCACATGAAATCTCTGAAGTGATAAATATTAAGTTAACCTCTGGCATCTTGATATTTCGAGTAATCATTTGAACTTCAAGTCGTGTACAAACCTCATCAGTGTTTTGATGATTTCGATGATTCATCTGAAAAATTCGTTCATTTATTAACTCGACTGAGACAATATCACAAAAATCAAAAATATGTATCCTTTCATAATCTGGCATAACCTTTTCTTTTTGAATCACAAACCATTTGTTATGTCGACTATCTACATAAATGGTCGTCTTATCATCTCCCATTTCTTCATCAAAACTTAGTTTCAACTTTTGATAAACTTCATTTAATTGCATTCCTTGATGAAGTCGATGATTATATCTTTCATGTTGTCTATTTTTGATCATCGGTAATTTGATAAATCCAATCGCCATTAATCCTATAGCAATGACTAATAAAAAATGACCGACAATGCCTAAAACATAGAACGTCTTCAGACAAATCCATCCTATCAACACACTCATGACGAAATACCATACTGCCTCGTTTCTTTGCTCATTCATCTGACCACCTCAAATCTACTGTTCTAATAAAACTCTCAATAGTATCTAACAAATAACCTATATTTATACCAATGCTTTATGGAATGAATCTTAGATTTTCGTTCAACAACAACTTTACTTTTTAACTATTTTCCACCCGATTATACTAACATAGCTAAAAATAATAGGAGGGTGATTCGACGAACATGGAATTCAGCGCAGCCATGTCTTCCAATCCATGTCAACAGATATGTATTCTACATCTCACGTAATAAATAAAAAATACTAATAACTTTTTCATATCAAAATCTATAGTTCAAGGATTACTAAACACTTTCAATTTTCTCTCAAGAAAATTTATCCGGACTTATATACAAAATTAAAAAGCCACCTGAAGAAAAATCTCTTCAGATGACTTTTACGTAAAGTTTCTAACGAAGAACATGATACATCTACCCATTTTTGACTCTCTAATTAGAAAATGCTATCCCACATTGATTTTCTAATTTTTTCTTTCGTATTCCCTTACCCTTTTATTATAGTCAGTATAACCGACAGATTTTGTCGGATTTTATATTTTTTAATATAAATTTATGATTTTCATCAATTTCTCTTTCATTTTCTCAACTAAATGATGAGGGGTTAAAACTTGTACCCATTCCCCCTGACTCAACAGCCACATCAATAATCCTTGTTCATGAGACACCGCCTCAATAATACAATAACCGTCTCCATCTTCAATCACTCGTGAAACTGGAAACTTATCTAAAACAGCTTCGACTGAATGTCCAGTAAATCGGAACGTAAACTTTATTAATTCACCTTGATACATCATATTAATTTTGTTTCTGAAATCACCCGATTCAAATCGTTGAGAATAGGGAATATTAAATGTTTCAGTTAAAATCTTATACGATAAAATGCGATCTAATCGGAAAGAAATCGGATAAGGAATTGATTTCCCCACGACATAACTGACCGCATAAAAATAATAATCTGAAAACACCAATCCTACTGGACAAATCGTATACGTACTAATGCTATGATTCGCTTTTTTATATTCCATCTGTACTTGTCTATTGGCTTCGATTGCCGTACTAAAATCCCAAAGTCGAGGAATGAGTCGCTCACCATGCTTAAGCGGTGTAAAATGAAGACGCTCATTTCCTATAAATGATTGAATTTGTTTTTTCTCAGATTCATGAAGATGATTAAGTAAATGCTTAATGAGCTCATCTAAATCCTCTTGAGCAAAAGCTCGGCTCCCAAGTAATAGTTTACATAGTGATAAGACCTCTTCTTTTGATAATTTTGAATGATCTACTTGTGTTAAATAGTAACATTTTTGCTGGTGATCATATTCAATGTCATTTGTTACACTCTGATTCATTCGTTGACCAAAATATGTCCTTAACGTTGCGATATCTCGTTCAAACGTTCGACTATCAATTTCGAATAATGCTTGAATCTCTGATTTATTCACCGTTCTTCCTTCTAATAATTGTTGTAATAAATACAAAACACGTGTACTTTTATCGTACATTTTCACACCTCATCCTACTATCAAATCCCAAAATATAACATACTATTATCTTACTTGATTCGACTTTTACATACAATAAAATCCTTATCTAAAAGATAAGGATTTCCATCATTTAAATAACCTCTTTTTGAAAATTAAGTTGCAATGATTTCTCGACTAGCCCACTGACTGAAACCGATTGTTTAATGACAAAACCAATATGACCTTCATATACTACTTTTAACCACAAGCCATCAACATCAATCACCTCAAATTTCGTATGACATGGGATTACTGTTAAAACTTCAGCAATCATTGATTTTTCCGCTCGTAATTTTAAACTTGTCCATGTATATTGATAGACAGACATGTGGTGTTTCAAAACTTTCACTTTAAATTCATCCTTTCTAATGACATTTCAATGCATTTTATGCTAATTTTTTGAATTTGTTACCGATGAATTTTTAAATCTTTCCTCACCTTGTTACTTTTTTTGAATCGTTAGTTTTTGATGATATGAATCACCAAAAATTCACATAATAATCAAAGCATTTTTAATGAAAGAAGGAATTTAGATGCTTTTTAAAGACCGATTCGATGCAGGCCAACAACTGGCTAATCAACTTAAACGATTTGAGAATGATCATCCTCTCATCTTACTCGTTCCACGTGGAGGCGTTGAAGTTGGGCTCGAGACTATTCGCCGTTATCAACTAGATTGGGATTTTATGATTCCGAGAAAAATCGGTGCCCCTCATAATAAAGAAATTGCCATCGGTGCCGTCACGATGGATGGAAATTATTTATTATATGAAGAATATGTTAATCAAATCCACGTTTCTTCTGACTATATTCAAGAACAAATTCAACAAGAAATGATTGAAATTAAACGCCGACTCCAGCAGTATCGAGGAAGTGAAACGTTCCCACCTGTGACGAATCAAACGGTTATCTTAATTGATGATGGGATCGCCACAGGCTTCACCTTACTTGCTGCCATTAAATCCATTCATGCTCACGCCCCTAAAAAACTTATTCTGGCTGTCCCTGTCGCCCCAACTGAAACGATTGAAGCGTTCCGACAATTTGTAGATGACATCATCTGTCTTCATTCCATTGATCGCTTCACTTCAGTTGGCGCTTACTATAAATCGTTTCCACAAGTGACAGAAGAACAAATGAAGTCTTACATTGATTTACTCAACAAACAGCAGGTGATCATGTAAAAAACGCCCTGTATTGGGCGTTTTCTAATGGATAAGAACTGTGGTACCGTCTAAGATATTATCATAAATCCATTTCGCATTCTCCGGAGCTAATCGAATACAGCCATGACTCAGTGCCTCCCCTAACCGATCATCGATAATTCGTGTGCCACTTGGATCATATAAAATGGAATGATAATAATAACCATCTTTAATTCGGGTCGCATGTTTCACTTGATAACGGTCGGTTCCAAAAGAAGGTTTACGACCATTAATATGAAAAGTTCCTGTAATCGTTGGCGTAGCCGGTGCACCAATTGTACTTGGCCAACGATATAATTCTTTCCAAGTCCCTTTATCATCTTCAAAGACATAGGTTTGTTTTGCCTTTAAGTCTGTAGCTAAGAGAAATGGAGTTGGACTTTTAATTTTATTGTCATTGACATATTTCGTCATATCAGTGTAGAATACGGCTAATTTATCTGGGTCTGACTTCGCCCCATCATCACTTAAATACCCGCTATAAATAAATCCAAGCTTTCCATTATAAAAAACTTGACTCCAAAGTCCATCTTGATCAACGACTTCAACTTCTTGATGTTTTTTTATCACTTTCATGGACTGAGAGTTTTTCGATGGTTTGGCTCTTAAATGAACATTACTTGTGGTGACCTTCGTCACCGAGACATAATCTTTATAAACATAACCGATTTGGTTATCGTATAATACTTTCAACCATTCATCATCTGAGTCTATGAGCTCAAATCGAGAATAGGCTGGAATCACCGTAATAATCGTGGCCGATTTAGAGGGCTCTTTTCGCAAATTAAGATTCGTGATGGTATATTTATTAATTGGCGCTCTCATGTCTTCACTCAAAACTACTCACACCTTTCACTCTATCTTTTGCTATCGTATGACATATCTTTAAAATAAGTGATTAAATGACAAAAAGAAGCGGGAATATTCCGCTCCTTCCTCTTATTTTACTAATGACTGTCCAAGATGGTAGCAGGCATCTAATGCTTCTTCATCAGGATAATCATTACAAATCACGCTTTGACAAACTAGATTTGCTGAAGCTTCTGAACAAGTAGACTCCCACTCTTCCATCCACTGACCATCACCCCAGCCATATGAACCAAATAATGCAATATTCTTATGCGCAAGCTCAGGTAAACAAGCTTCAAACATCGGTTCAAACTCACTATCTTCTAACTGTTCCACGCCCATGGACGGACATCCAAATGCAATAGCGTCATACGTAGCAACTAAGCTCTTCTCAAACTCAGCAGCTGTAAATAAATCTACCTCGGCTCCTTTACGCTTTGCACCTTCTACTACTTGGTTTGCCATCGCTTCCGTATTTCCTGTTCCGCTCCAAAACACAACTGCAACTTTACTCATCATTCCACTCTCCTTTAATTATATTAATCAGCAACAATTAATTGCTGAATCGAAACACCACTTCCAAATCGTTGCTTATAGATATGCTTACACTTTTTAAACTTTGTAAAGAGCTTAATACTCTCCACTACATCCCCATACACCTTCCAATATCCTGTGTGCTTACTATTTTTCCCTTGATGCCTTATAAATCCAACGACATCTTCTACAGGATAGCCAAGAAATAATCCTATTTCATGTGGAAATGTTTCTTGATAACAAAGACGTTCCTTTAATAATTCTAGGCATGGTCTTAGCATTACACTAGAATAACCAACTTTTAATAAGAGTTGTTGACTCTCTAATCTTGATAAATCCATTTCTAACTGTTGATGACGATACACATAAATCAAAGCTGAGGTTTGACGCAGTCGTAAAACTTCACAATAAAGACCTTTATCATTTAACATTTGATTCGCCATCAACACCTTTTGATCCAACTCTTCACGAGTTGAAAAAGATAAATTAAATAAACTCGCTGTCTTTAGCCCCGCTAACGTGGGTGCACAATGTTCAACTAAATACTTCTGCATCTTTATCCCTCCACTTTATTCAAGTTAGCTTATGCTAACCTAATCTTAAAAATAAAAGACACTTCTCAATCTTTATTTAAAAAATATCTTTTTCAACGAGTTAGCATAAGCTAACTAATCTTTAAAAATAAAAAGTAGTTATCAATATCCCCACACCAAGTTAGCAATAACTAACTCGATACTTAAACTATAGCATGTTTATCAATGATTGAAAAGCCTCAACGATGAAGTTCTAAATATAATCAAAAAAACCTCTATTTAAAAATAAAGGTTTTCTATGAATATAAAACAGCATGATCAATTAATTGTAAATTATATTGACGAATTAATTGACCTAGCATTTCAGCATAAATTTTATCCCCATTTTCATCTTTAGCGGTACTATATCCCGCTTCTTCTAATGCTTTTGCCTGTGTTCTATAAGTCTTAGCTTCAAAAACACCACTTTTAGTATAACGAGGATTGGCTACTAAAAATTGACCATGATCAATGATGGATGCATTAAGCGATGGATAACTCCTAAACTCATCGATAATATACTCATCAAAGCCTTCTTTCGTTTCAAAACTCATGACTTCACCTGACCAATTCGTCCCTTTTTTAATTCCAAATAAATTATTCGCTTGATTTGCTAAATCTGATTGCCCCCAATCAGATTCTAATATCGCTTGGGCAATCGTAATAGACGGCAAAATTCCATATAACTCATAGTTTTCAATCGCCCCTGCTTTAATTGACTCAATAAATCTCATCTCAAAAGATTGGGGATCCGTCTTAGAAGGAATATAACCATACTGTTTTAATTGATTCAGGTTATCATAAGCTATATTCTTATCTTTCTCATTTAAATCTAATTGATTGAGAACTTCATCAAAGGATAAGACTCGATGATGGCTGATAAAAAGTGAAGCTTGTTGCTGTAATTCTTCCTCTGAAATTTGACTTAAATCTTTTTTCGGGTCCATTGCAATTATCGCCACGATTTCTTGCCAATTAAGTTGAAAGTTATCGCCTCCAAGCTCGTCGACCTCATTGACGATATAAGGTAAATCTAGTAGCTCTTTCGCTAAAGGAGGCCGAACAAACATCTTTAGTTTCCACGTCAAACCCATACTTATCAGAAGGAGTAAAATAAGGACTCCGATTAGATATTGTTTCCTCATAATCTCTGCCTCCTTACTCTTGCTGTCAATATCATCAATATTTCAGTATCATGATTCGACACCAACTCTACTAATTATCCATTTTCACTTATCTATCATATCGAAAAATAATCAATATTTAACCTAAATTATTCACTATAAAAATGTAAAAAGCGTTGAGTCCTTAGTGGAATCAACGCTTTTTCTTTATTTTTTATTTCACCTTTTAAGTGAAGCATTTTACTATGAAAATAATCTCTCTTTTGATATCGTTTTAATCGCCAAACCAAAACTAAGGAGAGATTACATTTTTTATGATACATCAAGAACAACTTCGTTTCAATAAAAAGATTAAATTTAATTTCAAGGGTGGGGATTTAACGTCGGATGCAGGACTGTTGTTAATCCAAGAATTTATGCATCACATGAAGTTTCCAGAACTCTTAAAACAGTATTTTTATTTAGAGACTGATCAGGCGATTCGAACTCATACGAATCACGACCTCTGTCTCCAACAAATTTATCAAACCATTGCTGGTTATCACTGTGCTGATGATGCGGATGAGTTACGAGTTGACCCTTTATTAACTACTTTGCTTGATAAGCCCTCGTTAGCTTCTCAACCGACTTTATCTCGTTTTACTCATCGATTGACGAAGGAAACAAGCAAGCAATTTGAACTCATCAATCAAAAACTATTATCGCAATTTTATCAAGTCGAAACGCCTCATCATTTTATTTTTGATGTGGATTCCACTCATTTTCAAACCTATGGTCATCAATATGGGAAGGCCTTTAATGCCCACTATCAAGCACAAGGCTTTCATCCTCTCATGGTTTTTGATGGAATGACTGGAGACTGTTTAAAAGTTGAGCTTCGTGCGGGGAATGTTTATACCTCACGAAATATCGTTTCTTTTATCGGTCCCTTATTATCACACTATCAAAAGAGGTTTCCATCGAGCTATCGAATCGTTCGCGGAGATAGTGGATTTGCTCATAAGGAACTGTATAAGTTATGCGAAACGTTAAACACAAACTATGTGATCCGTTTAAAGGCAAATGCTACTCTCTATCGTTTAGCTAAAGAAGTAATGGATGTTTTTTTGGAAGAGTGTTCACTTCAATATTCTCAACAATTCTATGGGGAGTTTGAGTATCAAGCAAAAAGTTGGGATCGGCCAAGACGTGTCATCGTTCAAGTGAGACGAAAAGCAGGCGAACTTATTCCCGATTATTTATTTTTAGTGACGAACATGGAAACAAGACCGGAGATGGTTATCAGTCTATACGCTAAACGTGGGACGATGGAAAACTATATCAAAGAGTGTAAAAATGGATTTAGAATGGATAAAGTCAGTCATCAGCACTGGATGACAAATGTTAACCGAATTCAACTCATGGTGTTAGCTTACAATCTCATCAATGGATTCAGACGATTAACATTACCTCATGAGTTTTCTAAGATGCAGATTGAAACCTTACGGATCAAACTCATTAAAATCGCTGCCAAGCGAGTGAAACAATCACGAAGAATCATGTTCAAACTCTGTAGTCACCATCCTTACAAAGAAGTTTTCCATCATTGTTTAAAAACGATTCAGGCCATTCAGTTAGAGTAAGTGACTGAAGTCGTTCTTTGAAAATGAGATATTTTTTAGAGAAACACATCACCAAGGGGGGAGTCTACCCTTTTTTAGAGATTTGGAGTATCAATTGACTCAAATTTAAAATCAAAACGATAAAAAGCTGTGGTTTAGACTAAAATTTAGTCTGTCCACAGCTTTTTTGAATGGTCATGAATAATTCAGGTTTAATAATAAAAGAGTAGAAAAACTGTAAAATCATCAACCTTCCTTCATACAAACCGACGATACAATTAATAAAAATTTTTATAATTTACAACAATGACTACTTCTTATCTATTAATCTATTATTTTATCACACAAACATTGTAGCGATATTCCTTCTTTATATTGCTTAAGGTAGTATTGTTTACAATCTGCATATTTTTGAAATAGATTTTTCATTTCCTCAACGTTTGCATAGACCTTCCAGTATCCTTTGTAAGCATAGTCTTTCCCCTCATGTTCAATAAATCCAATTACATCATCATACGGATAACCCAGGAAAAATCCTATTTCATGTGGAAATTCTTCACTGATCATCAAACGTTTTTTTAAAAGGCTTAAACAATCTTTAAGCTTAAAGGATTGATACCCGATTGACCTCAAAAATTGTTTTACTTTCAATTTTCTTAATTCGATTTCTAACGCTTGTTGCTGATAGACATAAATTAAGGCTCTTTTCTTTCCGATTTTAAGTAATGTGGCGTAAATACCAGATGGGTTCATCTGTTCATTGACCGCCCTTAACTCTTCTTTGAGAGTTTCCAGAGATGTGAGGGGATAGCTAAATAAATTAGCGACTTTAATATGAGCAAGTGTTGGCGCACAATAGTTAATGATAAATTCAATCATCGATACTCCCTCTTTCTTTCGTTCTAAAATCAACCATCATGGCACTCACTTGGTTCTCTCGAATTATCGCTTTTGATAGATTGAAATAACTAAGACACGAATCTAAAACAGCAGCATCCGTACTGACGACATGTCCTTTGTTTACAAGTAGCACATCTGCATTAGGAACCAATTCCACTTCAACAGAAAGAGACATCGCCTCCATGATCGATAAAATACTGGATTTTAACCGTTTAGAGTTTGAAACGGGTGCATCTAAATAAAAAATGACATGAGAAACTTCATACCTCTTTAAAAATTGTCCCAGTAGTTGAAGAGCACGTTCAGTTTCTTCAATCATTCGATAACTTCCTCGAAGTCCTGCTAAGTCACGAATATTCCCATCATTCCCAAACACTAAGGTACCACCACTTAATGCTACTTCAAGCGTAATAATCAAATTGAACCCATCAATATAGAGTGTCTTTCCTTTCATCTGCTCTAATGGTAACTCTTTTTTCATACGTTTTAAACAACATGTGCTTGAACAAATCACACGCTTTAATGCTTCACGTTGGCGGTTTGAAAATAAAAAGCGATTACTAACAAAAGTAACACTTCCTTCTAGTTTATACCCTCGATTGATAAGCCAAGTAATATCATGATTTGCCTGTTTTAACTTCTCCAATTCTACTTGGGAAAACCAGCGTTCGTCTTGGTTATCGTACCCACGTCGTACCATTTTTACACCTCATTTTGAAAAAAAGCAGACGAAATCCTCCCCGTCTGCTTTTATATCTTAATAAAACTAGTATGACAAATTGATGGCTTTGCTATGCAATAAACTAGCATTTCCGTCCATTTACCAACGTATTAATCATATCAAAAAAAGATCGGCGAATTTGCCGACCTTACTTTTCATCTTTTAAATCGTTTAGTTATACGCTTTTTGAACCTTTAGTTTTTTCCCTTTAATGGTCTTCGTTTTTAAGCCATCAATGACACTCCAACCTTTACCATTTAAAATATCAATATAAGTAACATTTTCCTGAATATCAATAATTCCGATATCTTCTTTTTCAATGCCTTCAATTGATAAAATGGTTCCTACAAAGTCGATGGCACGAAGTTTCTTTTTCTTCCCACCATTTAAATAAATCTTCATGATTTCACGATTTACATCCGCGCGTTTTTCCATTCTCATCTTTGGTTTTGCTTTTAACTTGGCTTCAAATGCAGCTCTTGATTTTTCAACTTCAGTCGCCACTGGACGTTCGGCAACCGGTAGCTCAAATCCAATATAGTTTTGAATTTCTTCTAACCATTTCGTTTCAAATGGTGTCACAAATGTAATAGCTTTTCCTTTTTCTCCCGCACGACCAGCACGTCCAATACGATGAACAAAGGCGTCTTTTTCTTCTGGCAAATCAAAGTTAAAGACATGAGTCATTCCACTGACATCAATTCCACGAGCAGCTACATCGGTTGCCACTAAATATGCAAAACGTCCCATTTTAAATTGACGCATAATATCGAGACGATCTTTTTGTTCAAGCCCTCCATGAAGACGATTCACCGGATAACCTTTCGCTTTTAATCCTTGATATAAAGCATCGACCGCTTCTCGTGTTGAGCAGAAAATAATGCAACGTTCTGGATTTTGTACGGTTAATAAGTCTTGAAGTAAACGAACTTTTTCTTGCATACGAACTGGATATAATTCATGTTCAACTAATTCCGTTGTCACATGCTCAGATTCAATTTTAATTTCAATCGGTTGCGTTAAATAGTTTTGTGCTAATTCTTTAATACGATTAGGCATCGTTGCTGAAAATAGCATCATTTGACGAGTACTTGGTGTCATTTTAATAATCATTTCCACTGTCTCAATGAACCCCATTTTTAACATTTCATCTGCTTCATCTAACACAACACACTTAATTTTTTGTAAGTTTAATGTTCCACGCTCAATATGATCTAATACTCGCCCTGGTGTTCCAACAACAATATGTGTTTTTTGTTTTAATTCTCGAACTTGATCTTTAAACGGAGACTTCCCATAAACAGCAACTACCTTTAATCGCTTAAAGCGTCCAATATGCATCAGTTCTTCCTGAACTTGAACGGCTAATTCTCGAGTAGGAGTTAAAATAAGTGCTTGAGGCTTATTTTCTTCCCAATCTATTTGTTCACAAACTGGAATTCCATAAGATGCTGTTTTCCCACTTCCCGTTTTTGATTGAACCATTAGATCTTCTTTATTTAAAATGGTTGGAATAACTTGGGCTTGAACCTCTGTAGCTTCATGATACCCCAGTCCATTTAATGCTTTTAAAATGTCTGAACTAAGTTTGAATTCATTAAATGTTGTCATCTTTATACCTCTTTTAATTATTACTATCTTTTATTATATCACTTATTTGTCTTTTTGACGCCATTACTTAATTTTTATCAGATAGATTGTAATATTGTATGTGACCCATAAAAAAACTCATAAAGAAGTTACCACACCAAATTCTGAACATTATCGGATTAAAATAATGAAATTTGAGCATCAGCTACCTTCGTCTTCTCACTTAGAAAATTCAAATCTCTTTTTATTCATATACTGAATCTGCACAGTTAGTTGGCGAAATTTTTCTGCGAGTGATTGATTTTTAGTGAATAAAGCTTTATTTCGTTCTATTAATTGTTGTTCAAGTTCTGTCATCCAAGTCGCCTACTTTGAAAAGGGTTTATCATTACAACTAGTATAAGTAATCATAAAAAAATAGAAATAAGGGATTTTATCGAAAAAAACGCTTATTTCTATTAGTATAAGCAACCTGTTTTACATCTTGATTTTGTGGTCATTGTAAATTTTCATTTTCGATTCTAATATATATAAGTCCAGATAAGTTTTTCATATCGGAAAACTTTTAAGCCCTACTAATGGAGGAAACATGCTTCGCATGGTAGGTGACCCATACCCTAGCAAAGGAGGAGTAGATTTCTTTCAGAAATCGCTAGGTGACCCCTGGACGATAGTCTGTCTTAGTATTAAAGCAATCGATTAACTAAGACTGATGTAGAATGATGAAATACATTTCTGTTTCTATATATAACAACATAAATCCGTCACGATCCTAGTATAAAGCTTTGTCTCAATCTTTTTTCTCCCACAAAATAAGAAGATAGTCTGATTAAATAAATCTAAATCATATTTATCAGTGAGGACATTAGTTAAACCCTCATTCCCACAACGCATATCGTTGTGGCGACAAACAATGGATCACCGACCATTTACGAAGTAAATGCCTCCCCCCATTAGTAGGGCTTAAAGATATTTTGAATCGTAGTAAAATTAATAAGCATACTTAAACAGCTCCATTAAAACTTCATCTAAAATATACTCTTATTTCCCCATTGTAAAACGTGACTTCAGTATCCTTAATTTTAAAGTAACAGGCAGGCATATCCTTACCGGTCGTAGATGCTGACTAAGACTTTAAATTAGGGTCACTCAATGTGACTGGAACTATAATATGATTTTCTTTCATAAAAAATTGACCTCCTTATCTTTGATAGCTACAGTATAGCTCAAAGTTAGAGGTCAAAATAGACATATTTATATGACGTACTTCCGATTGAGGAAAAGCGTTTGCTTGTTATTCCAAAGTAGAAGCTGATTTAAAAGTTACTGTTTATTTCGCAGATGCCTATTCGTCTTGGCAAAGAGGAAGTAATGAAGAGATTAATGAGGCAGAGTGCCTCATTAATCATCGACTACAAAAATGTTTAGGGTGGAAAACTGCATAGGTCACCTCCCCACGAAGTGGTATCCCTCTCTGGTAGGAGTCGAGCTATTTCATGAGAAAGTGTCACAGTTGTATTAACAATTCGTTAGTCTAAAAAAATTAATCTTTAATTATTTCACTAAATCATATTTTACAAGATTTAGCGTTATCTCTTCATCGCTAAAAAATGAAATTCCCTCAGCATTTAAATCAGTAAAGATTAACATAGTCATTGCTTTATCACCATCATTAATAAATGTCTCAATACTTTGTTTATCTAAAATGAGTCTGAGTTTTAACAAACCATCTTTTAATGGTACTATTGCACTTTTTTCATTCAAAACAGCTCTTCTACAACCCGAAAATTTTCTATCCATTGTTAATAAGGATTTTTTCACATCGTATTTAATTGCAGTATAGCATACTTCATCTTGTGCGAGTTTAATTGAAAATTCATCACAGTTGATACTTGGTTTAACGATAACTTCTAAATCAATTCTTCGTCCTTTAACAGCCTCAAATGTTTTATTACCTTTGAATGTAACTTCTTGATATTCAACCTTATTTTTTCGGTAATTTTCAATTTCTTTAACTGGGTTTTGAATTAATCGATTATTTATAACGTGTAGTTCTCTTGGTATACTCATTTGTCCAAACCATTCTCTACCTGGATTTTGTAAACCATTTGTGTCCCAATTTGCCATCCATCCTACCATAATCCGTCTTTGACTCTCAGTAAGAACAGATTGTGGAGCGTAGAAATCTAACCCATAATCAATTGCATGATTAATTTCTTCTTTAAAGATATTGTTCTCATTATCAAAATCACCGATTAAGCAAGCCGTTACATTCCCACCTCCATATTCATATCCTTGTGGTAAAACATCTTGTGGGCTAATTAATAATACACCTTTTTCATTCAACTCAAAGAAATCAGGACACTCCCACATTTTCCCTAGCCTATTTCCATTATAAGATAAAATATCTTCATATTTCCAATCAATTGCGTTTTTACTACTAAATAGAACAACTTGTCCACTACCATCTGCTGGTCTATTTCCTACTACGCATAAATAGCTACCATCTTCTTTTCTCCATATCTTAGGATCTCTAAAATCTACTTTACTACATCCTTCAGGTAGCATATCTGCTGTGATAACTGGATTATTTGGATGTTTTTTGTAATTAACACCATCTCCAATGGCAATACATTGTGTTTGAATATCGGTTTCCTCACCATTTGGAAGTTTTACTTTTTTCACACCTGTATACATAAGTAGGTGCTTACCATCATCTAACGTTACAGCACTTCCAGAAAAACATCCAAATTGATCATACTCTTGATCAGGTGCTAACGCCGTAGGCAGATACTCCCAATTAATCAAATCTTTACTTTTAGCATGTCCCCAATGCATCGGTCCCCATGAAGCACTATATGGGTGATATTGATAGAACATATGGTATTCATTATTATAAACACTAAATCCATTAGGGTCATTCATCCACCCAACTCGTGATGCTAAATGAAAGTCAGGTTTTTGTAGCTTAATTGCACCCTCATGATTCATCTCATACTCTCTAGCTTTATTTAAAATTATATTCATATTTGATATCCTCATTTCCCAGACATATTGAGATACGTTATTATCCTAATTATTCATAAGCTGCATCTAAATATTTTTGATGAATTTCTAAATATTCTTGTAGTCCATAAGCGTCTAAATCTTTCAGGTACTGACTCCACTCTTCATCAGTAACACCATTTTTAATCCAATCAGCTTTTTTAGTATTTATTAATTTTTCCAAATCAGTTTGAAGATTTGCTAAGCGTTTAGTATCTTCTTGATCCATAAAAACTACAGGATATACATATTCATGATTCATATCTGGTGTAAAGTACTCTTCAATCCACTCTAAACGATATTGTGCATCAGCTGGTGTAGTAACATAAACACCATAATACTCATCAAGAATAGCCAATGGGCCACCAACAGACTCAGCTTCACGAACTTCAACAGGTGATGCATCACCTAGAGGCGCATGTTGTAACATTTCTTCACCATCTGCATTTTTCCCTAATTCAAAGATATCAAACTCATCATCTTCACCATAAGTTCCCCAATTGTTTTGTGGAGATTGAAATGGATCATACATTTGATCTAAATATGCACATACTAATGCTGGATTTCCAGCTGCAGCTGTCACTACTGCACGCCCAACATCTACACCACTAGTAAATGAACCATTTTGAGCTGTTAAATTTGTCACATCAGCAGTTAGAACTGGTAATGGAACCCAATCATTAAGATTATCAATGTTTGCAATATCCCAACTAAAAGCAACTCCATAACGTCCTGATTTCCCTTTTGAGACATATGTAGACCAGTCTTGAGTAAACGCTTCTGCATCAATTAAACCTTGCTCATATAAAGAATGTAGCCATTGAATACCTTCTTTGTACCCCTCTTGTACAGCAGTACTAATGACTTCTAGATTATCTGTTACTGCAATATGTCTACTTTTATCTGGATCGCCGTATCCTTCCCCAAATCCATTAATTAATATTGAAGGATCTTGATCACCATCATTAATAATACAAGACATTGGAATAATATCTCCATCTATATTAAATTCTTTTTGTAAAGCTTCCGCATTATCTCTAAAGGCAATTAATATCTCTTCAAATTCCTCTACCGTTTCAGGTATTTCTAAATTTAAGAAATCAAGCCATTTTTGATTAATAAAACTCATATTTCCAACTGTTTGAATAGCTTTTTTCCCGCTACCTAATTGCTCAATCCAAGGTAGAGACCAAATATGTCCTTCTGAATCAGTAATCATAGTTCTATATTCTGGATATTTATTTAATATATTACTCAAGTTCGGCATATACGCTTCAATATAATCTTCTAATGGAAGAATAACTCCTTGTTGTGCGTATCTTAATAAATCACTTGTAGAAAATCCTGCATTCATTACAAAATCAGGTAATGTATTAACATCTGACATTGCTAATGTGATTTTATCTCCCCATTGATCTGATTGAATGGCTGTCCACTCCACCTCTACATTAGTAGCCTCCTGTAACCTTTTAAAAATTGTGCGGTTATTTGGATTAGATTCCGTATTAGCTGGAAACGTTGTCATTCCTTTGATAGTCGTCGTTTCTTGTAAAGGAAATTGCAGAGTTGCTACATCAACCTCTTGAAAATCCGTTTGACTTCTTAACTCTACTTTATTCCCACTACAACCGACTAAGGCTATAGATGACGCTAAAAAAAGACTAATTCCCTGCATAACTGTTCTACATTTCATTTTTTCCCCTCCATAAATTTTGTATTTTATATTACCCTTTAATCGATCCTAACATGATTTCTCCATCAAAATATTTTTGGAAAAATGGATACATCACAATTAAGGGTAAACTCGAAATAATAATTGTAGAATATTTTAATAACTCCGCTAGCTGAGCTCTTTCAGCCGTACTTTGTATATCTGAAATCATTCCAGACTCAGGTTGATTTTGAATTAATATCGAGCGCAATACAAGTTGTAATGGTTGCTTAGATGCATCATTTAAATAAATCATTGCATCAAAATAACTATTCCACATTCCAACAAATTGCCACAATGATAATACTGCAATAATTGGAAAACAAACTGGTAATAAGATTTTAAAGAAATAGACTAATTCATTAGCACCATCTACTTCTGCAGCTTCTCTTAACTCACTTGGAATACCTTTATAATACGTTCTAGCAATAATCATATTCCATACGCTAAAAGCCCCTGGCAAAATTATGGCCCAAATTGAATCTAATAATCCTAGATCACTTATTAATAAATATGTTGGAATTAATCCTCCCCCGAAAAACATTGTAATCATAAATATTAGATTAAAAATCTTTCTACCTTTAAAATCTTCTCTTGACATAGGATAAGCCGCTAGCAACGTCACTATAACCGAAATGACAGTAAATAACACTGAGTAAATAATAGCATTTTTAAATCCTGTCCAAATTGATGCATTATCAATTACCCTTTCATATGCTGTTAAGGTCCATTTACTGAAATCAAAAGTAATTCCTTGATTTTGTAAAGTTACTGGATCAACAAATGATGCAAAGATAATATATAATACAGGTACTATAATAGCTAATAAAAATAACCCCAATACCAAAAACGATAGCAGTAAAAATAACTTATCACTAACACATAGCTTATGAAATTTTTTTATCCTCTCCATACTATTCACCTACAATCCTTTTCCGTCATTCATTTTAGCAATAATTTTATTCACTAAAACTAATAAAATAATATTAATTACTGTATTAAATAATCCTACTGCTGTTGAGAATCCATAATCACCCTGTAGCAATCCGATTTTATAAACATATGTAGATATTATTTCAGAAGCTTGTAAGTTTAAATCTGTTTGCAGCGCATATGCTTTTTCAAAGCCGATACTCATAACATTTCCTGCTGCTAAGATAAATTGAATCACAACGATATCTTTAATCGCTGGCCATTCAACAGCCTTAATTTGTTGAAAAATATTAGCTCCATCGATAATCGCCGCTTCCTTCAACTCTTTACTTGCATTCGAAAGTGCAGCCGTGTACATAATCGAAGCCCATCCAGCAGTTTGCCAAATACCTGAGGCAATATAAATTGTACGAAATGCTGAGGGCATAGTCATAAAGTCTATATCTGTATTAAAGAATAAATTAAGCGGCCCATTTACTGATAATAATATTCGTATAATACCGCACAATACGATAACAGATATGAAATTAGGTAAATATAATACCAATTGAACTTTTTGTCTTATTTTAGAACTACTAATCCGATTTAATAGGAAAGCTAAGATAATAGGTACTGGGAACCCCCATAGTAGGCCATATATACTCAACTTTAAGGTATTAACTAGATATAAAATGAAATCTGGAGATTTCATAAATCTTATGAAGTGTTCAAAACCAACAAATTCACTTCCCAATATCCCCTTTATCGGATTATAATCTTGAAATGCAATTAATACCCCTCCCATTGGTAAATATTTAAATACCAATGTTAATAATAAAGCTGGTAAAAGAAATATCACATATAACTGCCAGTGGGATTTTATATATAATATTGTTTCTTTTGATCTACCACGCTTTTTCAGTTGTCTACCACGCTTTTTCACTTGGTTATTTCCCAAAACATGTGCGCTATTTTCCATGACTCTTCTCCTTTCTAAAATTAATTCACTCCACAATACTTTTACAAATGTAACACTACAACCGTTTACATTAGTATTTATATCAGTGTTTTTACACATTGTCAATAAATATTGTTATTTTTAACCAAAAAATATCCCAAATTTTACATCTACAACACCATTAATTGCACAAATTATCTTTTGTCGTTTGCACAATTTTTGTTACATTATAAAGCGCAAACATTGTGCAATTGACTATTTTTTATTCGTATATTATAATAATTATATATTTCTATATTTTTCCGATACCCAATCATTCACTAAACCTAAATATATAAGTCCTGATAAGTTTTCATAACTGAGAAAATTTTAGCATGACAATAGTTGATCTTTCTGTCAAAAATATTGATAGGATAAACCTGATTCTGAGATTATGAAATATATTTCACTACTTATATAAATATAAAAAATCATTCTGATAAAAATATCAATATTAGAATGATAAAAATAAGGAGGATATATGTCAAATAGAGTAACAATTCAAGATATTGCTGATGCTTTAGGTATTTCTAGAAATACTGTTTCTAAAGCACTTAATAATACTGGAGTTATAGCAGAAGCAACTAGGGAAAAAGTTATGCAAAAAGCTATAGAAATGGGATATAAACAATTTTCAATCGCAGAATTTTCAAACTTTAATAATTTCAACGATCTAGTTTCTAATTCTATAAAACAAAGTGAAATCATTTTATTAACATCCACCTTCTTAAATAATTCACACTTTGCATCATTAATGCTTGATAAATTTCAACGTGAATTATCACAATTAAATTATACGCTTACAATCATCAGAGTTTTACCTGAAGAATTAAGCTCATTAAAACTTCCCTCTTCTTTTAACAAACATACTTGTGCTGGGATTATTTGTTTTGAAATGTTTGATAAAGATTATAATCATATGATTAGTAATTTAAATATCCCTATCTTATTCGTAGATTCACATGTTCTAACATCAAATCCTATCAATTCCGATTTCCTGTATATGGAAAACACATCAGGAATTCAACAACTTATTTCAGAAATGGTTCATCGTGGCAAAAGAAAAATAGGTTTCATTGGAGAAATTAATCACTGTCAATCTTTCTATGAACGCTACCTAGCATTTCGTAATGGTCTATTGTTTCATAATATAGAGTATTATGATAAATTCTGTTTTACAAATCATAATGTAGATAAATCGCTTCAAACACAAAGTTCATATTTGGAATACTTGCACAATTGCCTTGATAATTTAGATGAGTTACCTGATTTATTTATATGTGCAAATGATTTTATTGCATTAGATGTTATTAGCGTTTTAAAAATTAAAGGCTATAAGGTTCCCGATGATGTTCTTTTATGTGGATTTGATAATTCTCCTGAATCAAGGATTATATCTCCTCCACTAACAACTATTCATATCCACAGTCAAATAATGGGGGTTTGTGCTGCTGAACTATTATTTTCAAGAATTAAAGAACCTACTTTAAATTACCGTAAGATGTATACCGAAACAACACTCATACTTAGAGAATCAACAAATCACTAATGAGATTAAAAAGGAGAGATTTTTCATGGGTAATCTATTCGAGTATAACAGTCCTGTTTCAAAAGCACTCACAAACATCTGCTACAGTGCTTATTTAAATATTTTATGGTTTATATTTTCAATTCCTATCTTTACTATCGGAGCCTCAACGACAGCTTTATATAGTGTCTCACTAAAAATTGTTCGTAATGAAGAAGGTAATCTTACTAAAGATTTCATTAAATCTTTTAAACAAAATTTTAAACAAAGTACTTCTGTTTGGATAATTTTAACACTTTTAGGTACCCTTCTTTTAATTGATGGTTACATTTTATATCATAAAGGTCTAGATAATATTTTTTGGACCATCCTATTAGCCTCGTATTTCGTAGCTTGTGTAGCTTATCTTCTCATTAGCCTTTATATTTATCCATTAATTTCTAAATTTGAAAATAAAACACTCTATGTATTTAAAAATGCTTTAATAATTGGACTTCGTTTTTTAATGTGTAGCGCTGTTATCACTTTCATTCATTTTATCATTTTTTATACAATTATATTTATTTTCACACCACTTATTATCTTTGGCATGGGAATCACAGCATTAATTAGTTCTTATTTAATGTCTAATATTATACTTCAATGTGAACAGAAAACTAAAAGGCTTGACGAACAAAAACTAGTCTAGAAAATAAAGGAGAAATATATAAATGAGTGTGGAATTTAATAAATTAAGATATTTTTATGACTATTATAAATTTCATGTTTTAGCTATTATCCTACTACTATACTTCGTCATTAATATAACTCACGGCCTCCTATTTAGAAAAGATATCATTCTTAATATCGGTTTAGTTAATGTTAATTTAAGTGATCAAGCATCACTTGTTATAAGTGATAATTTTATTACTACTCTTACTATTGATGATGCTAAAGTACAACTTTACGATAATCTTTATATTAAAAATAATCCAACTCAAGAAGAATACGAAATCACCTATGCCTCACATTTAAAACTTCTAGCAACAATCAATGCTCAACAGTTAGACATAGTCATAATGGATGATTCTTCTCTAAATTATTTTAGTGAAAATGATTTCCTATATTCTCTGGATGAATTAAGTTCTAATAGTTCTCTACAAAACCACTTATTAACTATTGACGACACTTCCTCTGTTATCGAGATAACGAATAGCCCTTTAATGTCCAAATTTAATTTTAATGGGAATCTATATTTAGGAATAATTAAAAATTGTTCAAATAAAGATACTGTATTAACTTTTTTAAATTATTTATATCCTTAAATTTCTAACACTCTTTTTTTCAATCAGTATTTATCACTTGATATGAATTAAGAAGCGTAATAATAAGGTAATCTGGAACCTATGTCAAGGACATTTCAAAAAAACATGAGTTAAGCTACATTTAAAAGATGATTTCTGTACCCCACAGGAGTCATCTTTTTTAAATTCCATTGATAACGTGCTATATTATGATACATCTTATATCGTTTGACTTCGTATTTTACCTCATCTAATGTTTGGCATTCTTTAATAGGGATTCATCTTTGAAGTAATCAAAGAAAGATTATTGTGGTGCATTATCCCAACAGTTTCCTTTTCGAGACATGGATTGACCTAATCCCTTTTTCTTTAATAGAGCTTGGAAGGTTGGGCTGGTATCATGGCTCCTTGATCAGAGTGGATAAACGCTTCTGGATGAAGTGGGATTCGTTTATTCCTAAATAGTTTTTCAATGGTTTCAGTCCCCAATGGCATCCCTAAACTATCCGAAACATGATAAGATAAAATTTTAATGGTAGAGGCATCTAAAATAATCGATAGATAGGCTACTTTTCCAGTTCCATAATATAAATAAGTAATATCAGTGAGTAAGACTTTACCTGGTGTTTCTTCTCTAAATTCTCGATTTAAAAACGCGATGTTCTTCTGTTGCTTTTAGTTGTTTTAAATAGGGTTTCCTTCGACGATGGGGACAGATAATTCTCTATCTTTTCATGATGCGTCTAATTCGTTTAAGGCTATAAACAATCCCCATTTCACCTTCTAATGTCATTTTAATTTGAAGAGATCCTTTTTTGTATCCACGATGATTAAAAATATTCAAAATAAGATCCCTAACCATTAAATCCACTTCTTCACATTTTAGTCGATTCTATTTTGCATCACCACTAAAATAGCGATAATAGCCTGAGCGTGAGACGTTTAAGGTATCACAAAAATAGCCGATGACACCTTTTAAGTTAAAGTGTTCAATGACTTGTGTAATTAACTCATATTTCTGTGAAGGAGTGAGGGATTTAACTACTTTAGTCTCCCCCTCTCCATCAAATATACCTTTTTTAATAATTCATTCTCTGCTTCTAATAATTTAATTTTAGCTTCAAGCTTAGCTGTCTGCTCTTGAGCGGTTAACTCTCTATTTAAACGACGTGCCGAATTCATCGGAAGCGTATCTTTTAATCCAAATAATCCAGGTTTTTCATAAGCCAATTTCCAACTAAAAACAGCAGATCCAATCCGTTTCATGCCGATCATCTCAACATTAAATCCTGCTTGTTAAAAAAACATACGAGGAGTTTTTCCTTCATCTAGTTGTACAACTAATAAACGTTTAAATTCATCATGACAAATAATTGCTTTTTCTGATACCTTTTTAACATAAGGGTTTTTATTTAAAATGTTGATTTCTTTATCTGTAAACTTCTTTTGACTCATTCTCTTCACCATACTTCTCTTAAGTTATCTTTTTTTCTATTATAAAATAAAAGGTAACTATTCAGCCTAGTACAAGAGGGTAAGCTAAAAAGAGGTACCCATTTCATGAAGTCCCCCTCTTGTATTTTATGAAAATTGAATCGTATTTCCTCTTAAAATGGTTTCAATACTTTCAATGATCGTTAATCCTTGCTTTTGACAAGTTGAAATGAATCCTCTGATTCGTGCGAAACAATGAGCCCCTTTTTCTGTTCGAAAACAGCCTGATATTTTTTGTTTCGTTTTAGTCATTCGGACATCACGCTCAGCTAAATTATTATCAAATGGAACTTCAACTTGATATAGAAATTCTAGCACCTCTTCTTGTCGTTTCGATAAACGATTGAGTAATCGAACTGGATCTGTATTTTTTTCATGAGCTTTTAAAGGATTCGCCAGATAGCCTTCTTCAATGATTGTTTGATATCGCTGCCCAAATTCTTGAACCTTATCTCGTGGTAAAGGATATTCAGTCTCTTCTGAATAAGTTTTAGCTTCAAGCAATAATTCCGTCATGTCCTTTGCCCACTGTTGGTTCTCAAACTCGATGATTCCTTTGAATTCTCTTAAATGATGAACGTTACATAAAGCATGAGTGCAATCATCATATTTAAAATACGGTGTCCAATGATCATGGATGACGGTTCCTTTGAAAGTTTAAGGAGGATAAATCGAAGACTTGACGCTTCATCGTTTTTTCAGGCTTAACATCTTCCAAACGGCATCCACACCCTTGGCAAGTTTGTTGATGATGTGTCACAACATGATTCGGATTTTCTACCATTTTTAAGGTTGAACCTTTATGCCCGACTTGACCACCCGTTTTTTTGTTTGAAGGTTGACGTAAACTTTTTGTCTTTTTGAAACCATCGGTTGAGGGAGGTCATTACCCTACTAGTGGTAGAAACATTTATCGACGATAAATGGCAGGGAACCCACTACTGTTTTTACTTGTTTTATTTGATTGTTTTTCAAGTTTTTTAAGGCGAGCATCTAAATCTGAAACAGTCTGAGATAACTCAGAGATTTGAGTGGAAAGTCCTTGAACTAAACTAATAACGGATTGAATCCCCTCCTGATAAACTTTGATGATTTCATATTCTGACATGAGATGACACCTTCTTCTAAAGTTGGAATAGTAAGGATATTATAACTCAAATTTTACAAGTAGGTAAGTAGGTCAATAGAACTACATATCATTAACAAAACCACCAAGAAACGGATGTTGTTTACTTGGTGGCTGAATAGTTACAATAAAAGAACCTATAAGCTCACACTTTTTCAAGTATCTATCTTATAGGTTCTTTTTTAAGGAGCTGTTGCTTCTTTTTATTATTTTTCAGTATTTAATTTCTCACCTATTATTACTTATATCATCTTTTTTCTTTAATATTTACCATTTACTAAAAATTCATTGATTCGTTCACTTACTCGAAGTCGTTCTTCATATACCCAGTCTAAATCAAAGGGAATGTCGAAATTTTTACAGAAAGAGTAATACAGATTTACTTTCTGATAATACGTTTCAAGTGTTCGTAAACTTTCTTCTTTTTGATAAGGTTTTGGAAGTTCATCCTGATCTTGAATAAAATAATTCTCAATATAGGCAAGTAAGGTTGCGATAATCTCCTCATTATGAACATCCATTGGTAATTTCATCAGACGCCACTGATCTTCTTCACTTAAATGATAGCGTCTAATTTTATCTAAAATCAAAATGTAATCTCGGATATCCATTTTTCGGTACCATTCAACATCAATAGCCGTTGTACTCCAAAGGGCGAGTTTTTCTTTTAAAGGTAGCCCCTCAATTTCTAAAATGGCTTCACTTGGTCCCATGACTGCCTCTTGAATCGGGTCATCTTCCATTTCAATTTTTTCTTTTAAGAAGGAGTATCCTCTTCCATACGAACAAACATAACCCACTTCATAAAGCCCTTTTCGTCCTGCACGTCCTGCAATTTGCTTCACTTCTTGGGATGTTAGCCAACGTTCTTCTTCTCCATCAAATTTTTGAAGACTCATAAATATAATTCGTCTAATCGGTAAATTGACCCCCATCCCAATGGCGTCAGTTGAAACAAGAATAATATTCTGTTGATTAATAAAATCATGGTATTGCATCTTACGTACTTCTGGAGGTAAATCACCATAAATAACACTTGCCTTAATCCCACTTTCACGATAGAACTTTGCTAACTCTAATACTTTTCGTTTAGAAAATAGAATAAAGGCATCTCCAACTTGCGCATCACTTAACTTAAAGGGCTCTTTAACAATCTCAAGTGGAACTTGACGTATGTACTCAATAATTTCATAGTCATCCCCGCAATCCTTTAAAATTTCCACTAGTACCTCTTTTGAATTGAGTGCACCACAGAGATGAATTTCTGGACATCTTAAACCAAGTAAAGCTCGTGTCCAAGCTGCCCCGCGTTGAGAATCACCAATCATTTGGATTTCATCTATCACAGCAACTTCATACGTCTCATTAAGGTTTAGTTTTTCGATGGTCGAACTTTGATGATTCGCACCTTCAATGAGTACTTCTTCTTCACCTGTTAATAAATCACATGAAATACCTTCTTCATTCAAACGCTCAAAAATCTCTAACGCTAAAATTCTTAAGGGCGCTAAATAAATTCCATTTGTACTTTGTTTTAATCGTTGAATGGCTTGATATGTTTTTCCAGTATTTGTTTGGCCTAAATGGAGGTAGACTTTTCGCTTAAGTGCTCTTGCTTCTGGATACTCATCTTTAGGATTATGCGGAAAATGTGTTTGAAAGGCTTCAGCCATTAGTGTTGGGATGTGACTACTTACTAAAGCCGTTAAAATACCTGATGATAAATATTCAGTTTCATATTCTTGAGCAATTTCATCGAACTTAAATTGTGTTTGGTTCTTTTCATTATAATCTGCAAGTAGTCGTTGTGAAATCTCATCAAGAAGCTCACGATAATCCATCACCAAGTTATCAAACCCTTTAATGGAGCGACCATCCATCTGAGAAAGTTGCTTTAGCTTTTTTCGGACCGCTGATTCATGTGTCCAAAGGTTTCCGATTTTTGTATGCTTAACGACTTGACGTGTCCCGATTAATTGCTCTTTTAATTGTTTAAACTCTCGATTATCTTTGCGATTTTTTTTCACTTTTATCACCTATTTATAGGATGAACCATTTTATAAAAATCATCGCTCAAAAAGAGTCGTTTTTCAACATAAAAAATCAAACGATGCATCGACGTTTCGATACCATCATAAAATCTAATTTTCTTTCCTAATAACGCCAAACAATGTTTAGAGTATATTCATTAAAGACTGAAAAAACTTGTGGTCTGTAACGTTTATAAAATTTCAACCCTATACTTAAACATAGCATTATTTTAAAAATAATAGATAACATGAGATCACTTATATGGAAAAAAATGAGAGTTATTTAGATTGCTCTCATCTTTTTACATTGATATCCACTAGTACGAGTTCTATTTTCATCCATAGAATGAAACGCTATTCATAGGAAGTCACCCATTTTGTACTAGAAGTTAATCTTTCTAATCGCAAGGCTAGTGTACTAGCAATGATACACTTCAGCGTATCGCCAATCACAAAAGGAAGAACCGCAGCATTTAATGTCGCAATCAAACCCATATGGGTAACCACACTCATCCAAACAGCACCTATGAAATAAATAATTGGCATCCCAATAAAGACTGTCACTTGTAAATAACGTTTAAAGTTAACAGCTACTTTTTGCCTCATAAGACTTATGACAGGAGCAGCTATTAAAAAGGCTAAGAGGAAGCCTCCACTTGGACTTACAATATAAGCTAATCCTGAACCGCCTCCTGCGAAAACTGGAAATCCAAGCAACCCCATCAAAAGATATAACATTACAGTTATAAATACTTGTTGTGGCGTGAGTAGTAACGAACTTACATTAATCATAATTGTTTGTGCGGTAACCATCGTTGGTGTAAATGGTAATGGAAATGATAAATACGACGATACACTCAGTAAGGCTATACAAATTGCCATTTTTGTTAAATCCTTTGTTTTCATCACTATCCCTCACTTTTTGATTCGTAAATCACCTAATAATCAGCGTTTTGTTTCACTTGTAAGTAAAATAATTAAAGAACTTTCTAATTTTTCAATTATTAAATTTATATCCATTGAATTGAAATTTCACCTGAATTCAAGGTCATCTGCTCTCCACTTTTCAATCGAACTTTTAGTCCTCCTTGAGCATCAATATCTTCTGCTAAAGCTTCATACCTCTGTTGATTTTGCATGAATGTGATCCACTTCCCTAATACATTAGATCTTGATTTGTACTCATCGAGTAAAAATGGATGACTGAAATCCTCACAAAGTGGAAAAATTTCATTTAACAAATGAGCACATATTTGATTGCGAGTGACTACCTCTGGATTCAAAGAGCCTGCAATCGCTTGTAGCTCAACTGGAAAGTGTTTAGTATGAACATTCAAACCAATCCCTAAAATCAGATATTCTACATTCCCACTTTCAAAATCTGTCACTGCTTCTGTTAAAATCCCACAAATTTTCTGTTGATTTAAATAAATATCATTGACCCATTTAATTTGTGGTTTTTGATTCGTTAACCTTTCAATCACTTGGCAGATGGCCACCGCAACTGAAGTCGTGACGTGAATCGATTGACTAAGATGTAAATTGGGACGTAAAATCATACTCATATAAATGCCTGTTCCTTTAGGAGAATAAAACGTTCTTCCTAAACGTCCACGTCCAGCTGTTTGCTCTTCGGCTAATATCACAGTCCCATGAGGTGCTCCATTCATCGCTTGTTTCTTTGCTTCCGTATTCGTTGAATCAATCTGTTGATGCACCTCTATAGGTACGTTGTGATAATCCGATGATAAATAACATCGAATTCCTTCAGCTGATAATAAATCACACGTCGTATCTAATCGATATCCTTTATTTGAAATAGCATCAATCTCATATCCATCCTCTTTTAATGCCTTTATAGACTTCCAGACAGCTGTTCGACTAAAGGAGAGGCGATTCGCAATCTCTTGTCCAGATAAATATTGTTCACGATTTTCCTCTAATAATTTCAATATCTCTTGTTTTAATCCCATGATATTTCACCTTCCAATAGTTTACATCTTAACACCCAATATTTTTATTGTCAACTATTTTGAAAATCAAAGTTAACGTTTGATATAAAAAAACAAGTAGAAATTCTACCTGTTTGACATTTTTTCATTCAACATCTATTCATTTTATAGCGTGCTATAGATGAAGGATGAATAGGATGGATTGGATCATTAATGAATAACAAGAATTCAATGACTTTTCGCTTCCTGATATCCAGTCCATTTAACGATTCATCTCAAATGGACAGTTGATTTTCACGATAGAGACTCGAAAGGGGGCTTTTTCTAATCATTTATTTCTAAAGATTTTTACGTAAATTCTCCTTGATAGATGAACGAACTGATGAAACATAAGCCATTAGAGCTCGATGCTCCAGCTTAATAAGTTCATTTTAATAACAAAATTCGCCAAGAACGTTTTTATCATTCACGATAAAAAAAGTCGATGAAATGATTCATCGACAAAATAATTAAAATCCAGCTACGTATCATGAACCCATCGGTTTCTTAGCTAAATCATAGGATATAGATGATGTTTCTATTAATAACATTGCATCTGAAGTAGATTTAGTTAAGTTTTTTAAAGCGATTCAAATTAGGATATAACCATCGTGCTCCATGCATAAAGGTTCGTTCCAGTAAACTCAATCGATTTGATTTGGTCATGATCATCCAACTATCTTGAATCACAATTGCCCACCCCAATGGAACGAATAGGACCATTTTATTATAACTAATAGCTTTCAAAAGCTCCCCGTTCATGAAACAAAAAAAGGAACGGGTAAACCCACACCCAAAACAATCGACTTGAAATAAATGATACCATAGACATAATCGATGGTTTTCAATAGCTCCTAATGGAATCAAATAAATAACAATGAGTCCTACAACATAACATATGAGTCGATAATACCGAAATTTCATCATGGGTTACTGTAGTAAATTTCCATCGCTATCTGTCGTAATTACTGTTCCGCAAATAATTAAGATACCTTCAATAAATCCCCATAGACCAACAATCGCAGTTGTCACACCACATGTAAAAAATCCAAGTAGAACACTTAATATTAATTGAACGACTCCAATTGTTGTATAGCCTAAGTAAAAACGATGAATCCCAAATGCTCCTAAGAACACTCCTAATAGTCCCGCTACAATTTTTGACTTAGGCTCTCCATTTAATTTTTTTAACTTGGCTCCACATTTTACACAAACGTCAGCTGCCTCATTCGTCTCTGCTCCACAAAACGAACAGTAAGCATTCCCTTTGTTCGTTGACACTCCACAACTTGTACAATAATCAGCATTTTCATTCAATTCTTTCCCACAATGACGACAATACACGAAAATCATCCTCCCCCATAAATAGTCTAACACTAAAATTTTATGTCTTTATTTTCTGTAAAATGACAACAAAAAAACCATAATCCTTTTCAGGAGTTATGGCTTCATCCAATCGTTAAGTTTCACCTATATCATTAAAGTCTCTATTTGATTATTTTTCTTGAATCAAAAATGGGTAAGCATGAACATTCTTCACCCAATCCTCACACTCAACCTCTTCATCAGAAATGGCTTCTCCATGAAAATAGTAGCCATGATGACTCGTACAATAATTATTGACATTGTACTCACAAGTCCCACAATGACTTTGTTTTTGTTTATCCTTCATTTCCATTCCCCTCCTCACGTCCTAGTGTCAAAAGTTCACCAATAATGACACACTTTGAATCTGGGCCATGTCCAATATCATCCGTTTTCACAATGGGTAAATCTTGATTACCGACAATCTCTTGGACTAATGAAACAATATCGGGCTCATATCCTTTTTGTTGCATTTCTGTGAAGTGGCCTAAAATCAAACCATTAATTTGATCAAAAACTCCAAGTTGTTTATATTGATTTAAATAAGTGGCCATCTTCGCCACATCGCCGCTATAACTTTCAAGTAATAAGATTTTTCCATCAAAAGATGGTAGATACTCAGTTCCAGCTAATTTTAAGAAACAGCGAATATTTCCACCAACAACCTCACCTTTCATTTTCTTCCCTTGAATCCATGTGGGTTGAAAATTAAAAAGTGTATTTCCTCCTTGCATCAACGTTTCTTGGAACATTCCTTGCTGAATCTCTGCCATGGATCCAACTAAATTTCGAAGTTGATAAAGATACGTTGGATGACTCGTTTTAGCATAAATGGCATTGACTACAACCGATAAATCACTATAGCCAAAAAACAACTTTGGATGACTGCGAATGATATCATAATCTAAATAAGGTAATACTCCATTGGCTAAATCACCACCAGAAACATCAAAAATAGCTTGAATATGATTATCCTCATAAAAATCCATTAACATTTTTGCACGTTCTTGATCCGTTGCATGATAAATGCTGTCCTTTTTAAATAAAGAAGCTGGCCACTTCATTTCTAACCCTAGTTTAGCTAATACAACTTCTAATTGTTCAATTGTTTGACGTTGACTTTCACTTAATCCATTCGATAAAGCAATAATCCCAACGGCTTGATGCTGATTTAATAAGGTCACACCTATCGCCCCTTCTTAGTTAGTTTCTAAACTACAACGTTGATGCTTTTTGTTAAATGGACTTAACATAATAGCGGTATTGAATAATCCTGGATAATGTTTACTTAAATAATCTAAATAATAACACCACTCATAAGTTAAATAGCGATATAACGCCGACATGTCTTGCTCTAAATGCTGACGTTCAGCTTCAGATAAAGAAGTAATATCTCTCACATCTAACTCTTCTTTTAAATGCATAATTAACATTAACATTTCAGTAAACGTCTCATGATCATGTAAACTTTCTGTTGTCATTAAAGTGATTAATAAATTCTTTCCTTCATGCAACATATGTTTTAAATCGCCTAATTCAATTTTGGCTAATTGAACTTCATAGTGATAAGATGAGTTCAATTGTTGTAAACGTTTAAAATAGGCATCATTCCAAATCGATGGGTCTTGAATACGTAATTTTTTACAAATGGCAACTCGATCATCTTGATCAACAAAGTATGCTAATAATTGTGTCCCAATTTCTGCATAAAATACACCAACAAGCATATTTAGTTTCTCTTTATCATGTTCTTTTTCACGTCTTTCCAACATACGCTCTAAAATCATACTAGTAAAGAAAACTTCCATTGGAATAAAAGCAATATCAGCAACTAAAAAAATCATCGTATGATGAATATCTTTAAAGATAAGGACATGAACAAAATGTAATAACAATGATAAGGTAACTAATCCTGCTCCTATTATAATATTTTCCTTTACCCGCTTTTTCATTATGTGGTAACACCCTTTCTAATTACATAATTTAACATTATTTACATGAACTAAATTTTTTTCCATAATAACGCTTTATTACATAATTATAAACAATCTGACCAACTTTGACAATGTGCCCCAAACGATTGCCTGTATATTCCTCTAGATATAACTCTTCTATATCACAAAATTCAAAAAATACAAAGAGTTCCCCTCTCTCATAATATTCATCTATAACTATATAAAAAGAACAGTATGATTGATATAGTAGCTCTATTGTAGACAAAAAATAAAAAGACTCTCTATTGACCATAATAGGGAGTCTAAATGTCTATGATGGAGGCATTTTTATGTCTTTAAAATTAATCAATAAAAATTACACCTATTCTTCTCAACTAAAAATGAAAGCTGTTAAAATGTATCAAGCCGATATTCCACGCTCAATAATTGTTAATGAATTAGGAATCAAGGATAAAAAATGGGTGAATGTTTGGGTTAAATAATTCAATGATAATGGAAGTGATGCCTTCATTGAACGACGAGGAACACAGTCAACAGGAAGACCTAAGAATTCATCCTTTATGTCCCTAGAGGAAGAAGTTAAATATCTACGTGCTGAGGTACTATACTTAAAAAAGTCAATCAAGCAAAAAAGGGGATGTTAACAAAATTCGAACGATTTCAATTGATTCATGATTATCTAAATCAGTTCAAACTAAACCTCTTACTTCAACTAGTAGAGGTTTCACACTCAGGTTATTATAAATGACTTAAAACAGTTGGTTCTTCACCTAAACAAACAAAAGATGAAGCTTTATTTCAACTGATTCATCAACTTTTTGAGTAACACCAAGGAATTATAGGCGTGATTAAGATGAAACATGGTTTATTAGAAGAATTCGGCCTTATCGTTAATTACAAATATATTCGTCGGATTATGCATAAATATAGACTTGTTTGTAAAATAAGAAAAGCACGTTTTAAACATGCGAAGTAACCTCATGGGACGATTGAAAATATCTCGAATCGACATTTTCAAAGCGATAAGCCTCTTCAAAAATTAACGATAGATATGACTTATATTCAAGTGAAAAAACCATATAAAAATTGGATTTATTTATGTACGGTTAAAGATTTATATCATAACCAAATTATTGCGTATTCCTTTGGAGTACCCAATAATTTGGAACTTATTTACGACTGTTTAAAGCAATTAGAACAATTGCCATTAGAGGCCGAGGCCATTTTATATACCGATCAAGGATTTCAATTTACTCATCCTCAATACATAAAAAAAGTAGCTAAAATGAAAGTGATAGAATCGATGTCCCGCAAAGGTAACTGCTGGGAGAATGCTTGTATCGAAAACTTCTTTAGTTATCTCAATGTTGAGATGCCACCCTTGAGTTCACCACAAACTTTAGCAAAAGTTAAACAATTCATTATTGACTACATTCACTATTATACCTCAAAACGAATTCAAAAAATACGGCACAAGTCCAATAAAGTATAGACTTCGTGCCGTATAAAGTTCTTTTTTTATTAAAATGTATTAGCAATTTTGTTGATAATAAAATGGCTTGTGCCAACGATGATTTGATTTAAAAAAGTGATTAATTCTTTAAATCAATGTAGGAGATGCTTCAATTTCAACATTTTGATCTATAACCTAGTTTTTTATTATTATCTACTTGACACGTAGTAGTTCATAGAGTAGCCTCTTTTTACAGTATCTATTCTATAGGTTACATTTTATTTTGAGACAGCCCCTCTTTCTTATATTTTTATGTTTTATAAATTTGCGGCTTGAGTTTATTATGTTGAACTCGATTAATTTTTTTCCATTGATGCTTTTGCTGACGATAGCCAATAAAAGCACTTAACCGATAAAAAGAAAGAAGCTGGTGATAGCCGAAATTCTCAATTATACTAAATAAAATGAGCTTCATTTTATCACAAAATGATAACGAACCTTGAAACATAAATTCTTCGCATTTAATGGCTACAATAGATATCACCATATTATATATAATATAAATCAGCATAAAAGTAATAAAAAATGAGAAATTTAAAAATCCGGTAAAATAGGAAATCATAATAAAAATTAACCCAAAAATGTCGACTAAGCACGATAACATTTCATATACGATAAAATAGCTATACGAAAATAGACCAATAAATCCATAGTGAAAATTGAATGCCATATAACGATGATTAAACAGTGAGGTCATCAATCCAATTTGCCAACGTCGACGCTGATTTTTTATATCTTTTAAACTCGAAGGAACTTGGGACCAACAAATTGCACGTGGCTCATAGCCAATTCGATAAGGTAATTGGTTTTTACGATAAAAAGAATGTAATCTTAAGACTAAATCCATATCCTCACCGACACTATTGGTATCATAGCCTCCAACTGCAATCACAGCATCTTTACGAAATAACCCAAAGGCCCCTGAAATAATCAAATTCCCATTAAACTGATTAAACCAAACCCTTGTATTTAAAAAAACGCGATAATACTCAATGAGCTGCATCATCACAATAAACTTTTTAGGCGACAGATACTCAATGACTCGTCCTTTATCTAATACGACTTGATTAGAGACTTTTACATTTCCACCAACGGCAATGGTTCGACTATCTTTCATAAAAGAAACAATAATCTCACTCAGTGAATCATACTGTAAAACAGAATCTGCATCTAGACACACAATCAACGGATACTTAGCTACATTGATTCCCATGTTTAAAGCATCTGCTTTTCCTCCATTAACTTTATTGATTAAAATTAGATTGATGCCTTCTCGAATCTTTCCTTCATAAATGCTTATTTCTTTTTGACAAGGGACAACACGTTTGATCGGGCGATTTATTTCTTTTAACTTAAAATGCTGACGAACCAATTCTCCCATTTCATCCGTTGACCCATCATTAATTACAATTATTTCAAACTCTGGATAATCCAGATAAATATTAGATTCAATACAATCAATGATAGTCTGTGATTCATTATAAGCTGGAACTAAAATAGAAATGGGAATCGAATTCTCTTCACTTTTTAAGCCAAATGTATACTCATATTTACGATAAACTCTATTTTTCTCTAACTCAATGATAGATGAAATTGTCGAAATAAAGAAAATAATAGCATAAATAACAATATAAATCATGAAAAAATAATTAATACTATCGACCACGAATTCTAGCATCTACTCACCTACTTTCTTAATAACTTCTCTCCTACTAGCTAGCCTGTTGCTTTAAGGATAATGCATATAACAAAATATCTTTTGAATAATGATCTTCCGTATGTTCGATATAACTCAGAATTTTCTCATCTATATGATACGAACACAAAGTCATAGCTGAGTTAAATCGGACATACCAGTTTCGATCCCGACTTGCCGCAAATAGGTGATTAATAACGTCGTCTTGTGAAAAATGTTGTAAAGCTTTTGCACTAAGGGCTCGATATTCCCAATCAGCATGCTTTAAATAATGTAAAAACAGTGACTTGGTCATTGAACTGGGGTAATTTGTAAAATACTTAATTGCACCTAAATGCAGTTCTTTCTCCTTTTCTTCTCCTCTTTCCAATAAATCAAGTAATAATGGTTCAATAGGCTGCCAAGATTTGAGCGTAAAATAGTGGATTAAAGTTATTTGAAATTCCTTTGTAAACTCACTAAAATACTCTAACAGCTGATTATTTAAGCGAGTTTGATCCCCAGTAAATTTTGCCATGATATCAATTAATAATTTTTCGTTATAAAGAACATATTCCTTAGAAATATAACATAGCGCATCATAAAATGATGTAACATTTCCAATTTGTGATAATGACATTAAAACATTTAACTTCAAATACATCGAGTTTTGTTTTAAGCAGTCTAATAAAAACAGATGGACTTGAGGTGAATCGACCTGATAATAGCCAATTAATTTAGATAGTTTTAATTTAAAAAGATCATTTGCTCCTAACTTTTTCTTTATTAATCGCTCTAATAGTTTATCAAAATAATTCATATATTGACGAATAACAGGACGATAGTCTTCTGATTGATAGGTTTCAATAATGACTTCATTAAACAAATCAAAATAGACCTGCCTTTTTAATAAAGAAAGAACTCTCTTCAATTGAGTAGGTGAAAGGGGTTGATTGTTTTTAACGGCTTCGAGCTGACTTTGAATTTCTAATTTAAAATTGTCATGTCGTCTTAACTTTTTTTCATATCGATGTTCTCGATGAACACACCAAGTTAAATACAATTCGGTACAGAAAATGAGATAAATAAAGAATACAACCATTAAGACAATAATAAAGACATTCATCACTTCTCCCCCTTTCTAATCTGATAAAAACGCTTCTTGTAATAAATTATACGCTAATTTTAATCGTGGCTCGTATGTTGGTGACGTCCATGATGTTAAACTATAATTTTTTGAAGATAGATGCATCATTTCTGAGTCTTGAGACTTAATAGTTAATCCAATGCCTATAGCACTAATTTGAAACGATGAAATACCGAAGTTTTCATAATAGTCATGATGAATTTGACATGTACTTGGGTCAGCAAAATTTAAAATCCCCCATGGAATTTTAATTTCCACATAACCTTCTCCTCTATAATAATTAGCTAATGAATTAAAGTCAGGGGCAGATGGATTTGCATTTCCTTCAAGTAAACGCCCTGCTTCTTGCACCACCGGGTCGATAAAGCATTCTTGATTTTCATCATATTTCCTTGATTTGACCTCCATTAAAATCGGTTCAAACTCATCCATATCTGAAGAAACTTCGATTTGATCAGGACGAATTTGAAGACTTTGACGATTTTGTAAAAATTCATAAGTGTGATAATATCGCTGAACTAACACACGACTCTGGTTATTGGCATCAATATTAACAATGAAATCGACTGGTCGATCAAAACTTAATCCTTCTTTCTCATAAGAAATACTCCCAGAATTCGGGGTGACATCTAAATCAATCCAATACGAAACATCTGCCGGAGGTGTTTCGTTCCACTGTATCAAAAAGAACAGTCCTGCTTCATCTGACTTGACGGACAATTGAACCTGCTCATTTTCGATTAACACGTTTTCATCCTTCCAATCATCGGTTCGATTATCTGGATAACTGGTTGAGGAATCAAACGTATATAAGCCCCCTGACTGTAAATACGTCAGTTCATTTTTCCAATAAGGACTACGATCTAAAATGATTTCCTCGACGGTCGTCCAGGCTGTTCGATCCCAGCGATCTTGCCAATCTGATACAAAACTTCCCATCACATTGGATTGCTTAAGGGTTTCATAAATCATGACCAATGCATTTGCCTGTTCTTCCTCATTAATCCCCACTAACTCTTCAGTTGTCTCTTTATAAATGACTTTAGCTGATGGAAGCCCATATTCAGAGATAACGACTGGTATCTCATGAGTATTCTCAAGGGCTACTAACATCGAGGCAACGGAATCTTTCATTCCCTCACCAAACACTGGATATAAGTGATATGAAGCAAAATAACCACTTTCGAGTGCATCCGTTGTTTTAATTTGATTTAAATCAACAATTTTTTTGATTGTTTGTTCCCCTCTCATTCCTTCTTTTTTATGTTTCATTAAATAGTTCAATGTTTCTTCAATATTTGAACCTACCATAGTAATTAAATGTTGAGTTCCATAGTGATCGAATTCATAGCGGATTAACTCATCCATCAGTTCCGCTAAAAATGATTCCACACTAGAAGCCTCGTTTGTTGTATAAAAATATATTCCTTCATAAGGGGTCAACTCTCCCATAATCTCAGAAAAAATAAGATCATGGCTCCCCCATTCCATTCCTAAACTATAACCAAGTAAATAAGGGGATACGTCCACGCTCTGATTTGAGAGTGGCAACTCTTCACTTTCAGGGTATGCTCCACCGTACAAACAATCAATCATTCCTTTTATTTTTGTTACATAAGGCTCACGCAACGCTTGTAAGTCCATACCATCTGCCAATGCGATCTCATCAAAAGCTATACCTTGTAAAAGATAAAGGGGCGTTGACTGTGTTTCATTAAACGTTAACAGAGCTTCATAAAAGGTCAGCGGCATCAAGTCAGGTAACCGTAAAACCGTTACCCCCAATTGTTGAATTAAGGTTAACCATTCTAAATAAAGGGATTCCTCCAATTCCTCTTCATTAGGAAAACTTCCTGGAAGAGCTGACGTCAAATTCATTCCAATCATGTCAAATGGCTCTAACTCCCCTTGAACATTTTGATAAATTTGTTGATTTGAAATACTAAAAGGTATCTTCAGCATCTTTTCATCATCCATCAAATAATAAAATTGATTGGTGATCAACAGGAAAAGGAGGATAAAAAGAAGCGTACAAATCATTAAAAATTTTTTCATCGTTTATTTCTCTCCTTTTTTATTCCGCCCATTTTAATAAGCTGTCGATATGATCATCAATCCACGTTCCACGTTCACTAATAAATTTCTTTAATTTATCAATTTCGCTATCATAAGACTGTGCTCGATTTTGCGTGTCAACGGTATATTGAGGATTTTCTTCTAAAAATGTCATCAACGCATGAACATCACGTTCATACGGTTTAATCACTTGATAATACTTCTTCAACATTTCAGATTGATTACATAGCTCAACCGGCCATTTTTCAAAGTTTCGCTGTATAGCCTTACCTAACTCCTCGACATAATTATCGATTTGAGTGAATAAATACTCCTCACTTAAATAGGTTCTACGTAAGAGGTGATACCGATTAATCATTTGCTTTACAAACTTTCGATCCTTTAATAACTGTTCAAACCAAGCGGTTCGAGGCATATAAAATCCAGTTTCATCATAATATGGAAATAAATGCGTACTATTTCCCATAGCTGAATCAAAATCCCATACCGGTCCCGCTTTAATCTTACTCTCATAATCTTTATATAAATACGTACTAAAAATTCCGGCATCCGTATTCTTAAAAAATTCATTAATAATAAAATAATCAATAAAAGAATCTACATCGATATGAGCTACATACCCCTCAATCGGATCATCAAATCGATCGGAATAAAGCACTCGTTCAAACTCACTAATCGTCTGATTAATATAAATCTGCTTCTCATCTGTCAATTCCGACTTTGGATACTCCACAATCATGTTATAATCATACAAATAGATTTGAGATCCATAATTTTTCAACAAATTATCTGACGGCTTAATTCGGTTACGTGAAACAATAAAACTAGTCTCAGCGAGATGATTCATGGTTTGTGAGATATCTACTCGTGACTCATCACGCCCAATTTTCTCAACTAATAAATAAATTCCCATATAATGAGCAGTTGTCAACGGCTGTTCATCATCAATTAAATAGACCTCACAAAACTCTGAACGAGGTGCATATTCCATAATTTCCCTTGAAATATCATAAGCTAGCTTATTTCGAAGCAAGGATTGATCTTCAAATGAGGCGTTTAAAATCCATTTTTCACTTTTTGGCATCCCCAGTAACGATTTAGCCTGTTCCTGACCCTCTTTATTTAAAAGTGTTAAAGTATATTGCTTTTTAGGTAATAATCGCGAGGTATTTCCTCGAACCCCAATATCAATGTTCATCTCCAATTGGGCTGCTAAATTCCCAGCTTGAAAATCTTCAGGAACATAGAGACTGAGCCTCCCTTGAACACTTTCTCCAGAACTCTCACCTTTTTTCCTATAGATGACCTCCTGGCCCTTCGTATCAATGACGACAATCGGTAAAGAGGATTCGGCTAAGACGTCTTCAGGTAAGGTTAACGTTGTCTTCACTTTTTCTTTTACTTCTTTGGCATCAGATTCTTGAATTAGCGCAATCACAACGGTAATTAACACTAATAACAATACCGTCATACATCCTGCGAACAATCTTTTCATCATGATTCACCTATCCAATCGTCTCACCGTTTTGAGCCACTAAATTGACACTTTGTATCCCTTCGATTTGATAAAATGTATCCAGTAACATTTTTTGTTGGTCATTCTTTAATGACACTTGATAAATCATTTCCATCGTTTGATCGGTTGAGTTTTTACCACGAAGTTGTGCTCCTTTAAACTGCTTAAATAAATACGACATAACCTCGCTTTCACAACGACGCTCGCCTCGGATAATGAGTAAATAGCGATCTTCTGCTCCAAAGCTTCCAAAACTAAATGCAATTAAAACAATCGCTAAAAAGATTGACCCTACTAAAGCAACCATATAGTTTTGTGTTCCCACACTTAATCCAATACCAATACACCAAAAAATATATGCCGTATCTCGTGGGTCTTTAATGGCTGTTCTAAATCGAACAATAGATAATGCTCCAACCATTCCAAGTGATAAAGCGATATCACTTCCAATGACAATCATAACCATCGTTGTAATTAACGTTAGCATAATCAATGACACATTAAATTTTCGGTTATATAACACCCCGCTAAACGTAAATTTATACGTCCAAAACACGATCGCGGCTAATAGTAACGCCACTATTAATATTTCAATCGATTTAAATATATTAATCTCCCCACTACGTGTCACTAAATATTCATATAACATCTCTTTCATCATATCTCTCCTTTAATTATGCTAAATATTGATCAAATAATGATCGTGACAAACAATACTTACTCAATGATTGATTAACGGTATCACGCCCCTTTAAAACCTCTGTAATCCAACAAAATAAGTCTCCATTAAACTTCACCTCTAAAATAGCATTATAAGTTGTAAAGGCTGGAACCATCAATACATCTTCAGAAAACAAATCAAAATCTGTTTCACTACTTCGAATTTGACTATCTAACGTAATCCGAATATTATTTTCTTCATGATAAAATGCTCGTCGATCATAATCAATGAGAACAACTGGTCGATATTGTCCGAGGCTCATAATATTATAAATGGTCTGAGCTGTTTTTTCTTCATACTTCAATAAAACATCATACTTCATCTCAATCAGCGCTCTCGCATCTGATGCACTAATCCAAACCGTTTCCTTAACTTGATTCACACTTATTTTACGTTTCAGCTCGAGTTTGACACGATCCGTGTGAACATCATAAAGGCGAAGGCGAATTTTTTTTCGGACCTCTTCGCCACTCATCTTACTATAATAATCATCATTCATCGGTGTATCAAAATATAAGCTTCGAATCGTATAGCTTCCCTCTTTAGAATGCGGATCGACCTTTAAAATAGTATTAAATAAATTTAAATAACGATAATAATCTACCTCACTAATGGAATACTTGATTTCTCGTCGATTAACAATCAAACCATTCCCTCCCTAATGTAAATCTGAAGCGTCAATAAAATTAAACTCTTTTAGAATAATCTCTATTGGCTCACTTAATTCCTGTACTTTAGATAAGTTTCCATCTTTTACATAAACATTAAGGTGAAATCTCATTTCATCACCTTCTAAAATTCCATGCGGATAGTCCCACCTATCAATTAAGCGTCCAGCTTCAAAGCGTCCCTCATACATCTCAATTTGAACTTTATCTTCCAAGTTATAAATACGATAACTCGTTAGTGGAATTCCCTCTTCACAATCTAAAACTAACCGTTCAGTTGGACGAATAGAATTTCCCACTTGATTGTAGGGCTGAACGATAAACTGATAATTCCCTTCTTTTAACCACGGACTTTCCTGTTCATTGTCAGTTTCATCCCATGCGGAAAACTCAATATCAACTTCATTTTTATCATCAGCATACAAAAATGGACTCACCATGACATGAGCTGGAATTTGATCTAGATTTCCTTCTAAGACAAATTCATATAGCCCCCATCCTTTAGCATCTAAGCTCACAATCTCAGCTGCCAGGACTTCGTTCTTAGACCCCATTAATCGTAAATGAATGCCTCCTGATTCATCTTGAAAGACAACTTCTTTTGAATCCGAGAAAATATTGTTTCCTGGGCCAACTCGTTTCCCATCAGAATCCTTCACCCCAAATAAAAAATGATTTAACTCATAACACGTTTGGTTCCGATTGAGTTTAGGCTGTTCTTTATATTCACATCCCATCAAACATAAAAGTAAACAGCTGCTCAACATTAAGCATTTAATTCTAATCCCCCTCTTTCTTTATTAGAAAAAATTGGTATTACATATTATACATTATTATACATTATTATACATTATTTATAAATAATATCAACCTTTCAAATAGTATAATGCTTCTCTACAAATATGCTGAGTTCTAAGCTCCTTATTTACATATCCTCAACATATTAACTCCATAAAAAACCTTAATGAATCATTCACTAAGGTTTTAAAATATCGATGAATATTTGATGGTAAAGCAGTTTTTTAATCCTCTCTAACGAATCAAATACTTTTTAAATAATGAAGATTTAGTGACAATCATCGTCGACTTTATATTGTAGATTAAAACTAACGATACTGCCTATTCTGAAAACTCATAAGCTTCACGCCAGATGTGTGGTTCTAGACAAATGTCACATAAATGGTAAACAGCATCTCATTCTTCACTGCATTTTACCTTTACATCGCCACTTCCATACATCAATACTTGCTTCGTCTGATAGCTGCTATTTATTTCGAATATCTAGTCTTTATTATCATTAATAATTAAATGCCAGTCTACTAGATTAAGTACAATTTTAGGTAATCAAGATTTATTCTCCATCTGGCTAACTCTTTCAGAATGATAAGTATTCTCACAATTGTATTTATTGTACGTTAGACAAATCTTTTTTATAAGTTTTATTTTCAAAAGCTTGTCTATATGTATTTCTTCCGTCAATTCATTTTCTGTTAACAAGAAAATAGTTTTATTTAAATCAATTCATCTAATCTGATTTAACTATTTCCTGTGTGCCTCTTCTTGTGAGTAATAATGCGTAAAATAAATTTCAACATTCCCTATTTTTCCTATTGGATAATTGATTAAGTCTTTATTATTTCTAATGAACTCATTTTTCCTCTCACTTACAGTTATAAATTTAATATCTTTAGATATATACTCTTTCAAATTCTCCATAAACTTCAAATAATTTTCAGTTGAAAAAACAATCCTACTATAGGAATAAAATATGCTAATCCAAAGAATTAATAAACATAATCAGCTGTACAATTATTACTAATAATTGCTACATCTTTCTATTTTAAAATTTTAGTTTCAATAAACTCTTTCATTTGATTAAAATAAGATTGAATAATTTCATCCTTTTCTACTATGAAAATAAATACAAACTCCCTCCGTGAGGTCAGCTTTGAAAAGACCTCCCTTGTAGGCCTCGAATCATGTCATAAATTACTGTCGAAATAAAGGCAACTTTCAACAACAATTGTTTGTGTTTTTATGTTTTAAATCACTTGTTTTTTACGATAATAAATTATCCGACTGGTGATATCGTAGAATGCTCATCAACTCTGTATCCTAAAGCAGCTAACTTTTTCAGGTATGAGTTGATTTTTTTCTCGGTATTAAATTGATGGTAGTAGTCGGATCCTAAATCAATAAACTCCTGGTCGTCTTTCAACATATGATAGATGGCGATTAGGATGGAATGAGCGACCGCCATGGTGGCTCTATTTTTTCCTCTTCTGATGGCAATTCGTTGATACTGAGCATGAAAGAAGCTATTTTTATTCTTAGCTGCTGATTTCGCAGCCTGTGCGAGGGTCGATTTTAGTATCTTATTTCCTTTGCGGGTTCGCCCGCTTTTTCTTTTGCCCGCACTTTCATTATTTCCAGGAGCTACACCTGCCCATGAAGCTAGATGCCCCGCAGTTGGAAATTGATTCATATCCAATCCGATTTCAGCTAAAATAATTTCCGCACTTTTCTTTCCGACTCCAGGAATTTGTTCAAGCTTCTTAATCGCTTCCCAATATTCTGCCATATACGTCTCAATGATGATATCCATCTCTTCAATTCTTTCAGATAATTCATGAAGATGCGTGAGAACTTGTTTCATCATCATTTTTTGAAAAGGGGTCATAATTCCTTCCATCGCCTCTGTCACCTCTTTAACAGAAGCCGATATCCGACTGATAATTAAGGTTTCAGCTGTTTTTTCATCCATCATTTCATCATTGTTTAGAACATAATCCAGTAGATTCATCGTTGTTTTACCTGTAATAGTTGAAAGAACCGAACCAATTTTAATATTTGCACCTTCTAATAATTTTTGAAGTCTGTTAAGGGCACGAGCTCTTTCTTCAGTTATCGCTTTGCGATACCTTGTCGCCTCTCTTAATTCACGTTGTTCACGACTTGGAATAAAGCTTGATTTAAGTAAACCGTGGCGAAGTAAATCGGCTAACCAAGCACTATCTAAAACATCTGTCTTCCGACCAGGAACAGCTTTAAAGTCTTTGGCGTTCACGATCATATAATTTAAACCGCGCATTTCAAAGATGTTAACCAGTGGTTTCCAATAAACAGAAGTCGATTCCATCGCTACCATTTCACATTGATTCTCTTCAAGCCAATTAGCCATTGCTTTGATATCTTTTGTTTTGGCACTAAATTCCTTGATTTCTTGCTTGTGGCCTTTACACAAACAGGCAACCAATTTCATCTTATGCACGTCAATCCCACAACAAGTTTTGTAAAGAACATCCATGGTCTGAATTCTCCTTTGAATATAATTTACGTACAATGCCAACTTCATGATTATTATTCTACTATACGTCCTCAGGGACAAAATGTGGTTCAAAGAGAAGTTGTCAGAACAGTCTATATATCGGTCTATTCGATCCAAGAAACATCGTCCTTGATTGTACAACATATTGTGAGTGAACCTAAGCCATCTCATTCAACGCACACTTTATTTTCGTTTATTGTGGTGCCTCTAGGGCGTGATGGTCTATATACAACTCGTGCTGTGCATTCTCAATTAAATAAAAATCAATTTCATGAGCTGAATTTGCAAAAGAATATTGACCATATGGCAGCACAGCTCTATCCTCTTCTGCTTGAAATAATAAGATTGGAGCGTCTATGAAAGCAATATTTTCTTTCTTAAGTGCTTGATGAATGGCATCGATTGATGCTCTTACCCATTGCCAAGAAGAACCGAATGTTGGAGAAGTGCTACTTGTAAATCGTTGTTGATACATAAAACTTCCTCTCTTTTGACTATTGGTTAATAAGTGAGTTGAAGTGATTTCTTGCTCTAATTCTTGACGATAAGGTTCTCCCACTAAGTAATCTGTTTTCTTTCCTAATAGGCAACCTAACTTAATATACGGATAAGCAAATCCTTCCCAAATTCCTGCAGTATCTACTTGAAACATTGGTGATGATAAAATCAAGCCATCGATAAGCGTTGGATACTGCTCAGCTAATAAGGCAGCAATACACCCGCCCATCGAATGTCCGAATAAAACGATTTGAGTCATCTTCACTTCTTTTATAACAATCTCCTCGATTAAATAACGCAAATCATTCACATAAACAGCATAATGATCTACATCAACTAAATTTCTATCACTTGGACTACGGGTTGACTCTCCATGACCATATTGATCAAAGATATAGACTTGATAGTTCATATTTAAAAAATAATAAATTGCTTCTTGATACTTCTCTTTTTTCTCACAGTTTCCATGTATCATAATAATCGTCGCTTTAGGTTCTTCGAGAAGATAACTTTCATACACAATCGTATGTCCATCATTCATAAAGCTCTCACTTTTTCTATACTTCTCTAGTTTGGGGTACACATATTTAGTCATATTTTCTATATAATCTTCTTCTGATAAATAAAAATCGTCGATTGCTTTTTCTAAATTCAATACTTTTAATTTTGAACAACTTTCATCATATCTAAATAGAAACTGATAGATCATGACATAAACGACAGCTATCAAACATAAAGTGAAAACACTGTAAAGGATTACCCTTATCATTTTTATCCCCTACTTAATTTTGCTAGTTTATCATCGTTATTGTAAGTCTATGAAAATAAAGTTTTAAAAATTCCTTTGTTTCGTCTTTACTCTACCAAAGCATATTAAACCCGCATTACCCTACATTTTTTAATAGCAATTCAAAAGACAACTTAATATCACTGGATTTAATTCTTTTGATTAAAGTTCCATTTCTATTAATTCATTAAACAACTTTTTATCCTATCAAAAAAGGCGACTATCATTGATAGTCACCCATTTTTTTATTTCATTAATCGACAAACATTATTTGTAAAGGCCACTGGATCTTCAATATCTAAACCTTCGATTAAGCGTGCTTGATTATATAAGACATCTGTAAATAAATCAAACTTCTCTTTGTCATGTTCATATGCAGCTTGTAATGATTTAAACACATCATGGTTAACATTAACTTCTAATACTTTATCAGCTTTTACTTGCTGACCATTTGGCATTGAGTTTAATACCTTTTCCATTTCAATTGATAAATCCCCTTCATTAGCTAAACAAACAGGATGAGATTTTAAACGGCGGCTTGCACGAACAGTTTTAACTTTTCCGCTTAATACTGACGTCATATTTTCAAATAACGTTGCAAACTCTTTTGTTGCTTCCTCTTCTTTTGCATCTGTATCTAATCCTAAATCCGCACTAGAAACTGATTTAAATTCTTTGTCTTGGTATGACATTAACATTTTAATCGCAAATTCATCAATATCTTCTGTGAAGTATAAAATCTCATATCCTTTATCTAACACAGCCTCTGATTGTGGTAACTTTTTAATACGATCAATAGAATCTCCTACGGCATAGTAAATATGCGTTTGATCTTCTTTCATACGAGACACGTATTCATCTAATGTCACTAATTTATCTTCATGAGATGAAGCAAACATTAATAAATCTTGTAGCACGTCTTTGTTTGCTCCAAAGTCTGAATAAACACCATATTTTAATTGACGTCCAAATGATTGATAGAATGTTTCATACTTTTCACGATCATTTTTAATCATTTTTTCTAATTCATTTTTAATTTTCGTTTTAATGTTCTTTGCAATTAATTTTAATTGACGGTCATGCTGTAAAATTTCACGAGAAATATTTAACGATAAATCTTCTGAATCGACAATTCCTTTGACGAAACTAAAGTAATCTGGTAATAGGTCGGCACATTTATTCATGATTAAGACACCACTTGAATAAAGTTCTAATCCTTTTTCATACTCTGTTGTATAGAAATCGTATGGCATCTTCTCTGGAATATAAAGAATAGCATTATAGCTTACTGTTCCATCTACACTTAAATGAATATGTGCTAATGGTTGATCAAATCCAAAGTGTTTTTCATTATAGAAGTTTTCATAATCTTCATCAGTTAATTCGCGTTTATTTTTCTTCCAAATTGGAACCATGCTATTAACTGTTTGTTCTTCTGTGACTTCTTCATATTCACTTTCACTACCTTCTTTTAGTTGTGAGCGTGTTAAATCCATTTTAATTGGATAACGAATGAAGTCTGAATATTTTTTGATAATTGATTTTAATTTATAGACATCTAAATACTCATCAAAGTTTTCATCTTCTGTATTTTCTTTTACTGTTAAAATGATGTCTGTTCCAACCGTTGCTTTTTCACATGGCTCAATCGTATATCCATCGGCTCCACATGATTCCCACTTATAAGCTGTTTCTGCTCCTAAAGCTTTTGAAATGACAGTCACTTTATCAGCCACTAAGAAAGCTGAATAAAATCCAACCCCAAATTGTCCAATAATATCATGACCATCTTCTAACTCTGTATCTTTTTTAAATTGTAATGAACCACTTTTAGCGATAACCCCTAAATGTTCATCCAACTCCGCTTCTGTCATACCGATTCCTGTATCAGAAATCGTAATCTGACGCTTTTCTTCATCAATAGAAATTTTAATAAAGTAATCATCTGCATTGAAGCTTAAATCTGAATCTGTTAAGGCTTTATAATATAGTTTATCAATCGCATCACTTGCATTCGAAATTAACTCACGTAAGAAAATTTCACGATGTGTGTAAATTGAATTAATCATTAAATCTAATAATCGTTTTGACTCTGCTTTAAATTGTTTCAATTTAATCGCTCCTCTGTTCTTTTTTTATCACTCTCATCATTAGAGTGCTAACACCCATATCAAATATATATCATACCCTAAATTTGGTGTCAACATTTTAATCCGCTATCACAGTAAATTCCAAGAAAAAATCGCATGATTTTCATGCGATTATTCCCCTAACCCACTTTCTTCAAATTTCTCAGCAAATCCTTGTAATAACTTATTAATTGGTTTCTTTAAAAATAATGAAATAAGAACTGCCCCCACACTATAGATACACATAATGATAATATCTTTTGCTAAAACATTTTCCACGATTCCACCAATCGATTCACGTGCAAAAGAAATCGCATATGTAAAAGGCAAAAATGGATTAATAATTTGGAAGAACTTAGGTGTTAATTGAATTGGGAAAGTTCCTCCTGAACCTGCCACTTGTAAGACTAATAGAATAATTGAGACAACCTTTCCAACGTTACCAAATACTGAAACGAGTGAATAAACGATAAAAGTAAATGTGATACTCGTGAATAAAATTCCAACAATAAATAAACCTGGATTGACACAGTAGATATTTAAAAGATATAAATCACCTAATGCAATAATAAGACCTTGAACAAGTGCAATTGTTGCAAACAACAAGAACTTTCCAAAATATTCTTCACTTGGACGATATTCGCCTTTTGCATGAACCGATAACATTGAAATTAATAACGTCATTCCGACCCACTGAGCGAGTACACTATAAAATGGTGTCATCGCAGTACCGTAGTTATGCATTGGGAAGATGGTTTCCTCAACTAAATCGACGGGAGATGACATAAAGTTTTGACGTTCCGTCACTGCTTCTTGAAGTAACGTTAACACCTCTTGTAAACTTTGGCTTTCATTAATATCACCAAGTTTTGCAGTCACTTCTCTTACTTTATTCTCTGCTTCAGGTAATTTTGAGTTGATATATTCAATGGCGTCAATTCCTTTATCTGCTCCTTCATACGCTGTATTTAATAAGGAAGCAACATCTGGTAATTTTGTTTCAGCCTCTTTTAAAACTTGTAAGACATTAGTTGCTGTACTATAAGCCTGATCAATGACATTATTTAAAGATGGCACAATAGCACTATCAAAACGATTATAAATGGAACTCGCTGTACTTGAAACACTACTTAATAAAGTTTTGATGTTATTTAAAACCGTTAAATTAGGTTCTCCACCATTAACAGTAGTATCATGTAATTGTTGTAAAAAGTCTTTAGCTTTATCTAATTCTCCATTCACACCCTGTAACTGTGAAATTAAATCATCAAATCTCCCAGCTGGGAATTTATTGAAACTCTCTAATACTTTAACAAATGATCGCACTAAACTTTGAGTACTTTCTACTTTTGTAATTAAGTTCTCAATCAATTCAGGAGCTTTGTCTGACCCACTTAGAATGGCCTCTTCTATTTGACTCACATAAGTATTTAGTTCATCAGCAATCGTCTGAATTAATAACAGATCATTTTTTAAGGTCGGCATGAAATCACTTAGCGCTGATTTTGAAGTATCCATGAAACTTTCTAAAGAAGTAATCGTTGTCTTTGCAGAAGTAATGGTCGTTTCAATCAATGGTAAATCGGTCTGAATTGAGGCAATTAAGTCTTTTAATTGAATTCCACCATTATGAGCTGTTTGCACTAAACTATTCATATCGCCAAATTTTGAAATTAATTCTTCTAATTGATCATAAACATGCGATAACTGAGGTAATACGGTTTCTTGAATTTCTAAACCTAATCCTTTTCCCGCTTCAAACAAAATACCACTAACCGTTTCAACAATTGTTTGATTGATATTCTCTTGAACACCAGTAGCCCCTTTACTAGTTAACTTAGGAGCAATAGCATTAATTTTTTCATTCACTCGATAAATCATTTGTCCTTTTTTTACATCACTTGTCACTAAAGATGTAATATCTTGTGAAAAATTATCAGGAATCGTAATCGTTGCATAGAAGGTTCCCTCTTCTAATGCCTTCTCTCCTTCTGCTTCGTCAACAAATTGCCATCCCATTAAATCATTTTCTTTTAATTGATCAACCACTTGATCTCCAATATTAATGAGTTTTCCATTGAACTCAGTTCCCTTGTCATTATTAATCACACCAATTTTAATTTGACTCGTTGCTTGCTGACCATAAGGATCCCACGATGCTTTAATATTAAACCACGCATAAAGTGACGGTAATATACATAAGGCTAAAATAACGATAAGAGCGGCATAATTTGTAAAAATACGCTTAAGGTCCTCTTTATAAATCGTCCAAATATTTTTTATCATTTTAAATCTCTTCCTTCTTAACTAACTCATTCTATTTTACAATCCCTGCATTGTCCATAAAAGATCGTATGACTTAAATCTAATTTAAAGGCAGATTTTTGCTCGAAGATTGCACTGATTTTTTTTATTTCTTCACACGAAATATTTTCAACTTTACCACAGCGTTCACACTTTACATGACAGACGAATGCCTCGGTTGATTGTTCGTCCACATAACGATAACATGCTGTTGGTCCATCACCACGTAAATACTTTCGAATAATCCCTTTTTCTAATAATAAATTAAGATATCGATACACCGTTGATTTGCCTATCTTTGTTCCTTTAGAACGAAAATGGCTAATAATCTCTTCTGCAGTAATATGTCGATCCCGATTTGAAGCTAGATAGCTTAAAATTAAGCTCCGTTGCCTCGTCTTATAGCCTTTTGACTCGGTCATATTCACACCTCATTCTCATAAATTTGAAACTCAGTTTCAAATTCTACTCCTCTTTGCAGAAACTGTCAATAAATTTTATCTAATGGACCAACAAAAAAGAGAAAGGTGTCTTTTTTTAGGATACCTTTCCCTTCAAATTTCATACATGTGCAGACTTTAATTTATGTTCTTTTACAACTATTCACAAACTGTTCAAAGAGCATTCTTTCTTGTTCATTTGTTTTACATCTCGATTCAGGATGCCATTGAACAGCCACTAAAAAGGGGTAATTAGAATGATGAATCGCTTCTATTAAGCCATCGCTTGAAAGAGCTTCAACCATTAGTCCTTCACCTAACTTTTTAATGCCCTGATGGTGTCTGCTATTCACCTGTAAAGTATTCACATTTAACCACTGAGCTAACAAGCCACCTTCGACAAAAAAAACTTCATGAACCGGTTGATCATACGGGATTTGTTGTCGATGTGAGAAGTTGCGATCTTTTTTATATTGTGTTGGGATGTCTTGAAAAAGTGTCCCCTTAAAGAAAACATTTAAGAGTTGTAGTCCTCGACAAACCCCAAAAATAGGTTTATTTTGCTCTATTATTTTTTCTACTAATTTCAACTCAAATCTATCCCTAGAATCACACATTTTCCCACATAAATCAGTAGCTTTTTCATGATAAATGTTCGGATTGATATCGTGTCCTCCTGTTAAAAACAATCCATCAATTTTTGAAGCAATCTCTTCAATCATAGCTTCATTTTGTACAAGAGGTAGAATGATAGGCATACCTCCCGCTAAGGTAATAGCCTCAAGATAATCTTGCTCCATCCAAACGCACTGCTTTCCATCATCCCATAATGGAGCTAATCCAATGATTGGTGAATTTTTCATTTTATTTCTCACTCCTTTTTCTACCTACTATTTTTTAATATATTACCCTTTTCATAAAATAACACCCTGTATACAGTCTATATTATGCAAAAATAAGAAACTTCTCAAATGGAGATTCAAAAAATGTCTAAAAGTAAAAAACGAGGAATTTTATCCTGATTCAATAACACAGATTTATCCTTCTTTCAATATGATATACAGAAAGTCTATTAAAAAAGAGGTATAGCAATGAATATTATTCTTATTATCATTACTATTTGTGTTTATATTCTCATGATCCTCAACACCAAAAAAAGAACAGCTACTGCACTGTTAGGTGCTGGAACATTATTACTCATAGGAACACTAACATCTTCCTTTGATGTTGCAAAAGCTTTTACCTCATTTCCTTCTGAGATTATCATTCTTCTGATCGTTCTTTCACTTTTTACGGATATATTTGAACGTTGCGGTGTCATGAATCGGATCAGCTATAAATTTTTGTCGAGCTCTCGAAAGGAAGTCAAACTTTTATTATTCTCGTTCTGCCCTTCCTTATTTTCTTTAGTTCCTTATTTATGAATAATCTAAGTGTCGTTCTACTCTTTACCTATACTACCATCTATTTAGCTAATCAATATCATATCCCGATTACTCCTATCTTAGTTAGTTTAGTTGTTTCTTCTAATATTGGAGGAGCAGCCCTTCCATGGGCTGACACCCCTGCTGTGATTCTGACTCTATACACTGATTTCTCACTTTTTGATTTCTTAAATATAATGTTATTCCCTTGTTTCTTATTTATTGTTTTCCTTTGCGGTTATACATATATTTGGTATCGTTTTTTTTCAAAGCACTGGCGTGAATCGCCGGTCATTAAGAAAGAACCTATTAAATGGAAAGAATTACGTATTCCATTAATCCTATTCGTTGATTATATTATTGGTTTATGTGTGGGTCCCTTTTTTAATGTCTCGATTGCCTACGTTTCTTTATTCTTTGGGGGATTAGCCTTACTTTCAAATCATAAAGAATCTATGGATCTTCTTAACGACTTGCCACTACTGGACTCGATTGCTTTCTTAATCGCTTTATTTTTAATTGGTGGTGTTTTAGAACAATGTGGAATTCTATCTTCTATCGCCGAATATATTTTAGCAGCTACACAACAAAATCCTTATTTAATGTGTCTCTCTATTTTAGGATTATCCTTTCTAATTGCCACATTTTTATCAGATGGACCTGCTGCAGCCACTTTATTACCCATTTGTACATCTTTATCTTCGCTCGTTCCTTTTCACTTAATTTATGCTGCTTTAGCACTTGGTATTTTATCAGGCAGTAGTATGCTCCCTTGGTCGGCTACCGGTGGACCCGTGTTACTGAGCCAAACTAAACGATTTATTAAACATATTAGAATGTTACCCCACGAGAAAAAAGAGCTTGAAGAAATCTTTGTCTTAAAAAATTATCTTGTCTTCTCGATTCCATTCGCTCTTTTTATGGTCTTATTCTCTGCCCTTTATATAGTAATTTATATTGCGATTACGATTTGATGACTAATATCCAGGTTTAATGATTCGACTTTTCCCTCTCGTTTCTAAACCACCAATATCTGTATCTGTGAACAAACCACTTTCTAGTAGGACATTCAAATCAATAACGGTTGAGATTGAAGAAGTAGAAAGGATAGAGGCAACATAAACTGGGTCATAAATATTAATCAGTGATCGTTTAGGAGCACTTGCAAAGTTTGCTCCTGCATTCATCAGAGCTTCGTAATTCGATTGACACCCTCCAGCAAATATAATAAGATCATCATAATCTTTATAGACCTTCCGTGCCGCCTTAATCGATTCAACAAAAAATCGGGAATTTTTATAATCAGACGGTGTCATAGAGTAACGCTTCTCTTTTGTCATTGAATCATGACCTGTGAGGATTAAGATATCTGGATGATGCAAGCTAAGTAATTCTGAAATAAACAGCGGTTGATGGCATTCTTTGATACAGTAAGCATCAACTGTTAAGTTTAACTTCTTATACAATGAACAACATTTTTTAAAATATAACATATTTCCATCTAAATGCAGAATTCGACCAAACTTCATATTTTGATGATTCGAGATGGTTTGATAATGAGGGTATTGCTTTAATAGCTTAGGTGGTGAATCAATTAATTTTGAATCTTTATTTTTTAGTTTACACCATTTATTTGAAATCAATAACCTTGATTCAACACATTCTAAATCATCCAGATCTGCATCTGCAATTAAGCGATAATTTAAACCGTTCAAGATAGCCTGATGATTGATAATTTTAACAATTGTAAATTTCATGTCTTTCTGATAAGACTTTCTAACAATGACATCACCTACTTGCATAGAATACTACACCTCTTTATTATGCTATACTTCATCATATGTCGGTGAGTATAAACATGTAAAGGCAATCTTCTTTTCTTTTTCTAAACTATCATCCCCAGCTTATCCAATTTCTTTACTAAGATTGAAGCACCATATACCTATGAGGGTTAGAAGAAATCAATAAGTTAAATGTCTATTCACCATTTAAATCCTATCAAAATAATATCGTTTTAAAAGCTGTTTGTTTTTACTTAAATGCATCATACATCGGGATTATTGACGAAAAATATGGTGATTAAAAATCAATATTACTTCGATGCTTCGCTGATTTACAATCATTTGACGGGGAATAAATTACGGACAATGCCCCCATTGTGAAAGACTAAAAAAAGAACCTAGAGACAGAAATCGTTCTTCTGGACTAGGTTCTTTTCATTTTATTTTGATTCAACTAGGATTAATGGGACTAACATTTCTTCACGTGTTAAACCCGCATGAGTCGCTGTAAATTCAAATTTCTTCGTTTTAGTCAGCGGCATGTAATCAAATAATTTACGCCCGGTTGCACAAGCAATATAATCACCAATAAAATCTAATGTTTTTTTATGAGGTTCTCCAGGACCAAATAATTGCTTCTGTAATGCTTCCTGTCGTGTTAGTAAGATGAAATCATCACTAAATAACTCATTAAAGCGTTGCTTAAACGTATCACGTAAATCTTCGCGAATGAAGAATGACATTAAACGTCCTTCAATGAATGGTGGCATTAAAAAACAATCGGTTAATTGAGGATACTCATTTAAATACGTTTTATTCTCTACATCAATTAAACCGTGATCAGCAGAAACAATAATTAAGGTATCTTCTAGCGTCTTTGATAACGACGCTAATAAATCATTGATTTCTTGTAATTTTTGTTTTGTTTCTTCTGAGTAACATCCAGTTCCATGCATCGTTTTATCTGGATCCGTCCAATAAGCAAAGATGAACTTCTCTTCATTTGTTTGACAAAGCTTTTCTACCTCTTCAAAAAATCCTTTAGCATCTTCAACACCAATTTTTTGATTTTTACCTTTGTAATCAATATAGGCCGGTTCTACCATATAAGCCTTTGTCTGATGATGGGTTACCTGTTCAATTTGATCAAGAATATGAGCATATGGCATTAATTCATGCCCGGCATGAGGAAGTTCTAATTTTTCTCCAGTATGACTATCAGTATTGATAAAAGTATCGATATAGCGTCCATATTCTTTAAAATATAAAGACCATCCTAACCAACCATGTTCAAGTGGAGATTTTCCAGCATAATATGCAGTCATCGCCGCTGTTGTTGTCGATGGAACGACTGATGTTAGTTCAGATTTAATGTGTTGATTTAAAAAATCAGTTGGTTTTAAGTTTTTCTCTAAGGCGTCAATGCCCATTCCATCAAACACCATTAAAACAATCGTTTTATATTTCTTAGCAAGAGCTGCTTCAAGCTCAGGTAATACCTTATATTCACATGGAAGTCCATAATACTTCATTACAGTTGCAATTGTATTTAAAATACAACAATTATAGTTTGGATAGATAATATTTTTCATCTTGTCACCTCATTTATTTCCCTTATATTATAAAACATTTTTCAATCCATAATCTACTTTCACGAATATTATTTTGTAAATGAAACATTTGGGCAAGAGTCAATGCCTTTTTAGGAAAAAATAATATACTATACTGTAACTGAATTACAAAGTGAAAGGATGTAGCAAATTATGAAACAAAATATGAGATGTCCAGGTAGTGCTCCAATTGTAGGAGGTGCACCTGTGATGGGTGGTGCACCTATGGGAAGTGTACCGATGCCAACTATGCCACCAATGGGTCAATATGAAACTTGTTGCCAAGTCGTTGAGCCAACTGTTACTTGTGTTCCTCAGCAACATCATTATCACCGTGTCGATCATGTCATTCCAGTTGTGGTTCGTAATGTCCACCATCACCATAACCAACACAATTATGTCGTAAATCGACAAGAAAGTGTTGAATCATATCGTTATGATGAATACTTAGCAGGTCCAACCGTTATTAACCAGCCAACGCTTTATGCTCAACCAACTCAAGCAATGGCTCAAATGGCAACGCAAGCACCTGTTACAACACAGCCTGCAATGATGAATCAAACAGCTTATATGCAACAAATGGTGGGACAACCAGCAGTTACCCCTCAAAGTACTTTAACTAATCAAGCACCATTGATGAGTCAATCTCTTTTAGACCAAATGATGGGGCAAAGCTTAATTTAAAGTGAGGGAGATTATAAAGACTAGTCTTCATAGACTGGTCTTTTTTCTTTACTTTTTAGATCATCAATATGATCGATATGTAATTTTTTATTAACTTATATAAAAGCAGAAATGTATGTTACTATTTTATAGCAGCTTTAGTTAAACATTAGCTTTCATACTAAGACGTCATATAGTCCTTGGGTCACCTAGCGATTTCTAAAAGAAATCTATTCCTCCATGACTAGGGCTTGGGTCACCTAGCGATTTCTGAAAGAAATCTATTCCTCTACTGCTAGGGCTTTAGTTTTTACAATATGAAAAACTGATCTGAACTTATATATCAATAATAGATTTACAGTAAATCATTCAATCACTTAAATAACACTCCGTTCTATAACCATTACTATAAAAAAATGACTAACCGAATGGTTAGTCATTTTCATTTGAAGTGTTATTATTCTATTGATTAGTCACCAATAATATCTAAAATATGGTTTTTAAGAGTATTTGAGTTTCCACCGAAGATTGCTTGAACTCCACCTTTAACTTCCATAACTCCTGCCGCACCTAAAGCTTTTAAGCGATCTTTATCAACTTTAGAAGTATCTCCAACTTCAACACGTAAACGTGTAATACATGCATCTAAGTTCTCAATATTTTCTGCTCCACCTAATGCTTCTAATACTAATGGTGCTTTTTCTTTCCATTCATCAGTTCCAGCTGTAGCTGTTGTTGCTTCTGCAGATCCACCGTTACGTTCTTGGAAGTCTTTTTTAGAGAATAATTTTACTTCTTCGTTATCATCTTCACGACCTGGTGTTTTTAAGTTTAATTTTTTAATTAAGAAGCTAAATACAACGAAGTATAAAGCAAAGTAAACAACACCAACAACTAATACCCAGTACCAATGAGTCGCTACACCAGCTCCTGCAGGTAATAATCCGAATAAAACGAAGTCAATTAATCCACCAGAGAATGTCATCCCGATGAATACATCTAACATTGCCATTAACATGAATGATAATCCAGCAAATACAGCATGTACAACGAATAACACTGGTGCAACGAATAAGAATGTGAATTCTAATGGTTCAGTAATACCAGTTAAAATAGTTGTTAATGCAGCAGCTCCTAATAAACCACCCACAGCTTGACGTTTTTCAGGTTTAGCACATTTGTACATTGCTAAAGCCGCACCTGGTAAACCGAACATCATGAATGGGAATTTACCAGCTAAGAAACTTGTTGTTCCCATAACAATTTCATGCATTCTTTCTGAATCTAAACCTACTAAATCTCCCATTGAACCTAATTGAACGAAGTAAGCAGTGTTTGCTCCTTGAACAAGAACATCTTGTCCACCAATTAATAAGTTAGCCTCAACGAAAGATCCATACCAGAATGGTGTATAGAATACGTGGTGTAATCCGAATGGCACACATGAACGTTCAACTAATCCAAATAAGAATGAACCAAAAATTCCTGATGAATTAACAACATTTGCTAATGCTCCAATTCCATCTTGAACGAATGGCCAAACAAAGGCTAAAACCACCCCAACTAATGCCATTACTAATGAAGTAATGATTGGTACGAAACGAGATCCTGCAAAGAATGATAATACAGGATGGAATTGAATGTTAAAGAATCTGTTATGTAACGCAGATGTTACCATCCCTGTAATAATCCCACCAAACACTGACATGTTTAATGTAAAGATTCCGACATTTGTTGTTACGTAAGTTCCATATTCTCCAACATTGTCAGCAGTTACGACACCTAATTTAGTCATTCCTAATGTTAATAATGTTGAAATAACTTGGTTCATTACTAAGAAACCAAATACAGCAGCTAACGCAGCAGTTGCTTTATCTTTTTTAGCTAAACCAGCTGCTACCCCAATAGCGAATAAAATTGGTAAGTTTCCGAAAACAATATTTCCAATATCATTCATAATTGTTAAAAGTGCTGTTAAGAAATCTGAGTTATTAATTATATTTGCAATTGATTGATAAATAGCTGGTGCATCAGTCATTCCAGCGATACCTAAAAATGCTCCACCAATTCCTAATAAAATACCAGCGATTGGTAAGGCAGCGATTGGAAGCATTAAGGCTTTCCCTGTACGTTGTAAATACTTAAACATACTTAAATCCTCCTCCTAAGTAACCATAAAACCATTATTTAATTCGATATCAAATGTGAACTTTCATCATATTAGCCACATTGCTTACATGTATGATTATATTATATTTTTTCACAATTTAATATCCCTTTCATTAAATAGGTAACCGGTTACCTACGTTTTTTTTACAGTTTTATGGTTTTTTTAACATCATTAAACTGTTTTTTTTACATCAATTTTTCTACATTTTTGGTCATGTTAATATAACTTATTGAGCGTCTTTTTAACTACTTTTTATTCAAACGACCCGCTATGACCTAAAATTGATTTATGTCTAATAAATAACATTTAACATTAAAATTATTTGCTTTCTGTTCGAATATATACGTTATTGGCTCACTAAAAAAAGACTGCATTAAACGAATACAATCTTTTAAAATGATAAAAAATATGTATCATCCTTAATGATTAATTATATCCTTTGTGGAAACGAGTTAATTTTTAACATTTATTAGTAAAGAAATAAATAAAAGAAGCCGATATTTATTCGACTTCTTGAGTTTGATTTAACTGATACCATAAAATATCGGGATGGGTATATCGTGATTTATTTCCCATGTGGTGCCCATACTGAATCGCAGATTTAGGACAATAATGCAAACAGGCCAAACATTGAGTACACTCTCCCTCCCACATTGGCTTCCCTTCAACCGTAATACATCCCGTAGGACATATTTTTTCACAGACCTTACAAGAAATACAGTGGTCATTGGCAAAGAATGGCTTAACACTTCTGCCAAATGAATGAAAGAGGCGTCCTCCTACAGTCGTTAAAAGTTTAGGTAGTGACCCTTTAATAAGCTGTCTCTCAACTTTTAAATGAGCGATACTTTTATTTAAGTGAAGAATCTTCTCTTTAACTAAGTGAAGCTTTTCTCTCCTCTCTTCTTTAGAGTCCACTGTTCCTAAAATCAGATAATTATTAGGCATGACTAACGTATAAAAACTCTGTAATGCCCAACTTTTTTGTTCAAATAAACGTTGAATGACACGTTCAGTTTCTCCTATATTTTCACCACATGTGACAACGACACTTAAATAACTTGGCACACTTCCATTAAAAGAAAGTTTTTTTATAAAATCAACAACTAGTTGAGGCGGTGACCATGCATAAATAGGAAACACAAAAATAACTTTTTCTTCTGACTCCAATGAATAAGTCAATTGTTCTAATTTCATGGCTTGAGCAATCGAGACTAGTCGTTCGTTTTGATAACTTCCAATTTCATTCGCCACTGCTTGTGAGTTTCCAGTTCCACTAAAATAAAAAATCATACGATACCTTCCTTTTTCTTATTTATACGACATACTCTACAGTACTATACCTTAAAAATGCTGCAAATTACTGTATGAAACAACATTTCTTGCATAAAATATACAAAAAACAGGGAGTATTCTAATTAGGAGGTGATTTATATGTCAAAAACTGTATATGATTTAACTAATTATGAAGACTTAAAAGCTCAATATGAAGATTCACAACGACAGCTGAAACAAACAGAACAGCTTTTAATTCACTTAACTCAAATCAAAAAAGAAAATCGAATTCCCCATAAAGCCAATTATGTTGATCGAATGTTAAATGAACAATATGAAAAATATGAAATCGAATCACAAGTGATTCATGAACTCAAGCAACAACTAAATCTCTTAAAAGCATAAAACGTGACTCATTGAGTCACGTTTTATGCTTTTATTTTCTAATTAGAGCAATCGTTCCTACAATCAAAAGATTTAATAAACCAATGACTTGAAATGCTTGGGCTAACCCAACTCTTTCTCCTAACCATCCACAAAGCGGAAAAATTAAAATCATCATAAGGGAAAACATCATACTACTTACTGAAATAATCGTTGCTCGCTTTTCAGATGGCGTCTCTTCATTCATATAAACACTGCTAATCGGATATAAAATAGCACTTAAGAAATTAATTAAGCAAAAAACAAAAATGCCAACTTTAGCCTCAACATATCCAAATATACAAATCATCACACTCATACTAAGCGGTACAAATAACCAGGCCTTTCCCTGGCACCACCTTTCAACTTTTTCAGCTAGTAATGCACCAAGTGCACTCACTAATCCATTCACTAAAAAAATGAGGGAGATAGTCGATTTTGAATAAGAAAAGTCTGAAAAATAAGCTTGAGCATAAAAATAGATGACCGTTGTAAATGTCATCATTAACGGAAAATAAAGTAGCATAGCTAACAGACGACGATTTAATTTCATCATGATAAAGCATTGTTGAAAATGATCTTTCACAGATGAACGCTCTTGAGTTTCATGAATCATTGGTTCTTTAAATTGTAAAGCGACACTCAAGGACCCTATCGCCATTAAAATTGCAATCAGATAGCTTAACTCAAAACTAACTTCAGCTAAAAGACCTCCAATAAAAACAGCTAACGCTTGAGCCACTTCAATCAATACATTTAATCGACTATTAAATGGCAAATACTCTTCAGTTTGATTAATCGAAATAAAACTATCGTAAACGAGCGCCTCTTCAGAATCTGAATTTAAATTTCCGCTAAAAGCTGAGAAAATAAAGCCAATCGCAAATCTAACAAAAGACTGGAGACTAGTAAAACGATGGACGAGATCATAGCTGCTAAGCGTGAAAGAATAATCATTTTTTTACGCCCGAGCAAATCTGCCATCGCTCCAGTTGAAATTTCAAAAATTTAATTGCAACTATGATAAATGCTCTCTAATAACCCAATTTCAATGAGTGTCATCCCTTTATACGCCAAAAATAAGACCCAAATCGCTGCTGTTATATCAAATGATGATAAAAATCGGTAAATATAATCAATTCCTATATTACGTTTCATTTTCTTCACTCCTATGTCGTTAATTAACATGGAGCTACTTTATCGTAACCCCATTCTAAATGTGCATTAGAATGGGCGGTCCACTAGCAAAGCGTGCAGTTAATCTTCATTAGCTGCCTCTCCCCTCTTTTAATCTCAAATAATTTCACCCGATCTCTCTTCGGATAAAAATCTCACCCTTTATTTATTGAAAATTTCACCATTTTATCGCTATGACAGTCAAGCTAACGGGTAAAAATCCATGTTTTTTCGGTTGATAAATCTGGATTAAACGTATAGCCTCCTTCATTAAATGCTTTAACTTGTTCAACCTCATGAATTTGATGGTTTAAAATATAACGCGCCATTTGACCGCGTGCGCGTTTAGCATACATCCCCACTACTTTAAACGCCTCACCTTTTTGCTCTTTAAATTCAATCGTAATCACAGGATACGTTTTCTCAATTTGTTTTAAATTTAAAGCTTTACTGTACTCTTTTGATGCTAAGTTTAATAGGACTTGATCCCCTTTTGTTTCACTTAATTCATTTAAGAAATGAACCGTTAAATCTTCTTTCCAATACTGATATAAATCTTTCCCATGCTCTCCTGACCATGATAATCCCATTTCTAAGCGATAAGGATTCATCACATCAAATGGTTTTAATACTCCATAAAGTCCAGATAAAATTCGAAGCGACTCTTTTGAAAATTCAAGTGCTTCTTGATTTAAACTTAACGAATCTAACCCTTTATAAGCTTCTCCTTCAAAGGCATGAATGGCATACATGCCTTGTTGATTTTTTTCATAAAATTGAGCGAACCTTGTTACATTTACCTCTGCAAGCGCTTCAGACATTTTCATTAAAGTTGATAACTCACTCACCGAATAAGTTTGTAACTGATTAACCAATTGTTTTGTTTTATTTTTAAAAATTAATTCATTTGATAAATCTAATGGTTCTAATTCAATGGTTTTAAATGTTTTTGCTGGTGATAACATCATTAACATTTTTGACACATCCTTCAACATTTTTTCAATTCACGTATAAAATTTATTTATCTCGTTCACAATGATAGCGCAAAGTGCTTTAATATCTTATCATATTTCTTTACAACCCGACTATTATAGCGCATAATTATTTGTAAATCATTACATAATTTAACAAGAAAGAAGTGAGTTTTATGGAACCAGTTATTTTAACGGAAGGAATGGAAGCTCCTGACTTTACCTTAATGGGATCTGATCATCAACAACATTCATTACACGATTATCGTGGACGTAAAGTGATTTTATACTTCTATCCACGTGATAATACACCTGGTTGTACAAATCAAGCGAAAGCTTTCCGTGATGCTATCGAATCCTTTAATGAACAAAATGCGGTGATTTTAGGAATTAGTCGTGATAGTGTCGCTAGTCATGAAAAGTTTATCGCTAAACATGAGTTACCCTTCATTTTACTCTCTGATCATGAAGAAATCGTCTGCCATTTATATGATGTTTTAAAAGAAAAAAATATGTACGGTAAAAAAGCCATTGGTATTGAGCGTTCAACCTTCTTAATTGATGAAGCGGGAATTATCACAAAAATTTATCGTAAAGTAAAAGTGGCTGGTCACATTGAAGCAGTATTAGAAAGCTGCTCATTATAATAAAAAGCTCATAGACTAAACACCCTAATGTGTAAGTCTATGAGTTTTTTATTACGTATAAATTTTATCAATGACAATGACACAACGATAGCTTGGATGTGACATTTGAATACGCTGAGTGACTTCATCTTTGATACTCTGTTCCGTGATTTCTTTTGTTAACTTTGAACCATCAACAACTAAGTCAAAGATTAAATTTCTATTCGGTTCGTGCCCAATGATTCTAAAGTCATGCATCGACATAATCACATCATGCTCGTTAATGATGTTCTCTAATTCAGCTTTCATCACTCTAATCTCTTCTGTTTCAATACAAACAGGATCCATATGAATGACTAAATGTAAATTTAATTCCTCTGAGATTTGACGCTCGGCCTCATCGATCACATCATGAATCGTCATGATATCGATATCAGCTGGAATTTCAGCGTGGATTGAAGCAATGATACGTCCAACACCATAGTTATGAATCATTAAATCATGTGCCCCTGTGACATATTCAAACGATAACAAACGTTCATAAATTTGATTCACTAATTCTTCATCAGGTGCTTCGCCTAGTAAAGGACTAATCGTTTCTTTGACTAATGAATACCCCGCATACAAAATAAAGCATGCTACTAATACCCCAGCATATCCGTCAATGGGGAACGTTGTAAAACGTGCCACTAAAAATGAAAGTAACACCGTACTTGAGGTAAATACATCCCCTAACGCATCAACAGAAGCGGCCTTTAAGGCTGTTGAATGAATCGTTTCTCCCATTTGTTTGTTAAATCGGCTCAGCCACAGTTTGACTAACACAGAAACTGCTAATAAAATAAAAGAAATCCATTCAAACTTGATTTCACTTGGATTTAAAATACGATTAATCGACGATTGAATAAATTGTACGCCAACTAACATAACCATAAAAGCAACAATTAAAGCCGAAATATATTCAATACGCCCATGTCCATGTGGATGTTCCTTATCGGCTGGACGATTCGCTAACTTAACTCCGACCATCGTAATAACAGATGAGGCCATGTCAGAGAAATTATTAAAGGCATCTGCCATCACCGCAATACTTCCTGCTAACATTCCAACGATAAATTTAATGATGAATAATAAGACATTGGCCACTACTCCGACCATGCCCGCCACATAAATATATCGTTCTCGAACCGTTTCATCTTGGACTTGATCACTATTTTTAATTAAGTGTTTCGTTAACCATTTAGTAAGCATCAACAACGACTCCATTCTATCACTTTACATTATTATCGTTATAATATCTTATCTTATTCCATACATTTTGGCTAGTATTTCAGTTAAAATTTGTAAGCACCTTAATCTTTTTTCCTCATCAACCGTTCAATCTTCTTATCCGCGCGATGAGGCATATAACAGGATTTTAACTAGTCATCATTAAATTCTTATCCATTCTACTCAAATTATTGCAAATGACTATACTTTATCATGCAGCTGATTGAGCTTGTTTGAGGTTCTTGTATTACTTATTCATGTTTACTTATCACAATCATTTTAACAATTCCCGCTACTGAACGTGAAACGAATAGTAGGATAGTAAGACCAAATCAAATGATTTAAAAGTAGTAATCTTGAGCCTCCGATCATGAAAGATTTGTTTCATTCTTATCTTCATAATGAAGGAATTTGAGTTAAAACGACTAATGACAAGTAAATCTTAATATTAAATAGGAATGAAACGAACAATTTGATATTCTTTTCGGTATGAATGTGACGATTCTCTTTCCGACTAGTATGTATGGAGTAGAAATCTATTCGAATTTAGAAATGACGTTCCGTATTTATGCATCCACACTATAAGTTTTAAAGTTAAATCAAATCTCTAGGAAATATTTCACACGATCTGGATAGATTTTTATCGTTTTTAAAGAACGTTGCTCTTGTCTACTCCTTTTATATGACCTTAGATTTCTTAACATGTTTCCCTCATCTACTGAATAAAGTATACCAAGAAACTAATACGGATGGAGAGGAGGAAAGGAGACACCTAATCGTCTCCTCAATTCATGATTAATTTTCAAATTGATTATGCTGAAGGAGCTCATCCTACCATTATGAGCGCCTTAATGCAAACAAATATGCTACAAACACCAGGGTATGGGACAGACTATTATTGTCAACAAGCAAAAGAATACATTCAAACATATCTCAATCCAACAAAGTGCGATATTCACTTTTTGATGGGTGGCACTCAAACCAATTTAACCTTTATTTCACACGTCCTAAGACCTTATGAAGCAGTTCTCTCTCCTTCAACCGGTCATATTGCCTTTAATGAAACAGGTTCAATTGAAGCCACGGGACACAAAGTCATCGAAATACCAAGTATTGATGGAAAAGTCACGCTTGAAGCATTACAAAAAATCGTTGCCGCTCATAACACGGTACACATGTTAAAACCTAAACTTCTTTATTTATCTAATCCAACTGAACTTGGAACCCTTTATTCTAAGCAAGAGTTAGAGAGGCTCTCTCATTTTTGTCAAGATCATCAACTTTATCTCTACTTAGATGGAGCTCGGCTAGGATCCGCTTTAACCGCTCCCTCTAATACGCTACAATTATCAGACTACGCTCATCTAACTGATGCCTTTTATATTGGTGGAACAAAAAATGGCGCTTTATTTGGCGAAGCACTCGTCATTTCAAATCCACTGCTTCAAGACTGCTTTCGATTTAGTATGAAGCAAAAAGGAGCACTTTTAGCCAAAGGACGTCTTCTTGGCATTCAATTTGCAGAACTTTTTCAAAATCAGCTTTATTTTAAAATTGGGCAAGAAGCAAATAGCATGGCACAATTATTAAAAGAAGGTTTAAGCACACTTAATTTTCCATTTCTCGTCGATAGTGATACTAATCAACTCTTTCCGATTTTTCCAAATTCTTTAATTGACTATCTTCATCAACGATTTACGTTTTTAGTCTGGGATACCTATGACGAGTCTCACTCGATCATTCGACTCATTACGTCATTCTCTACGACTCGTCAAGATATTTATGAGTTTCTAAGTTCAATTATTCAATTTCAAGAAAAGGATGCCCTTCAACGATGAAGAGCATCCTTTTTAATCATGTCCAAGGCAACCTATCCGATATAAAAACCAAACGACAAATAAAATAATGACTAAAACTCCTGCAAAAGTACTCCCCTTATACCAACTACCATTTGCATTCGTCGTTTGCTCATTCTGGTTACTTAATTGATTATTCAATTGAGACGTCTCAGATAAAGACTCATCCTCATCAACAAGATCTTCTTCAATACTTGGCGTATTTATTAACATTCAATTCTGCAACAGATGATACTGCTGCCTCCCTCCTTTCAATCATCTAGCTCATCATGGACGAATATATTTGTTTGAGTCTCTATAGTATATTCACATCCTTTCTTTCAGGTGGCAGATTATCTATTCTTTTTAATAAGAATCAATGAGCTCAAAAGAAAAAGACACCTTGGTGTCTTTTACCTTTATTTTCCAGCGCAATTACTCGCTTCTCCACGTAAAATTTCTAATCCATGGCGAAGTGAAGGAATAATATACTCTAAATTTTCTCGAACTGCTTTCGGGCTTCCTGGCAGATTAATAATTAATGAATTTTGACGAATACCCGATACTCCACGTGATAGCATGGCACGTGGAGTAATTTGTAAGCTATGATAACGCATCGCTTCACTAATTCCTTGAACTTCTTTTTCAATGACTGCTTTTGTCGCTTCAGGGGTATTATCTCGTTTAGACAGTCCTGTTCCACCTGTCGTTAAAACTAAACTAATATTTTGATCACAAACGCGAATTAAACTATTTTTAATTCCATCTAAATCATCACTAATCAGTTCATAATGAACCACTTCATAATCATTGGCTTCTAAAATTTCTTTAATCACTGCTCCACTTTCATCTGCTTTTTCAGTTGACTGTGAACGTGAATCAGACATGGTAATAATAGCTGCTTGAATTCTATTCATATCCATATGATTTTAAAACCTCTTGACCGGCATCTGATAAAATATAGTCATATAATTGCTCGGCTTCTTTCTTCACTTCATTTTGTTTAATGATTCCCATGTAGTATTCGCTAATCACATCATACTCATTCGGAAGATAAACGACAGTTACTTGATCGTTAACGTCTGGTGTTAAATCCGTTTGATAAACAAAAGCAGCATCGCCTTCATTTAAGGTGATTTTCATCAACACTTGGCGAACATTTTCTTCACGCGACACAATATTTTGATCAATGGCTGCTTTAAATCCTGGTTCATTCTCATCAATTGAATCAATAATCGATGCTGCATATTGACCAATTGGGACCGATTCATTAGCAAGTACCACTTGAAGATTTGGTTTAGCCAAATCATAAACACTTTGAACTTGATGATTATTTGTCACAATAACGACACGATTGGTTGCAAATAATGAACCCGCTTCAATTTTTCCTAACTGCACGAGTTCATCATATTGTTTAAAATTCGCTGATAAAAATAAATCCACATCAAATCCTTCAACAATTTGTGTTTTTAGAACATTCGATCCGCCAAAATTCAATTGAACCTTTACATTAGGATAGAGTTCCATGAAATCAGCTGCAATTTCTTGCATTGCTTCTTGTAATGAAGAAGCAGCTGAGACATTGAGTTCAACGGTTGGTTCTTGCTTTTGACTACATCCGACTAATAAACAACCGATTAATAAGCTTAACCACCATTTTTTCATTGTTAAAATCTCTCGCTTTCTACTCGACTGGTAACTCATACGTCATCTCATCGCCTACTCGGATAACGCCACCTTTTAATACACGAGTGAACACTCCATTTTTAGGCATGATACATTCTCCCATTTTATAATAAATTAAACAATGATGATGACATTCTTTACCGATTTGAGTTAACTCTAACTCTACCTCATTACATTTAAAAATAGTTCCAATTGGAAGTGACGTAAAATCAATGCCTTCGACAACTAAATTTTCACCAAACGCTCCATCCTTAACTTCGGCCCCGCGTGAATTGAAATCAGCAATTTTTTCATAAGCTAATAACGAAACTTGTCGATGCCATTTTCCTGCATGCGCATCATTTTCAATTCCAAAATTCTCAATAAATGTTGCTTCTTCAATAAATGATTTTTGTGTTCCTTTTTTTTCACTAATACAAATTGCATGTACTTTTCCCATGTTATCCTCCTATTTGAACCATCATTCGTTGGTCAACTTCTTCTTCATTTAATACTTCATTAAACTGGTGTTGCTTTGGTTTCTTTTGTAAACTTTCTAAAATTGCTTCCTTTAAATTGCCTGTGGCAATATGAGCTTTTAAATCGATTCCTTTTTTAAAGTGAAGGCACGTTTTTAAATATCCTTCACTCGTTACGCGAACTCGATTACATGTTGAACAGAAACGATGACTCATCGCTGAAATAAAGCCAACTTTTCCTAAAAATCCTTCAATCTCATAGTAATGAGCTGGCCCATTTCCTAGTTTCCCTTCAAATGGTTTAACGCCTTCATAATGCTTACTTAATAAATCAAGGACCTCATCTTCGGAAATCGGTGTTAAATTCTTTGCATAACCGATCGGCATTAATTCAATAAAACGAACATGTACACGAGTTTGATGAGCTAGTTCGACTAAATCTAAAATCTCATCCCCATTAATCTCCTTAATCAGGACACAGTTTAATTTAACTTTAGGAATAGAACTCTTAATCGCACACTGAATTCCTCGCATGACGATATCAAATTGATTTCGACGCGTCATGAGTGCATACTGAGCAGGTTTTAATGTATCTAAACTAATATTGATACTATCAAGCCCAGCTTGCTCTAAATCATCTATCATTTTTTCGAGTAAGACACCATTTGTTGTGATACTTACTTCTTGTATTCCAGCCATTTTCTTAATGCTTGCAATCAGTTCAATAATATCTTTACGAACAAGCGGTTCTCCACCTGTAATCTTGACTTTAGTCACGCCTAATTCTTCAAACGCTTTAACAATCTTTAAAATCTCTTCGGTGCTCAGTAACTTCTCATGATGAATAAAGTCAACTTCTTCACCTGGCATACAATACGTACATCTTAAATTACAACGATCCGTAATTGAGATGCGGACATAATCAATTTTTCGTTGATATTGATCTCGCATTTTTTCCACCTAGAACCTTTCTATCAATCACATCCATGATTTGATCGATATCATCTAATGAGACGACATCAACACTTTCATGCGTTAAATTTGTGTTGGTTGCAATAGCTAGTAATGTGTTGGGATCACAGACAATCTCATTCGATCGTCCTTCTCTAACCACCTCTATTTTAGGATAAGACGAATGTTTCATTCCCTCCATAATGATGACATCTAAATCAGATAAGTAGGAGATTAATAACTCTAAATCAATCACAGACCAATCTTTCATGACAGCATATTTGGTTTTTGAATAAATAATCGTTCCCGTACTCCCAGCCAATCGATGTTTATGCGTATCAGTATTTTCAACATCGATTTCAAATTCATGACCATCGTGTTTAATGACACCAACACGATAATTTCTATCTGTTAATTGTTTAATAATTTTCGTAATCAACGTGGTTTTCCCACTATTTTTAATCCCACTGACACAAAATATGGCTGGTTCTTTTAATACATCAAACTCCTCTTTTGTATTAACGTTCATGACGACAGATTCATCAAAACAACTGTATTCAAGAGAAATCACTTTAGTTTTCGCTCGATTAAGCAATTGCATTAATCGGTGTTCCTTCTTCTCTATCATTTCTTCAATTATCGGCAATAATGACTTTTTATAAATGGCACATAATGGATGTCGTTTGCCTCCCGCTTCAATCACATAACAATCATAATCAGAACTAATAAATTGTTGCATATATAAAATTAATTCGGTTGTTAGCTTTGGCATATCTGTCGCACAAACAAATAAATACTCCTGTCGACAGATTTTCAGACACTCATATAAACCAGAAAGTGGTCCAATATTTTCATAAACATCTTGAATCAGTGGATAGCCTAGTTTTTCATATGGTTCACGTTCTCGAACGGAAATAAGTAATTCATCAAAAGGTTTTAATTGAGTTATCATTCGTTCGATAAACGTTTGATTTTGATACATTAAAAATGATTTATTTTCACCATTCATCCGACGGCTCTTTCCACCGACTAGAATAGCTGTACTTAAGTTAATCACAATGACCCTCCAAAAAAATAAATTGATGAATCTTAACGTTAAGCTGTTGATGAAGATGAAGATGATGCTTTGCTGCTTCAAGCGGTGAGAGTTTCATCAATAAAGGATGATGAAGTCCATTAAGTCTTAAATAAATGGTCACGGATGTCAAATCATCGATCACTTTTTCTACGTGTGCAGGTAACCCCTCCTCATGAATACTGACATGAGTCGCTTTAATCCCAATAGACTTCACTTGAACATTTGAAACATCAACTTCAAATAATCGTTCATCAATCTTCAACTGCCCATCTTCACTAGACGCTTTGAAAATATTTTCAACCCCAATAAAGCGGGCAGTTTTAATGTTACTCGGGAAATGAAACATCTGTTTCTTCGTCCCTTGTTCAATTAGTTTTCCATTCTCAATAAATAACACGTAATCACTTAATTGATACGCTTCATATAAATCATGAGTCACAAATAAGATCGGAATATTTAATTCTTTTTTTAATGTCTGTAAATAATCTCTTAGTTTTAATCTCAAATTTGGATCGAGCGCGCTAAAGCCTTCATCAATGAGTAACAACTCTGGTTCACTCATCAATGTTCGAACGATTGAAACACGTTGAGCTTCTCCACCGGAAAGTTCACGAACTCGCTTATTAAGATGTGGACGTAACTCAAAGATATCGAGATAGTCTTCAAGTTTTTTCTCATCCAGGGGCACTCGACTATACGTCAGATTTTCCCAAACACTTAAATGGGAAAACAGCTGAGCCTTTTGTTGAATATACCCAAACTTTCGCTCATGAACCGGGATAAACGTCCCTGTCTGAATATCCTGATACGTCACCGTATCACTTTTTATTTGAACATTTTTTCCATGAATAACACCTGTGATTAAATTTAAAAGACTAGATTTTCCTGATCCGCTTTTTCCAATAAGCGTTGTAATTTCTCCCGCTTTTAATTCAAATTCCGCCTCTATTGTTAAAGTGTCATGAATCAAATGATTAATACAAATATGAAACATTAAGTATCACGCTCCTCACTTAAAAGATGCGTGCTCACTAAAACGAGTAAGGCAAGGATAAACATGAAAAATGAAATGAATAATGCATTATTCATATTTGATTCCATTGCTGAATAAATGGCAAGTGGTAAAGTTTGCGTCACTCCTTTTAAATTTCCAGCAAACATAATCGTTGCTCCAAACTCAGATAGACCTCGTGTCCAAGCCATTAATAACGAAACAATAAGTCCTTTTTTAGCAAGAGGAAATGTGATTCGTTTAAACACTTGAAGCGGGGAATCTCCAAGAATGCGTGCAGTCGTTTCTAACTGCTCATCCACCTCTGAAAAGGCGACACTAACCCCTTTAATAAAAACAGGTAATGACACAAAGATAAATGTCAAAATAACAGCGAATGAAGAGAAACTTGTTTTGATCCCCATCGCTAACAGATAGCGTCCGATAAACCCATGACTTCCATAGGTCAAAAGCAGTAATAATCCGATGACGGCGGGAGGTAAAATCATCGGCAGATTAAACAAAGTATCAAAAAAAATTTTATATTTAAAGGAATGTCTAGCGATATAATAACCCGTTGGAAGTCCAAGAAGGATGACAATGAGCATCGCAATCAGACTACATTTCAGGCTCACCCATAGACTCGAACTAATGACCTGCCAATCCAACGCATTAAATTCAACCAGACGTCCTCTTATAATAAATGCTAAAAACGGTAGAACTGTAAAAGTCAACGTGAAAACATAGTTAAGGCGTAACCATTTATGATCTTTCTTCATTGACGAAGACACCACTTTTACCACCTGATTTATAACATAAACGAATATCTGTTAACTCCATTTTTTTATCAATGGCTTTACACATATCATAAATCGTTAATAAAGCGATATTAACCCCGGTTAAAGCTTCCATCTCAACGCCTGTTTTTTGATCCACTTTCACCGTACAGCTCGCTTCAATATAACTTTCTGCTTCATTAATTTCAAAATCAATGGCACATTTACTAATAAATAATGGATGACATAAAGGAATGAGTTCAGATGTTTTCTTAACAGCCATGATCCCAGCAATTCGAGCAATTCCAAGAACGTCTCCTTTTTCAATCTCATTATTTTTAATGCGATCGATAATCTCCTGACTCACAACAATTTTTCCTTTCGCAACGGCTTCTCGTTGTGTCGCCACTTTATCTGTGACATCGACCATAATGGCATGCCCTTCTTCGTTAAAATGTGTTAATTTATCGCTCATCCTATGACCTCCATTTATTTAAAGTAAAACGACTTCAACCGTTTCATTTTCTGCTAATCCAGCATTTCCAGCTTCAATATCAATGAAACAATTACATCCTAACATGCTCGATAAAACCGATGAAGCATGTTCTCCTGTTGGAATACTAACAACGCCATCCTCATAATAAGCTCGAATAAAGCGACGTTGTTTGCTTCCTTTATTAAATGTCCCTTTAAATCGTGCCTGTTTTCTCACACAAGTATACGTATTCGTATGCATAGCTTGTGAAAGGATTGGACGGAATAATAATTCAAAAGTTGTAAGAGCGGCAAATGGATTTCCGGATAGCCCTAACATTAATTTATCTTGATAAAGACTTGCAAGAACTGGCGTTCCTGGACGCATATTAATTCGCCAAAATAAACGATTGGCCTCCAGCTGTGAAATCACTTCATGCATAATATCTTTTTTACCCACTGAAACGCCACCTGTTGTAATCACTAAATCAACGTTTTTCATTTGTTCTTTAATAAAGCATGCAACGGCAGTTGGATCATCACTAATTTTTTTAGAGAAAACAACTTCAACATTTAACTGCTTTAAACGTGACGTTAAGACAAATCGATTACTATCATAAATTTGTCCCGGTTTTAACGCCTCAGGTGCCTCGGCTAATTCACTGCCACTACTAATCAATCCGACCTTAATTGGGGCTAATACCTCCACTTTCTCCATTCCTAAACTAGCTAAAATGCCTAGATGAATCGGCGTTAAAACGGTTCCTGCTTGAAGCATTAACTGACCTTGTTTAATATCTTCTCCAATCGCACTATAATTCATAAATGGCTTCACACTCGCGTAAAGCTCAACGACTTCATCTCCGTAATTTGTATCCTCTTGACGAATGACTGCATCAAAACCATCTGGAATATAAGAACCGGTCATGACAAGAACCGCTTGATTCGATTCTGCTTTTAACTGAGCATAATCTCCTGCCATGAGTTGCTTGATGACTTGCAACTTAATAGGCGTTTCATGACTTGCACCTGCAGTTTCTGAAGCTTTTACCGCATATCCATCCATTGCTGAACGATTAAAAGATGGCACATTAATAGGGGCATATACATCATGAGCTAATACTTGGTTTAACGCCTCGAATACAGATACAGTCTTTGTTTTCGTTTGTTTTTTAGTCTGCTGAACTAATACTTCAATCGCTTGTTCTAATGTAATTCGTTCCATTTTAGCTACCCTTTCCAAATTCACAGTGTGGGAACGTACAAACTGGACATTTTAAGCAAAGTCCACCATGTCCTAATGCTGCGATTTCTTTCTTTGTAATCGTATCTTTTGCTAAAATACGAGGGAACATTAAATCAAAACTTGTCGCCTTCGCATACATGACACAACCTGGTAATCCAACGATTGGTGTTTTATCTTCAAAATATCCAAGTAAGAACATTGCTCCCGGTAATACAGGTGCACCATATGTTAAAATTTCTGCTCCTGATGCTTTAATTGCTCCTGGTGTTAAATCATCAGGGTCCACACTCATTCCACCTGTACAAATGATAAGCTCCATTCCTAAGTCACGACATTCTGAAATGGCAGCTTGAATTTTTTCAATATCATCATTCACAATGATATGATGATTAATCTCTAAATTATATTTCGCTAATTTATTTTTAATCACAGGTGTAAACGTATCTTTAATACGTCCATAATAAACTTCATTTCCTGTTGTAATGACTCCGACTTTGAAATGATGGAATGGCTTAATTTCAAGAAGTGGCTGTTCATTATGAATCGCTTTTACCTGTTCTAACTTATCCTTGTGAATCATGAGGGGAATAATTCGCGTTCCCGCTAATTTGTCATTTGCCTTAATCACGGTGTTATTATGACGTGTGGCAATAATGATTTCACCGATTTCGTTAATCTGTTGTAAGCGATCGATATCAACTTTTAAAAGTCCACCTTCTGTCGCAATGACTTCAATTTTTCCTTCTTTAACTTCTGTTGGTTTCATGTAGTCATTTTTACAAACGTTATATAAAATATCTGCCGCATCATTTTCATGAAGCATCGATTCATCCGCTTCATAAATATACAGATGGTCTTTCCCTACAGATAACAAGACTTCAATATCTTCTTCACGAACAACATGACCTTTTTTAAAAACCGGTCCATCTTTAACATCTTTAATAATTTGCGTAATATCATGACATAAAACATGACCTACCGCATCAATTGTTTTAATTTTTTTCATATTATCCTCCAATCGTTAATTTAAAAAAGTCAATTTGCGCATGATAAAAAGGCAAATTGACTTAACAATTTTAAATTAACTTCACCTTTTCAAATGTGGAAGGCTGATTGATTTCTCGCTCAACCCTGTAAGTCATCTAAAGACTTAGGCTCAATACCGTAGAGACACTCCTTAGGTATTTTTGCTCGGTTACTTTGGGTTATTTAGTTTTGTTTTTGATATGAACGAACTAACAGTCGAACAAAGTTATAAGCAACAAATCCAATAATAATCGTTGTCGCGTATAACTGGATTCCTGAAACTTCTTTCACAAATAATCCGAATACTTCAAATCCTTGTGCTGTTAAATATCCAGCCATTTTGGTTGATGCAACGACACCAATCGCTAATGGGAATGTTAACGCTGCAAAACCAGGATGGAATTCAAACTTAAAGAATTTAGGAATATTAATTAGTATGAAGATTAATGTCGCAAATATAGCTGCATATAATCCATAAACCACGATTGCATTTGGAGTAGCAAAGGCATTTAAGTAAGCAACTAAACATAAGCTACTTGGCGCTAATAAAATTGCTGCTGTTTGAGTTAATGGTGCTGGTAATGGACGACGAATCATGCGAACGATCATGAATGGAATAATCATTAGGAAAACAATGATTCCATAAATAGCAATAATTTTTAATAAGCCTGGCATATTCATCCCTGTTCCGACTACCGCAGAAACTAAGAATCCATTATAAGTGACAAACCATGTTGGAACAAATGTGTCTTTATTTACACCTTTGATCACATTTCGATACGTGAAAATTAAAATATGAATGAAATGTAATACAACACCTGTTAACCAGATTCCTTTACCGATAGCAGGAGAATAAGTAAAGATATAGCTCCCTAAAATCATCGTTAACATCGTAAATGCCGCATATAAACTTGCTGGAACAACATTTGCATATTCTTTTTTAAATATTTGGAAATGAACAGTTAGTTTTAAGAACGCTGCTGCCCATACTAAAATTCCTACAAACATCGTAATATGTTTAATCCCTGAATATCCTAATGAGGCATACATATTAGAAAGGGTTGCTAACCCTACCATCGTTGCAATTGCTCCAACCGGTAAGTTAGCAATCTTTTGTAATAAAGTTTTCATCAGTAAAATTCTCTCCTCGTGTCAATTAATCATTGTATGTAAATTGGCAGTTATCTGTTAAGTGGAAGAAATCCGAATAATCGATTTTAAAGATTGATTTTTCAACCTTATCAATATTAATCTTTTCTCTAATTAACTGCGTTAATACACCACTATATGATAAGTCTCCTTGAATAAGAGCTCCATAAATGACACCGTCTTTATGAATAATTTTTTTATAGTTTCCTTGCCCGTCTTCTTCAATGTCAACTTTATAAGTTTCATCAGCTGGTTCTGGTGTTCCAAGTGACATGGTTGGAATATGTAAGAAATTCATGGTTGATTTACTTGCAAAGAAATCAGTTAATTCACGTTTATGTCCACACATATTTGTTGCTGCGATAATGGCTTCTTTTACAGCAGCTGGCCAAATTGGATTACGTCCTGAAATATCTCCTGCACCGTAAACAGATTCATCACTTGTGCGTCCATACTCATCAAAGATTAATCCGAAACGATCGCATTCAATGCCACTATCTTGTAAGAAAGCAACATTTGAACGAACACCTGTTGCGACGATTAAGAAATCACAGTCAATAATTAATCCATTCGATAAAGCTAATGCTTTGACAGCCCCTGTTTCATCCATGATCACTTCTTGAACGGCTGTATCATAATATTGCGTTACTCCCTCATTTGTAAACGCATCTTGATATGTTTTAGCTGCACGTTTATCTAACTGAATTGATAACATATGTCCTTTGAACTCAACTAATGTTAAATTCTTTCCATAATGTAATAATCCCGTTAAAGCATCAATTCCAACAAGTCCTGCTCCCATCACGACGATGTTTTTTGCATATTGAGCTTTTTCTTTAATTTCAATCGCATCATCTAAGTTTCTTAATCCAAAGACATTTTTTGCATCATTTAAGTTTTTAACTGGTGGGAAGAAGGTTGATGCACCTGTTGCTAATAAGACTTTGTCATATGACACCGTACGTCCATCAGATAAAATTAATTCTTTTTGTTTTGGTTCGATTTTTTCAACCCCAACCCCTTTAATCCAGTTAATATTATTTTTTTCAATAAATCCATCTTCTACGAATTCTAACGCTTTAATATCGCGAATTCCTTCTAAGTAATGATGTAAAATACAACGTGAATAAATATGCTCGTCCTTTGAAATTAAGGTAATATTTGCATCCGGTTCTAGTTGACGAATATATTTAACTCCATTGACTCCTGCTGCTGAGGCACCTACAACTACATAATTCATCTTACTTTACCTCCTCAAGTGTAATAGCTTCCATTGGGCAGTTCGCCACACATTGTGGAGTTTTTGCATCATGTGATGTACACATATCACATTTCATAATATATTTTTGTTTTAAGCGATCTGCTTTTAAAACCCCATAAGGACATGCCATGATACACATATAGCAACTTGCACAACGTGTTCCATCATATTGAACATAACCAGTTTCTTTATCTTTAGACATTGCACCTGTCATACATGTATAAACACATTCAGGTAAATCACAATGACGACAGAAAATTGGTGAATTTTTTCCTTCGCTATCAACAACCACACGGTTTCTTGAATCACAGCTTTCGTGAGACACGACGCAAGCTGTGACACAAGTTAAACAACTAATACATTTACTTCTATCAATCTTAATACGTTTCATATTAAGCCCCTTTCACTTTATTAATTTGTACTGGTGTACTCTTATATGAAGGTTCTTTTGAATATGGATCATAAACAGATGGTGTTAAGGCATTTGTCTCAATATAGTGAATTGGAGCAAATAATTCGTTGTATGCCACTGTATCTGAAACCATCGCCATGAAACGACGTGTCACACCATTAATTGATGTAATTTCAATCATTTCTTGATGCTTAATTCCTAAATCTTTCGCTAACTCTTCATTGATGTGAACATATGCAACGTGTGAAACTGCATCATTAACAAAAGCAATTTCACGTGTACGTGTTTGTGTATGCCATTGACCGACTGTTCCACGTCCTGTATTGAAAACATATGGGAATTCTTCAGTTAATTGTAATGGATTTTCTGTAACAGCTTCAAACATAAATTGAGCTTTTTTACTTGGTGTATAGAATTGTCCATCTTCAAATAAACGGCGCTCATTTTCTGTTAAAGTGTCCCCTTCTTTAAATGGCCATTGAATTCCTTTTGAATCCACTAAAGCATTATAATCAACACCTGTAATATCACATGGCATTCCTTTTGAACATTTTTTCATTTTTTCAAAGACTTCTTGAGGTGTTTTCCATCCATCAAGTAAATCCCCCATTCCAAGTGCTTTACCAACATTTAAAATAACATTGAAATCAGTCATTTCATTTTCTTCCATTAATAAAGCCGGGCGTACAGCAGATAAACGACGTTCCGTATTGATTAATGTTCCTTCTTTTTTCGTTCCAGGTACAACTGGGAAGAAGACACTACAATCTTCTGAGCTATCTGTATCGTCATAAATATCTTGAACGATGAATAAATCTAATTTGTCCATTGCCTCTTTGAATGTTTCATTATTAATCCATGAGTGACGTGGATTTGTACAAAGAACCCATAATGCTTTAATTTCTCCAGCATTAATTTTTTCGATAATCGCATTGTATGGTAACGTTGGTTTAGATGGTAACCATGATTCATCGATTCCTAATGCTTCTGCTACTGCTTGACGACGAACTGGATTATCATAATCTCCCCCACCGTATAAACCAGCTGTATTACTGAATAAACGTGATCCCATGGCATTACTTTGACCAGTAATTGAGTTCGCTCCTGTACCAGGACGTCCCATATTTCCTGTCATTAAGGCAATATTGATAATAGCTTGCGCATTACGCACCGCTTCATATCCTTGGTTAATTCCCATTGTCCACCAAAGTGAAACAGCTTTTCCTTCATGAATCATTGTTGCTAATTCTAATACTTGTTCAGCTGTTAAGTTTGTTTTCTCTTCAACTTTATCTAATGTAAACTCTTTAACAAATGTTTTGAATTCTTCAAACTTTTCTGTATGGTTTTCAATGTATGCTGCATCAATCCAATTTTTTTCAATTAATACATGAGCTAATGTATATAATAACGTTAAATCAGATTTTGCTTTTAAACGGTAGAAATGATCGGCACGTTTTGCTGTTTCTGTATAACGTGGATCAATAACAATCACTTTTTTACCTTCAATTTTGTTCGCTTTAATACGTCCCCAAAGAATTGGATGAGCAACCACTGGATTTGCTCCGATTAAAATGATTGTATCTGATAATTCTAAATCATTTAATGTATATGGTGGTGCGTCAAATCCAAAACTTTGTTTATGTGCTACAACACTCGTCGCCATACATAAGCGTGTATTTCCATCTACGTTAGCTTTTAAGAAGTTACGCATGACATGTCCGTATAACGCCATTTCTTCTAGCGTTAATTGTCCGGTACTGATTCCGGCAATACTTTCTGGACCATATTGTTCATGGATTTCTTTTAATTTATTGGCTGTGTAAGTAAAAGCTTCATTCCATGAAACATGTTCAAATGTTCCATCTTCTTTTTTAATACGTGGTAATGGATTTGCTTTATAAACTGAGTGCTGTTTATCTAAATTTAATCCTTTAATACATGAGAATCCATTATTAACTGGATAGCCTTTTGTCGGAATGACTTTTACAATTTTGTTCTCTTCTACGATGTAATCGATATTACAAGCTAATGAACAATAATTACATGTCGACTGTACTTTTTTCATAAGTATCTCCTTTCAATAGTAGCGCATAAACTTGATGAATCTAAAGTGCTTCCTAAATTAACTAATTTAAATTAATTTTGAACGTAGCGAATCCCACTCCAGTAAATATTATGCTTAACAATCGCATCTTCACCTAAGTTAACATCTTCAAGTACCCATTTTTTAAACTCCATGAATCCTGTACGATCCACGATGTAACCAATGTGTTCTTTTCCACCAGGTGCATCTTTTGCGATATACTCTGTTACATACTTATATGTATTTTGGATAATTTTAATGATGCTATCCTCATCTGCCCAAACAATAAAGTCTTCTGCTAAACGTGGATTTTTCTTACCTGTACGTCCCATAATGGCTAAACGATAGTACTTTTCTTTGCTGCGCGTCCATGCTGCTGTTGGGCAGTTAATCACACATTCTCCACATCCGATACATTTTGAATGATCACGTTCAACTTTATAATTCACAGATGATAAAGCACCTGTTGCTTTTTTCTTACAAGCACGAACACAAGCCCCACACGAAACACAACGATCTTTGTCATACTGAGGCTTAGTCATCCCAATAATTCCAAAGTCATGCATACGTGCTTTAATACAGTCATTAGGGCACCCTGTTAAAGCAATTTTAAAGTGTAAATCATTAGGAAAAACTGCTTTTTCAATACGTTTAGCAAAGTTTGTCGTATTGTAGTTTGCAAAAGGACACACATTATTACCAATACAAGCTGATACATTTCGTGTTCCAGCTGCTGTATATCCTTTTCCAGGAATCTCTTGATTAATATCTAGCCCTTCGATAATTGGCTGTAATAACTCATTGACTTTCGGAATGTCTTCAAATTTAATACCAGGGATTTCAAATCCTTGACGTGTGGTAAGGTGAACAGCACCATTTCCATACGTATTAGCAATTTCATAAATTTTCAATAAATATTCAGCTTGAAGCGCTCCACCTGGAACCCTAACACGAGAAGCTGTAATTCCACGATGCTTCGTTACACGAAATGCATTTTTCTTTAAAAGCTTAGTATTCACATCCATGCTGACACCCTCCTTAGTCAATTAAATCTTTCCCTTTAGTGTAATTAAATACTGGACCTTCTAGGCAAATGTAGGTGTCATCAATTTTACAGTGACCACATTTTCCAATTCCACAGCACATTTTACGTTCTTGCGAAATCCAAATATTTTGTTCAGCAATTCCACGTTTTAAGAACTCTTGGACAGTAAAATGCATCATCATTGGAGGTCCAACGACAATGACCTGAACATCATCTAAGTTTTTAATCGGTAAGTCTGGAATAAATTTTGTAACTAATCCAACATGTCCTTCATAACCTTCTTCTGCTTTATCAACCGTTAGAATGACTTCTGATGTTTCGCGCCATTTAGCTAAATCAGCTTTGAATAAGACATCTTCTGGTGATTTGAATCCTGTGATTAAGGTAAATCCATTTGATCGACTAGCATCTGTTGCGAAATAATCAACCACACCACGAACTGGAGATAATCCCGTTCCTCCAGCTACGACAATTAATTCTTTTCCTTCATAGTTTGCCACATCAAAACCATTTCCATATGGTCCTCGTAAGAATAAATGTTGTCCTTTATAGTGATTAAAGATTTCATTTGTTACTTTTCCAACTTTACGAATTGTTAAATCAACATAGTCTTCACCAATGCCACTTACTGAAATTGGAGCTTCACCGTATTTTGGAAGTGAAACTTCAAAAAATTGACCAGGTTTAACCTCACCTTGATAAGCCATACGGAATGTAAACTCGATTTCAGTATGCTGAATTACATCTTTGATTTCTGATAAAAACGGGATATACTCATTTACTGTCATTATTCCACCTCATCCATTGCTTTCCCTAGTTTGTTAATACAGTTAGAGAACGAAATATATTCTGGACAAACATCATCACAACGACCACAACCCACACACATATGATATCCATTACGTTTTTTAAAGTCGTAAATTTTATGCATCACTTTAAATCGCATGCGTTGTCCTTTATTTTCACGGAACTTATGTCCGCCAGCCATATCTGTATATCCATTTACTTGACATGATGCCCATACACGGCGTCGCTCTCCACATTTATGATTGTCTTGATAGAAAATGTCTTGCATCGTAAAGCATGTACACGTTGGACACACAAAATTACAACGTCCACAAGCAATACAACGCTCACTATACTCTTCCCACATGTCAGAATAGATAATTCGTAAATCTAATTTTTCAGGAATCTCAACATGAACTGGATTTTCTGTCACGAATTTTGGTGTGACTTCAGTCGTCTCCATCGCTTTAAGTTTTGCATCTGATAATAGTTCTTCGCATTTAATATCAAATGCCACTTGATCTTCTGCTAAATGAATATACGCCTCATAATGATCACACGTATTCGTTCCCATATCGACACAAAAACAGTTATTAAAGCTTTTTTCACATCCCATGACAACAAATTTTGCTTTCTCGCGGAATTTTTTGTAATAAATATCTTCAAAACCATTGCGTAAATAAATCTCATCTAGACGACGAACTGCATGTAGATCACAACTACGTAAGAAGATTAAAAGGTTTTGTTCATTCATTGACGCTTCTTTGACTTCTGTTTCTGTAAAGAAGAATAATGTTTGTGTAATTGGTAATAATACCTCTTTGTACGAAAAACTTGATTTTTCATTAAATTCAATTTCCTCAATACATTTGATTTCCCCGTAACGAACACGGTGCGTATCTGAGAAAGTTCCTTCTCCTTCATACTTCTTTGGTGCATAAATTACATACTTTTTTGCTAATTCTTCTAAAACTTCATTGAAATTAGCCCTTGCCATAATTAACCCCATAATAAAAGACCTCGCTTCTTAAGTTCTTTACTGTAACGAGGTCATTGTACTCTATTTCACAATTTTTTTCCGTGATAAAAATCACACAATGAGTGATTTTCATCACAAGTTGTGCATATTAGTGTACATTTATATATTTTTATGGTATGCACCTAAAGCTTCAATGGAGATAACTTTAATTTTTTTATTTTCATATTCAACTAAATTAGCCGCTATTAATTTTTTTAAAGCCCTTGAAACAGTTTCACGCTGTGCTCCTAATAATTGAGATAAATAGGAAACCGTTAAAGGTAAGTCAATTAAATAACCCTGATCAATTTGCACTCCATAATCTCGACATAAACGATATAACTTTGCGGCTAACTTTCGTTCCATCGCTATATTAGTTGGAGCATTTTTTAATTGCCGATACGTTCGTCTTAACTTCGAACAATATTGATTTATAACAGCTTGAGTTAAAGCAAAGTCATTCTCCATGATTTTAATAAATTTCTCTTTTGAACAAATAAGGATAGTAGAAGCTTCAAAACATTCACAGTCAATTGCGCATGGAAGTTGATTCGTTAGATTATCATTGAGCAAATGTCCTTTATCTAAGATAAAAATGACTCGTTTTTCTCCAACTTCACTCAGTTTATAAATCGATACCTTCCCACTTAAGACAATAAAAACTTGATCGATTAACTCTTTATCTCTAAAGATATAGCACCCTTTTTTATACTTAGCAACTCTCATACACTCTAATAATTCATCCATACTTTCCTGTTTAATACTCGAAAATAATTCAATATGACGTAATGTTTCCGCATTTACTACTTCCATATAACACTCCTTCTTAACCGTCTAATTCTTTTTAGGTCACCTCTAAATTTTTTACTCTTTCACTTCTATCATACAAATTCTTATCATAATTTAAAGTGTTTTTTTTTTCCATCCCCCCTCACATCCGTTATTTTTCTATCCTAACATTCATCTCATTCTTTCTAGTTTTACAATAAAAAAACTTACATATTCTAACTCAAATGATTATTTAAAATTTAACCTCTCACCTTATTCATTCTCTATCATTTAATCCTTTATTCTTTACCTCTTCAATATAAAAAAGGCTATCTTTAGTTCAGCAAGTGCCTAACTAAAGATAGCCTTTTCAAATGATGACTTACATTTTATATTCCTATAATAAAAACTGCATTAACTAGTCTTCTATTCTATCGCCTCCGCTAAAATCCTTTCCTATAAAACAATGATTAACGCTAAATAAGCAAAGAATGATAAGGTGGCAAGAATATGCCACTTGACACTTGGTTTTCCATTCTTTGTGATTAAATAACCCGTTCCGGCAATCGCTAACATTACGCACGAAAAACCAACATATTTAAGAAAACGATCTGTCCCAAACTTCATTGCTGTTTCATATAGCATTCCAAGGACAGATAAACTTCCTAACACCATATGTAAATTAATAATAAACCTCGTCTTTTTACCAAAAGCTTTTGGAATATAGTAAACTAATAACGCAGCAAAAAAACATCCATGTGATAACATTTTAATCTCTCCTTAGCTTAAACTTTTTTCTTTTTTAGAACCAGCGGGAATCGTTTCAATTCTAAACATAAAATAATAAAACTTCGCGATCACTAACACAATTAAGAAAATTCGCATATGTAAATTATCAACAAGAAAGAAAGGGAAACAAAGCATGATATCGGCAGTTAATAAGATGGTCCATTTTTGTTTTAGTGTCATTTGTCGATTTTGAACAAAGCTTTCTAAGTGCTTCTTATATAAATTTGTTGATTTAAACCAACAATCAAATCGATCTGATCCTTTGACAAAACAAACGGATGCTAATAATAAGAATGGTGTAGTTGGTAATATCGGTAAAATAACCCCTAATAACCCCAATCCCACACAAATTAAACCACATAATACTAATAATGCTTTTGTTATTTTTTTCATCTTAGCTCGCTCCCTTTCTTAATAAAACATGTGACGGAAAAATTCAATAGGTGAATAGATTAAGACACGTGGTCCAGAAAATCGCATCACATCTTTTACTTTTTGTTTCATGTCTTTTTTATAACAATGAATTGGACATTTCTGACAAGTTGTCTTTTCATCTCCAAACTTACAAAAACTTAAACGTTTATGAGCATAAGTTAATAATTCTTGACACTCATCACATAATCCATGTGATTTATGTTGATGTTTTTTATGACAATATAATTCAATCATTAATTTAATCACGCGTTTTTCACGTTCTACTCTTCCCTTAGCCATCTTATCCACTCCTATCAACGATAATCATTATCATTAATTGTCTAAAAATAGAGGACTAGGAGAGCCTAATCCTTACTATTTATTTTTGTAAAATTAATGTTTGATTTTCTAACTTATAGACTTGATCACAAATCGCTGTTGTCGATTTACGATGTGAAATCATAACAATCGTTTTATCCTTATTATAATCATTGATCGATTTTAGAATTGATCCTTCATTTAGTGCATCTAAATTACTTGTTGGCTCATCTAAGATTAAAACATCACCATCATGTAAAAAGGCACGTGCTAATCCTAAACGTTGCTTTTCGCCTGAAGACACCATTCCTCCAAGCTCTCCAACTTTTGTTTCATATCCATTTGGTAAAGTTTCAATAAATTCATGAATGGATGCTTTTTTCGCTGCTTCAATGACTTCTTCTAATGTCGCATCGGCTTTTCCAATTTTAATATTGTTTGCAATCGTATCATTGAATAAATAAGTTTCTTGACTAACCAATGTTTGTTTTGTGCGAAGTGAAGCTGTTGGAATCTCTGAAATATTTGTGCCATCGATTTCAACGCATCCTTTTTCAACATCAAAATAACGCATTAATAATTTAATGAACGTACTTTTCCCAATTCCACTTGGCCCAATTAACGCTAGCTTATCTCCTTTTTTAATCGAAACAGAAGCTTCATTAAAAATCGGAGTTTTTCCATTTGGATAAGTAAACGTCACTTGATCAAAGGCTAACTCATTCATTTCAACTGTTGCCATTCCTTCAACTTCAGTGACTTGTGGCTCTTCATCTAATAAATCAAATAATCGCTGTGCACATGCAAACGTATGAGCTAACGTATTTGATAAGTTACTTAATGCGACAACCGGTCCAAATGATGAAGCAATAATAACTAATGCCACTAAAACTAATGTTAAGCTTAATTGTCCCGTTGTATAGAAATAGAACCCCATTCCAACGAAAACTAACATCGCTGAAGTAATGATAACCCCTGTTAATCCAGTTACAAATCCTTCATGATCTTTAATTTTTCGAACACTTTTATTTAACTGATTTGATTGCTCATTTAAGGCAGCTAAACGCTCTTGTCCTTGATTAAATAATAAGATTTCTTTTAAGCCACGTAATGAATCTAAAATATATTGATTACTGCTTGCAAATGCTTGACGATAGTTGACCCCTGCCGTCTTCACAAGTATTGATGATACGTAAGGTACGATAACTCCAACTAAAATAAAATATGCAGCAGCAACAAATCCGTAAGCAGGATGAATGAAATATAAAATGATTGCAATCATACTATTTGTTAATAAAGCAATTGCGATCGGTGCGATCGTATGTGCGTAGAATACTTCTAATAATTCAATATCTGAAGTAATTAATGAAATTAAATTCCCTTTATCTTTTCCTTCCAATTTCGCTGGTGCTAACGTACGAAGTTTCGTAAAGATTTTATCTCGTAACAGATATAAAATTTTAAAGGCTATGTAATGTCCTGATAATTGTTCAGCATAACGTAATAGCCCACGGCTCACGGCACAAACCACCATAATAATAATGGCTGCTTGGAACGTAACGATGGTTGGTCCTTCTACAATTGTTCCAAGCGCAACAGCAGCAAAACTAGCAATGGCAATTGCTGCTAAGAATCCTAGAACTCCCATCGTAATCGTGATTAACATCACAAAAATTAATGGTTTCAATTCTAAGATTAATCGCTTCATAATACTAAATCCAGATTGACGTTGCATTATCTCACCTCTCTAATGCTCTCTAATTGTTGTTGTTCAGATACCATGTGTGCATATACTTCATCTTGACTCATTAGAGCTTCGTGTGTACCTGACTCAACTAATTCTCCTAATTTAAAGACATGAATCATTTTCGCACGTTTCACGCTTGATAAACGATGCGAAATAACCATGATTGTTTTTGTTTCAGATAAATCATAAATTGCATCCCAAATCGCTTCTTCACTTTCAACATCAATATTTGATGTCGCTTCATCGAAGATAATGGCTTGACGATTCGCTAAAATAACACGTGCTAACGCTAAGCGTTGCTTTTGTCCACCTGATAATGAACTTCCGTTTTCAGCGACTTCCGTCTCTAATCCATTTGGTAAACTAGTTACAAATTCATATAAACGCGCTGTTTTTAATGCCTGTTCAATCTCTTCCATTGTTGCAGCTGGGTTGGCCATTAATAAATTATCACGAAGTGTTCCTTTGAAGATGTGACTATGAGCTGATACTAATGAAACGTGACGATATAACTCCTCAGGTGCAATGTCAGATAGGCGAACTCCATTTAAAGTAATCTGCCCATGATTCACTTTCTTTTGCGCCAATAATAAAGCGGCCATTGTACTCTTACCACTTCCACTCTCTCCAACAATAGCAGTTAAACCACCCGGTGTTAAGTCCAATGAAATATCTTTTAAGACTTGACGTTGGCCATCATAACTAAAGTTTACATTTTCAACTTTAATATTTAACTGATCGCTAGCCGGAATCACTTTTGGAGACTTAACCACTTCTTCTTCTGTATCCAATAAAGCAAAAATACGATCTGAAGCCGCCATCCCATTCATCGCAATATGGAAATATGAACCTAATAAACGAAGTGGGATAAAGAATTCTGATGATAATAAGATAATCACAATTAAATCTCCAACTTGAAGATTTCCATTTTTAAATTGATAAAGAGCAACAATTGTTCCAAGTGCTGATCCACCAAATGCAATTAAATCCATAATATTAATTGAATTTAATTGCATACTTAAAACTTTCATCGTAATACGACGGAAAGCTTCGGCCTCTTCATTCATTTCAATATGTTTTTGATCATCCTGACCATAAACTTTTAACGTTGTTAAACCTTGTAAATTTTCTAAGAATGTATCTCCTAAATTAGCGTAGTTATTCCAATACTCTTTTAAAATACGTTTTGCTACTTTCATAATGGCAATAATCGATACGGGAATTAGTGGGACACATAACATAAAGACTAACGCCGCTTGCCATGAAATAAACGAAATAACAACAAATAGTGTTAAAGGTGCTAAAAGTGAATAGAAAAATTGAGGGATATATTTACCAAAGTAAATTTCTAACTGCTCTACTCCTTCAATTGAAAGTTGAACAACTCCTGATGTCTTTTCAGATTTCTGATAATCCATCCCTAAACGTAACAATTTCTCATATACTAAACGACGTAATGTCGCACGTGCATTCGCAGATGACTTATATGAAAATGTCCCATATAAATGGTGACTCACTAATTTAACAATTAGGGCAATTACAATAATAATAATCCCCATCGTTAATGAGACATGCTTCGTTAACATATAATCCGACATTGCTGTCCATAGTGATCCACTAGTCAAATTTAATGTTTGTCCCGCTACCATCACATTTATTAATTGACCAATTAATAAAACAATAATGATATTACAAATAATCCCAATCCAACTACATAAAATAGTTAACCCCATATATTTTTTGGATTCATCACAAATCGAGATGAGCCTTTTATTGATCATCATATCTATTTCAACTCCATTTCTTCTCCGCTTAACGTTATCTATGATAATGATTATCATTAACTCTCGTTTTCTAGTATAGCATAGATCTTTCTAATTTTTATAACTATATTCACTTCTTTACCCTTTTCAACATTTTTATCCATAAAAAAAATCTAACGATATCGTTAGACTCTAATTCAATGTTGCTTTCACAACGTAGCGCTCTTTATTCAGACCATAATAAACAAATGGGTAACAAGTCACTAAGGTTAATACACTCTCCTCCGTCGATTCAAAAATATAAGGATCATTAGGAAGTCTAATTGAAATTTCATCAACCGCATAATAAAAAATTCCTTCAACGCTTTCAATGATAATTGGTTCTCCAACTTTAAGATCTTTTAGGGACCATAAAAATTGTTCTCGATGCCCATAAATTAAACAATTTCCTTTCCTACCTGGAAGTAATGAGAGTGGATTGTGAGCTAACCCTTGTTCAAGTTGTTCTTTCTCAACGCCTTCAATTATAATCAAAGACTCTTCTAAAAATTGAGCACGCCCAACAATGGATCCAACATCAGTTACCTTCTTTAAAGTAGCCGTCATTAGATTGGTATCTGGAAACAAAATAAATCCTTGAGCAGGTTGCCACTGGTTGCAAATGCTGCTAATTAATATTCATCTTTAATAAATGATAAGAAGGAGTGAGAGTAACTATGAGCAAACTAAAAATTAAGAAAAATAAAATGATGTTATTAGACTTCTTCATGATTTAGGTATCGTACAATAAGAACACCTAAGCAAGTTAAACTAACACCGAAACTGCTCATAAAGTAGATAGGAGAAAGGCCTGTTGTTGGCATCTTCCGTGCATCAACTACATTAATGGGCTCATGAGGAAACTCTACTTCATATAAATCAATATTAGAAGCATCAATACTCATCACTTGATACTGCTGGGATACTTCATAACCTTCTGTTGATTGTAAGACTTTTAACTCAATAAGACCAGGTGTAACTTCAATCAGTACTTCTCCTTCAGAATTAGTTCGATAAACACCTAACTGTTCTCCATCTGGCGTAAATACTCCAATTAAAACATCAGATAGTCGATTACTTTGGTTGGCTGATTCAAATGCGGATACCTTAATATAACTAATAGCTTCGGGATATGTCTGTGCTTCAACTGAAACCTTTGAAAAAAGACATAAAGTTAATAAGAGATACATGATTTTAACTATTTTTTTCATTCAATCACCTTTTTATATAAAATACTAACAGATTAATGAGCCCTCTTAACTGGACCAGATTTAAAAGACTCAAACCTCCTTAATTACTCTTAATCCTATAAACAATCATCCGTCTATGATTAACGAGAATAATTGTTTCTTATATAGATATAACTATTTTTTACTATTCATCTTAAATTATAACAACTAATCGATTAGAAAATATTTCCTTTTATCTATATCCTCTTCTGTTTATTAAAACATAATATGGTATAATAACCTCAAATTTAAAAAAGGGGGAATCCAACCTATGCTAAATGAAGCATTAATTAAAGATGTATTAGATGAAGCAATGTCATTAGGTGCAGACTTTGCTGAAATCTATGTTGAACAAACAGAATCCCAATCCATTGATATGGTTGGCGGCAAAGTAGATAAAGCCAATCGCGGACAAGATTATGGAGTTGGAATTCGATTATTCCAAGGAACAAATTCAGTGTACGGATATACAAATGATTCATCACGTGAAAACTTGTTAAAAACAGCTCGTGAAATTGCATCAGCTCTTGTAGGTGAGGTCATTAGGAAACCATTAAATCTTGTTCGACAAAATATTATTAACCAACATATCATTCAAACGGATTTAAGTGAAATGCCTGCTTCACGACGTGTTGAAAAAATGCGTCAAGTGAGTGACACGATTAAACACTATCACGAATCAATTAGTCAAAGCGCTGTTGCTTTATCTGAAAAAAAACAACATGTCTTAATTGCTAATACAGAAGGAACATTAGTGGAAGATACTCGTGTCTATACTCGCCTTTTCATTCGAGCCGTTGCTTCAAATGGGAAAGAAATGCAAACGGGCGCACATGGTCCTGGGGCTTTACAAGGCTTTGAATTTATCGAAAATCTTGATCTTGATTTTTATGCTAATGATGCTGCTCGTCAAGCGGTAACCATGTTAAATGCAGGCCCTTGTCCAAGTGGAAAAATGCCAGTTGTTATCGATAATGGATTTGGAGGCGTGATTTTCCACGAAGCTTGCGGACATGGTTTAGAGGCAAGTTCTGTTGCAAAAGGGCTATCTGTCTTTGCCAATAAACTAGGTGAACAAGTAGCAAACCCAATTGTGACAGCCATCGATGACGGAACGATTCCAAATGCTTGGGGTTCTTTAAATGTTGATGATGAAGGAACACCAACACAACGTAAAGTATTAATTGAAAATGGGATCTTAAAAAGTTACATGATTGATAAATTAAATGGTCGTCGTATGAAGATGGCATCAACTGGTTCTGGACGTCGTCAAAATTATCGTTTTGCTCCAACCTCACGTATGACCAATACATTTATTGCTGAAGGTCCAAACACAAGCGATGAAATTATCGCTAACACGGAGTATGGTCTTTATGCTAAAAGTATGGGGGGCGGTTCAGTTAATCCTGGAACAGGTGACTTTAATTTTGCCGTTAATGAAGGATATATTATTCGTAATGGAAAAATTGCTGAACCCGTTCGTGGTGCAACACTCATTGGTAATGGACCAGCTATTTTACACCAAATTGATATGGTCGGTGAAAACTTAGCACGCGCTCAAGGAATGTGTGGTGCTGCCAGTGGTTCAATTCCAACTGATGTTGGTCAGCCTGCTCTTCGTGTAAAAGAAATTACTGTTGGTGGAGCAAAGGGGGAATAAAAGATGATTAATTTAGATTTATTATTTGAAGCAGGATCAAAAGCAGGCTTAACAGATATGGAAGTTTATGTAGTTAAAAATGATAACTTTTCATGTAAAGTTTTTGAACAAAATGTTGATTCTTACTCTGTTTCAAAAACACAAGGCTTATCGTTTCGTGGGGTTTATGAAGGTAAGATGGGCTATACATATACGGAAAAATGTGATGATTCATCCATCCCATTCATCGTATCTAGCGTCATTGATAATGCCCTGTTAATTGAAAAAGATGAAAATGAAGAATTATATGCTGGAAATGATAACTATGTTTCTTTAAATCTTTATAATGAATCTTTTAATGAAGTCAGTGCATTAGATAAAATTAACTTCTTAAAAGAAGTAGAAAACGAATGTTTTGCTTTAGATTCACGTGTTAAATCCGTAGACTATTGTGCCTTTTCAAATGGAACAACTGAAGTTGCTCTTAAAAATACAAAAGGATTAGATGTCTCAGAACGTCAAAACTTTGCTTATACATATGTTAGTGTTTTAGTTTCTGAAAATGGAGAAAATAAAAACGATGGAGACTTCATCATTAGTACAGATTTTAATGACTACGAACCAAAATCACTGGCTAAAAAAATCGTTTCTGCCGCTCTTTCACAACTTGGAGCAACAAAAGTAAAATCAGGAACATACCCGATTGTTCTAAAAAATTTAGTTGCAGGCTCTATTTTAGAAGCGATGAGTGGTATCTTTTCTGCAGAAGCTGTTTTAAAAGACTTATCCCGATTAAAAGATAAAGTTGGAACATCTATCGCTAACCCACTGATCACGATTATTGATGATCCACATTTAGAAAATGGAATGGGAAGTTCATCATTCGATGGTGAAGGTGTGGCAACATTTGCAAAAGAAGTTATCACTAAAGGAATTCTTAATACTTACTTACATTCCTTAACAACAGCTAAAACATTTAATGTTCAGCCAACAGGAAACGCTTCGCGTGCTAGTTTTAAAAGTTCTGTCAATATTTCACCAAGTAATATGTATATTAAACCACAACAAACAAGCTTTGATGAAATCCTTCAACAAGTATCAAATGGAATTTATGTGACGGATGTTCAAGGATTACATGCAGGTTTAAATGCAATTTCAGGAGATTTCTCACTATCAGCTAGTGGATTTTTAATTGAAGATGGAAAAGTAACAAAACCAGTTCACGAAATGACGATTGCTGGTAACTTCTTTGATGTACTCAATCACATCGTCGGTGTTGGTAATGACCTTGACTTTGGTCCTTCAAATGTAGGTTCTCCAACCCTTTGGATTGAATCATTAGCGGTAGCTGGTGAATAGGAGTTACTAAAATGAAGAACCGACTCTATAATTTGATATTTCCCATTTGGATGCTGATCTTTATTCCTATGACATGGCTGATTGTTTTACCAGCTAATTTCCTCATTGATAGTCTCATCCTACTTCTTTCACTTTTTCTATTCGTTAAATCAAACTATTGGATGATTTACAAACAAACTATCCTAAAGATTTGGGGATTTGGTTTTTTATCCGACTTCATTGGTGCTCTCATTCTATTTAGTATCTATTTAAGTGATTTTTTTATCCAAAACAGTGTCATCTCTAATTGGTGGTACGATAATGTCTTTTATCCAGTTTCATATGATCCATTCAGTTCAATTTTTAGCATCATTTGGTGCTCGATTGCCGTTTTAGTTTCTGGAATCTGTATTTATGAATTCAATTACCGTGTTAGTTTTAAACAGTTATCATTAGAACCAAAAACAAAAAAGAAAATGGCATTATTACTTGCCATTTGTACTGCACCTTACTTATTTTTAGTACCAACCGCACTATTTTTCTAATAAAAAAAATCGTAGATTTCTCTACGATTTTTTTATTACTTTTCTTTCATATAGTGAATATAAAACAATTGCAATAATACTGAAGAATACTGGTCCCGCCATCATCCATAACGTTTTATCATAATCTCCTGTAGTTAATGGTTCCACAATTGAAAATACATTCGCAAATCCAACAACGGCTGTTACAATATAAGCAACAACGATTGCTACTGTTTTACTTTTATAAATGACAAATGGTTTTTTGATTTCATCTTTTCGTTTAAACGAAATGAATGCAATTGAAATAAATAAATAAGGAATGGTCATCGCAACATTCGTCATTAACACTAATTTGTCAAAGAATTTAGCGGCTGACTCCCCCCCAAATGAAACAAGTAGAATTAAAATAATCGCAATAATCGCTTGAACTTTCATTGCATTAACAGGTAATCCATTTTTGGTTTTCGTTAATGATTCTGGCCAAATTCTCTTTGGTGTTCCTTCAATTAATTGTTTCAATGGACTATATGATAACGTCATAAATGCTCCGCTTAATGCTAAGAACATTGACAATCCTACAAAACGAGCTACCCAAGAACCTATTTGAAGTGAAAGTTGTTCACTTAAACCAAGAGCATGACCTAACTCATAACCAAGATTTTGCATAATAATATATGCTACATTCCCTGTATTTACACCAGAACCTGATAAAACGCTAGTCCAATTTGTAAAGATACCGATCATAAAAATTCCAATGATATAACCTAACGAAATAATTCCCGCTGCAATTAACAGCCCTTTAGGAAATGTTTTAACGGGATTCTCCGTTTGATCGACTAATCCACCAACAACTTCTGTTCCACCAAATGCAAAAATAGCAAATGTTAAAAATGATAGCGTAGCGACAACACTTTGATAATTTCCGTTTGGTGACTTTGTAAAGGCATGCGTAACATCTGCTATTGGTTGAGCTAATTGACCTTTGTTTAAAATTAAAATTAGGATTCCACCGATTAATAGTACAATATTTAATAAAGCAACGGCTGAGCCACCAATTGATGTTACCTTTTTAATGCTTTCTAATCCGCGAGAAATTAAAACAAAAACAAGGATTAGCCAAGCCACTCCTAAAAGTCCTAGAACTTGTGTACTTGAAAGTCCAAATACACCCCATTGACTTGTTGTATCATGTCCAAAAATCATGTTTGATAATGGAATCCAAATGGTTGAAGCAACGTTCACCATCCAAATCACATAAGAAGCATACCACATAAAAATCCCAATAAATGCGTAGCGTGGTCCTACCGACTTCTCCATCCATGAGTAGATTCCACCCTTTTCATTTTTAAACGCGGCTCCAAATTCTGCAATCATGAAGGCAAATGGAATAAAATAAGTAATTGCTGCAATGATATACCAAGGAATAGCCGCATATCCCATTAAAAAGAATCCACGTGGCATATTCGCAAATCCAAAAACAGATGTAAAGATCATCAAGATTAATGATACTAATGTTAGTTTTCCTGTTGCACTTTTCGTCATTCTTTAACCTCTCTCACTAATAAAATAAACTTTACTTAATTTTTTCTCAAAACAATATTTAATTTTCTTTCTTAACATTCCCAATAGTTATACTTTTATTCATACCAATTTAACTCGAATTCTGTCAACAATTATAAAGTTTTTTTCGTCTTTTTTCCCTCTTTTTATTAAAAAGAATACGTTAAACTATTACTGTAATCGTTAACAGATATAGTTATAAAGGAGCTAAAATGATGCTAGAACCCAAACCAATTTTTAAACCTTATCAATTTGTTCAACAAATTGAATTTAAAAACAAAGATATTCATCGTCATGATTTAGGCTTAGATTATTTTGGATTTATTAAAACATCTCATGTGATTGAACGAACAATGATTGAGTATGAAATCGTCTTTGCCTCTTCAAATGAACATAGAGTATTAGAATATTCATTACGTCCACTATCAGATGATGAGATCGAAAGTCGCTTAGAACAGATTTTAAAATCGCCTGAGAAGTACCAAACATTCATTGATACTCTTCAGAGTGAACTAAACTTACAACTAGATTACCCTAATCTATTCTGCACTCAATCGCTCCCTCTTGAAATGGCACTCGAATAAAAAGACAATGACCTTTTAGTCATTGTCTTTTTATTTCCTTGAAATAGGATAAGTCATTGCGACATGATCGATGCCAGCATCTTTAAACACTTCTCCATAAGAAGTAAAACCTAAACTTTCATAAAATTTAACAGCTGTCAATTGTGCATCTAGTTGAATCTCTTTAGCAGTGGTCTGTCCTTTGATGTAACTCATGGCCTCTAACATCAGATTTTTTCCAAAACCTTTTTTACGTGCCTCTTTTAAAACAGCCACACGTCCAATTTTAGCAATATCTTTATTTTTAATAATCACCCTAGCTGTTCCCAAAGCCTTTTCATCCTCATAGGCAATAAAAATAGGAACAAAACAATCATAGTCATCAATTTCCTCCTGGACTGGGACGGATTGTTCTCCAATAAATACAGTCGTACGAATTCTAAAAGCATCTGCAAAATGTTTCTGATTCGTGGCTAAAATAACATTCATGTGATGATACTATTAGGACTTGATGCCCTAATAGTCCCCTCCTCTCCTGATTTAATCTCTTATTTTTTAATTACTTGATATAGGTTTCATAATAGTTAGTATAACTTGTATTAAAAGTTACTAATGCTTCTTGATGTAATAAAGAAATGGCATTAGCTTCATCGATAGCTAAATTAATAGCCGTTACTAACTCATCTAATCTCGCTACCGGGGTTGATGGAGTAATTTCACGATAAAAAACGTTTTGTGCTTCATTTAAAGCCAATAAGGCTTCAACATACTTAATTAAACTTGTCTCATAGTTTACATATTGAGAAATTAAAGTGTTCGTTTCTGTTTTTGATTGATCATTTTTATTTTCTTGATTCTGTTTTTCTAATTCTGACTGATTCAAACGCGCTCTTAGAATACAGGCTTGATACGTTTCAAGATAAGTCCTACTTTCTTGAACAGTTGTTTTTCCCTCTTCAATTAATGGTTGAACTTGATCAAAAGGATCTAAACCTTTTTCAATAATGTCATTGTATATCGTCGTTTCCTTGCTAATCAAATCAGTCAATGTTTGATTATTGACGTTACATTTATTTTGACTAGAAATATGCTCATTTAAAGCATTAAAAATCTTCGCTTCATGTTGACTACGGCATCCACTTAAAACGACTAAAAGACCTAGTGATAGTAATATTAACCATTGCTTCACAAGTGCCACTCCTTTAAAATTTGGATATCCTTTAGTTTATCACTTTCTAACATATTCATACGTCATGAAATTGAATATATTGTAAATATTTAACTAGTACTCAAAATTTTAAAGCAAGTAATATCGATGTAAGCGCTATAGGGCTCTATCTCAATCATCGATTTTTATAAATAAGTAAACAAATCCATCGATTTGAGATAACACTACTCTTTTTTTGACATAAATATATAATAGGTTGATTACCTATACCAACGGTAAGTATCATCTCAAAGGGGGATTTCCATGCGTCAAGCCTTTTCACCACCTCCACCGCCCCCTTCACCTTCTCCTTTTTTCGATGAAGGTAATATTGATGAGGGACTAGGACAAACTGGACAAAAAATTTCCGCTGAAGACCGAGTACCACCTGAATGCCCTCAATTTCTCCCCTTTTTACTCTCACTTGATCCTTACTCCCTTGTGACGCTTGGTTATATCATTGCTATCTTTATTGCGATGGAAGCTAAACACCCAGAGGAACAAGAGGCTATCGGAAACTTTTTAGAGGTTATTGCAACTAATATTGAATATATTGCTGAGCAAGGATTTTATTTACAACAGCTCGACGAGCGACGTCAAGACAAAATTGAGGCAATTGAAAAACAAGAACTTCGAGACGAGATTAATGAACTTAAACAAACCATTGCTGAACTTCAAGATCAAATTATTGCCTGTTGTCCAGGGGCAGCAGCCTCGTTAAGTGAAACAAATGAGGCGAGTTCAGAATAGTAAAAGGCTCAAAGAACTAAATTTCTTTAAGCCTTTTTGTTATGATTTGAAGTTGGTTAATCATTGCAATCAACACCATGGCAAGTGCTCCCCCTGAGGTATCAATTAAAACATCAGTAAATGCACAAGCACGTCCAGGAACAAAAGCCTGGTGAAGTTCATCCGTACAAGCGTATAAAAAGACACCCAATAATGCATAAAATAATACTCGTCTAAATGAAAGATAATCAATTATAACATTAAATATTAGTACATACAAAATCAGATATTCAGTAAAATGCGCACCTTTTCGAATGATGAGCTGTAATTCTATTCCAAACAGTTGGTGTGGTATAAATGGAAAAAGTGACAGCAATTGTTCTACTAAACCACTGCTTTCTGAAGATTGCTCCCCAGTCTGTGCAGAAAATAAAAAGATGACCAACATCCATACTAATAAAACTAACCATTTGATTTTACGTTGCATTTCTCATCCCTAATTTCAATCACCCTAACCATGAGGTTAGGGGCAAATTTTTTAGTTATAATTTAAAATCGTTTCACGAATCTCATCCCAACGGAAGGCATCACGAATTCCATCTTCAATTGAGTATTTAGCTTCCCAATCAATTAAGTTTTTAGCTCGTTCACAGCTTGCATAAGCACCTGCCACATCTCCTGGACGTGGTTCAGTCTCTGCTTTATTGACTTCACGACCTAATACAGATTCAAAAATAGACACTAATTCTTTAACCGTTACACCATTTCCTGTTCCTAAGTTAATGACTAAGTAAGGATTTGATGGATCTTCAGAGCGTGCAAAGGCTTGATCAAAGTTTTCAATGGCTTTAACGTGTGCCATCGCTAAATCCCAAACATGAATATAATCACGGATTCCTGAACCATCGCGTGTTGGCCAGTTCACTCCTGTGATATTAAAGATCGCTTCCTCACTTGAAGCAGCTTCTAATAATTTAGCTAAAACGTGTGATGGGAACTGAACGTGTGCTCCAGAACGTAATTTTGGGTCCGCTCCAATTGGATTAAAGTAGCGAAGTGCAATTCCATGCATCCCATACGCGTGACAGAAATCTTGTAAAATCATTTCCATCATGTATTTTGTACGAGCATATGGACTTGATGGTTTTAATGGTGCTGATTCAGTTACTTTGAACCCTGGTACGACATCATATAATGAAGCTGATGATGAGAATACAACATTTTTGCATCCTAATTCATTTAAGTTTTTAAATAACTCTAACGATTTAGAAACATTTTCTGTGTAATATTCATATGGATTTGAGACTGAATCAGGCACCACGATTAATGCTGCAAAGTGAATACAGTGCTTGATTTCAGGATGATCAGTAAATATTTTTTCTAAAACTTGGCGATCTGCGATATCTCCTTGGTAAAAGATTTTCCCTTCCGTAAATTCTTTACGACCTGTGACTAACGAATCTAAAATGATTGGTGTATGTCCATGATCTTCTAAGGCTGATACAACGGTACGTCCAATATATCCTGCCCCTCCAGTGACTAATACTTTCATGAGTTTCATCCTTTCTTATATAAAAGTTTCATTTATTCATAGTCTACCCTAAAAAATAATTAATTGACACTCATTCAATAAATCTATTAATTAAAAGAGGATTTGACCTCTAAATTTTATCATAATTTGCCTATCAAAAAAACTAGTATTCCGTTTTTTCGCTACTATCTTTAAAAATGTGTACTTAAAGCGGTACAAGCGCACTCCTTAAATCACTCACGTTTGAATAAAATATCATGTAATACAAAACAAGTGAGGTGATCAACAAATGGCTAATTATTATGACCGTGATACTGAATCACAATCCGCTGATACAAGTATTGATGTGTTACAATCAGAATTTCAAGGAATCTTTATCAAAGATTCTAACGAAATCCGAATTAATCAAACTGAGGCTCAAGCATTAATTGTCCTTCAAATTGCTTTACAAGCTGCTCTAGACGTGCTTCTGATCGCATTTGACTTAGATGATAACGACGATGATGTTCGTGAATTACAATCAATCATTCAATCAATTAAAGGTGCTCAGTTGCAACATCAAAAAATTATCATTAAAGATTGTAATGATATTACATTGAATCAACAACAGCTTCAAGTGGATGCTTTAATACAAGTCGCACTCCAACTTCTTGCAAAACTTGAAGCAAAATTTGTCGAGATTTAATTGACCTTGTTACATAAAAAGAAGCTATATAAGTGAGGTGAATTACTATGAAGTCAAACTGCTACTATTCTGAATATCAATGTCCAGACCATTATAAACAAGATGTTGATCAGACAGAAGATATGAAAATGAATGGTATTCAAAAACAAAGTCAAACTTTAGTTATTAAAAAAAGCCATGGTGTTACTATTAATCAACAAGAAGCACAGGCTTTAATCGCTCTTCAAGCTTCACTACAGGCTGCTATTGAAGCTGCTATCACGGTCTTTGATGCTCAAGATAATGCTGACACCAGTGATCTTCAACGATTAGATCAACAATTGAAAGTTCTACAACTACAAAAAGAAGTCATCGCTATTCAATGCTCTGATGATATTATTATCAATCAACAACAAATTCAGATTGATCTTGTTATTCAAGCTGTTATTCAATTATTAGCAAAAATTTCTGCAAAAATTGTAGAGATTTAATTCAAAACGTCTCATTTCATTCTGTATAACTGATTGACTGAATCATATAATAAAACACACGATCGATAAATCCAGCTCAGGAAACAGTTGATCGTGTGTTTTTTAGTACGACACTATAGTATATGCCCACTATTCAATTTGGTGATTATCTGATGCTAACGCCATTTCAATTAAAATAAACTGTGACTGTTCATGAGTTTTAATCTCAATTCGATCTTCATAAATCTCCATACCATCTCTTGAGGCCATTTCCTCATCATTAATCATAGAGCTTCCCTCTAATTGAATTAAATAAGCTTGACGGCCTTTTTTTATATCAAATTGAGTTTGTTTAAACGCTTCAAGTTCAATTAACCAGATATACGCCTCTTGATAGATTGTGATAGGCGTTGTCTCAGTGGGGGAAGCAATTAAGTGCCATTGGTTTTTGGCATGATTACTATTAAAGCTTGCATATTGAACATTTGGAGTTAATCCTTTTTCATTCGGTTTGATCCATATTTGAATCATTCGAACGGAAGTATCGCCCCAATTAAATTCACCATGGTCAATCCCGCCTCCAGCACTCATGTAATAAAGATCCCCTCGATGCAGGGTCTTTATCTCATGCTGCCTCGGGGTATGTGTTAAATCGCCTTCTAATATATAAGTTAAAATTTCTACGTCTTTATGTTTATGTAAATCATGTCCGCTCCCCGCATGTAAAATATCATCATTGATGACACGTAAGACTCCAAATGTATTTGAGGGTTGATGATAGTTTGTATGTGAAAAATGAAATAGACTTTGAATCCATGTATGATAAGCTGTTCCTAATTGTTTTTTCTCAATCTTTTTAATCATAGCTACTAACTTCTCCTTCCCTTTCTCTACCCTCTCCTTTTCATTCCCTTTAGTTCATACCTTCTTCATTGTATCATATATTCCTTTCGTTAACGCCTGTCAATTCAATACATAAATTCCAACTATTTTTGATAAAAAAAGTAATAGCATTTACACTATCACTTTTTGGGTAATTTATTAATAGACGGATTAATTGATTAAGTACTCTTTATATCGAATCAGCAACGTCCGTAACTTTCTCATCGCTTTTGCTTCAATTTGACGGATTCGTTCACGTGTGACCCCTTCAATTGCTCCTATTTCTTCTAATGTTTTCTTTTCTGCTCCATTTAGTCCAAAACGGTGAGTAATCACAAACTGTTCCCGAGGATTTAAACTTAAAATCATTTTATCCATATAGGCTTTTAAATCTTCATCCATGGCTTTTTTTTCAGGATTGTCATACATGCGTGAACCGCCTTCAGTCAGCAATTCATTTTCATTAGAAATTAAATCTTGAAGCTCAGTATCCTCATCTTCCTTTGAAACAAATCCGTTTAATGAAGTAGGTTTTAACATATAAGTCTGAACACGTTTAACTGCTTCATACTTCTCCATTGGAATATTTAATTCTCCACATAAATTAGACACATCAATCGGTTCATTTCCTTGATCTGCTTTTTGCTCATATCTCATCACTTGATTAATAGATTCAAACATATGGACTGGAATTCGGATAGTAAATCCTTCATCCGCAATCGTTCGTGTTACAGCCTGTTTCACCCAATAGGTGGCATACGTTGAGAAGTTGTTATCGTAAGTGAAGTCAAATTTTTCAATGGCTTTCATCAGCCCTTCTAATCCAACCGAGAATAAATCATCGTAATCTAACTTATGATGATAAAATTTTGTATATCGCCCAATAATCTTATGTACGAGGTTTGTATTATTAAAAATTAACCACTCTAGAGCAGACTCATCATTTTCTAAACGATATTTCTTTAAATACTCTAAATTATGCTGATAATCATTTGAATGCTTTCTCATCAATAGGTTATGTGCACTCCCTGATACAGGACTTACTGTGGATTTCGTATTTTCCATACTCATTTTGCTATTAACCTCTCCCCTCATTGAGTTATTCAGACTAGCTTTCGTCTTTCGACGATTGCTTTCTTTTCGGTTAGCAACTTCCATATGATTCATTCGATATCCCCTCTCTCTCATCGAACTTTATTCACTTATCCTATTACTCTCGTTTTTTATAATGACATTCAACCAATTGACGACTTCTCATTCTGCAACACCTTTTATTTTCCACATTTACCCTATACTTAATCCGTAACAAGTATGAATTAAACCAATCAATTGGTCTTCATTATAATATTGAAAAAAAGCGTTCATCTTCAATAACTGTTCCAATGGCTTCTTTTACTGAGAAGTAGATGATACCTTCTGATTTTAAAATCAATTTATATCTCAAATAGATGACATCTCTTTCATCAGAACCTTTCATAACGAATCACACACCTAAACTGCATCGAATTGGTTCCCAAATGCAAGTTCATGCAATCACGAATAAATAACCGGTTGTCCCAGTCATGCACTTGCATATGTCACAGGTTCTTTGACATCATCGACAGCTATCACTTAATTCCTCTATCATGCTAAAAATAAGCTATCTCGACCTGGACAATAGCCTAAATCCAAAAGCCATCCCTCCTTTTTTACATACGGAAAAAAACATTTGGTAAATATCGTTTAAGTGTGTTTTAACCATTAAAAAAATATTCCTTTGCTCGTTGTTCATAAAAACTTAACGGCATTTTAACACCATTTCCCTTCTGATTATATTAATTTTTCTCTATAATTATCACTTTTTTCTCACATAATAATATTAAAATTCCAACACTAGATTTGGAATTTTGAAAGGAGTAATCAACAATGGGTAAAAACGAAATGGGATCTCCAATGAATGCCTCTATGCAAAGTATTAAAGATAAATCTGATGTTGAGTTCGGAACAGGAAATGTACCAGATACACGTCTTGAAGTCAAAAAATCATTACCTGAAGCCAAACGTTTTACTCAATCAGCAAAAGACCGTCGTAACACTGAACAGTTTTTAAAACGATAAATCCAATCGTCCTATCCGTTAAAGAGATAGGACCTTTTCATTTTAATCGTATAATCTTCCCTAATTTAATCCATAATAAGGTAAAAGTATAAATTGGAGGAATAAATGATGTCATCGAAATCATTAAAATCAGCACGTCAACGTATGACGTTCTTCTTTTATTGTTCGTTATTATTATCTGTCTTTTTTCTCATACAAATTCGATATACCCTAAGTTTAAGCTTCACTCATTGGAGCGCAACTCAATATACGCTGCTCTTTTTATTATTCTCTTTCATTGTGATTTGTTGTCTAAAATATTACTCCTATTACCGTGATTTAAAATCTGATTGTCAGTTCATTGACCTCGAAGAAAAAAAATTAAAGCTTAAAAAAAATGCAATTCGTCAACAAGTTGCCTCAATGAATCCTTATGATTTTGGTGAACTAGTCGCCGATTTATTTCGAATGAAAGGATTTAAGCGAATCTTTTTAACCCCTCGAATGAATAAACATTTTTATGATATCGAAATGTATCTAGATGACCAAAAAGTTTTAGTCTCTTGTTTATTAAATGCACTGGATTATCCTGTTCCACAATCTTACTTAGATCGGCTTCATTTAATGATGCGAAATAATCAAATCGATCAAGGCGTTTTTGTCACACTCGGACACTTTTCAGATGACTGCTACCTCTTCTCAGAAGATAAACCTATCCACTTAATTAACGGTGAGCAACTCATTGATACCTTAATTGAAAGTTCCAATCTTTAAATTTCTTTCGTTTTAAAATAAGACTCGCAAAAAAGGCACCATTTGATTTGATACGCTTCATTCGTAATAATAGGTAAATCACGAATGTTAAACTTTTGTTCCTTCTGGCAAAAGTAAACAAAATCATCGATATAGGGTTCATACTCACCTAAATAAACATAAATTTCACTAAATCCCAATAATTCAGCTGCTTTTAGTCGAGTATGTCCATCAATTGAGATCCATTGATTTCCTTCTTCAATGATTGGAATAATAATATCTTCTGGTTTTTGAATCCACGTCAATAAGCGATTTAATTTCGCTTCATTAATATATAATTGGCTCGGTTGAATGTTTAATAATGGGACTTTCATGACTTTCTTTTTCGGTTGATGATAAATAATGGTTCCCTCTAATGTTTCAATATGATTAATAAAACCGCTATAAAATAAAAATTCTTCAATGACTTCTTGAGGACACTCATTTCCATCAGTATGTAAGATAGCTTTTTGATGATTAACAATCTCAAAATCATATTGAGTCGATTGTTTTAAGTCTGTCACTCTAAAAGATGTGTTATGATTTTGAATTCCTACATGATGATTTACTCTCTCATCTTCACAACACTCAATTTTCATCTTATTCCCTCCTCGTAGCGATAGTAAGTTTACTTCATTCTAGCTCCTTTTATAAAATCCTCAATTCTATTTCTTTTAAACATAATTGGTATCACACACTAATTATACTGCAATACTTTGTTGAGATTTCGACATTTTTCGTCACCATAATCGGAAATTTATTGACTTCATTTTGTTTTTCTGATACTATAATAAACCCAATTACCTCTCATATTAAAGGAGGGACATATGATGTTCGAAGATTTAATTTTAAAAGCTACAGAAGTTCTAAACCCTCGTCAACTCTCTTCTGCTGCAGAAGCGGGAAGTGTCGCTGCTGCTCTTTTAACAGATAGTGGTCAGATATACACAGGCATTTGTATTGAAACAAAATGTTCAATGGGATTTTGTGCGGAACATGCAGCTGCAGCTGCTATGATCACTGCCGGTGAAAGTCATGTCGTTAAAATGGTGGCAATTAATAAACGTGGAAATGTCCTTCCACCTTGTGGTCGTTGCCGAGAATTTATCAGTCAACTCAATGATAAAAACATTGAAGCTGACGTACTCATTAATCGAAAAAAATCAATGAAATTAAAAGAGCTGCTTCCCTATGATTGGCGTGAAGCAAAAATGTCCGAAATCGACTAAATGTCTTCGGACATTTTTTTTTAAAATCTTTACTCTATAAAAACAAAAACTCGCAAGTCATCACTTACGAGTTGAATTGTTTTTAAATAAACTTTTGCATATCCGTTGGCAATGGAACCGTAATTTCTAATAGCTCCTTTGTTATGGGATGAGTCATTTCAATACGTGAAGAATGAAGGGCTTGTCGCTTAAGTGGTCCAACTTTTGCAACACCTCCATATAAGACATCTCCAAGCAATGGATGGCCCAAGTGACTCATATGAACACGAATTTGATGTGTTCGTCCGGTTTTCAATTCTAATTCCACTAAGGCATAGTTTTTAAATTGTTTTTTTAATTGATAAAAAGTAATCGCCTGATCACCATTTTTAGCGACACGTCGTCGTGCACTATGATGACGATCTTTACCAATTGGAGCGTCAATTTTCCCTTTTTTTGTTTTTAATCTTCCCATCACTAAAGCTAAATACCAACGTCTAATTTTTTTCTCTGATAGCCAATAATCCATTAAGCTATGCGCTAGATAATGTTTTGCAAAAATAATCCCACCACTTGTATCCGTGTCTAATCGATGAATGTATCGAACTCGATGAGAGATTCCTTTTTCTTGATAATAATGAGCCACTCCATTGACTAAAGTATCCCTTCCATTCTTTTGGTCAGGGTGTACCATTAATCCTGCTGGCTTATTAATAATCAACAAATGATCGTCTTCATAAACAATATCTAACTTCATCTTTTGTGGGTGAAAATCAATTTCTTCGGCTTCAAAAACAGGAATCGATAGTTGATCTCCTACTTGAAGTTGCTCATTAAAATTTGTTCCTTCTCCATTTAACGTCACTTTTTTATCCATATATAATTCATGGATTTTCTTTCGTGATAAATGATAATTTTGCAAAAACTCACGAATGGTTTGATTCGCTTGTTCCTTTTCTATCATAAATACTAATTGCTCATTTTCGCGAGTTACTTTCATGTTACCACCACGTTACTTTCTAAATTGCTTGACCACTCCAACAACATCTTCCTTAATTCTAATTAAGCCTAATGAAGGGGAGCGTGAATCTAAGCTATGATTTCGATTGTCCCCCATGACAAAAAGGTGTCCTTCTTCCACGATTAAATCAATTTTAGGATGTCGTTTCATCGGCTCGTTAATGTAAGGTTCCTCTAGTAAAATGCCATTAATATAGACCCTTCCATCCTCCACCAAAACATGTTCATTCGGTAAACCGATGACACGCTTTAAAAAAAATTTATGTTGATTTTTTTGATGAGCTCTAAAAGCTACTAAATCATGACGTTTAGGTTCACCTCGATGATAGGCTCGACAATCTAAAATAATGGGTTGGTTATTCTTGATTGTTGGCACCATTGATTGTCCCCGTGCTAATGCAAGACGAACAAAGCGAGAAATAACATAACCCACGAGTAAACTAGCTCCCACTTCAACTACATCATCTAAAAACGTATTCTCTTCCTTCCCCACCTCAAACGACCTCCTCTACTACTAATCCTTTTCTTTTTCTATTATAACATAATGACTCCTCCCTTACATACAACCTTTAAAATGTGAACTAAATTCACTTAAAACACCCCATCATTCATTATATTATTTATGAATTCATGGTAAAATATACATAATTTAAAGTGAAGAGCACATACTAAATTGAATCATTATTGGAGGGCTTATTTATGAAAACTGTTATGGATCGTTTCTTAAACTATGTTACCTATGATACAAAATCAAATCCTGAATCACTAACAACACCTTCGACTGAATCACAGCTACTCTTTGGTGATATCTTAATTGAAGAGTTACATGAATTAGGATTAACTGAAATTGAAAAAGATGAAAATGGCTATATCTATGCGACATTACCAGGAAATGTTGAACATGATGTTCCTGTGATTGCTTTCATCTCACATATGGATACCAGTCCAGACTTTAGCGGCACAAATGTAAACCCACAAGTCGTTGACTATGCGGGAGGAGATATTGTTTTAAATAAAGAAAAAAATATCGTTTTATCTCCAACTGACTTTCCTTCTTTAAATCAATACGTAGGTCAAACGTTAATTACAACAGATGGAACAACATTACTTGGAGCTGATGATAAAGCGGGAATTGCTGAAATTATGACAGCGATTGATTATTTGAAACAACATCCTGAGATTAAACATGGCTGTATTAAAGTTGCTTTTACACCCGATGAAGAAATTGGACGCGGAGCCGATCACTTCCAAGTTGAAAAATTCGGTGCCAACTTTGCTTATACTGTGGATGGTGGAATTTTAGGAGAATTACAATATGAATCATTCAATGCTGCAGGAGCTAAAATTACAGTTCACGGAAAAAGCGTTCATCCGGGAGATGCCAAAAACAAAATGATTAATGCTGGTTTAATTGCCACTGAAATTGCGAGCATGTTCCCACGTCTTGAAACCCCACAACATACGGAACATTATGAAGGATTCTATCACTTAACAGATATTTCAGGACATTGCGAAGAAGCTTATCTAAATTTAATCATTCGTGACTTTGATACCGAACGTTTTAACTCACGCAAACAATTTGTTGAAGATTTAGTAAAAGAATTTAATCAAAAATATCCATCTAATACGGTTGAACTTGATATGCGCGATCAATACTATAATATGCGCCTTCAAATTGAAGATAAAATGCACATTGTTGAGTTAGCAAAACAAGCATTTGTAGAAGTTGGAGTGGAACCTTTAATTATTCCGGTTCGAGGAGGAACGGATGGATCTAAATTATCCTTCATGGGCCTTCCAACACCAAATCTTTTCACAGGTGGGCATAACTTCCACGGTAAATTTGAATATATTCCAGTTCCATCAATGGAAAAGGCTGTTAGCGTCATCGTTAAAATTGCTGAATTAGCCGCAAAATAAAAAGCTAGTCAAAACTAGCTTTTTTTCATTGTCGAATCAATAACAAAATCAAGCTTTTGCAAATAATCTTTATATCAAACCATATGCTTTGATGTTCAATGTAGTATACATCTAAAATAAACTTCTCCTCCCAGGTTAGGTTTTGTTGACTATGAATTTGACTCCACCCTGTCATTCCAGGACGAATAGAATGACATTTCATGTATCGTCGATTTCTCGAAGGAATGGAGCGAATCAAAACTGGTCTAGGACCAACTAAACTCATATCTCCAATTAAGACATTATAAAACTCTGGAAGATGCTGTAAATGATAGCTTTTTAAAAAACGTCCCAATTTTGTTAGACGTTGTTCCGGTGATAATAAGTTCCCTTGCTTATCTCGGGATTCATTCATTGTTTTGAATCGATACAAAGTAAATAGTTTTTGATTTAGTCCTGGATATCGCTGCTTATAAATGACTGGCCAACCTAAATCAAAAAAGACTAAGATTCCAATCAATAAATAGATGGGTGATAAGACAGTCAACATTAAAAAAGAAATCATGATATCCATCATTCGCTTCATCATTTCGCCCCCTTTTTCAATGGAGTTGTGAAATTCCCCCTTTATTTCAAGCTTAATTATGAACCCTTTCACTTTTTCTTACTATCTTATTTTCGTGGAAACTTCTACTACTACTATATGCCCTAACTAAGCTTCTGTTCAAATTAGTAAAACAATCCATTAGTTTACCTAATGGATTGTTTTTTTACTGTCTAAATTGACTATTATATAAATTAGCATAAAAACCATCGATTGCTAGTAATGTTTCATGATTTCCTTGTTCAATGATTTCTCCTTGATTTAAGACCAAAATTTGATCAGCATTACGAATCGTACTTAAACGATGCGCAATCACAAAGGTTGTCTTACCTTCCATTAAACGAAGCATTGCTTTTTGAATTTCAACTTCTGTTCGCGTATCAATCGACGATGTTGCCTCATCTAAAATTAAAATAGAAGCTTGTGATAATACGGCACGCGCAATTGCTAGTAATTGTCGTTGTCCTTGAGATAAATTACTTCCATTATCCGATAAAACCGTATCATAGCCATCCGGTAACTGCATAATGAACTTATGGGCATTCGCCATTTTAGCAGCCTGGATAACTTCTTCATCACTTGCATCTAAACGACCATAACGGATGTTTTCACGAACCGTTTCTGAGAATAAATACGTATCTTGTAAGACCATTGAAATACTACGTCTTAAACTTCCACGAGTAATTTGATCAATATTTTCACCATCGATTAAAATTTCACCCGAATCGATATCATAAAACTTTGTTAATAAGTTAATAATCGTCGTTTTTCCTGCACCTGTTGGTCCCACAATGGCAACTGTTTCTCCTCGACGCGCATGAATACATGCATCTTTTAAAATTGTTTTTCCTGTATCATACGAGAACTTAACATGATTTAAAATGACATCCCCGTCTAATTTCTCAACATCATGAGCACCTTCTCGATCTGTTTCTGGTGTTTCATCCATAATCTCAAATACACGTTCTGCTCCTGCTAATGCAGATTGAACCGTATTAAAAATATTTAAAATCTCATTGATTGGACGTGTAAAGTTTCTCATATATAAGATAAACACAAAAATATTTCCAACTGTAATACTCGTTGTTGTAAGAGCTAAAACACCACCAACAACAGCCACTAACAAGAAAGTAAGGTTATTAATAAAGTTATTCACTGGTCCCATGAATCCTGATAAAGCCTGCGCCATAATTGCACTTTTTGTTAAACGGCGGTTAATCTTTCCAAACTCCTTCTCAACTTCCTCCTCTTGTGAGAATAACAATACCGCTTTTTGTCCCGAAACAATCTCTTCAATATAACCATTGAGACTTCCTAAATCTTGTTGTTGTTTAATAAAGAAAGGCTGTGTTTTTTTCACTAAAAAACGTGACGTTAAAAACATCAATGGTGTCGTTAATAATCCTACGACTGTTAGTGTTGGACTTAAAACAATCATGGCAATCAGCATCCCAATGATCGTAATAATACCTGAAAACATTTGAGTAATACTTTGAGACAATGTCATATTAATATTATCGACATCATTCGTTAAACGACTCATTAAGTCACCACTTGAATGTGTATCAAAAAAGCGAAGTGGTAGCTTTTGCATGCTATTAAATAATTGACGACGAATTTCTGCCGTTGTTTCTTGAGATAACTTAATCATAATTAAGTTTTGAATGTAAGTGGCAATGACACTAATTAAGTAAATCAACCCGATAAAGATACAGATTGTTTTTAGCCCTGATAAATCACCGGGTACAATATAATCATCAATGATGCTTCCATAATAGTTTGTGGCTAAAACACTGACAATCGTTGAAATAATACATAAAATAAACACAATAATCAAAGCATAGACTTTATGACTCATATAAGCCAGTAATCGTTTAATAGTTGATTTTGGATTTTTTAACTTCTCAGCTTTGTGAAAACGTCCACCAGGTCCTGGTCCACCTGGTCCTGGTCCCATCGGTCTACTCATGGTTGACAGCCTCCTCCCCTAATTGTGAAATCGCAATACTACGATAGATTTCATTTGTTTTTAATAATTCCTCATGAGTTCCAATTCCTGAAATCTCACCTTGATCTAACACAATAATCTGATCGGCATCCATCACTGCTGAAATACGTTGCGCAATCATAATAACCGTACTCTCTTTCATACGCTCTTTAATGGCTCGTTGCAACTTACTTTCGGTTGCCATATCTAGTGCACTTGATGAATCATCTAAAATTAAAATTTTAGGATCACGAATTAATGTTCTTGCAATCGAAACACGTTGTTTCTGTCCACCTGATAAGTTCTTTCCACGTTGTTCAACGACTGTTTCATAACCATCTTCTTTCGCCTGGATAAACTCCATTGCCTGAGCATCTTTTGCAGCATCATCTAACTCATCTTGAGTCGCCTCATGGTAACCAAATTTAAAGTTTGAAGCAATCGTTCCTGAGAATAAAATACTTTCTTGTAAAACAACTCCAATCTTATCTCTTAACTCACTCAGGCTTAATGTTTTAACATTTTGACCACCAATTAAGACTTCCCCTTCGCTGACATCATAAAGACGTGGAATTAAATTGACTAATGAACTTTTCCCCGATCCAGTTCCACCAATAATTCCGACTTGATTGCCTTGCTTAATCTTAAAGGAAATATCTTTTAATACTTCTTCACTATGCTCATGATACTTAAATGAAACATTTTTAAATTCGATGTCATAGTTTGTTAATTCAGCTGTTTTTTCATTTTCTTGAATACTTGAATTTGTGGCAAACACTTCATTGATACGATCAGCTGATGCTTTTGCACGTGAGAAATTCATCGAAATCATGATCACCATCATCATAGACATCATAATTTGTGTTAAATAATTAATAAAGGCCATGATTTTACCCGTTTCAAGTAAGCTATCTTGAACTAAATAGCCTCCATACCACAACACACCAATGACACTAAAGTTAACCAATAACATGACGACTGGATTTAAAATAATCATAATTTTTTGTGCACGAATACTTTGACTCATTAAATCATCATTCGCCTCATTAAAGCGATCGCGTTGTTTATGCTCCATGGTGAATGCTTTAATGACACGAACTCCTAATAAGTTTTCACGCATCACATTGTTCACTTTATCAATTTTTTCTTGCATCGTTTTAAATAACGGGAAAGATTTTGACATCACGATTGCAACAAAAATTAAAATAATTGGAATCATAATTACAAACACAATGGATAAGCGTTGACTTAATCGGTAGGCCATCCATAATCCACCGATACAAAGTAACGGCGCACGAACTAAAATACGAAGTCCCATCATCACCATCGTTTGAACTTGAGTAATATCATTTGTTAAACGTGTAATTAATGATGACGTTTTAAAATGATCTAATTCTAAAAATGAAAGAGACTGAATTTTAGCGAATAATCCATCACGTAAATTTTGCCCTAAATTGACTGCCGCAATAGTTGAAAAAATAGAGCATCCCACTCCTCCAATTAACCCTAAAAAGGCAAATAGAATCATCTTTGCACCTGCAGTCAACACATAATTAATATCACTATTAGCAATTCCAATATCTACAATGTTTGATAACATGGTTGGCAAGGTTAAATCCATCGCAACCTCTAGCAACATCAAAATAGGTGCCAAAATGGCATAAAAAATAGCTGGCCCCTTTAAATATTTTAATAATTTAAACATCCTATTAACTCTCCCTTCTCTTTAAATTTTCATACATTCGGTTCAGGTAACCAAGGACTTCTTCTCTTTCCTCTTTTGTAAATCCTACAAAACAACACTCATCAATTTCACAAAAGGTTTGTTTCACCTGTTTTTGGGCTTCAAATCCAGTCTCCGTTAAAAAGACATTCGTAATTCGACGATCCTCTTGATTTGCTTCACGATAAATTAATCCACTTCTTTCTAAATGACTTAATAAACTCGTGGCAGTGGCCGGTTGAATATGACAATGCTTGGCCAAATCTTTTTGTGAACATCCATTATGATGATGTAAATAATCTAAAACTTTAGGTTGCCCCTCTGTCAATCCTAATTCTTGAAATCGATGTTGGCAAACTTTTCGGTGCATCTTTGATGTCCGAATAAACGCACGATGCAATGATTTTGATGCACTATCATCTAGTTTTCCTTTCATGTTATCCCTCCTTTTCTTTTAAATAGTTAGATATCAAATCTTTAGATATCTAAATAATTACCATATTCACAAATAAAAGTCAATGAGTCTAAACTAAAACATAAAAACAGAGCCGTAGCTCTGTCTTTAGTCGTGACGATTATTTTAAAAACTTTGCATGTTGCCATTCATAAGGAAAGAGTGATAAATACGTGGGTTCAATATAACGTTCATCAATCATAATCACAACGCCTTTATCCTCTTCTGTTCGAATCACACGTCCCACTGCTTGCATCACCTTATTAAACCCAGGATAAAGATAGGCATATAAATATCCCTTCTTAAAAGCTTCTTCAAAATAAAGTCGACGCTGTTCAGTCAAAGGATTAATTTGAGGAAGTCCAACCCCAACAATAATAGAACCGATCAGTCGATTTCCAATAAGGTCAATCCCTTCACTAAAAACACCACCTAAAACAGCAAATGCCACCAAAGTTTCACTAGAATTGGCTTGGAATGAATCTAAAAAGGCTTCACGAGCTGACTCATCCATCTCACGCCCTTGTTTTAATAAACGTTGCTCATCGTCTATTAATTCTTTATACGCCTCATACACCATCTCTAGATATTGATACGATGGAAAGAATACAAGATAATTCCCCTGCTGGTTTCTAGTTACTTGATAAATTGTTGAAATCAGGGGGGCAAGCGTTTGATCCCGCTGCTTATACTTCGTTGAAATACCATGATGGACATATAAATCCAAATGCTCGCGCTCAAAAGGAGACGGTAAAAAGATTTGCTCACACTCCTCATCATGAAGTAAGACAGTATGATAATAGCTCAGTGGATGTAAGGTCGCTGAAAATAAAATACTTGATCGAACTCGCTCCATTTTTTCACTTAAATAAAGGCTTGGATTTAAACATATCAGACTCACCTTGACTTCAATTCCAGACCGTTCATAACGAACGCGAAAACTTTCATTATAAAAATCAGAAATTCGTAAAAATTGATGGCAATCAAAATATAGATTCATTAATTGGGGTTTATATTCAGTTTCAGGATACTGATATAAATATTTTTCCAACACCTCAAGAAGAGATTGAATCTTTGTTAAAAAAGTTTTATCGACATCATCTTTAAATAAATCATAAACTTTCTTTTCTTCAAGTTCATGACGACACTCAATAAATTTCAAATTCAAAGCCCCTAATACCTTTGCTAATGGTTTATGCCGGTCTTTAAATAAACGTTTCAGCTCTTGAATCGGCGCCTTAGTTAAGGAAGCACTATACATGTCGCAAGCTCGATCATATAAATTATGTGCCTCGTCAATTAAGGCAATATGGGGTGACGGCTCATCAAAAAAGCGACGGAGGTAAGCACGTGGATCAAACATGTAGTTATAATCTCCAATCACGGCATCGCTAATCGACGCCATTGCCAACGAATACTCAAATGGACAGACGCTGTGCTTTTTAGCATAACTCACGATTCGATCACGATTAAACAGTTGTTCTGACTCAAATAGATCTTTAGTTGCTTCGTTAATTCGATCAAAATAACCTTTAGCATAAGAACAATAGCTTGGATCGCATTTTACTTCATCCATTAAACAAATTTTCTCTTTTGCCGTAATCGTTGTCACTTTTGCTTGCCATCCATTGGCTAAGCAAGTATCAAAGGCTTTTTCTGCCACGCTACGGCCAATCGTTTTAGCAGTTAAATAAAAGATTTTTTGTTCATGTTCTGTTAAGGCTTTGATGCTTGGAAAAATAGTTCCCATTGTCTTGCCAATCCCTGTTGGAGCTCGTAATAAGAGTCGTTTCTTTTGTTTAACACATTGATAAACCGCCCCTGATAATTCTCGTTGATAAGCTCGAAAATCTCCAAATGGAAACTGTAAGGTTTTAGCTGTTTTTAATTTTAACTCCATCGAACGTAATAAAATCAAGTACCAATCCAAGTAAATACGTAACGTTTCTTGAACAAACGGTTCTAACATTTCTTTCGTATATATTTGATCAAAACAACGTTGATTAATGCCCTCTAAATCGCAATAGATCAATCGAACCGTTATTTCTTCCCAGTCTAAATGCTGACATAATAGTAAATAAGCATACATCTTGGCTTGAGCATAATGAGCTGGTCGATCATTCTCTTCAATTACTTCTAGCTTGCGTGTCGTTGATTTAATTTCTCCAACAATCCATCTTCCATCTCTCTCTAGTAATAAATCCATTCGACCACTTAAATGAATCTCATGTTCATCTAATGATAAAATATGTTCTAAATAAACTTCACACTCTTCATCTAAATATTGATCTTGGATGACTTGATGAACCTCTGTTCCATACTGCGCACGATTCGCTTGAAAATATTCTAAATTTAAATCGCCTTGCTGATATACGTAACTAACGACTTCTTTGATTCCTTTACGAATAATCATCATTTCACCAAATTTCTATATAAAAGCAGATAAATATTTAACATTTCCCTGTCAATGTTAACCTCTTAAACCATCATAAGCAAAAGCTAACACTCAAAATTGATTCTTATCTATTTATCCTTTTTACCATCATAACACTTTTTATTCCTCTACTCCTAGATGATAATCCTTCCAGTTATCAACTAGCAGATAAAAACGTCTCAAAAGGAATATTCCCTCTGAGACGTTTCATTTAAACCGCTGGTTGAATTGAACCGAATTGTTTCGCGCGAGATAAAATACGATAAACATAATCCTGTTCTTCAGCTAAGTGTAATTTTCTACAAAATTCTTCATGTAACTGATAAAATTCTTCGACAATCGATTTTAAAACCTCTTCTAACTCTTTAATCGATGGACTAAATGCCCATTGTTTTAATTTGTTTTGTTGTTCTAATTTTAAAACAGATTTACTTCCCTCCATATGTGACCAATCTAAATAAACATTTGGTTTATTCCCCTCTTGAATCATCCACATCGTTGCAACTAACCAACGCATGACATTTAAACAATGTCTCGCCTTATAAGATTCATCAACATAAACACTTCGATGAAATTCATAATAATTTGAGAAAAACTTTGTGCGCCAACTATCTAAATCCTCGAAGCTTAAGGCATACTCTAGATTTTTCGACTCTTCAGACACATAGGTCATGATCCCATACGGATCATCAACAATCATAATCTTCTTATAATCAATCGATGGTTGTATCTCTTTCACATCATGGAATGTGACGAAGACTTTCAATAGACTTTCATAATGGACAATTATTGTGTTTTGTTGCTTCATATCTTCCTCAAAAAAGAAGACTTTCCCAAAAGTCGAAGCAATAGCACGCTTATGTTGTAATGTCTCTTTATAAAATGCTGGTTGAACGACAAGATTTAAATGAAGATCTAACTCTGAGGACCCTTCAATCAAGTCACTATAGAAAACAGAAATAATATGGGGATTTTTCTTTAACTCCTGTTTAATTATTTTTAATAAATCTTCACGTTCTAGTTCTCGGTGTACTTCATTTACATAGTATAACTCTCCCTTTTTCATCCGCTACCCTCCAGAACAACATTTATTGTCATTTTTTTACATTATATCACATTTTCAAACATTTGACCATATGCATTCTGTTTTAAGCAATCTTCAATCATCCCTTTACAACTCTTCTCCTTGTTCAACGACTTCATATCCCTTATTTTCACCTCGTTTAATCCTCATCATCCAATGTTCTGTTTGATATTCACACTCTAGGTCATCTATTAAATTTAAATCATAATCAATTTTAACGATAAACTCTTCTATATTTCCCGATATCACTTGAATTTTCTTAATCTCAATGTGCCATTCTAACTGACCATTTTTTATCGGACTCATTCTCTCATTAATCGTATTATTAAAAAGAGAAAGCGCCACTTCCTTCATCAAGTCAACGGATTTCTGACGCCTCCGTTTATAACAAATCCCTCCAATAACCCCGACTCCTAAAACAATACAAATACTCGAGTGAACCCAAATTTTATTCCCTTTTCGTTTGATTCTTATTTTCATAGCTATCCCTCAACTTTTATTCATCTAATTCATTATAAGAGACATTAAATAAAAATATACACCTCAAATCGATCATTAATTCATGTGGTCGGCTATTATGTTCAATTAATATTTTAGACTATTTTCAAACGAGTGAGCCTAGTCTATCTTGGAAATAATTCTCTAGATCAAATTCCTTGCTTTATCTTTTAATCAGTGATCCACCCATCACCTTTATATCATTTCATCCCAAATTAATGATTCGATCTTAATCAATAAGAACGTTATCTTTTTGACATGATGTCGTTAACTTAACTCTATCAAAAAATGCGACCTCCTAACAAGGTCGCATTTTTTCACTTTATACTAAACGAGTCGTCCATTTTTCTCCGTCCCAAATATCTGTCACGACATCGCGATAGAATTCAGGCTCATGGGAAATCAGTAAGACACTTCCTTTATATTCTTTTAAGGCACGTTTTAATTCATCTTTTGCATCCACATCTAAGTGATTCGTTGGCTCATCGAGAATTAAGACATTTGTTTCACGGTTAATTAATTTAGCAAGGCGAACTTTCGCTTGTTCTCCCCCACTTAAAACCATTACTTTACTTTCGATATGTTTCGTTGTTAATCCACACTTAGCTAAAGCGGCACGAGCTTCCCCTTGTGTTAAGTGTGGGAACTCATCCCAGAACTCTTGTAAACATGTTTTATCTTTTCCACCTTTGATTTCTTGCTCAAAGTATCCGATATGTAAATGTTCACCTAATTCAACCGATCCTGAGATTGCAGGAATTTCACCTAAGATACTACGTAATAACGTTGTTTTCCCAATTCCGTTCGCTCCACAAATCGCAATTTTTTGTCCTCGTTCCATTGTTAAATTTAATGGTGCCGATAATGGTTCATTGTACCCAATCACTAAATCTTTTGTTTCAAAGATATAACGTCCTGACGTACGAGCCATCTTGAAGTTGAATTCTGGTTTTGGACGCTCAGCTGCTAACTCAATGATTTCCATTTTATCTAATTTCTTTTGACGTGACATGGCCATGTTACGTGTAGAAACACGAGCTTTGTTACGAGCCACGAAATCTTTTAAATCAGCAATTTCTTGTTGTTGTTTTTTATAAGCAGATTCTAATTGTGCTTTTTTCGCTTCGTAAATACGAACAAAGTTATCATAATCTCCTACATAACGGTTTAACTCTTGATTTGCCATATGATAAATTAAATTGATGACACTATTTAAGAATGGGATATCATGTGAAATTAAAATAAAGGCATTTTCGTATTCTTGTAAGTAACGTGTTAACCAAGTAATATGAGCCTCATCTAAGTGGTTTGTCGGCTCATCTAATAATAAGATATCTGGCTTTTCAAGTAATAATTTCGCAAGTAAAACTTTCGAACGTTGCCCTCCACTTAACTCCGTCACGTCACGATCTAATCCGATATCTTGTAATCCTAAACCTTTAGCTACCTCTTCTACTTTGGCATCAATGACATAGAAGTCGTTGTTTGATAAGATGTCTTGAAGGACACCGACTTCTTCTAATAAAGCATCCATTTCTTCTGGATCAACCTCGGCCATTTTCATATATAAATCATTAATTTTTGCTTCCATATCAAATAAATATTGGAATGCCGTTTTTAAGACATCACGAATCGTCATTCCTTCTTGTAATGACACATGCTGATCTAAATAACCAACGCGCACATTACGTGACCATTCAACTTTCCCTTCATCTGGTAATAATTTTCCAGTAATAATATTCATAAATGTTGATTTTCCTTCACCATTGGCTCCGATTAATCCAACATGCTCTCCTTTTAATAAACGGAATGATACATTTTCAAAAATAGCACGATCCCCAAACCCATGACTTAAGTTTGTAACGTTTAAAACACTCATTAATGGCTCTCCTTTCAAACATGAAGTCTCTTCATGTCGATTGAAATTTTTCTTCTTCGATTATATCTAACATTTTAATTAATGAAAAGAAAATTTTCATATTTTTCATCTGTTAATTTTCAACAGCACCATTGATGGATTTTGATTTCAACTGTTCTTGACGAACCGTTGACCATTTTTCATAACGTTTGTTTCGTTCTTCAAGCGTTACAATCCTGTCACTGAGTTGCATTCGTTTAAATTTCATCGGTGATAATCCATACGGACTATAAGACTTCGTATAAGGAATAATTCGAGAGACAGCATAGCTTCCACCTGAGGCATAAAGAGGAATAAAATACGCTTGATCAAGAGCATAGGCCTCAGCATCAGCATAGCGTTCATAACGCTTATCCATATCACGAACCTCTAAATTTGCTGCTTCTTTTAATTCTTTAAAAACATACAGACCGATTTGTTCCTTTAACTCTTTTTCTTCCTGACTCTGAATCGCTGATCGATTCAATCCAAAGCTTTTTAATAAATCGCCATTATCCGGATCTAAAATATCTAAATAACTTTTAGGATCGCCATAATCAGGCGACCATCCCGCTGAAAAGACCAGATCAGTATTGACTAATTCAGCTGTCTTAGAAGCTAATAAATTTTCACGAGAGCTCATAATTAAATTAATTAAAACCTCCCCCTCTAAATGTTGTTCAATACTTTGTTTTAAAGCTTGCGCACTTCGGAAACTTCCGTCACTTTCACTATTTATAATCACATCTAAATAAATGGGAAATGTCACACCTTGTGCTATCAATTCTTGTTTAGCAATTGCTAATTGCTCTTTCGCCTGTTCTGGATTAAAAAATGCCATCTGTCCATCGTCTAAGCTCAGCTGTTTAGAGTATAATACCGGATTTAGTCCCTTCAACGAGTCACTCACTAACTTACCATAACAATCACCATCACTCGTTTGAACGAACGTCGGCTGAGTTAATGTATTTCTTAATGAAATTTTTTTTAGCTCTTCCCCTACCACTTGCATATTGATTGATTCTGTATCAATCGCCCGCATAATCGCTCGACGAAATGAAGTATTTAAAATGGCTGCTTTCGTATCCGCTTTTTGCTGATTGGTTTTTGGGGAAACATCTTGACGGCTATCTAATGGCGAATGATACTGTTGGCGATTAAAGACAAAAGTTACAAACGCCACAGACCCATTAGTATCGGTGACAAAAATAGAATCCCCATACTTTTCTCTCGCACTTTTAACCAGTGGAGGATTATTCACATCTAATGGGGCAGAAACAATTTCTCCACGATCAAAGGCTAAAAATAAAGTCGTCGGATCCGCTTGCTGACAATAAATCAACTTCACATTTGGAATATAAACGGAATCACGGTCCCAATAATTTGGGTTAGCTTCATATTCAATAATTGATTTTGAAGTAAAGTTTTTTAGAAAATAGGCTCCATTATATAAAATGGATTCTGGCTTAGCGACACCAAACTGGCAACTCGAATATTCTGGTTCTCCTAATTTACATCCTAATCCTTTTGATTCTAAAAAACTTTGGTTAACAGGCAACAAAATAGAATAAGTCGTCATGGTTGGAAAATAAGGCGTCGGTTGATTCAACTGATACTCCAGTGTATACTTGTCCACCGCCTTCACCCCGACTTCACTAAACGGAATCTCTCCATTCACATAAGCGTCTAAATTTTTAATGACCGATTGAACGAGATAAAGCGTCTGCGATTGAAAATCGGCCGCATGTTGAAGGCCTGTGACAAAATCTTGAGCCGTCACCTCAGCGTATTCTTCACCTTCATCTGTATACCAATAGACCCCTTGGCGAAGATCAAATCGCCAAATCGTTGAATCTTCATTCCCTTCCCAATGCGTTGCCATCGCACCCACTAAATTTCCATACGTATCATGTTCAAGCAACCCATCAATAAAGTTAGCAAAATGTAAAGAATCCACGGTTTTATAAGTATATAAATAATCAAAGGTTTCTGGATCCATGCCATAAAATCCAACATAATCATGTTCTTGACGATCTTCTTGTTGAGCCTGTACTGGTCTCACGATACCAGCTAAACAGATACTGACTAATAATAAACCTATTAATCCTATGCGTCTCATCACATCACCCGATCCTATCAAAAATAAAAGTAGCCAAATGGCTACTCTTATTTTTCTACATTTTTCATGAGACATACATATTTAATAAGTTTCTACTCATCACTATTTGTCATCTTATCGTATATAGTCAATTTAATCATGATTACTTTATTCATCCATTTATTTAAAATCAACTTGATAAGTTAAACCATCTGTCGTCACAACTATATTCCCCTTTTCATAGGTAACGTAAACCTCATCAGTATAACGGTTTACACGTTCTAATAGTGCTCGATGGGGATGTCCATAACTATTATTTAATCCGGCACTAATGACGACGACTTCAGGTTGAACCTCTTGTAAAAAGTCTATCGAACTTGAAGTCTGTGACCCATGATGACCAGCTTTTAAAATCTCAGCCTCTAAATCACGATATAAGATTTTTTCCTCTGTCTTTGATTCCATATCTCCTGTAAATAAAAAGTCAATGTCTTGATAGCTTAGCTTTGTTAACACTGAATTATTATTTCGATCCCCATTATCATCACCAGTTTCAATGACTTCAAATGTAATCTGATCACTTAATTCAAAGATCATATCAGCATCTTCAAGATAAATAGCACCTTGCTCTTGTTGCTGTTTAACCGCTTCAAAATAAGCCTTATAGGTTTGAGAAGAGTGAGACTCTCCAGAATCAATAATCAAATGAACGCGATATTCTGCCATCACTTCTGCTAAACCTCCGATATGATCAGAATCTGGATGAGTCGCGACTAAAATTTCGATATCATCAACGCCAACTTTTTTCAAATAGTTTAACAATTTTGCTTCAGATCCGTTATTCCCACCATCAATTAAAATATGAAAATCATCATAAACAATTAAAGTGGCATCTCCTTGACCGATATCAATAAAATGGACTTCCAAATTCAAATCATTCGGACGCTTTACTAAATGACTATCTTGATATGTTTCAACCTCTTGATAGTTAGGGTGTGGCATCCATCCTAAATAGATGAAAATAGCTGATAATACAATTGCCCATCCAGTGAGCGAATAACGTATCAACTCTTGTTTTTTCTTCTTTTTAATTCTGCGATTATGTTTAACTAAATAAATACCTAACGGAGGGCATACAAATAACCAGACACAATTATACCAAACCTGACGTTGATTCTTTTTTAAACTTCCTAGTAACCCTAAGACTAAAATAACATAAGCAAGTATGAAAATTAAATAATCAGTCCAATTTGCCTGTTCGATTAATTCAATCACATAATCAATTTGTTCTAAAAACTGATTCAAAAAAATATCCTCCCTACAATTTGAGCTATTGTTTTTTAAAACTTCATTATAACACATCAATTCCCCCTCTTATCCTTTTATTTTAGGATCCGTTTTAAATTCGTGTGGATGACGCATAAAAAATAGGGCTGTCTCAAAATGAGATAGCCCCTTGATTCTTCATTTATTATTCTTCTTCATTTCCTACTAAAAATTCAGCATAAGCAGATTCACCATGCTCAGATAAATCAAGCCCTTGACGTTCTTCTTCTTTTGTGACGCGAAGTCCCATAATACGTTTTAAAGCTATAAAAATAATAAATGATGAAACAAATCCCCAAGTAGCAATCACTAAAGCACCTAATACTTGAATACCGAAGAAGCTTACACCACCACCGTACAGTAATCCATCAGTTGTAGCAAGTAATCCAGTTAAAATAGTACCAACGACTCCACAGAAACCATGAACTGGAATAGCTCCTACAGCATCATCTAATTTAAATTTACGTTCAAGTAAATCAGAACCAACCATCATCACAACACCTGAGACAATCCCAATGATAATTGCTCCAAGTGGTGAGACAAGATCACATCCTGCAGTTACCCCAACTAAACCAGCTAAAGCCCCATTCATGGCAGCTCCAACACTTGGTTTATCTTTAATCCATGAAATAACTAATGTCGTAACCGCTGCGGCTGCTGGTGCTAAATTGGTCGTCATCATAACATGGGCAATCGCTTCTGGATCACTTGCCGTTAACGTTGAACCTGCATTAAATCCAAACCACCCAATCCATAAGACAAAAACCCCCATAGCAGCTAAAGTTAAACCATGACCATGAATGGTATTTGAACTACCATCTGGATTAAATTTACCTTGACGTGCCCCTAATAATTTCACTCCTGCTAAAGCGGCGAATCCACCTAATGCATGAACAACAGATGACCCAGCAAAATCATGGAATCCAAGTTGAGCTAGCTATCCGCCACCCCATACCCAATGACCACTGATTGGATAAATAATAGCCGTCATAATCGCACTAAAGACAAGATACGTTGAAAATTTCATACGTTCTGCAACAGCCCCTGAAACAATCGTTACCGACGTTGAACAGAAAACGGTTTGGAAAAAGACAAATGCTAATAATGGAATAATTAATCCCAATCCACTGTAATCCCCTGAAACGAATAAATCAGGTGTCCCAAATAATCCAAAATTTGATCCATTAAACATGAGTGAGAAACCAAAAACGAAGAAGACTAATGCCCCAATAGAATAATCCATGAAATTCTTCATCATAATATTGGCTGCATTTTTAGACCGTGTAAACCCACTTTCTACTAAAGCAAAACCTGCTTGCATCGAAAATACTAAAACGGAAGCAATAACTACCCATAAAGTATCAATAATTACATTAAGATCAACCGTCATAATCTTTCCCTCCTTAAATTTCACACCAACTGGTGTCAATTCCTTTACTATAAAATAAAAAGTAAATTCGGGCGATGCGCGATTGTCTTTGAGCTCAAAAGAAAATCAAAAAAGGCGAACTTCTTTCGAAGAACGCCATTGTTCACACCAAGTTTTTATTAACTAAGACCTCTTTGTCTATACTTCACTATATTCACATCAACCGGAAAAATAAACCTATTTTCGATATTTTTTTAAACTTTTTTCGACTCAAATTCCTTCCACTGTGGTAAAAGAAATTCAACTAGCTCATAAAAACGATGACTATGGTTAGGCTGTAGCAAATGACTAAGTTCATGCACAACAACATACTCAATAAAAGCATCAGGCTGGTGAATCAGATTCTTATTAAACGTAATCGTTCCTCTTGTTGGACGGCACACACCCCATGTTGAAGTCATTTGACGATACTTAATCTCTACAGAAAGAATGCCCTGCTTTTCAAAATAAGGCCAGTAATACGTTATATAGTCAGTAATCTTCTGTTGTAATTGTTTAAAGATCCAATTTTTTGCTGCGACGATTGCTTTTTCATCCGAATAGGCTCTAGGAACACTAAGAAGTAATTGATCCTCTTCTACTTTAATCGCCACCCGTGAGTGAGATAATCGTTTAACTTTTAGTGGAGAACCAAAATATAAAATCTCATCTGTCTCTAATGTTTGACTCGGTGCGCTTAATACCGCCTGTCGCTTCGCCATAATCCATGACCATTTGGCTAATACAAATGATTCAATCATCTCTTGCGTTATATGAGGTGAAGCTGAGATTTCAATATCCCCGCTACGACGCACTCTCAAATACATATTTTTAATGGGTTTACGAATGATGGTTATTTCTAAGTCTTTCATGTTTAATGTTTCTACTGTCATGTTTTGCGCTCCATCTTAATAATATCTTTCATTATAACACAAAAAAAAGACTTCAAATGAAGTCTTTTTCCCATTATCTTTTCATTTCAACAGGTTGAATCCATACGCCTGGATAATTCGAATGAACTAATGCTTGTTGAACTTTTTTCGCCTCATTTAAATCAGAATAAGATCCACAAACCACACGATAATAAGTCTCTGTTTTTAAAGGTTCTGGACGATCAACCACTTCATGTCGCAACTCGCGTTGATAATTCATATTGAATGCTTTACTTAAGGCTACAACAATCGCCTCAACATAAGCATCTTCTTGATTTAAGAAAGTATATAAATCACTTTCATTATCTAGATAAAACATTTCGATAATATCACAAGAAACCCCACCACGCCAAGCTTCTCGAATAATACCATAATAGTCAGTATAATTATAAGTTTGTGTAAATCTTAATGTTTGCGGATCAATATAACGTTCATAAAATTCACCAGTATACGCTCTTGAGAAAATTTCTCGAAAAGCATTCAAGCGACTAAGCTCTTCTCTTAAATAATATTCAAATCGGGCGCTATCTTCTTTAATCGGTACATAAATTTCAGCTCCGCTATATTCACCTGTACCTCCAGCACTATTGACATGAATACTAATCGCTAAGTTAGGCTGTAATTCAGCAATTTGACGACCTCTGGCTGAGGCATTTCCAATATATGTATCATCCGTCCGTAATTGAGTTACCTGAAATCCAATTTGTCTTAATCGATTACTAACTTTTGTTGCCACACGTAAAGTAATATCTTTTTCATTGTATGCACCAAAATGAGCACCTTTATCCCATCCACCATGACCTGCATCTACTACAATATAAGGCATTCTATCACTCCTCACTCCTAATATAAGTCTGCCCTCTTATTGTATATGCCCCAGAAAGGCGGATGGTATAGGCACTTGACATCCTCGGCGTATTCCCTTTATACTTTATAGCTGTTTTGCTCACTTCTCTTGATGATTGAAAAATAGCTTTTTCAATGAGACCTGTTAAAGAGGTATCCATCATTGATCAAGTTCGTCGACTATCACCTATCTTATCGTCAACTTGATTAAGACGTTTTCATCATTAATCCGTGCCGTTTTCACAAACAACTCAAACGATTTATCGTTAATTATCTTTGAAATGATTTGTCTTAAATTCATTCACAGAATCACTTTCACGATGAATCTCTATCCATATTATTTTAAAGGAGATAACTAAAGTTAATATCTCTACTATGAAACGGATAGGTTAAAACTCGTCTAAACTAGAGAAAAAACTGAGTAATCGGTGTAATATTAAGTGTCATAAAAATTAAATCCATTCCTTCAGATAGCCACTCAATTAGATTAAAGCCAATTAAATAATGGAGCACAGTCAAAACGACCATTGATAATAAAATCACGGCTTTTCGTATCAGTCCGTCTAATCCAATCGGGCTATTTAATTCCCCTTTCAAGTATGCTTTGACATAGCCCGTTACAAAATCAATTAATACTACTACAGCAATTACACTTAACATTCGATGCATCGACATTGCTCTCCCCCTCCTTTACTATAAACCTCTAGAAAAATAGGAGATTCGATGTGTCCAAATAAAAAAAACGCCAGATAAATCATCATCTGACGTCTGTTTATAAGCTATTTTCCTTCATCTAGTCTAATGCTGATGAAGCACGTGAACTAATCCTTGTTCATATAACATTTTAATATGATCATCATCTAGTGAGTAATAAACAACTTTTCCCTCTTTACGATAATTCACTAAGTGCGCCTGTCTTAAAACACGTAATTGATGTGAAATGGCTGATTGTGTCATTTCAAGTAATGCTGCTAAATCACATACACACATTTCTGAATGAACAAGGGCTGAAAGAATACGAATTCGAGTTAAATCTCCCATGGCTTTATATAAATCAGATAATTTTAATAAATCATCATCGTTTGGCATCTTTATTTTAACTTTTTTAACTACATCATCATGAATGGCTTCTAAGCTACATGCTTCCATTTCTTCACCTCATTTTACCGTTATGTGAAGATTATATGACTAACACGCCTAAAGTGCAAGAGTTTGCCTTAAAAACGTCAATTGATACAAAATATCGTTATCTTTCTCGATCAAAAATCCATGATTTAACAATCGCTAAATGTTCTCGCAACTCCCATTTATATCGTTTCGGAATTGGTGATGGCGCTCCTATAATCATATGATCCATCCCAATTCGTTTCGCTAAAAAGGACGTACGAATACTATGAAACTCATTTGTCACAATCGCAATTTTATGGTTAGGTAATAACGGTTTGGACAAGATTAAATTTTCAAACGTATTATGCGCTTGATCTTCCATGATAATTCGTTCTTTTTCAATTCCATACTCTTCGATTAATACTTTTTGCATCAAATGTGCTTCTGGTGGTAAGGTTTCACTTCCTTTCCCCCCCGTGACCACAACCATCAACTGTGGATTCTCTTTCAAAAGCTCTGCACCTTTTTCCAATCGAGAACGAAGTGTTTGTGTAACATGATTACTTCTTAATGAAGATCCTAAAATTAAAATATAATCAATGTCTGGCGTTAATTTCTGTTTTAGTGATTGATTCATTTGAAGATGCATGCCGACTAAATAAATAACTAAGAGTGTCACAACTCCCACCATCCTAATCCCTCCCTCCTTACCTTTCTACTCTCATCCTATGACACCCTCTCTAAAAATGTGTTATTTTCATTATCAAAAAATTAGTCAAATGCCTATGTTTTTTGCATAGATTATAGTAGAAATGATGTCCTAAACCATAAGGAAGTGAGCGTATGGAATCAAAAACATTTGCAACAACGACCTACTTAATTCAATCAAATGATACTATCAGGACGATTGCGTCAAAGTTTCAAACCACGCCACAACAATTAATCAAACTTAACGGAAACAAGCCACTCATCATTCAAACGAAACATCAAATCAAAGTTCCTCTTCCTTCAAATTCAAAACTTCATGTCGTTACGGAAGGAGAATGCATTCGAGATCTTCTCATTCGCTTTAAACTATCACCTGATGAACTTATTTCCTTGAATCAGAATTTATTTTTACAACCTGGCCAACTCATTACCATCGAACGCTAAAAATCACACAGTTAAACTGTGTGATTTTTAATCTTTCAAAAGTATAAGATTCTAATGAATGATATCTCATTTAATTCAATTTTCTATAAAACTCTATGTCCTATCCTCTATTTGAGCTATGAATAGAAAGATGCCATCGCCTCATCCTTCTTAAAAATGTCCGCATCTTGATAATCGGTTCATTGATCATTATTCCTTCAAAATTTCCTCTCATAATGCCATTGACTTTAAACCATGAAATACTTAAGAGCCTTTAAACGAATGTTTCAAATAGTTTATGCCCTGAACCCTGGAGCACAGCACAAAAAAACTCATAAATAGGATCCTTAAGTATTAGATTCTACTTATGAGTTCATCTTAAAAGATTTGAGCTTTTTGTTGAAGCTCTCCTTGAAGTTTTCCTACTTCTTGAAGGAGTTGTTCGTTAGATAATCGATTACGACCAAGCAGTCCCACCACTTCAACTTGAGTGAGACCAATTAAATCAAAAATAGCTTTAATTTGAGATTGATGATGATCTAAAAATTTTCGCTCTCCATCATAGACTTGCCCAGATGAGGTAATATACAGCACCTTCATCTCTGAACAAAGACCAAGCATTTTTCCATCTTGATAAGTAAACGTCACATGACGATAAATAATGTTATCTAAATAAACCTTTAACATCGCAGGAAAACTATGATTCCACACTGGAGCTGCAATGACACATTTATCATAAGATTTAAATTGTTCAGCAATCTGTTTAATCTCTGTTTCTATTCCTTGATTATAACGAGACAATCGTTCATAATCCATGATAGGCATAATCGTTTGATATAAGTCAAGCACCTCTACCTCATCTGTCGGATGAGCTTGTTGGTACGCTTGAATAAAGACATCACTTAAGCGATAGGTCAATGATTGATCGCATGGCTTAGGATTAGCTTTAATATATAAAAGACGCGCCATAAATTTCACCTCGCACATTAGTTGTTAAGAATTCAGATACTCTTAACATAATATGATAAGTTAATCGAAATTTATGACGCTATTTGACTATTTTAGCTCATTTTTTGAAATTGTTTAATCATAGCCTCTGCACATTTGATTCCATCGATTCCAGCTGAGACAATTCCACCCGCGAAGCCTGCCCCTTCACCGGATGGATATAGCCCTTTAACTGTTAATGACTGTAACGTTTCACTGTCACGGTCCATACGAACAGGTGAGGATGAACGTGATTCTACTCCTGTCATAACAGCATCATCCATCGCAAATCCTTTTAATTTACGATCAAAGGCTTGTAATCCATCTGCCATTGCATCCGTAATATAATCAGGTAATAAACGACGTAAGTTCGTTAATTTAACACCTAAGGCATATGAAGGAGTCACTGATCCTAATTTTTTAGAGGCTTGTCCTTTTAAGAAATCACCGACTAATTGGGCTGGTGCTGTATAGTTACTTCCACCTAATCCAAAAGCTTTTTCTTCTAAGCGACGTTGGAACTCCACACCTGCTAACGGGTGATCTGAACCAAAGTCTTCTGGGAATACTTGAACAAGTAACGCACTATTTGCATTGTCTTGATCACGGGCATGTTCACTCATTCCATTCGTTACTAAGCGACCTTTTTCAGAACTTGATGGAACAACTAATCCACCTGGACACATACAGAATGTATAAACCCCTCGTCCATTTGACGCCGTATGCGTTAATCGATATTCGGCTGCTCCTAATTTTTCATGTCCAGCAAATTCTTTATACTGTGCCACATCAATTAATGATTGCGGATGCTCCACGCGAACACCAACAGCAAATGGTTTAGCTGTAAAATGAACACCACTTTCATATAACTCATAGAACGTATCACGTGCACTATGTCCAATCGCGACAATGACATGCTCCGTTTCGATGATTTCGCCACCTTTAATTTTAACCCCTGTCATTTGTCCCTCTTCGATAATAAACCCTGTGGCTTGTGTATTAAAGCGAACTTCTCCACCTAATGAAATGATTTTTTCACGAATATTTTTAACAATATTACGTAATAAATCGGTTCCAACGTGCGGGTGAGCCATATATAAAATATCTTCTGGTGCGCCTGCCTCGACTAATGCTTCTAACACTTTACGTCCACGTAAATCTTTAACACGTGTCGTTAATTTCCCATCAGAAAATGTCCCAGCCCCACCTTCACCAAACTGAACATTTGAATTAGGATCGAGTTTTCCTTCACTCCAAAACTCAGTAATTGAACGGACACGATCTTCAACCGCTCCTCCACGCTCTAAAACAATTGGACAATAGCCCATCTCAGCTAAAATTAAAGCAGAAAACATTCCTGCTGGACCGAATCCAACAACAACTGGACGATGTTTCATGACTTCAGTTCCCATCTCAGGATATTTATATTCGATATCTGGTGTGATCGAAACATTTGGTAACTTCTTAGCTAAAATTTTCGCTTCATCTTTAACCGCAATATCTACCGTATAAACAAAATCTAGCTTTCCACGGCGACGAGCGTCAATCGATTGTTTATAAATTCTATATTCTAATAAGTCACTTTCTTTTAACTTCAATTGTTTTAATAATAACTCTTTTACTTTTTCAATCGGATCATCAATTGAAATCTTGATTTGAGATACTCGAATCATAACATCACTCACTTTCATTTCTCTATTATAGCACAAAGCGACGCAAAATATCATTTCGACGTTTTCTAATCAAAAAAAGTACGAATTCTCAGCGAAACTCGTACTTTTATGACTCAAAAGCAATCTAATAGACTGTATAAACATTTTCGTATTGATTCGATTTTAAATAACCATTTTTGACATAGTCATAGAAAACAAACATAGACATGGCATATAAAGGTAAAATATAAACAATAGCTAACCCAAAAGTAAACGATCCTAAAATGGCCCATCCGAAGAAACTCGATTGTAAAACCACAAGCTCCCACTTATGACCCTTCATCATTTCACGACTACGTGTGATCGCTTCATCAATCCCTATTCCAGGGTTATCATTTAAAATAAACATCGCCTGAGAATAAGAATATGATTTGATAATTCCAGGAACAGCTAATAATAATGACCAGAAGAAAAGATACAATCCTTTAATAAAATAAAGTCCTACGACTGAACCTAATTGATCGGTTGGGAAAAAATCTCTTAGCCCAAACTCTTGTCCACGACGGATACGATGCATAACATCAATCGTTCCATACGAAATCATTGACATTCCAAACAAAGGGACCAAAAAAGCAAAGAACGTCAGAAATCTTCCAACAATAACTGTTACAATCATCGTTCCTAAAACGGATACCGTTAAACAAAGAGCAAACTTAATCCAAGCACCTTCTTGAAAATAAGAGCGGGCCTGCTCCTTAATATGACGTCGCCACTCAATCTTTTGAAATAAGGCGATAATCACAATAATAAGCGGGACACTTCCACTTAAAAAAATCTTCATCTTTCCACATCACTTTCACAAATCATATTTATCCTTATTCTACTTACTTTCTTCAACACTTTCAACTCTTTTATTCTACTTTACTCATCAAAAAAGGACCTGACCTTGATTCGACTCAAATCATTAACCCCAACCGATATCCATCTGTAGATACGAAACACAAAGTTTTCGAGCGAATGAACGTCACTCGTATGAAGCATTGAAAAACTTGACTATCAAGGAAACAATCCAATACTTGGCTATTATAAATGAGACGTGTGACTCGCCTATATCTATCTTACTAAGTGTATGCAACGTCATCCGTTATTTTTAAATGACTTTGCCGTTTCATTTAAGCATCTCATGAGATGGTTTTTTCATGGATGACATTCCCGCCTCATCAATCAACAAGTGATTTAACATGACACTAATTGAGTTTAATAATTATTTCCCAGGCTATATTTATAGCTCATTACAGACTCCCCGGCTAAAAGAAAAACCTAGTCAAAGTCGTCCTTTAACTAGGTTTTCATCAATCAATTATCACCCTAATAAGTCATCATTAAAATTCCAATGCTTTTTGATCTGCTTCGCTTGCTGTTGAAACAGGAGACTCTTCCACAACAATGGAAACTTGTGTTTTAGGATGTAAAACACGAACAATCGTTTTTCTAAGTAAATCCACTGGAATAATCGAAACAGCTAAAACCAAGATTAACGCCCAATGAGCTAATCCCATTGGCGTACAGCTAAACATTTTTCCACCAACAAATGTTAAAATAATTTGCACGATAACAATCATCCCCATCACTTTAATGAATCCTGGATTTTGATTCATATGTACAAACAGATTCGGGCCTTCACTACGAATATTGAACGCATTAAATACAGCTAATAAAACGAATAATGAGAAATAAGCCGTTGAATGAATATCTTCACTACCAAAGAACTGTTTAAAGAATGGTAATGTTAAGAAAATTAAACTTAAAATAGTAACATAAGTTCCCGCGACCAAGATTTGTCCCATCATTTTTCGTGACACAATGCTTTCTGTACGAGATTTAGGTTTTTCATTCATATACGCTTTTAAAGCTGGTTCTGATCCTAAAGCTAACGCTCCTAACCCATCCATAATTAAGTTAATCCATAAAATATGAGTGACACCTAACGGTTGTTCCATTCCTAAGAATGGCGCAATCGCACAAATTGCAACAGCTGCCACATTAATCGTTAATTGGAACTTAATAAATTTTTGAATATTATTATAAATTGTACGCCCATATAAAATGGCACTTTCAATTGATTTAAAATTATCATCTAAAATAACAATGTCCCCGACTTCTTTTGCTACATCTGTTCCTGATCCCATCGAAAAGCCAACATCGGCACGTTTTAAAGCTGGTGCATCATTCACACCATCCCCCGTCATTCCACAAACTAAATTTAATTCTTGGGCTAAACGGACCATGCGTGATTTATCCGTTGGTAAGGCACGCGCAATAACACGGATATTCGGTAACATCTCTTTCACTGTTTCATCTGATAATTGATTTAATTCATCTGATGTCAAAGCAACATCACTCGCTTTTTTCATTAACCCACAATCTTTTGCAATCGCAACCGCTGTTTCTTTACGGTCACCTGTAATCATCACGACTTGAACACCCGCTTGCTGAACTTCACCAATAGCATGACGAGCTTCTGGTCGAACATCATCACGAATCCCAACAAAACCAATGATCACTAAGTCAGTAGGTAAAGTATCTTCAACTAATGGTGAATTACTATAAGCAAAAGATAAAACACGCATTGATTTTTCAGCTAATTGGTCAATTTTTTGATTGATCGCTGCTAGATCTAATGGTATGACATTTCCTTCATGATCTAAGTAATATTTGGCACGTGACAATAAACGCTCAGGGGCTCCTTTGTAATAAGTTGTTCCATCTAACTCTGCTGCTGAGTATTTATTAGCTGAGTTAAATTGTTGTGATTTAAATACTTTAATCCCTTGAACTGCCTCATAATTTTCTTTAGTTACAAACGATAGCAAAGCTTTATCTGTTGCATTTCCGTCAATAATCTCTCCAGCTTCATCAAACATGGCTCCTGTATTTTTTCCAATACAAAGTAGCATTTGTTCTTTGATCATGACTGATGCTTCATAGCTATCTTCTAAAGCCCCATCGAAAAATTCAACAACCTCTAGCTTTCCTTTTGTAATCGTTCCTGTTTTATCACTAAATAAAATATTTAATGACCCAGCTGTTTCAATCCCAATAGGCTTACGAACTAAGACTTGGCTATCTAATAGTTTTTTCGTATTTTGCATTAACACAATAGCAATCATTAATGGTAATCCTTCAGGAACAGCCATCACAATAATCACAACAGCTAGCATCACCACTTCTAAGATTTGTTTGAAAATTAAAATAGGATCTTGTGAAAAATAAGCACCAAATCCACCCATAGCCATTACTTTAGAGAACAGCAATGCCACCATGATGAGGACAGCTCCAATGTAACCAAAGGTTGAAATTTTATGGGCTAAATCTGATAACTTCACTTTTAATGGACTATCAACTTCATTATCAGCCATCTCTTTCGCCATTTCCCCCATGACTGTTGCCATTCCAACGCGAACGACTTTCATCACAGCACTTCCATCGACCGTCACTGCCCCACGGAACACAGAGGTTTCATCGACGAATGTATCCCCTGTAATTGATGTGTTCCACGTCGACAATTCAACGCTATTTGGATCTTCATGTGCAAATTTCTTACATTCTTCCGACTCACCATTCAAACTCGAATTATCCACTTTAATGAAGCCATCCACTAAAAATCCATCAGCCGGAATTTTATCTCCTGATTGTAAAATAATACAATCTCCTACCACGATATCATCAATCTCGAGTTCAACGACTTTTCCATGACGATACACTTTACATGTCTCTTTTTTAACACTACTTTTTAATTTACGATATTCACTATCTGAAGCCAGTTCAGTTCGAGCAGAAATAAGCGTAACTAAAGCAACTGAGAAAACAATTCCTGCTACCTCTAACCACTCTCCATAACCAATCACTGCAAGAATTCCCATAATAATGGCAATCGCAATTAATAATTTAATCATCGGATCCCCTAGCTGCCCTTTAACTTTATCTAAAAATGTTTCTGGCTCAGCCTCTTCAATCACATTACTTCCATACTTTAAGCGGCTCTCTTGAACCTGCTTATCTGTTAAACCCTTTAACATACACTCTTTCTATTACGAACCCTTCTTTTGGCAAGATGAACCTTCATCATTTCAAGCATCCAACTTACATGATTAATCACTTACCACTCTCGTAATAGGCCTCCTTTCTTTTTTATAATGATGCTATCCGTCTAAATACAAATGAATTTAGGTTCTATAGCTTCAAATCTCTTTTTTATATAACCAATTGTCAATATAAATGCGACAGTTTTTCATGAAATAGCTCGAATGAAGATCTCTTCTTTGGACAACCTAATCAACGTTATTCAGCTAATTCGTCTGCAAACTCAGCCTGATACATCTCTTAAGGATTTCGTTTCACCTTCATATCTTTTGGGAAATATTTTAAAAATAAATTCCATTAAATCCATGGCCATTCCACCACTCTAACTAAAAATGACCTCTTTATTGTAACTTATTCCCCTAACGTTGTGCAAATATTTCCTTTATATTCACCAAAACTCACAATTAAGATAAAAGAGACTGTAAAATTTCCTCCATTGTAATTCTATTACTAGTGACTTGAGCCTGTTTAAAACAGGCATGTGCACATCTATTGCTCATCCTCTTCCCTATCTACACCTACTAGAATGTATTACTAACAAAAATGATTAATTAAATAGCACCATTCGTTAATCCAGAATAAGCATGTAGTGTCTAACAGTTGTCATTTTATTTGAAGTCTCAAATTCCCCTTTTAAAAAATAAAATTATTTTATCGATTAGTTATTCATAACTTAATAAAATTTATGATAAAGACCATTAAACTAAAAATAGAAAAAAATGTATAACAATTCTGAATTTTTAAAAGGAATCTTCACTTTCTTGACGTATAGCATGTCAGGAGGTGATCATTATGCCAGTCAAAACGAAGCTCGTCTCTATCATCCAACGAGCTGAAACCTTAAAGGCAAGTGATATTCATTTCATCTTAAAAGAGAATAAAATACTCGTTCAATTCCGTGTTGGAGCTTTTATGATTCCTCATGAAGCCATTCCCATTTCTTTATATGAGCAGTTGCTCGCCTATATTAAATTTCAAGCCTCACTCACTCTCACGCATCCCCGTCAACCCCAATCGGGATTATTACAGCTTCAGACTGACTCGACCATCTATTATACACGAGTCTCCATTCTCCCCACCTCACACTATCAAAGTCTTGTCCTACGCCTCATTAATCATCAACAACAAAAAACACTCGATGACATCCCTTACTTTATTCAGAATGTCGATATTTTAAAAGATATGGCGAAGATGCAGGCTGGACTTATCCTAATTAGCGGACCAACTGTTGCACTATTCTGAAAACCGAAAATATAAATACATATCGTTTAGGAGGAATAGCAATGTTGGAATCAAAAAAAGAGAATTATTGTGGATGTAATGTAACTATGTATAGAATCGGCGATCACCTTTGGATTTCTAACGTAATGACAAATGAACAACATTTAGTTAATCAATTTGACTACAATAAAATGATGTGGGTGCAAACAACCTATACAACAGATGAAATTGAAGAGTTGTTTAACATATCCAGTCATGTTCTTAAATAATATAAAAAGCAGTTAGGTAGCGAATGGCTACTTAACTGCCTTTTTATTATCTATTATTCTTCTAGTAACTTAAATGCTCTATCTAATATTGCTTTATATTTTTAATTGTAAGTTAAATCCAATAGCAACGATTACATAAAGGATTTGACGGATTATAGTCTGTGCCGACAGATAAAATACATCCACAATTATTGCAGTAAACAACACATCCTGGTTCTACAAATGCTTTACGAAGATGAAATGGATTTTTTCTAGGGAATAATGCCATAGTTAAACCTCCTTTCAAACTAAGCGAATAATCACACATTTAGTTATGTTCGATATTCCAATTATAGTAAGAAGGGAGTTATTTTATGTCTGTTTCTTAAAAACATAGATTCTTTTAAACAGAAAATGCTGCTTTTAGTATTTAGTTTGGTCAAAATTTTAATTCAAATGGTAGCAGATATGTAAAAGAGGTGTACTATTCAGTTTTTACAACGCTTGTTTGTTACTCCCTTTGATCCACATTCTTAAATAACAAAAAAGCAGTTCGTTAGCCAATGGCTACTTAACTGCCTTTTTTGTTTTGAATTCAACTTTATCAGTTTAAAAGTTAATCCTGTACTATTCTAATTGTTAAATAAGATATACTTCACATGGCAGGTCTAATAGTTCATCATGTGATAAATTCTCTTGATTATTGAATGACAGAAAGTTATGTAAACTAACGCACATCCCACTTCCAGCTTCTGTATAAAGATACTCACCTGTAAGACTATTAAAAATCATATAGAAACTATGATCATCCTCATACTGTTGGTTCTCCATATCCCACGTTTCGCAAATTCCCTCCCTGATTTTAATGTTGTATTCAGGAATATGAATAGCCCTTTGCTCTAACCATAACCTATGTTCCTGATTTTGCTCTTCAAAAAGATCATAACCCTCAACATCTTGTCCTTCTAAATAATTTTCCAGCTCTTTTAATTGCATATCCTCTCCCCCTTATTATTAATAAATATGAATAAGAGGACGATTTATTCTGTATAAAAGGATTTATTTAATTTTTCATGATGTAATCATCAAGTTTTCAATTATTCTTCTAGTAACTTAAACGCTCTCTCTAATGCCTTGTCATACTCTCTTTGTGCCACTTCATCAAATTCATTATCCTTAATTAATAGAGCCTTTAATAATAATAGTGAATCTAATCTTTCTTCAAATTGTTTTTCCTTTGTCATTTTTATCACCTCATATCACTATACGATTATTAAAGATGATTTCCTTTTTTAAATTTAACTTCCTATAGAAAATGAAAAAGCAGCAATCGTTAAACGACTAATGCCTTTTATGATAGTGATATATTTGTGTGATACATAAAATAATGACTTACTTAGTTTACCACAATTTTTCTTCATTAAACATATTTTTTCACTAAAAAAGAGCCACTACTGATGTAATGGCTCTTTCCTATATTAAGCTAATGTAATTTCTTCAACACGTTTCGTTGTTAAAGAGGCACCTGCAATACTCGCGTATTTTAAGTCAGGTTGTGTCTCATTTAAGACTAATACTTCACTATCAATCACATAATTCATGAAGTCTAAAATTTTATCGTCTGATAAATCTTCTGTTGGATTGTTAATCTCAATTGAGCGTGTTTTATTCTGAGTATCTTTGAATTTACAAGTTAATGTGTATGTTTCTTCCATAATCTTATCCCCCTATCATTTATTATTGTTTACTAAAGCTGACGATAATCGGCAACTACCGTTTTAGTATGAGTTCCAGATGATAACGCGATATATTTATCTCTAAACTCTGATAACTCATCATCCGTTGTGTCTAATCGAACATTTGAAAAAGACTTAGCCTTTACAATGTCGTTCCCCTCATCGTCTTGACCAGCCGTTAAATAAATAGATAACTTGCGATCATAAATATCTTGCATCTTTAATTCCCCCCGAATTCATTATGTTTTTTGAAGGTTAGCGCCACCTACCCTTTAATTATATCCCCATTTACGTTTCCATCCAAAAGCATAAAAATCCCGCTACACTAAATAAAAGGTCTTGGTACTGCCCCATCGCAGGGATGCAAGTAACAAGACCTTAAGTTTTAGGTTAGAATTGAAGAAGCGGTTTTCTTTGTAGCGGGAGACCTATGATTATATAAATTCATATTTTATATCCTTTTTTAAGATTTCATTCTCCTTTTTTAAACGTAACATTTTTTTGCTTCATACGTCTAATTTCCTCTAATGCAATCTCAGTATTATCAATTGTGGCAATTAGAGAAAACTGTTTGATCTATTTATAGATAGTAACTTCTGACACACCATATTCACGACTAAGGTCTTTGACTAAACGTCCCTTTTTATAAAGTTCAACAATCATTGATTTAAATTCAGTATTATATTTTTTGATAGCGACACATTCTTTGATTAAGTCTAGTATAACGACTTAACTTATGTGTATACATAAAACTATACTAGAACCACATACTCAAAATATAAAAAATAACTTTCTATAAATTGACACAATGAAAAGTATCAAATTATACTCCAAACCATCGTTTGTTACAATCTCTTCGACTTCTTCAGGTACCGTATCTTTAATAAGATTCTTTTGAATATACTTTGTGTCAAACAGATTTTCTGCAATAAGAGCATATCCCCCTAGCTGAACATCTACATCTCTGTTGTCTCCATAGTTCTCATCTAATATGCCTAATGTTTCTGATAACCGTAACTTTACTTCGTCTGGTAGTCGTAAATGTTTTACTTCTCTTTGGTATCTTACTTTTTGCATAAAAATAACCTCCCTGAAATGAATTATTCAAATTTATAATATATATTTGAATTTGTATTCATTTCAAAAAGGTTATTATTAATTGCATAGTAATATTATAGTGTTATGTCTCATCTATGCTTCCTTATTTTTGTATAATAGCCTGCATAGTAGAATCATATTCATAATTATTAATTTTTCCGTCAACAATAAGCTGTATTGCTTCTTGTATAATTGGAAGTGGAACTACAAACCATTCTTTAGGATAACGTTTATTCCCATCCTTGTCTATAACTTCAAATAGAACGTTAACCTCATTAAAGAATGAATGAATTGTTGCCTCTAAATTTAATACATTTATATTATAACATCGTACAGTTAACTCTACCTGAACTTGACTCATCAAATACGTTGGCTCATTTGGAGCATTTTTAATCCTCTCGGTAACATCACCACTACACATGCCTATTTTGTATAAATCTTTCATATTAGAAACATTAGGATCAGCGCTCATACTTTTTAATACATAAATATAACCATTTTGTACATCATCATCTGAAATCTCAACAGAATTATTAACTGTTTCTATCGGCTCACTCACCCCAAATCCATCTTTTAATAGTGCTTTATATAAAGATCGATACAACATATCTGACTCTGTCCCATTATCAAATACACAATGTGTTCTTCCATCTTTTCTAATACGCACTCCGCTATCATATTGTTTTTCCTGCTCAGTATGTTCACTTTTTTCAAGATAAAGTAAAACTCCTCTTAATACAAAAAATTTTCCCTCTGATAAATCATGTTGACTAAATTTGACTAGCTTTCGAACACCGCTTTTCAACTCAGTATGGACTTGCTCAAACATTCCCTCATACTCATCAAAATTCTCACATATATTTCTTCTAGAGATATAGTCAGGACGTATTCTATCAGTCTTTTTTACGTGTTTTAGTGAAAAGATACTATCCTCCATTTCATCTATATTAAGAAGATTTAATGGATCATCCCTAAGAAGCTCTTCAATAGTTACTGATTTTGTCTGTTCAACTTTGAGTAAATCATAAAAATCAAATGGCAACAAAATTTTCACTTTTTGAGGACTATTTCTAATACCTTGCAAACGAGATGCCAACATAAACTCTGTAATATCCGCACCTAATTTAGGTTCTCTCCCATTTTCCTCATAAAAATTATTAATTTCCTCAAAGCTGCTAATTAGTCTTTGCTCAGAGGGTGTACGTTCAGTTGTCTGCTTTGCATCTGATATGTCTAACAAGCCAAGATGGTCATCAGCAAAAATCTCTGCAAACTTATTCCTATTCATTTTTCTGCTCCCTTTTAACTTGTCGTAAATACACAAGTGCTTCTGCCAATCGTCTTTCATGTGGATCCAATGCATCCAATGAAGGATGTCTTCTGGTTACTTTAACGAACTCTTGAATCTTAGGCCATAAATATATTGCTTCATCATCTGTCATATTAACTTTAAATGCTGCAACACATTCCTGAATAGATTTTAATACTCTCGGAGTCATATTCTTTGAAATCACTTCATAAGCCTGTTGAAACGGATTAACTGAATCAATTAAATCGATACTTAACTCTTCAATATTTATAAATTGATCTACCAACTTAATCAATCTTTTATCTCCATGAGTACTTTTTTCAGAATGCCTAATAACCATATCCGCCACAAGATGTTCTCTTACTGTCTCCACCTCATCATCTAGCAAGTCAGGATATTTTGTCATTATAATCTTTGGTAAAAATACATGGTTGATAACATCAGTATCTACTGCTCCTGAGAATGACTTCACCATATCAGGATCCTGTAAAATGCTTGCCTTTAATTCAGTTAAATCTGAATCCAAAATATTCTTTACTCTTGGTGTTATAGGTTCTCTCAAGCCTTTAATTTTTATAGTTTTACTACTATTAGTAGTATCATCACCATTCTTTGGCTTAAAATTAAAATTTGGTGCAAGAACTTGTTCCATTAGTAATGAGGCCGCTATAGCCTTCAACATATTGTTAACAGCCTCAATAACTTCGTTATTTTCGGCATCTGGTTCGGCTATAAGATTAGTAAATTGTGCATGGGTTTTATTACTACTATCCCGAGTACACCTTCCAATAATCTGAATTATTTCTGTCAATGATCCTCTATATCCGACTGTCAATGCATGTTCACAGTACTTCCAATCAAATCCTTCTTTTGCCATGCCTAATGCAATAATTAAATCTACATCATCCAACGAGGATACATTCCTTAAAAAAGTTATTGTTTTCTCTCTTTCAGTCGCATTATCATTCACTAAATCTGCTACTTTAATAATTTTTCCATCTGTTCGCTTTACAGAAATAATATTAGTTTCACTATTAACATCAACAATCTCTCCAATTTTGTCAAGGATTGTATCCACTTCAATATACTTATCTTTAGTCGATTCCCCTGAATTTACATTAGGTATATGCAGAATAGTTTTCTTATTTGTGTCAAGTACTTCATCAATTGCCTCTGTATAACGCCCATGATAAAAATGAAATCCAATTCCTAACGATTTTAAAAAAGTATAACCGTTCAACTGTTCATAATAATTATAAGTAACCTTGTAGAATTTTGCCTCATCCTCTGGCATTAAAACTGGAATACCATCTCCTCTGAAATAAGAACCAGTCATAGCCAAAATATGTGCACTAGTGCTGTCCATTAGCATTCGTACTAACTCACCTAATTTACTTTCGTAGTTTGCTGACACATGATGAAATTCATCAATTGCAATTAGACAATTGTTAAACTTTGTAACTCCAAATTTATCAAATGCAAATCTTAATGTAGAATGCGTACATATTAACTTATCAGAATCAGAATCCAAAAAACGCCCTAATGCTGATACCTTTCTTGACTCTCCTCCCGGAAGACATAAGTTATATTCATCTTCTACTATCCAATCACTGTGAAATCCAAAATCAGATAATTTTGTGTTTTTAAATGAGCCACCTATTGAACGTTCAGGCACCGCAACAATTACCTTAGATACCTGTTTTGTTTTTAGTTTATCCAATGCAATAAACATAAGAGCTCTTGACTTTCCTGATGCTGGAGGTGCTTTCAAAAGCAAATATTGTGCATTTCTAGCTTCATATGCCTTAGCTTGCATCTCTCTCATTCCCAGTTTATTTGTCTGTATACTCTTCCCAGTTGCTTCATAATTTACGTTGACTATATTTTCAGTCATCTGAATCACCCCTCCTTTATGGTTTTATATAATAAAAACATCGAGTCAAGTCTTTCTTGATCAGAACAAAATTCTTCTTTTTTATAGCAGCTCTCTACAACTTTATCTAATAATTTATGTGCATATTTTAATCCCTGTGGCATAGTATCTTCATTATATAAGTCTCTTAAAGTCATTTCCGAATGATTTTCTCGTTCTAAAATCACCTGTAATGAAGCTTTAGAAATGTCCTGTTTCTGTTCTTTTGTTAACTCAGGTAGCGGAAATGTATTATAACCTAATACATTGGAATATCTAGGTCGCGTTTCTAAACCTCCACATACTATTCTTGCCCATAAATTATGCATCTTTGACGAAATAATACCAAACACCCATGGTTCTGCATCATAAATAGTAAAACATAGATTGGTTACAACAACATCTCTTCCTACATAACCAATTTGAAAATATTCTCTATTTTCTGATGAAACTGCCGGAATTACAAGTGTATACTTCTGTGGTATATGTATTTCTCGAAAACGATGTGGATTTTCTTTCATTTGAGCAGAGCATTTACTATCTAGTCGATATTCCCTTACTCTTTCAATTCTGTCTGCAATAAGTGGAATACTTATTGCCTCTGTTAATTCATTATCTGAAATCCATAAGCACCACCTTTCGATTCCCTTTATAAATTCATTAGCTCCTACCACACGTCTTAGGAATTTAATTGATTCTGGGTATATGCTAACAAGTTCATCTTTTTCTTTTGGTGTTAATAATAGGGCTTCTCCGTAAGGCATATTACCTTTTATCATCTTAGGTAATTGTTTACTAATAGGTGCCCTATTTTCTTTTTGAATAATAACATTACCTTTAGTTAAATATGGACTAATATCATCTGCATCATACACTAAGTCATTTCTATAAATAGTCTTATGGTGTGGAAACATAATTGTTCTACATCCAATAACCACAACTGTTACAGCTGTATTATTTTTTCCACCATTTTTCCATTTAAATGCGGAGTAAGCAAATGATATGCAAATTCCTTTATTAAATAACATTGGCCATAATACTGGAACATGAGTACCTTGTGTCAAAGAATTAGTTGTAACAAAAGCAAACGCACAATTACTATCTTTTATATATTCACTTGCTAAATAAAACCAACATGTACAGTAGTCTAATTCCCCAATCTTTACTCCATTTTTTATTTCATCAGCAAATACCCTACCCATAGCATTTTTTTGTTTAGTACTAAGGTCCTTTCCTTTGTATGATGGATTGCCTATAATAAACACTTGATATCCAGACTTTGGACAAAAACTATTCCATTCTACATCCGTAGCTATATTGTTTATGATATTATGATCTGGCAACCTTAACGTTGCTATATCTGCTGTTTCATATTTTAACTTGCTAAACAGTAAACCAATTCTTGTTATTATTGAAGCTAAACCATTAGCTTCAATACCATAAAAGTTTTCTAAAACAACATATTCTTTTCTTTCATAAGGAATCTCTTGAGATTCTAAATAATCCTTTACATATAATTCAAGTCTTTTTAATTCTTTGTAGGAAATCATCAAAAAATTACCTGTACCACATGCTGGATCTAAAACTTTAATTCTCGATAATTTTTTTAAAAAATCTACTCCAGATACTTGTCCCTTTTTTATCTTCTCAAACTCTGTATCTAAATCATCCATAAATAGTGGTCCAATAACTTTATAAATATTGGCTGTGCTTGTATAGTTATAAGCAACAGCCTTTTCTTCTGGAAATGCTATATTTTGAATAAGTGCTCCCAATACTTCAGGCTCAACATCAGCCCAATCAAACTCACTTATTTCGATCAAAATTTTTCTAGTAGATTTATTGAAATTCAGCTCAAGTGGTGATAATTCTAATCCATAAATTGTATTATTAATCTTTGACCCAATATAATCATCGCTTTGTTCTTTATCTTCATATAATGCTCTAAAAAAGTCATCTAAGAAACTAGAAACATCACTTCCATCTGTTTTGGTATACTTAGTTAACCAGTAAAAAATAGATTTCTGCATTACAATATCAAAACTATCTGCAAAAAATGCTGTAATAAGAGCTGTTAATAACATCTTCAAAGATTCCTCTTTTCCAGCATTTAAGACAAGCATCTCGTTATAAAACTGTGCAAATTTTTCTCCAATTTTTACATCGACAGTCTTTCTATCATTGAGTATTGCTCGCTCCATTCCCATAAGTGGATAAAAGAAATCGCACTCCTTATACAGTTCCTTAATTGGACACGAGAGCCAATCACTTGTCTTAGAATCAAATGCCAAGATTTCTCTTGTATTCATTAGCATTACAATTCTTGCTTTACTTGTCGTATTCTTTCTCTTTTGTAACGCACTATATCGAGTATATAGATTTTCATTTAACGTAAACATATAAACCAACTTATTTGTAACACATACTTCAACATCTGTCTTTACACCATCTGTAATATTAAGTCTCATCAATGTAGCTTTAGGAATATTATAAATTTGTAAAAATTGATGCAAAAAAGTTGGTGTTCCTTCACTCTCACCTAAATTTTTTATCTGTTGTTGAAGTGCAGAATAATTAATCATTGTTACCCCCTTTCTTTGTATTCTAAAATACAATTAGCTACATATTCCGCAAGTTTAACTGGAACTGCATTACCAATTACTTGTTCCATTACTGTCTTACTTCCCACAAATTCAAACTCTTCTGGAAATGTTTGTATATAACTGCGTTCCTTTGTTGTAAGACTTCTTACTCCCTCTGATATATCAGCTTTATCAGCATTATGACGTTGATAACCACTAGGAATAGGACGATTAACCCCTCTTATTGTTGCACTCGGTTCATAAATGCTAAATACAGCTCGTCTATTATAACTACGAGGATGCATATAATAAAATTCTGTTTGAAGTGAATCTCCAAGATAATCATATAAAGTCATTTGCTTTTCACTGAGATTTGTTTCAAGTATTTCATCTAAAAATCCATCTTGTGCTTCAATATTCCCTATTAAAAAAAATCGCTTTCTTTTCTGAGGAACACCGCATCGAGAAGCATCGAGCACCTTGCTCGTAATTCCATAGCCTGCTTCTTTAAAAATTTTTATTGCTTCTGGAAGTATAGGCATCCTTTCTATGTTGTATACATTTTCCATGACAAACCATTTTGGTTTTATAGCCGCAATAATTTGTGCATATCGTATAGTTAAATTTGCTCTTTCCCCCATTTTTCTATTGCCGGCAATTGAAAAATCTTGGCAAGGAGGACCTCCAATTATTATATCTGGTTTTTTCCCTTTTAGTATTTCAATTGTATCATCATCATTAAGATCTTTTTTATAAACTGGGTGTTTAAAGTTCTTCTCATATATTTTTATAGCAGCATCCCAAATATCATAAGCCTCCATAATATTAAATCCTGCATTTTGAAATCCGCAAGACATACCACCACATCCGCAAAATAAATCTATAGTATTAATCATCTTCACATCCATTCTCGTATTCTAAAATTGCATTTGCAATATATTCTGCCAGTTTTACAGGTACAGCATTGCCAATCATCTGATTTGTATTTGTTCTATTCTCTTCAAATATAAATTCTTCTGGAAATGTTTGGATATAACTTCTTTCTTTTGGTGTCAAAGCTCTTACCTCTGGACCTATATCAACTAAATCCTGAGGATGCTTTTTATAGTTTGGTGGTATGGGTCTATCCACACCTCTTATCGTAACACATGGTTCATAAATGCTAAAAATTGCTCTTCTACTATAGCTTCTCGGAATCCTAAAGTAATATTCTACACCAAGTGAATCACCTAAATAGTCATGAATAGACATTGGTTTTTTTGATAATCCCGCATCTAATATATCCGATAAAAAATTGTCTTTTGCCCCCAAACAACCAATAAGGAATAATCTTTTTCTTTTTTGTGGTACACCACAAAGACTTGCATCTAAAATTTTCTCTGTCAATCCATATCCATTTTCTTTAAATATATTATAAATATTCTTATATATATCACTAACTCTGATTCTTGGTACATTTTCCATTACAAAATACTTTGGCATTGCTGTCGTAACGATATCAGTATATGTCTTTGAAAGTATAGCCCTACCCCGCGTTTCATCACGGTGCCCTGCTGATGAAAAATCTTGACAAGGCGGTCCTCCAATAATAATCTGTGGCTTAAAACTAGCAACTTCTGATACTATACTTTCATCAGATAAATCTCTCTCATATATTATGTGCTTAAAATTCTTTCTATAAGTCTCAACTGCAGGCTTCCAGTTATCATACGCTGCAAGAATATCATATCCTGCATTCTGAAATCCGAGTGACATTCCGCCACACCCACAAAATAAATCGACTGTCCTAAACATTATTTTTCCTCACCTTCAACATTATCAACAAAACTACAGATGTCTCCGATATCACATTCTAGTATTTCACATATGTTTTTTAAAGCAGCCAATGATACATCCTCGTTTTTATTTAAACGTGTAAACACACCTGCTGAAAGCTTTGCTTTCTTTCTCAATTCACTTTTACTCATATTATTTTCAATTAACATTATCCATAATTTTTTATAATCAATGTGCATCTTTTGACCTCTCATTATCATGTATCAAATTATTATTAGATACTATACTAATTCTATCATAATTCTCTTCACTCCTCAATATTCCTTCAATAAATACAGTTAGATTCTAACTATATTTAAGTAGTTTTCATTAAAGTTCATATTTTGTAACTAAATTAAATTCTTAGTTTAGTTCTTACTGAATTAATCAACTTCAAGCAAATAGACTAGACAATTTAAATAATTTTATATTAATGTCTATTTTCGCTTATTTGAAAATAAAAAAGCTTTTGGATATAAAAGCAAGTTTCCCAAAGCCCATAATGCAAAAAAATTAAATATTATCCTTTAACTCCCTATAGTACCAATTAATATCTAAATCTTATCTAATTTCTCAGATTCTTTTATTTATAGGCTCTGTTTTAGAAGAGTGTTGATCTTTAACTAAAATCATGAACTCAGCGTGTATGATGTTCATGGATTAGTTAATCAAACTTGATGATATCAACGATTTCAGGCATCAACATTTATTTAAAACACAGCCTATTTATATGTATACTTTTACCACTAAGCATACATATAAATATTTACTCTAAACATCTTTCATCGATACTTCCAAATTCAGTAAAACTATCCCCTATTTATGATACGGTTCACCATCTCTTATGCTAAATCACATCTCTATTGAATTAAATGTTTCTCCAATTCTTATAAGCTTTATTACATATCTTTTAATTTATGGTATATATAATTTTTTAATATCATATATCTTGAAAATCACTTGTAACATGTATATGAACGTGGATGCTAACCGAAATACCCCCTGTTAAATAAAAAACTAAACATCAAGACATATGCCCACACCGTATGTAATAGGTAAGGCAATAGATGGATTGAATGGTTAGTGACTCTTTCTTTTGGGGTATAAGGTTTTATCTTCCTTTGGAGCAGGATGCCTATGGTTATTTCTATCACCTTTTAAATCTATCTCAAAACACGATGGATACCAACACCACATTCCTGTCGTTTTGGTTTTCTTATTGTTCTTGCTACATTAATTTCTTCTTTAATCAGAAGATATGATTTAGTAACGGGTTTGTATTTATATTTTTATTTATAACGAAATCCCCCCAATAGTTGCCTAGCAACCGTTGGGGGGATTTCAAATTCTATGAACTATGGTTTTTCATTTGTATAGAAGGGAATATCTCCCACTACGATGCAGTCTCCTCTATTAAACAAAAACAGCTAAACATCAATCCCCACGCCCTAACCATACGCAAGGATGGTAGCACTGGGGATTGATGTTTAGTGATGACGTTGTTTTGGGATGAAAGATAGGATAAGAAAAGGCTAATGATGCACTTGCATGATTAGCCTATCCTTGGTTTAGTTGTTGCAGGAGGCTTAGAATTAGCAAATGCACCTAAATAGCAATTCCACCCGTCTAAAATATCCGTAGGATATGGCGCAGGTGGATTGATATTTAGGATAGATATAGTTAGATAGTTCCATAGTAGCGGGATATTCCATGCTCATTCTTAATGCTTTTTTAATTTATTTCTCAAAAAATCAAGGATACCAACACCGCAGACTTGCCGTGTTGGTTTTCTTATTGTCTTACTATAAAGAATATCTTTTCAATCAGTAGATATCGGTTAATAATCTGAGTAAATAACCGTTCATTTTTGAACCGTTATTTACGTCCTTATTTATAATATGGTTGATAATGATAAAGCCCCAATCGTTGTATAACAACAGTTGGGGCTTTATCAAATTCTATGTACTCAGATTTAGTCTGTAATTAGAAAGAACACTCTCCCGCTACTAAGAAGCCTCCTCTATTAAGCAACACCTAACCATCAAGCCCTAAAGCCCCCAACATCAGCATGATGTGGGCAAATAAGGGGATTGAATGGTTAGGGAACGTCTTGTTTTAAAAGAATTCGCTAAGTGCAAAAATCGTTAGATTTGCACCTTAGCATCAAATAAGAAAAAGCGAATGACTTATCAATGTGATTCGCCTATCCATGCTTTAATATAGCGGGATTAATATGATTATTAAATAACACTAAATAGCAATTCCACTGCTCCAAAATATCCGCAGGATATGACGGAAGTGGATTGATATTTAGGGGAAATGTAGTCAGATACTTTCTTGTAGCGGGATAGTTTATGCTTATTCTTAGTGCCTTTTTGATTTCTTTCTCAAAACATCATGGATACCAACACCGCCCCCGTGCCGTGTTGGTTTTCTTATTATTTGTGATTGATTATTCTACTTGAAGAGTGATAATTTTTTATGAACAACAAAATTTTTATAAATAACTGTTTAGGATCATGAAGGGCTAATCGTTGCAAAGCAACAGTTAGCCACTTCATGAAATCATTTACTAAGATAAACATTCAGTAAAGAACTAATTTTCCCGCTACTTTGAAATCTTCTTTATTCAACATAGAAACTAACCACCAAGACTCCACTCCGAACATACGCAAGTATGTCGGATACTCGGAGGATGGATGGTTAGTAAGAACCATAGTTTTAGTGCTAAAAATCCAATGAGAAAAGGCTAATGACGTGTGAACGTGATTAGCCTATCCATTTACTTATTGTTATTAGGAAACATTGAAATAAAAATGCTACATGGTAGCGAGATCATTCTGATTAGTTATAGCGTTTTTACATTGTATTAAAAAGCCTAGTATATAATCATTAAGTTTCCTGAATCATCTGTAATATAATTTTATCTAGATATCCTTTAAATTTTCATTTTGTTTATACTGCTCTAATAACTCATTTATAAATGAGTTAGCTTTTCCTTTTATATAGTCATATGCATGTTCTGGTAACCCTTCTTGCATATACTGTGTAGCAAATAGATATGAACGAAGTAACCCATCCACTGCACATTTTGAAAACCTGTACTCATCATTCACTTGATGGTAGTTCATTAAAATAATATCATCTAATTCTCTTAAAACAAAGTTCATATAGATTTGTCCACCATAATTTTCTCTCACATATTTGATTTTACTCTCTATATCCCTAATGTTTTTTCTTTCTAGTTCATCATCAATCTTATAAAAATCTCGATGATCGATAGTATGGCAGTTACAAAACTCTTCATTACTCATATATTTTTTCATACTTATCCCCCATTTATTACTTGTTCCCTAATGTATATGCTAATAACTAGGTGGATATTCCCTATATTTTTATATTCTAGTTAATAATTCACCACTAACTTAATCTATTTCATATATTATTTATATTAACTAAAAATCTGTCGCTATTAGAAATTCCTTTTGTTAACTAACAAGCTAAATAGCACATTCACCGCACCTGAATATCCGTTAGGATAGAAGTATGGGGGATTGATATTTAGGTGAAATGTAGTTAGATAAGTTCTTGTAGTGGGATAGTTCATGATTAGTTCCACTCCCTTTTATATCTATCTCCTAATGATCATGGATACCAACACCGCATTGATGCCGTGTTGGTTTTCTTATGGCTTGTGACTCCTTCTCTCGCTTAGAAGAATGCGTGTATTTTATGAAACCTTAACTTTTTAGAAAGTTAGAATTAGAGTCATGAAGCGCTAATCGTTGCAAAGCAACCGTTAGCTGCTTCATGCCCCCTTGTATGAAGAAGATCGCTAGGCATTAAACATCCTGTCCCGCTACGTTGAATAATCTTAGTTAAACAAAAAAGCTAAGCAACAAACCCCAACGCCCCAATATCGGCACGATATGGGCAAATAAGGGGATTGATGCTTAGTGATTGTCTTGTTCTAAGATAAAACATCCAATAAGAAAAGGCTAATGATGTTAATTATCTTCTGACATGATTAGCCTATCCATTTACTTGTTGTTATTAAGAAGCCTTGAAGTTTAATCACGAATGGTAGCGGGACACCTATGGTTAGTCAGATACTCTCTTGTTAATGAAGGCACGATCATCACTTATTTTCAATAAAGTGAATACTTTTAAACATTTATGCCAATAACATTAGAGTGCTACTCCCCCTAGCACTTATAAAAAAATTTACTTTCTACTCTTCCTTATAATTATATACTTACATTAAAGTAAACCCTAATCGTTGCTTCCCCCTGCAATCATTAGGGCTTTTTTCATACTTTTAAATATTTTCTAGTGTTAAATCGTTAGGTAATTTCCCGCTACGCTGAATGACCTTTGTTAAATACAACAACTAAATATCAAGCCACACCACATCCGCCATATGCAATAGGTGGGTGAATCGGTGGGATTGATCATTTAGTGACTCTTTCTTTTGGGGATAAGATTTTATCTTCCTTTGTAGCGGGATGCCTAGGGTTACTTCAATCATCTTTTCTATCCCTATCACAAAAGACATGGATACCAACACCGTAGTCTACCGTGTTGGTTTTCTTACTATCTTACTATAAAGAATATCTTTTCAATCAGTAGATATCGGTTAATAATCTGAGTAAATAACCGTTCATTTTTGAACCGTTATTTACGTCCTTATTTATAATATGGTTGATAATGATAAAGCCCCAATCGTTGCGCCCTGCAACAGTTGGGGCTTTATCAAATTCTATGTACTCAGATTTAGTCTGTAATTAGAAAGAACACTCTCCCGCTACTAAGAAGCCTCCTCTATTAAGCAACACCTAAACATCAAGCCCTAAAGCCCCTAACATCAGCATGATGTGGGGCAAATAAAGGGATTGAATGGTTAGGGAACGTCTTATTTTAAAAGAATTCGCTAAGTGCAAAAATCGTTAGATTTGCACCTTAGCATCAAATAAGAAAAGGCTAATGATGTGCGAACATGATTAGCCTATCTATTTAATATTAGTAGCGGGAATTGAAGTTAGAATAATTCTTGTAGCGGGATGCTCCTGCTTACTGTTCATATCTTTTAAAATTTTTATCACGACTGTTCACCCCTCTTTACACCATTTATTTCCAGTGTTAAACTTTACCTATACAGATTGGACTCTATGGGGAATTTATAAAAACTACAGAAATGAGCGATAAAAATGAATAAACACTTTAATGAATCTGAAATCATACTTGGACGATTACCAAATAAGAAAGTAGTTCCAATATTAATCATCAAATCAAATAATATCTATTTTGGATTACGCCTATATAAATATAATCCCAACTACGAAACTACTTTTTCCTCAACAACAAAAAACACTAAAAAAACCAAACAAAATTTTAAAAAAACAAAAAGTAATCCTGAAATTCTTATACATCAGTCAGAAGGTTTGAAATTTACATCTGTTGTAGATATAAAGCAGAAAGTTTCTTTAAATCAAATTGAGAAAATTAAAGGATTATGCTATTTAGAGAAAACCAAATATCAACTAATTATAAATAATCATAATGAATTCTTACGGAAAGAATATCAAGAGTACATAAATTCACATACAAAGAAAAAGAAAAAGAAACATGATGTTGAAATAGAAATTAGTGCAATCAACAACGAAAAATCTAATTTAATGGGAAAAAGAAGAAAAAAATTCGAGAAGTGGAAAGGTCCAACAAGATCATTAAATTACATCGAACCTATACATACTCCCTATATTACAGTTTATCGTTTCTAACGGGGCATTTTTTTTATATCTCTATCTCAAAACATCATGGATACCAACACCGCAAGCTTGCCGTGTTCGTTTTCTTATCTGTCTTGCTATAATTACTACTTCTTTAATCAGTAGGTATCGTTTAGTAATCTGAGTAAATAACCGTTCATTTTTGAACCGTTATTTAAATCCTTATAACATTGTTGATAATGATAAAGCCCAATCGTTGCTTCTTGCAACAGTTGGGCTTTATCAAATTCTATATACTTAGATTTACTCTTTGTAAATAAATAACACTCTCCCGCTACCATGCTATAACCTTTGTTAAATACAAAGCTAACCATCAAGACTCACCGCCCTAACCATATGCTAGTATGGAAGGCATGAGTGAGGATTGAATGGTTAGGGATCATCTAGTTTAAAAATAAATTTATTCGCTAAGTGCAAAAATCGTTAGATTTGCACCTTAGCAATCAATAAGAAAAGGCTAATGATGCACTTGCATGATTAGCCTATCGATTGGTTAATTTATATTTAGGATTATTGAAGTTAGATACTCACTTGTAGCGGGATGAGTTTGGTTTAGAAACTGGGCACCCTAAGATGCTATTCATTCAAGGAGAGTTAAACGGTATGATATGCTGTGTAACTTTTCTGATTCTAGTTTTATATGGTAACTACGAATGAATTGTGATATACTATTTATGTAACGAATTAAAAAGTTATAACTTTGATTGTTATTTCTCTTTTATTTGGTTTGTTTGGTTTGTTGGTTGAAGAACAGCCTAGTCAGCTGTTCTTCTTTTTTTATGTCTGAAAACTGAAAGAAAAAGCCTAGCTGTCATTAGCTAGGTTATTTTGATAAATTAACAGCAACTGTTCTATCGTTGCCTATTGAATATCATGACACGATATGCAAAAAATACCGATTAACTTTTCTAGTCCTAGTTTTATACGTGGATATTTCCCGCTACTTTGAAATTCTTTTTATTAAATGAAAAGACTAAACATCAAGACTCCACGCCTAACATACGTCAGTATGTAGGAAACTCGGAGGATTGATGGTTAGTAAGAACCATAGTTTTAGTGCTAAAATTCTAATATGAAAAGGTGAATGATGTGTGAGCATGATTAGCCTATCAATGTCTATTCTAATGTCATCGTTATAGTTATTAAAAGAACCTAAATAGCAACTCCACCTCACCCAAACATCAGCATGATGTGACATAGGTGGATTGATATTTAGGTGAAATGTAATTAGATGAATTCTTGTAGCGGGATGATTCTGATTATCTTACTCCTCTTTTATATCACTATAAAAGCATGGATACCAAAAACACATTCATGCCGTTTGGGTTTTCTTACTATTCTAAGTATAAATACCTACCTATCTAGCAGAAGAAGATACTCTTTAATTAAAACACTCCTATTTAAATCTATTAATAATGAATAAGGTTCAATCGTTGCAAAACAATAGTTGAGGCTTATTCACTTGCTATAAACTAAGAGTATATCTGAGTATAAAGAAAAAATCTCCCGCTACTAAGATTTATGTTAATATACCAAGGCTCTTTCCCTTGCTTCTTGATACTCTTTTTGTGCTACTTCATAAAATTTATTATCTTTAATCAGCAAAGCCTTTAATAAAATTAATGATTCCAATCTTTCTTCAAATTGTTTTTGTTTATCTGTCATGTGTATCACCTCACTATACAATACAACCTAATCAATCATTTTCCTTTTTCCATTTTGAAATTTAAATAAATTAAAAAAGACAGTTAAGTAACTTTATGCTACTTGACTGTCTTTTTCTTGTTAATGACTTATTTAATCATTCTAACGTTCACATGCCCAACCATCTTTGTCTCGATCATGCTTCGATGCATAGGCTGGATGTCCTTGTGGCACACCATCTGGATAATCTTGTCTTAGTAATGTACAGTTTTGATAAGACTGTTGAGGAGCTGTTGATTGTTGATTATGTACTCCATTTGGATTATCGTCTTTATTTTGAGTTGTTGTAGACTCTTGACTAGATGATTCACTTGACGTACTATTTGATGAATTACTTGACGCTTCACTTGATGTGCTATTCGATGAATTGCTTGATGTACTACTTGAGCTTTGTGTTCCATCTCCTGATTTATAGCTTCCCGGTTCTTTGTCTACTGAGACACCATCTTCACTTAAAGTAACAATGATTGTGCCTTGTTCATCTGTTCGATAAACAGGAATTCCTAAGCTTTTAAAACGATTCATTACCTCAGCACTTGGATGTCCATACTTATTATTAGCACCTGCCATAATAACTACGTGTTCAGGTTTAATACGGTTTAATAAACTAGATGTATTACTTGTGTCAGAACCATGATGTCCTGCTTTGAATAAATCAACATCTCCAATGTTGGTTAAGTTTGCTTCAACTTGGCTTTCTGCATCACCTGTAAATAATGCTTGTCTTGAACCACTTTGAAGAAGCGTTACTAATGAATTATTATTTTCATTAGAATTTCCACCTCTTGTATTATAGAAGGTTAATGTGGCATTTCCTAAAGAAACCTCTCCACCTTCTAATGGAACACTTGGTTTTAAACCTTTATTTGACAAGGAATTAATAAAATCTTGATAGACTTGTGTATCAGCATTTCCATTTGAAACAAATGTTGTTCCCACTTCAAAGTCTGTCACAACTGTATCTGCTGCACCAAAATGATCAGCATGGAAATGAGTAATAATGAGATATTCTAAACGTTTAACACCTTGTCCAGTTAAATAAGACTTAACTGTAGTATCATCATCTCGATCTCCCGCATCAATTAAAGCAAACTTTCCATTATTCTCAATTAAAACCGAATCTGAATGACCAGTATCAATAAAGTGAACTTTTGTATCACCTGAAACTTGTTGAGTTACAGGTGAACTATTATCTCCCGCTTCTTGAATTGATTGCTCTGTTGTCTCGTTTTTAATTTCCTCATTAGACTCTTCTTTTTTATCTGTTTCAACTTTACCTAACTCTAATTTATAATCAACATCTGAAGCTTTGAACAAGTCCGCTTTAGATAATTGACCTTTAATTGTTAATTTGACTTCATCATTTTCTAACTCTTGACGATTAAGTGTAAAATCTGAATCATTAATCGTATATTTGTTATAATCTTGATACTGATATGTCTTTAACTCAGATACTAATTTATTAAAATCAGTATTTGAAATCGGTAAACTTAAAGCCGACATTAGTTGTCTAAACCCTTCAAGCAATGCACCATCGTTATCTTTTTTAACCGTTTGATTCAGTTCAATAAACAGATTCTTATCTGTATCACTAACTGAAATATCTACGCCATTAAGCTGAAATGATACCTTAATATCTTGTACCTTCTCGGTAAAAGATTCTTCAGTTAAGCCAATTCCATACTTAGCATTTAACTCACTGAGTAAATGATTGATTGTCTCATTTTCATGTATCGAACCTACTGCTAAAGTTTCTTTTTCAGATTCTTCAAGTTGATCAACATTAACAGTTTCTTCTTCAGTATTCATCATATCTGATTGCATAAACATATCTACCATAGAAAATGTTGATACTGAAATAATAAAAGCTATTAGCGATGATATTCCAAACTGTCTTCTTTTATCGCGTTTGAATAATGCTAAAACTAGTAAAATAAACGCTACAAGCATTACAATAAATGGAATAAGTATAAATAGAAATAGACCTGCTACAAAAATAATAGGTAATGCTAGTAGTAAAAATAAGATACATAGCCCTTTTTGTTTTTCACTTAGACTTTTCCACCAATTAAAAATCTTGTTTAACACCTTGAAACACCCTTCCTATTTACATTTATTTATTTTCCACAAAAATTAACTTTCAATAAATATTACAAGAGAATTCCATAAATCACAACATCTAATTGTTAAAAATAACCATATTAATTGATATATTTAAAAATTAACATAAAAATGTACTCAAATTAATGAGTATAAAGAGTAATACATTTAAAGATATAGTTTTTTAAGGAGAATTATACCACAATAATCCTGATTATCTAAATATCCTTTTATATCTCTATTCTAATCAAATATTGATACCCAAACCGCATCCATGCCGTTTGGGTTTTCTTATTATTCTATGTATGTGAATTAACCTATCTATCAGAAGAAATATCCGTTTAGTCAGACTATCTTCTTTATATGTATTTATAATGAATACGCTCAATCGTTGCTACTAGCAACAGTTGAGCGTATTCACTTGCTATAAACTAAGACTATCTCTTGGTATAAAGAAAAGAACGTTCCCGCTACTATGTAACCCTCTTAATTCCATAAACACACTAAACATCAAGACACCTGCTATAAACATACGAAGTATTTAAGCAATAGGTGGATTGAATGGTTAGTGATTATTAAATTTTAGTGATAACAATCTAATAAGAAAAGGCTAATGATGTGGATACATGATTAGCCTATCGATTTTCTATTCTAATGTAATAATTATCGTGATTAAATGAACCTAAATAGCAACTCCACCCGCCAAGAATATCCGTAGGATAGAGGCCTTGGTGGAGGGATAGTTAGGGGAAATGTAGTTAGAAATTTTCCTGTAGCGGGATAATGCTGATTAGTTTAAATGCTTTTTAAATCCGAGTTTCAACTGATTAAGGATACCCACACCGCACTCGTGCCGTGTGGGTTTTCCTATTATTTGTGAGGAAATACTCCACTTAGAAGAATGCGTGTGTTTGATGAACCCTTAACTATTTATAAATTTAGTCTTAGAATGATAAAGTGCTAATTCTTGCTGCTGCAACAGTTAGCACTTTATCCCCCTAGTACAAAGACGATTACTAGGTATTGAAATAATTATCCCGCTACTTTTTGTCATTTCTATTAGATATAAAAACTAAATATCAAGCCCATACCCTCACCATACGCTGGTATGGGAGGTACTGGTGGGGTTGAATATTTAGTGACCACTCTTATTTATGGATGAAAAATCCAATGAGAAAAGGCGAATGATATGAAATCTGATTAGCCTATCCATTGGTTAATTTATGTTTAGGATTATTGAAGTTAGATACTCACTTGTAGCGGGATAATTCATGATTAGTTCAATCCCCTTTTATATTACTATTTCAATGATTATAGATACCAACACCGCATTGATGCCGTGTTGGTTTTCTTATGGTTCGTTATATATCATTTGATTTGAAAAGTGATAATTTTTTATGAATAATTATCACTTCATAAATAACTGTTTAGATCATGAAGCTGCTAATTCTTGCAAAGCAACAGTTAGCAGCTTCATGAAAACCATGTACTAAGATTACTACTTGGGATAGAAAGATTCCTCCCGCTACTAGATGCAACCTCTATTAACTATAACCACTAAACATCAATTGCCTACGCTCGAATATCGGTACGATATGAGGCGAACTGGAAAGATTACATGTTTAGTGATGATAAAAGTTCTAATGTGAAAAATCCAATAACAAAAGGCTAATGACGTATCAACGTGATTAGCCTATCCATGTTTTATTGTGTTTATTAGGGAAGATGTAGTTAGTAGTTTTCATAGTAGCGGGAGGATAGTAATTATTTTCATCAAGGCTTTAAGACTTTCTCAAATTGATAATTGAGACATGACATTAAACATAAAGCTCCTCTCTCTATAAAAATCCTATATTTATTCTACTTAAAAACACTTCCCATTCTCCGTTAGTACAGTATGGATTCTCTAGGTATTATCGAAAATAATATGTACTCCAATTGTTTAGAAAATAAGCCATCCGGCCATAACTCTTGATAGCTTATTTTAATTTAGCTACTCAGTAAGTGAACATTCAAAAATAAATGGTTCAAAATCTAAATAGTAATCATCTGAACTACCTTCAAAAACTAATTTAAGATTTTCTCCCTGGATATCAACTGGAGCAAATGTAACAACACCTTGTGAAGTAACACCTGGGAAAATTTCGCTATTAATTTCTTGATAGTCTGCATCCCAATTATCTTCCTCACTAATTTGATTTGATCCTTGTATTATTACTGAATTGAAACTATAAAATGAAATATTATCTGATGAATCATTTTTAATTTTTAAGTATACACGTGTCTCACTTGCTGCTAATTCAATACGCTCTAAAGTCATACTATAACCATGTTGATTAATTTCTTGATTAACTTCAATCACTTTTAAAGCCGGTGAAAAAGCTGTTGCATAATCTGATTTTTCAATTGAATTCGCTAAAATCTGTGGGGCTACAATTGTAGCTCCAAACGCATTTGTTCCCTCAAACACATCACCAACTACTCCCTTTACATAAACAATATCACCATTGCTAACATCTAGATTGGGATCCTGAATTGCAACTACTGTATTCCCATCACTTCCTTGATTGAGAGTATACATTTGTAAATATGTTCCTTCAGCATCCTTTTCCGGCTCAATGAAAATTTTACCATAAAACTCTACTTTTCTACCTTTATATTCTTTAGGGTTAGAATAAACTAAATTAAATTCATCCGCTAAAATAAGATCTCCTTCCGTTAAATCTTCAACTGAATTAGAGGTTTCTCCTGTTGAATCTCCAACCGAATTAGAATTATCTTGGTCACTACAAGCAAAAAATATGGTACTACCTGCAATAAATAACATTAAAACAATTATTTTTTTCAAACACATTACCTCCCTTTTATGTTTCTCTTTCGAAACATCTACCTAATAACATTATAAAAAACTACATATTACTACATAGATACTATATTCGTTTCTTCTCCTTAATATGAAAAAAATAGTAAAAAATGTAATTTTAGTAGTTAATTAAGTAAATATATATCCGCAGTAAATGGTTGAACTGTTTAACGCTTATTATTGGTCTGTACGGACTTTGTTTTAAGCTATGCGACAAACTCTCCCAGAGTTTGTAATGTAATACCGTAGTCGGGCCTAATGTCGTACACATACGAGATAATAAGTGAGGCGTGCAGGTTTTTTTCTTTGATCATGATACGAAAAAAGAGAGCGAATTTGCTCTCCTTTTTACTTTTTCTTGATGTAATTTGGATTCATGCTAATATATCCAACGCCTGATTTTAGTTTACCTAAGCCATTTTCTTCTTTAGTTATGGTGTAGACTTCTCCACGTTTAACCGTTCCAACGACCTTAGAATTAAAGTCGGCTTTTTGTCTAATGTTAAGTTCATCACAGATGATCTCAACTAAGAATGGATAAGATTTTGGAATAACGGTATTAGCACTCACCTTTTCCACGTCATCAATCCAAACCCATGAAATAATATCCGATAACAACAGTTGATCTCCTGCTACCTTTGTGACTTCATAAATCGAGCCTTTCACAAACCACGCCAGTGCTTGTCCTGTTGCATACTGTGTGGCTGATTCCTTCACTCGAACCTTCTCACCAACTTTAAAGCTTGATGATGTTACGGGTATATCATTTAAATAACTTTTAATCATTTGAATGAAGCCATTCCACCCCTTATCAAGGGTGCGATGGGGGCAATATTTATTTCTAAAATCTTGATGTTTTTTCACCTTTTCAATACCCCAACCTCGCTCTCTTAAAAGAGTGGCGATAAAGTGTGCGGCATTTTTTTCAGCCTGATCAAAGCGTGTTCCCCCTGATTTAGAATAACAGATTTCTATGGAAATTCCTTTTCGATTCCCTTCGCCATTCCCATCTCCTGCATGCCAAGTATTACGGTTAATCGGTACACCTTGGACAACCTCTTGATCATCGACGGCATAATGAAAGGAGACTTGATTTTTATTACGAATCATATAGGCAACCTCATTCTCTGCGGTTGCATCATTAGCGGTATTATGAACGACGATAAATTCAGCAGTCATGGAATGTGGACATTTTACCGAATAGTTTTCTGATGCGACTAAATTTTGTTTAATAGTATACATTTTTATTTTTCCCCCTCTAATGTAACTTTTAAGCGTTCCACCGATTTCATAATAAAGTTTGGTAATGGTACCCCAACTTCCCCTAAATTCTCAAACAAGCTCACGAGTTCAAAGAGTCCAAAAAAGCCTAACATGACATGGCTAAGTCCAATACATGTCTGTTGAAGCTTGAACACGTCTAACACCTCACTTGGAATGAGCGAAACAAAGTTTAATTCCACAAGAGAATCTACCACAATAAATACTAATAACGCCAATAAGACCCCTGCTTTTCTAATAAGTCCGTTCGTTCCGATGGTTGAATTGATGCCCCGCTTCTGAGCGATGGCTTTAAATATTCCACTGAGAATATCACAGATCATTAAAAAAACTACCAATGTCATTCCCCCAACTGGCACACTAATTTCATGTGAAAAGACCTCTATCATTTTGGTTGCTATCACGTTTTACACCCCCTTTCAGATTAAAACGTAGCCTTCATCATTTACTTAGTTTGGCTCGACTAACAGGACTAAGCCCCAACTGAACACAACCTTGCCAAAAAATCTTCTGATAGTCTTTTTCAATGTTAGCCGCAGGATTTTTAACGAGCTTTTCCCCTTGCTGAATCAATAGTCCTTCTTGATCTAGTGATTGTCTTGCTTGTCGCATTCGATAAATCGCATAGGCGGTCATTTCAATACAATCAATATCCAAATTACTTAACACATCTGCCCCCTCTAAATGCCAGGCAATCGCCTCATACAATCTTTTGACTTCATCAGGCAATCCCTCTCTTGCACTAAAAACCTTGTCATAACTTCCTCTTAATTTGTTTTCCATTTTCACTTCCCCTTTCATTTATTGCTATTAAAAAAGCCATTCATTTGAACGGCTTAAAAGAAAATATGAGAGACTTTCTTGGATTTTTAAAAATAGTGATGAGTAAATGGAGGATATCGTGTAAATAGTAACGGTTGATAGCGTTACACTCATTATTATATCCTGATTTACGCTCTCATCCCAGTTAGGGTTGATCGCTTAAATATAAACCTATATTTGACTCATTTATTGGTTGTTTTATTCGCTTTGCCGTTGAGATTTTTATTTATCAGATATTTAGAGCATTATCTAATTTTTTAATTATTTTATTTTATCCCGTAAAAAATGGCTGCATTGACGACACTATTTAATCCTGACAAGCTAAACTATTCACTCTCCCCTTATATCCCCTCGTATGTGTATCGTACATCAATAGAGTGTAAAATTTACTTGTAAACTCTGGGAGTTTACCACATAGCCAAAAACAAATTCCGTACAGACCCAAAATAAGTGTTAAACAATTCAAACATTTACCGATGTCCAAAATCGCTATACGAGAGTATTATTCATCTTCTTAAAGACCACTTATCTTTACTGTGAAATGAATTTAGCTACCCCTATAAGTTATAATATCTTGATAATCACAATAAGCCCTGAATGAATTATTATCTAATTTCTATCTTCTTCAAAAAGAGTTATCATCATGACTAAAATAGGTTTATTATGATTTTTTGAAACACTAAATATCTTTGAGCATAATAAAAGACACTCAAATGAGTGCCTATTGTATTGATTTATTATAATAATCTTAAAATTATTTGCCCCGTAATAACTTTCTATTTAAATTAAATTATTATTTGCTCATTTTACTAAAATAAGAGCAAATCGTATTCAAGTACGATATGTCCCAGTAAATATTAAAACTGCTTAATTCTAATATAATACACATATAAACTGCGAATTGTATTTCGGGATTACTATTCCTAAAACATATCTCCGCTTAAATATAATTATGTATTAAGTTCTTCCATATTTTCAATTATACTTTCGTCATTAATAACTCCAACCATACAATCTATTCTATATTGTTTTTCTAAAATATATCGCTTGTTATAAAACACATCGGCATATTCCAATACTTTGTTCATTTGTGCAGTATCAAAACATGCACCAATAACACCTGATATAACAGGGACAGCTCGTTGAACGGTTTTCAATGCAAGTTTTCTACCAATTTGCTCAAATACATCTTTAAAAATACTTTTCTCTAGTCCTTTTTTCCCAGCCTTCTCAAGTGCTTTCTTCGCAGATTTATGGGCCAAGGCTCTCATCTGAGCAATTAATAACTCTACTCCACCCCTAGAAGCCATCTCTCCCCATCCCTTTTTTGCTACCTGCTTTACTGTCGTTGCTTTACTTATTAACATTACTTTTCCAATTATATCAGTTAAGCCACTGGCATCACTTCTTCTTGGGCTCAAGGCACTCATAAAGACTTCACTCGATATCACTAGCTCATTAGCATCATTTTTAACATCATAACCATAATACATAGCAATGGACTGAACTGCACGATAATATAAAAACGTACTCAATACTAGGTTAAACGGCAATCCGGCAAATCCAAATATTCCAGTTATTCCACCTTCTACAAATGCAAGGCCTATGTCCTTAGTTTTATATGAACCTACTAACTTAGATATATCATATCCCCTTGCCAAACATACCTCATTCAAACTAGAAATATTGTTGTTTGGAACTATTTCATTTATTTTTTTTAATATTGACTCCTCACTAATTGTAAACTTAATAGCATATTCTTCTACAATCTTAAAACCATCTGCAACTATTTTCATAGACTGAATATAAAGTTCTTGCTCTGAGATAGAATTTCCTACCCCCGTTCCCAATTTTTTGACTGGTTCTGGTAGAACATCAATAACTTTGCCGCCTAACTTTGATAATTTGCTAGGCTCAACGAGCTTCTCATATCTTTTAGTCAACTTATCTAAAGAATCTTCTTCTTTAACATCAATTATAGGAACTGGAAGAGTATATTGGTTATTATTTTTCATTTATGTTCCCCCATAATGATTTTTTTATCTTTGTTTAAGCATACTTTATCATAATATCCCAATATTTAACTTGTATTATAATACCTGCTTTGTTTATAAAAAAGAGCATATATTCTCTTATTTAAACCTCTTCACTACCAGTAGATATCTAAAAGAGCCTTTTATCTTGTAGAGTGACAAGTATAATAACATGTTGCATTATCATTTAATCTTGTAGCTATTTCTTCTATCCAATCGTCAACATTTAGATGTAAATGTAAACTCAACTAAGTACGGTATAGAAGACTTTTCCTTCTTAATCAAAAATATATTAGCCCATTTAGTTACGATTATAAAGCTCACCTTAGTAACTTCTAGAGTGTGGTTATTTAATTTTATTTCTAAGTTACACTATATAACAGTTACGAATTAGATAGTTATAATATGATTATATTATCTTCAAAGAAAAATAGAACTACTGTAAGCTCCTTTTCTAAAAAGGTAAGACTTCATCATGAATGGAGATAGAATTCATGGTAGTATTCATTGCCCTATTTAAACTCCCAGCCAAAGTTGTAGCGGTTGTAAAGGGATTGTTGTAGTTTTGACTGGTGGGAGAGTAATTAGGATTTGAGAAGTTTGGATCATAAGGATTATAACTTGTTTCAGTAGTGGGATCATGTTGTGCCTTAAAAGTGTCTACTGATTCTAAGGTATTATTACTTTTCTTGGACTCTAAGAATGTGAATCGATTAACTAAAACCTCTGATAGATACTGGCGGACTCCCGCTTCATTACTATAACTTCTGACTTGTAATCGCCCCTCAATCCCAATCATCATTCCTTTTAAAACGTAGTTAGCAATGGTTTCCGCCGTTTTATTCCATGCGACACAAGTAATAAAATCCGCCTGTTGTTGCCCTTGTTCATCTTTATAGGGGCGATTCACTGCTAAGGTAAATTGCACATAGTTTGTCCCGTTTTTGTTTTGCTTTAATTCAATCATTTTGGTGGTCCGCCCCACTAAAACAATATTATTAATCATCGATCTGCCTCCTTATCATACTTCACTAACCAGTAGCCTTTTGCTTGTCTGACATAATAGGGAATGTCCTGTTGTAATAAATATTCTTCTATCTCTTGTAAGTGATGACGGTAATAACAATAGATGTCACCCGAAGGCTCACAATGAATACACACACATTCTTGAGATAGAAAAGAGGTGTTTGGTTCTCCCACTTTCTGCTTCCCATCATTAATAATATTTAACTGTTCAAAGACACGCTTGATTGCTTCATCTCGTGTGACTGCCCCCTGTTTCACTCGAAAAAGCCCGTGATAATCCAGATTATACGTTTTAGCAAAGGTCGATAACTTCATCTGATGCTGCTTCAAATACTCTTGTAACGTCACGGCGATTCTCCTTTCTCGCTTCAAATCATCAGTTATTTAACAAATGATAAAGTCGTTGTTCTAATTGATCACAATGCTTCGCACAAAATTCGGCTCGATTTCTCTGCTCAATGGCAACCAATTCATTATGAATCAAAAGTCTTAAAATACGTTTTGTTTCTGTCAACACTTCAATATCAAATGGATAAATCACTTCTAACTGTTTCATCTTCTCACCCTCATTCCTCTCAATCTAGCCTCGTACGGCATCCGCTCTATCAAGTCCTCTAGCATCACAAAATTTTCTCCGTCAATTTTGACTGCTAGGTTCGACTTGTACGTTCGGATACCCGCCTTCTCAGCTTTTTACTTTGCATCCGTGCATAAATATAAAACAAACCATTCCAGTCGCTATATCTAATTTCCACTTCTTTAAATTGATACATGGGATAGTCTTGCTCTAATTTCTCACCAATCGAATCTTGATTTAACACCATATCCATCACTTTCCGCTTACTCATTTTGGTGCGATTCTTTGAGGGCTTTGGTAACACAAGATTTCCTTTACTACTTCCCCAACGACGCTTCCCCTTTAATCTAAAAGCCGTTCTTTTATACGTTTCTTCATCCTTTACCATGTACTTACAAACCCCAATGAAGTTTTCTTCTTTGTAATAATTTAACGTTCGAATGGTTGATGCCCCTAGTTTCCACTTGGATTCCACTTCTTCTTTGGTTAACCCATTATCCATAATTAAATGGAGATGGAATCGCTCGGTTCCCGTTGTTCCCTCTTCAATCACATAAACATACTTCGCATTTTCTAAGCCTTTTTTCTTTCTGACTCGGTTAATCCGTCTAAAAAAATTCTTACTTAACTTTTCTGCTGTTTCTAAATCTTGTGGTTCCTCTTTAAACGTTAGGGTACACCAGTAATCACCCGTATAAAAATTTTCATGAACTAACCGTATTAACTTTTTCTTCGCATTTCGATCATTCAAATTCTTCTGTTGCTCACTACTCTCACGACTTTTCTTTTGTTTAAATCGTCTCATCATCTCAGGAATCTCTTTTTTAAATGAGGGATAAATCTCTACTTCTAACTGATTTCCCGCTTTAATGGTTGCTGTGGTATAAGCCACTCCCCTTAACGACTTCACACCATCATTTAATAATTCCCCTGTTTGCTCATGAAAGGATTGATTATAAAAACTCTCATAATCATAATCATCAAATACTTTTTTCTTCATCACGACTTCCCCCATTTTAACTCCCACTTATTCGACAAAATCTAAAAATGGTCGACTTGTTAATATCCTATACAAGTTCGTTAAAGAGAAGAATTTCTTCTCTTTTTGTCGAACATCTTTTCTATCTGCTGATCGTGATGAATCTTTAGAAATCCTATCCCTTCAATTCATGAATAATCCAACCCGCGACTCGCATCACGGATTGATCACGCTTAGTAATAATATTGATATCTTTGACAATGGCCCCAATCCACGTATGGCTACGGTATTCAAGGGTTGCCACTTGTTCATTTTTCAAAAGAACTTTATAGCCTGTTACAACCCCCTCCTGATTCATCTCATATTCTTTAAATAAAAATCCCGCTAACATCTTCATCCCCCCATCGATCTAAACAACTTGTGCCACGACCCCGATGTATGTTTTAGTCATCAGTTCTTCGCATTGATGACATCTGATGCTTTCTAAATTAAACCCCGATTTTAATTCATAACCGCATGGACACGTATATTCATAGTCCTGTGGTTTATCTTTCCTACAACTAATCTCCGTAATCGCCTGATTCGCTGCATTACGATACCATAAAATTTCTTTCCCCTCATCATATGTCTGAATCTTCAACTTCTTTAAAGTCTTTTTTGTATCGACCGATGCATAACCATAATTTTTTAATGCATCAGAAAATTCAATGATTCCAAGTGGTGTATTAACTTTCATTTCTAATCCCCCTATGATTGCCCCCTTAGTTATCGTTGCTTTTAGTCAACGCATCAGGGAAAAAAATATTTAACAGCTCATCGGGTGTTAAATCTAATGTTTGCATAATTAATTTAATGTCAGAACGCGAAAAACTATCTGGTTTTCGCAGCTTAGCATAGATAAAACTTCTATTAACCCCTAACAGTGCAGCAAATTGAGTGAGATTCATTCCCCTTAATCCAATATAGTATTTCAATAATGCAACATTCATTGTCATTGTATCCCCTTCCATTTCGTGGCTTTTAATCAACTCCATAATATACCAATTTATGGCTTTAATCAATAGGAAAGCGCTTATTTTTGTAAATTTTTTATTTTATTCTTCAAAAAGTGTCATGATAGACAAAACAACACCAATTCCCATCAAATGTTATTATCTAGTTCTATATGTTTATAAAAAGCAACGATTGTTGTATTTTATTACATAAAATAACTTCAAATTGGAAAAAATAATATTAAATCAACAACAGATGTTGATTTCAAGCAACACGGGTAGTATCATTAAAAAAAGGATGTGGTTATATTAGGAAAATATGTATTAAAAAGGAGATTCAAGAACTGCGATGAACAATACAGAAGTTAAAGACATTATCAAAGCACGAAGAATACAATTAGGTCTTTCTTATAGTGATTTAGGAAAGCTATGTGGAGTTGATAAGACAACGGCATGGAAATGGGAGTTAGGAAAAATTGAAAATATGAGACGAGATAAAATGGTCCTTCTCTCGAAAGCATTAGACATCTCTCCACTTGTATTGCTTGGGATTGAGGAGTATGTATCAGAAGGTACAACTACTTATTCCAATGATAAAGTCAGTGTTTATCATGAAGTGTTTGCTAATAAGTTTGGGGATGTCATAGGTGAAATTAATAATCCTTATTCTAGCGAAACGGGTCACTTTTTCGCCTTAGAAATTGAAGTGAAGGACAAAGGAATGACGGGACTCCTTGTTGATAATAAGGTTTATGCGATCTTTAAAAAGCAGTCAGTGGCGGAAAATGGAGCAATTGTTGCTGTTGCACTAGCCGATGAAAAAGCAATGATTAAGAAGTATTATCACTTTGAGGATGTCATTGTCTTACGATCACCAACTTCTGAAAATGAGAATCCCATCACAATAGTTGGTGATCAGGTAGATGAGATTTGTATTTTGGGAAAATTCGTTGGGATGGTAAGCCCATTTGTTGATTAATAAATAGTTATTTACAGAATAAAAAAGGCCTCACACTGAGGTCTTTACTACTATTATCGGAGGAAAAGGAAAATGAAAGTAGCACTGTATGCAAGAGTTTCAACCGAGCAACAAATTGAAAACTACAGCATTCCTTTACAAAAGGAAAGAATGAAAGCGTTTTGTTTATCTAAGGGATGGGATGACATGACGGAGTATGTAGACGGAGGATATAGTGGTTCTAACCTAAACCGCCCTGCGCTCCAACAGTTGCAAAAAGATATTGCTGATAAAAAGATTAATGCCGTGATTGTTTATCGTTTAGATCGGTTAAGTCGTAGCCAACGTGACACGCTCTATTTAATTGAAGAAATGTTTCTTCCTAATAATGTGGAATTCATCTCAATTTCAGAAACGATTGACACCTCTACTCCCTTTGGTCGAGCGATGATCGGCGTGATGTCAGTCTTCGCCCAACTAGAACGAGAAACGATTACCGAACGTTTACGCTCAGGACGATTAAAGATGGTCAAAGATGAAGGTTTGTGGGCAGGTGGTGCTGAGAGCTGTCCCTATGGTTTTACAAGGCTCAAACGTGGAAAATTAGTCATCAACGAGGATGAACGCGCTCATATTGTTAGAATATTCGAAGAATATGTCATATTAAAGTCTTATATTAAAGTTCAAAAAAAGCTTGAAAAAGAAGGATTTAAACCGTTAGCTGAGTGGCGGATTATCCCCCTCTTAAAAAATCGTGTTTATATAGGAGAGGTTTCATTTGGTGGTGAATGGTACAAAGGTGCACATGAACCGATTATCTCGACTGAGTTATTTAATCAAGCACAAAAAGTAAATGAACATTTGAAATATAAAAATTATGGAAAAATAAAAAACAACGTTTTCCGACAAAAAGTAGTTTGTGGACTTTGCGGTGAAAATTATCGATCGTATTCCCAAAAAGATTTAAAAACTCAAACTCGATATTTCTATATGGTTTGTTGTCGCCGTAAAATGCCGGCACGTTATGAGAGTAAATGTTTTAATCGGAATATCCAGCGTACAGACTTAGAAGAAGAAATTTTTAATCGGATCATGAATTTAGAAGTGAGTGGTGAAATTGAATTCAACAGAAAGAGAACGCCAGTTGACTACTCAACGAAAATTAAGGCTCTTGATGAAAAAATCAATAAAATCTTAGATTTATATATTGAGAGTGGACTGCCCAAAGAGACACTTGATGTAAAATTAGCCGATTTAAATCAACAAAAAGAGAATTTAATAACTCAATCAAAAGATACGGATTACGAAATAACACGTATGGAACAAATGATAAAAGAAGGAATACCCAATTTATTTGAATGTGATTTAGATACTCAAACGGCGATTGTTGATTTATTTATTGATAAAATCATTGTTAAAGAAAATAGCTTACAAATTATTTGGAATCAATAAATCCATTACTTGGAGGAATCAAAATGAAGGTAGCATTATATGCTCGTGTATCAACAGAGAAACAGATTGATAATTACAGTATCCCGCTACAACTTGAGCGGATGCAGGCATTTTGCAAATCTAAGGGTTGGAACGAAATGAGTGAGTATATCGATGGAGGTTATAGCGGTTCTAATTTAAACCGTCCCGCGATAGAACAATTACAAAAAGATATTTGTCACAAAAAAATCAATGCCGTAATCGTTTATCGCCTCGATCGATTAAGCCGTAGCCAACACGATACACTTTATTTAATCGAAAAAATATTTTTACCAAATAATGTCCAGTTCATTTCTCTTTCAGAAACGATTGATACTTCCACCCCCTCTGGACGGGCGATGATCGGGGTCATGTCTGTATTCGCTCAACTCGAACGTGAAGTCATTATTGAACGTTTACGAGATGGTCAACATAAGATGATTCAAGAAAAAGGGTTATGGGTTGGAGGCGGACTGGATAATCCCTATGGCTATATTCAAGTAACACCTGGACATTTAAAAGTAGTTGAGGAAGAACGGCAACATATTCTTAGATTGTATGAAGAATTTATCAAACTAAAATCTCCAACTGCGGCTAGAAAAAAACTAGAGGAAGAAGGATTTAAAAAATTAAACCATAATCGTATTATTCGTATTCTTCAAAATCGATTGTATCTCGGAGAGGTATCGTTTAAAAAGGAATGGTTTAAAGGCAGTCATGAACCTATTATATCGACTGAGTTATTCAATCAAGCTCAACAAATCTTTGACGAGAATCGGGTTGCTTCGTTTGGTAAACCTAAAAAAAAGCTATTTACAGGAAAAATTATTTGTAGTTGTTGTGGTGAGAACTATGTTATTCAATATGCGTCAAAAACAACTTCATCAGGTAGAATTGTAAATTACCAAAACTATGTATGCCGTCGGCGTAAACTCCCCGCACGTTATGAGAGTAAATGTTTTAATCGACGAATTAAATGCTCAGACTTTCAACATGAAATTTTCAATCGAATCATGAATTTAGAAATGAGCGGTGAAATCAAAATACCTAAACCACTTAATTTCACCAAACAATTAAATCAAATAGATCGAAAGATAAATAAACTATTAGATCTTTATATGGAAGAACGATTATCTAAAGATTTACTCAACACTAAATTAAATGATTTGAACAAACAAAAAAAGGAAGTTCTAATGAAGCAGCAAGAAATAACAGAAGTTTCAGAAGTTCAAAAAGCTATTAAAAACGGTATTCCTAACCTATTTGAATGCGATACGGAGACGCAAACGGAAATTATCAATCTATTCATAAAAAAAATAATTGTAACTAACGAGAGTTTAAAAATCATTTGGAATAACTAATTTTTTTTACCCCTTTTCGGTTTTCAAATGGAGCGTGTACGGGAAGCGGGAAAACAACAACAACCTATGCCTTCATTGATTACCTTAAACATCACTTAGGAAAAAGCATCGTCACAATTGAAGATCCGGTTGAATATCAACAACCTGATATCGTCCAAATGCAAGTGAATGAAAGCCTGGGAATGACTTATGACGTTGGGATTAAAGAAATTTTACGCCATGATCCAGATGTTATTATTATCGGTGAAATCCGAGATAATCAAACAGCCCATCAAGCACTACGAGCTGCTTTTACAGGTCATCTAGTCATCTCAACGGTACATGCCAAAAATGTCATGGGAACGATAACTCGCTTACTCGATTTAGGTATTTCTTTGCAAGAACTCGAACAGGCACTCGTAGGCGTTGTTAATCAACGACTGATACAAAAGGAAGATGAACGAAAAGCCATCTTTGAACTTTGCTTCGGTGAGCAGCTCGACCACTTATTCTCACAAATCCAACAAGGAAATCTTTGCTCACTTCCGTATAAAACACTAGATGAGGAGTTATTTGAATGTCAACATCACGTCAGCTAAATCACTATTGGACACTCCCTACTCAACAAAAGTTTCTTTCCCGCTTCAGTCAATTACTTGAACAGGGATTTTCTATTGCGCAGGCCCTTGATGTCATGACCTCACTCTTTAAAAAAGAAGCCGTTGATTTTATGTTAAACTGCTGTGCCAGTGGTCAATCTTTTGCCACTACCTTAGAAGCTTGTCACTTTGAAAAAAGAATCGTCTATATCGTCAGGTGTAGTGAAGAAGCAGGATCCTTATTACAAGGATTACAAAAGTCGGCCCAATATAGTGACTATCATCTTCAAAGCAAAACTGAGCTGAATAAGAAGCTCCGTTATCCTGTCTCTTTATTTGCTTTAATGATTGTGATTTTGGCCAGTGTTTATTTCTTTTTCTTTCCTCAACTTGATAGCTTTTACAATAGTTTTAATATCGAAGGTGATCAAAGCCTATTAAACACCATTCTTCTCATTTTGGGGATCGTACTCGCTTTCTTTGTTCTCATCGGATGTTTTGCATTCCTTACCTTAAAGTGGCATGGTAAAAGATTTCAACTGAAGATGAAATACATCTTATTTCACTGTCCACTACTGAGACAACTATTTCAAAAAGTATTTTCTTATTACTTTAGCAGTCAATGGCTCGTCTTCTTAAACTGTGGCCTTCCCCTCAAAGAAAGTCTCTTGATGATGAGAAACTTCGAAACCATCCCCATGATTCAACTCATCATTTATGAATTTCAGACTCAGCTAGAAGCAGGTGTTTCACTTGAAGACGTCTTTCATCAAAGTCCTTACTTTACGCCTTACTTCAAAATCATCATGAAACACGCCTTACAAATCGGACAAGTTCATACTGAACTTGGTTACTATACAAAATCCGAGCTCCAAATGCTGACCACCATGCTAAATAACACCTTTAAAATCATTCAATTTACTTTCTTGATGCTTATTGGTTTCATCATCATTCTTATCTATCTGAGCCTGCTACAACCCGTCTTTCAAATGGCTCAACTCATCTAATAAAATCTAGGAGGAATAAATTTATGAAAAAATTAATCAACAAAAATCAAAAAGGATTTACATTAATTGAAATGCTTATTGTCATGATTATCGTTGGAATATTAGTGGTACTAGCATTCCCACAGGCAAGTGCTGCCCTTACAAAAGCTAATGAAACAGGATGCGAAGCTTTCCAATCATCAGTGAGGGCTAAACAAACCTCAAATAAACTTTTAGGACTTAGTACTAATGAGGGGATTAATGAAGCTGATGGAAAAAAAGTCTGTGGTAATGATTATACTATTCCCGATTTTGAATAATGTTTAACAATCAAAAAGCATTTACTCTCATTGAAGCCCTTCTGGCTCTAACTATCACAGGAATAATTTATCTTTTGAGTGCCCCAACTTTCATCAAGCTTTATGATCATATGAAGCTCAATCAAGCCACTTCAGTCCTTCAATCAGATTTGCATTATGTCAGAGAGTATAATATGATGCCCATTCAAGGCAGCACTTTATCCATTCGAATCTTTCATAAACAAAACTATTATGTCATCATTCAAAATAACTCCAAAATAAAAATAAAGCGTCAATTTCCACCAGGGATTAGTATTCCATCTGTGAGTGCTAATACGACGGACCTCACCTTTAATAACCTCGGTCATGTCTCGAATGGGAAGACAATAACCATTCAAAGTGAACATTTCAAAAAAAATATTGTTTTTTCGATTGGAACAGGAGGAATCGATATTCGTGAAGCCAATTAATCAGCAGGGATATATCCTCACAGAATGTCTCGTTGGACTTATTATCTTAACCACAATCGGAATCACGCTAGTCAAAACCCTCCCCACTTTGCTTCAAATCCAACAACAACTTGAAATAGAACAAGCCATCTACTATAAACTTTACGAACTTAAAGATCAATCATTCTTTTATCAAACTGCCTATGACTTTCCTCTAGAGTTTGTTAACCCTATTTCATATACCGTCACTCAAAAAGATGCTAAACTTTGCGCAACGTATAAACGAGGTGATTTTACTGATAAAACGATCTGTTTTTAAACTTTCTAATCACGGCTTTCTACTCGTTGAACATCTCATCGCATTGTCCATCACCGCCTTACTCGTTCTCTTAATAACCCAGCTCCTTCCACTCATTAACTTCTATCAAGTCGATCTAAATCAAGTCACGCAACAAGAAATTAGTGTACTTCGCACTCAACTTCAAAAGGAAGCCAAACGTGCCAATCATTTTTCCAATACGTCCTCTCAATTTCAAATTCACTTAGCCAATGGAACCGTCCCAACCTATTACATCTCCAATCATCGTCTCATGCGTCAAGTGGGCGGAAAAGGAGGCGAAGTCGCTCTCTATCACTGTGACAAACTTACCACTACCCTTCATCATGACCAATCAGTTACCCTCACTTTACACAGCTCAAATGGTAATCAATATACCATTTACCTCTCCTCTTCTTTATTCCCCTTACAATTGACAGAGTCATATGAAACAGCATCTGAGGAGTTAAATAAAGAAAACTTAAATGAAACCATACAGGATAAGTTAGATGAAGCACAATTAATTGAAATTTTCCAGGAGGGATTAGATGAAGAATGAACAAGGGGTGATTCTTCCATTGACATTGGCTATCAGTTTTATTATCGCCCTTCTCCTACTCCATTTCGCTTATCGAATCGAAAATCAGGTTCGGACTTATGAACTCGAGCAACAGCATTTCATACTATCCATCCTTGAAAAAGAATGTCTAGCCACTATCATAGACGAATTATCTGACGCTAATTTTACCCCAAGCAATAACATGCCATCAAAAAAAATCACCTTACACAATGGAACCACGGCTACTTTTACGTATTCAAATGGATATGAAAAACTTGATGTGACCTATAAATTTCTTTATAATGAATATTTAGGACAAGGAACTGTTGAATACAATAAAAAGCAACAAACATATCTTTTAAAATAGAGGTGAGATGCATGAGGCCAATCGTCTTAATTGGGATGATGGGAAGTGGAAAAACAACTATTGGGAAAAAATTAGCAATGGACTTAAATTTATCGTGGGTTGATACCGATTTGTATATTGAAAACACAAAACACCAAAGCATTTCTTCCATTTTCGAAACACAAGGTGAATCTTATTTTCGTGATTGTGAAACAAATGCCCTACAACAACTAATCAATCATCCAGGCGTAATCTCTACCGGAGGTGGGATCATCGTTCGTCAAGAAAATCGCCAACTATTAACTGAACACACACTAGTTATTTTTTTAGAAACTGAGATTACCACACTAATAAAACGACTTGATATTAATAATCGTCCTTTGTTACAAAATGAGATAATCGAAACCAAACTAACTTCTTTATATAAAGCGCGTGAAAACTTTTATCGTGACTGCGCCCATATAACGGTTAAGACGGATCACTTAACTGTAGCAGAGGTGGTTGAACAAATTAAAAATCAAATGAATCAATAAAAGAAGGAGATTAATCCTTCTTTTATTATGTTCTGAGTATAAAAAAAGTCATGTAATCAAACGATTGCATGACGTTCTAAGCTAAAAATGGATTATGTTTTGATTCTTCCTCAATTGTTGTACATTCTCCGTGCCCTGGATAAACAAGTGTCTGTCCTGGCAACGTTAATAATTTACGTCTAATCCCTGTCACTAATTGCTCATGATTTCCGTAAATAAAGTCAGTACGTCCGATTGACTGCTTAAATAATGTATCTCCTGTAAAGACTATCTCATCTTCTTCAAAATAATAGCATAAGCTTCCTGTTGTATGACCTGGAACATGAAAAACTTTTATTTTTGTTTCTAAACACTCAATGCTCTCTTCATCACTTACAAAACGATACTCAAAATCAGGATTTAAAATGAGACGCTCATAAATCATCGGCGATAAATTCACTTCAGATTTCTCAAAATATTCTTTTTCCTTTTTATGCGCGTAAATTGGTACTTGATATTTTTCTACTAACTCATTCACTGCACCAATATGATCAAAATGTCCATGTGTTAAAAAAATCGCCTCTAATTTTAATTTTTTCATTCCTAAATATTGAATAATTTGATTAGCATTAGCCGCTGGATCAACAACAACTGCTCTTTCATGATTTGAAACGATATAACAAGACGTTTGTACAGGTCCTAAAACTAATGGATAGACTTTCACACTCATCACCTCTAATACGACTTAAAGCACCCTCAAAAAGGGTGCTTTTTTATTTCATTAAACTGTTTTTGCTAAATAAGCTGAACCAACGATTCCAGCGTCGTTTCCTAACTCGGCTAAAACGAACTCTGTTTGGCGAACTGCACTAAATGCATAGTTTTGATAATGTTTCACGATTGTATCAATTAAGATATCTCCTGCTTTAGAGACTCCACCACCGATGATAATTTTTTGTGGATCTGTCGTTGCAGCTAAGTTAGCAGCTGCTAAACCGATATAACGCCCTAATTGATCAACCATTTTTAATCCAACTGCATCTCCTGCTTTAGCTGCATCAAAAACATCTTTTGCTTCGATTTTTTCTAAGCTACGTAATGAAGAAGCTTCATCACATGCTGCTAAGTACTTTTCAGTTTCACGAACAATCCCTGTCGCTGATGCTACTGTTTCTAAGCATCCTTTTTTACCACAGTTACATTGATTTCCATCCTCTAATACAACAGCTAAATGTCCGATTTCTCCACCAGCACCATGAACACCGGCAACGACTTTACCATCTACGATAACTCCGCCACCAACACCAGTTCCTAAAGTGAACATAATGGCATCATGTGAACCTGCTGCAGCTCCTAACCATAACTCACCTAATGCCGCAACATTCGCGTCATTTCCGACTGCTACTGGAACTTTAACTAATGATTCTAACTCAGATTTAACATCACGCTCTGACCATCCTAAGTTAACAGCAACTTTAACAACTCCATTGTTATCAACTGGACCTGGAACACCTACTCCAACTCCTTCAACTTCTTCAATTTGAATTCCTTTTTCTTCACATTTTGCTTGGATTGTTTCTGCAATATTAGCAATAATATGATCCCCATTATCCGCTTTATTTGTAACAATTTCCCACGACTCTAGCACTTCACCTTTTGATGAGAATAAACCACATTTAATTGTCGTCCCACCAACATCAATTCCAAATACATACTTGTTCATTTTCAAAATTCCTCCTTATATTTCCTATCTAATCGGTCAAGTGAAATCAAACGCTTTCTTGTACCGTCTTTTTAATCTTATCAAAATCTTTTCTCATACATTTTATCATAATATCATTATAATAAAAAGCTGTAAACCCTTTAATTTTATAATATTAACCGGTTACATATTAATTAAAATATATGAAAAAGCACTGTGCTTTGCACAGTGCTTACAGAAAAAAGAAATTATTTAACAGTTGCTAAAGTTTCTTTTAATACATTAACTGATTTAGTTAATTTTTCTTTTTCTTCTTCAGTGATGTTTAATTCAAATACTTCACGAACTCCGTTACGGTTGATGATTGCAGGAACTCCTACGAATACATCATTTTGTCCGTATTGTCCGTTTAAGTAAGCTGAAACTGATAAACAGCTGTTTTCGTCGCTTAAGATAGCTTTAACGATACGAGTTAATGCCATACCGATTCCGTAATAAGTTGCACGTTTACGTTCAATGATGTGATATGCAGCATCACGTACGTTTACGTAGATTTGCTCTAAATCTTCTTTGTTGAATTTTGGATTTTTCGCAACAACGTCTAAGATTGGTTGAACACCAACTGTTGTATGAGACCATAATGGGAACTCAGTATCTCCGTGCTCACCAACGATGTATCCGTGAACGTTACGTGGGTCAACATTTAAGTATTTTCCGATTTCATAACGTAAACGAGCAGTATCTAAAGTTGTTCCTGATCCGATTACACGATGACGTGGTAATCCTGATTCTTGCCATGCAACGTAAGTTAATACATCTACTGGGTTACTTGCAATAACGAAGATTCCGTTGAATCCTGATTTCATAACTTCGCGAACGATTCCACGCATGATTTTTGCATTTTTCTCAACTAAGTCTAAACGAGTTTCTCCTGGAGCTTGAGCAGCACCTGCAGTGATAACTACAACATCTGCAGTTTTGCAGTCTTCATATGTTCCAGCCCAGATATCCATTTTATTTGGGGCGAATGCTAAACCATGAGATAAATCCATTGCTTCCCCTTCAGCTTTATCTTTGTTTACGTCGACTAAAACGAACTCTTCTAATCCACCTTGATTTAACATTGAGTAAGCGAAACTCATTCCTACGAATCCAGTTCCAACTAAAACAACACGTCTTACACCTGTTTGCATTACTGTCACCTCTAATATATGTTTTTTTGACACACTAATTTGCATACAACTTCCACTAACTCCAACAGCTTCCATATTTGTGCTAATAACAAATGTGTCCTTAATTCATTTTTATTATATACCATAATACATTTTTTCACAAACAATATTAATCGAAAATTGTAAAAAAAGCGCTTTTTTAATAAAACAAAAACATTATTAACGTTTTCACAAACTTCTTTCATCTAAGATTTCCATTACTCCTCTACATAAAAAAAATCCTGTTGAATAACAGGATTTATAAAAAGGAAGTATTCCTTATTTTTTCTCGCGATGAGCAGTTGATTTACGGCAACGTGGGCAGTATTTATTCATCTCAAGACGTTCTGGGTTATTACGTTTATTTTTCTTAGAAATGTAGTTTTCTTCACCGCAAACTGTACATTTTAATGTAAGATTTACTCGCACTAAAATCCCTCCAATCTAATAACAACTTCTACATTATAGCATGAGAGACTACAAAAAACAAAGTTTTTTTTATCATTTTTGTACTATAAAGTGATTCTTTGTTGTTTAATATTGTGTGTAAAAATTATAACAAATGCTTGAACATGGCTCAAGTCCTATTTTTAACTAATTTATACCTAATTTAAAAATAGTTGTCATATTAGTATAACTCTTCTATATAATAGGATATTTTTCCCTATCTCATACATACTGAGTGAATATTTTTATTGAATCTTAGTTCGAATCATCAGCAGAAACTTGTTCATCTGCCGGAACTGTTAACTCGTCCGTTTCTACAGTATTGTTTTGAATATTCGCTCGTTCCTTTTTCAAATCAAAATACGCTTGCATCGCTCGCTCTCCAATTTGTAACGAAATAGGATGTGATTGGCTTGGGAGTTCACATTGCGGAACAACAACTGAAATTGCAACTTCTGGATTATCTGCCGGAGCGTAAGCAATTAACGTACGGTTATGAACATCAATCAATTCTCCATTTGCATCTTTGATATACTTTCCTTCCTCATCACGTGCATACTCCTGGGCTGTCCCTGTTTTTCCCGCGGGATTATATTTTGCTTTTGCAAATACTGAATATCCTGTCCCACCTGATTGTTGCAACGCTGCAACAAAACCTTGATGAACACGATTGAAGTATGTTTGATCTAACTCAACGACATTTAATAAGTTAGGCGTAAATCCTTTAACCAGTTGTTTACCACTCACATCATCATTTGAGGGTAAATAGACTTCTTTAACAAGTGTTGGTGCAAATCGTTTCCCACTTGTCGCAATTGTTGACACATATTGCACTAACTGCATTGGCGTATAAAGGTCAGCCTGTCCAATCGCAAAGTCAAGTAACTTCCCTGGTGTACGTTGAGACTCTATCAGGCCAGTTGATTCATTCGGTAAATCAATGCCAGTGCTCACACCTAAACCAAACTCATTAAACGTTGAACGATATTTCTCAAAAGCGTCTAAATCAAGGTTAAGGGTCATATATGGAGAATAAGAAGATCCGCCCATTGAAATTGTTTGTTGGAAGAAATAAACGTTACTTGAAAACTTTAAGGCAGCTATATCATCAACCCCTCCAAGATTTTTCCATGATCCTTTAATTAGACCACCTTTGAAATACATCTTAGTATCAGTGATTGTTTTTCCTGGCCATGAATCGCCATACTTAAATCCTGTTAATAAACTGGCACCTTTAACAACTGATCCCACCGTAAATGAGTTTTGGAAAGTTCCAAGAGAATTGTCGATAATTTTATAATCTTTAGCTTCTTCGTCCCACTCAATAATATTTCCCGTCATAGCTAAAATTTCACCCGTATTTGGATTGGTCATGACAATATAAGCTTCACGTAAATATTGCGTCGTTGACGAATTTTTTTTCGCATTTATTAACTCTTCTTTGACGATTTGATTTACAGCTGCCTGTAACTCGGCATCAATCGTTAATACTAATTCATAGCCACGTTGACCTTCATAAATCGCATCATAGTTTGACGTCTCATTTTCATTCGTTAAGACATACTGTGATTTATAGCCTCGAAGAAGGGGCTCATAATAAAGTTCTAATTGTGATAATCCCACACGATCATTTGACTGATAATCATGGGCCTTGTAATAACTAGATAAAGTCGCTGGTAATCCTTGTTCATAGGTTGAAACACGTCCATAAATAGGATGCCACTCTGCCACGCTTGGATAAGTACGATCCCAATCCACCTCTGTATTAACTCCTGGCATTTCTTCTAAGTGCTCACTCACAATCGCAACTTCATCTTCTGTCGCCCCTTTTTTAATAATATTGGACGTTAAATTCGTTCCTTTTTTCATGTTAATATAAATCGCATGCGTCTCTTTATCATGATCGGTTAACTGGGCTAACATCTCATCCGTGATACGACTCAACTGCAGTTGATAAAGCTCTTTATCCTCTAAGGTCTTTGCTTCTTCTTTCGTATATAATTCTTTCGCTTCATCCTCAAACTTTTCAAGATATAAGTCTTTCAAATCACGTGATGTTAACTTGGTGAAGTCAACATCAATTAAATCTGCTAATTGACTTGCAATTTCTTTCATTTCACTCTCACTAACGTCTGAATATCGTTGATATGTAATCGTACTCACCGCTTCATTATCAACGAGTACATCCATATTGCGATCATAAATGACCCCACGAGGTACATTTTTTTGTAATTCAATAGTGGATGTTCGATCAATATAGGCTTGATAATCAGCCGAATACGTCACCTGAATGGCATATAAACGAAAAACAACAACTAAAAATAAAATAAGGCAAACACCCTTTAGCACATGTATCCTAAAAACTAATGACTTAATTAGTTTTAAAAACTTATCTATCATGATCCTACACCTTTCCACTCTAACTTCTCACTTATTATATCATAATTGAAAAGAGGCCAATTGAATTTTTTGTGTAAAAACTATTCTTAGTATGATGAATTTTCAATTGATTGTTTCAATGAAAATCACTTTCTTTCTTTACTTTAACTCTCATGATTATCTAATCACTTTTTTAGGATTAAACATCAAAAAAACTGGTCATTTTTCATACCAGTCTTTAGCCATTATTTATTCATTGCCTCTTCGTAACGTCGCTCTACTTCATCCCAATTAATAATCTCAAAAATAGCATCCACATAATCAGCACGACGATTTTGATATTTTAAATAGTAGGCATGTTCCCATACATCTATATTCAATAAAGGAGTATAGCCCGCACTTAATGGTGAATTTTGATTTAATGTTTTAGCAACTTGTAATTTCTTTTGATTATTTAAAACAAGCCACCCATATCCTGAACCAAATTGACTGATTGATGCTTGACTTAGCAGCTGCTTTAATTGATTGAAGCTACCAAAGGTTAGATTAATCTCTTTAGCTAACTTTCCATAAGGTTTTCCTCCCCCATTCGGAGATAAACTATAAAAGTATAAGTTATGGTTATCATACCCCCCTCCTTGATTAATCACATCTTGTCGAATATCAGCTGGGATTTCTTCTGGTTGACTTAACACCTCTTCAATGCTTTTCCCTTCAAAAAATGAAGGGTAACGTTTAACTAACTCATTTAACTTATCTAAATAGGCTTTATGATGCTTCGTATAATGAATCTCTACCGTTTTTGCATCAATAATGGGTTCTAGTGCATTATAAGCATAGGGTAATGGTGGTAAAATATAACCTGCCATCCTAATCCCCCTCCTTTAATTTTAAGTATAATAGTTGAAACACTTTAGAATTATTATATAATTAATACAGATAAGATATGCCAATCTGGCACTTTATCTTAAAAGAAGCTAAATTGTGGGGTGAAATTCGATGTCAATAATCACACATCGTAACAATACAAAACGTGTTAAAGTTGGAGAATTATACATTGGTGGTGCTAATGAAGTTATTATTCAAAGTATGACAACGACAAAAACACACGATATTGAAGCAACGGTTGAGCAAATTAACCGCTTAGCTAAAGCTGGGTGTCAACTTGTTCGAGTGGCATGTTTAGATGAAACAGATGCCAAAGCTTTAAAAGAAATTAAAGAACGTATTACCATTCCATTAGTAGTAGATATTCATTTTGATTATCGTTTAGCGTTAATAGCCATTGAAGCAGGCGTTGATAAAATTCGCATTAATCCAGGTAATATTGGAAATGAGGAAAAAGTGCGCCAAGTCGTTGAAGCAGCTAAGGCTAAACAAGTTGCTATTCGAATTGGTGTTAATGCAGGTTCACTAGAGAAAAATATTTTACAAAAGTATGGGAAAGCGACACCTGAAGGAATGGTGGAAAGTGCTAAATTCCATGTTCAAATTTTAGAAGAACTTGGATTTGAAGATATTATTATCTCATTAAAAGCCTCAGATACTGATTTAGCGATTAAAGCTTATGAATTAGCAGCTCAAACCTTCTCTTATCCACTACACTTAGGAATTACAGAAGCGGGAACAGTTTTCTCTGGGACGATTAAAAGTTCAATCGGTCTTGGTATCTTATTAAATCAAGGAATTGGAAATACGATGCGTGTCTCATTAAGTGCTGACCCAGTCGAAGAAATTAAAGTCGCACGTGAAATTTTAAAGAATTTCGGATTAATCAAAAATGCACCAACCCTCATTTCATGCCCAACGTGCGGACGTATCCAATATAACTTAATTCCACTCGCACAACGTGTAGAAGACTACCTAACAACGATTCCTCATGATATTCATGTGGCCGTTATGGGATGTGCGGTCAATGGTCCAGGTGAAGCTAAAAATGCTGATATCGGAATTGCTGGTGGACGTGGTGAAGGATTACTTATTAAAAATGGAGAAATCATTCGTAAAGTACCTGAAGATCAAATGTTTGACACATTAGTTGAAGAAATTCAATTACTTGTTAAAGAACGTGAACAACAACATAACTAACAAAAACGAGGAGATGAACTCCTCGTTTTTATAATTTAAGTCATAATTGTTGTACTTTGGTTTGTTTTTGTTTTAATGACTCTTGATTCTTCTCTTACATTTTCATGAATGGATTTAAAACTTGATAATTTTATATTTATTATATTATTTTTTAAAAATAACTTTATATAGAGAGAAGTAACCGTTGTCTTTAAAAAACGACTCATTTTTTAGAACGTTTTGTCATAGGATACATAGTATAAATGAGTATGGCTCATTTATTGCAAAAGGGGGAACCGCTATGTATGAGTTATTAAAAGCTACCTTAATGCAACTTACGATTGAAGATTTAATCTTATTAAATTCTAAAAATGACTTGCGCATCGATGCTAGTGATTTGGAATGTTTCCACTACATATTAACCAATTACTGGAACGAAGTCATCGATGAAAGTTCTTTATCCTTAAACCACGATCAATTACGTACTCATCTAAATACGTCCAATATATCAAAATATCACGAACTTATTACGAACATTAAACGCAATGTCATTTTCAACAAAAAATAACCATCCATTTGGATGGTTATTTTTCTTATTATAGACGTCCTAAAATACGATCTAAATTTTGAGGGTCAAATTCACCTTTTCTAAACATTTCAATCTCTTGTTTATAGGGTGGTACTTTATCTTTTGAATCTCCACCTACAGCCACATATGGTGTTTCTAAAATTTTAGGTACTTTTTTGAAATCTGGATGATACATGATATATTTTAACGCATCAAATCCGATTTCTCCAAATCCGATATTTTCATGACGGTCTTTTTTCGCTCCGCTCACATTTTTACTATCGTTAATATGGAATGCTGCAATTTGTTTTTTTCCGATTAAACGATCAAATGATTCTAATACTCCTGCAAAATCATTCACAATATCATATCCTGCATCATGAACGTGGCATGTATCGAAGCAAACACGTAGCTTATCATTATGAACAACATTATCAAAAATATAAGCTAATTCGTCAAAACTACGTCCAACCTCTGTTCCTTTACCGGCCATTGTTTCTAACGCAATCGTAATTGCTGTGTCTTTCGTTAACACTTCATTTAATCCTTCAACGATTTTTTTAAGTCCAACTTCTACACCAGCTCCAACGTGAGCCCCTGGGTGAAGAACTAATGTATACGCACGAAGGGCTTCAGAACGTTCAATTTCTTTGGCTAAAAACTCAACAGCTAATTCAAAAGTTTCTGGTTTCACGGTATTTGCTAAGTTAATAATATATGGCGCATGAACGACGATATCCGATAGACCATGCTCATTCATGTACTGCCATCCCGCTTCAATATTTAATTCTTCAATAGGTTTACGACGTGTATTTTGTGGAGCCCCCGTGTAAATCATAAATGTGTTGGCCCCGTATGAAGCTGCTTCTTTTGCAGCCCCAAGTAACATCTCTTTACCTGCCATCCCAACATGAGAACCGATTTTCAACATCCCTCATCACCTGACTTTCAATACTTATTTACGCTTACGGCGTTCTTGACGTTTCACTTGCTCCATTTGAGCTTTCATTTTCTTTTTATATCCTGGCGTTACTTTCTTAGGTTTACGCACTTTCGACTTTGCAATCTTATCGATTTCATTTTCTTTTTTCTCACGTTTTTGACGGGCATTACGAGCATTAACAGCCACTAATTCACCATTTTTAACTTCTTTATAGTTAAATTCAATTCCACGTGCTTCTAACTCTTGTAATAATTCTTCTTCAGCTGAATCATATAATGTGATTGCCACTCCATCATAGTTTCCACGAGCAGTACGTCCAACACGGTGAATGTAGAACTCTAAATCTTGTGGTAATTCATAGTTGATGACATGACTTACTCCTTCAATATCAATTCCGCGTGCCGCAATATCTGTAGCCACAATGTATTGGAATTCTAAGTTACGAATACGTTGCATCATTTGACGACGTTGACGTGGTGTTAAATCACCATGAATTTGTCCAACACGGAATCCTTGTGACATTAAAGCATTTGAAACTGTTGTGGCATTTTGTTTTGTATTGACGAAAATAATTGCTAAATATGGATTTAATGCCTTTAAAATATTAGCAATGATATTAACACGACTACGGTGTTTCGTTGGATATAAGATATGTTCAATCTTAACAGCTGTTTGTTGGCGTGGTTGAATATGAACATGCGTTGGGGCTGTCATATATTTTTTTAAGAATGGTTTTAACGCTTGAGGAATTGTTGCTGAGAAAACCATCATTTGTAATCCGCGTCCCATTGTTCCTGCGATTTGATCAATATCTGTTAAAAACCCTGTTTCCAGTGTCATATCTGCTTCATCGACAACAAACATTTTCGCTGTATGAACTAATAAGACACGTTCGTTAATCGCTAAGTCTTTGATACGTCCAGGTGTTCCGATAACGATTTGTGGCTGTGTACCTAATTTTTCAATTGTTTTTTGTTTATCGGTTCCACCCACATAACGTGCAATTTTAATTGGTTTATCACTGAATGATGCTAGTTGATTTGCCACATTATAAATTTGTTCAGCAAGTTCACGTGTTGGTGTTGTAATCACTGCTTGAACTTGTTGTAACTCTTCATCTAACCCTTGGAAAATTGGAATTAAGAACGCATGTGTTTTTCCACTTCCCGTTTGCGATTGACCGATAATATCTTTTCCTTTTAATGCTAACGGCATAACCTCTTCTTGGATTTGTGTTAAAGTTTCAAAATGTAAATCAGCAACAGCTGCCTTTAAATATGGTTTTATATTTAAATCTTGAAAACGTACAGACATGAATACCACTCCTTCAATGTTAGTATAACTAACTTCTATCAATCTTAACGACAAAATTCTCATTATTTTGCAAATTCCTTTTGACGCACAAATTCTATCTTACCAAATGTGAGTGACCAAATTCAACCTATATTCTTTATTATTAGGAGATAATCGTCGAAATATGATATAATAAACCCAAATCTAAAGCAGAGGTGAGTTCATTGAAAGTAATTAAAATTGCTCCACGTGGTTATTGTTCAGGTGTCATCGGCGCTTTAAATATTGTCCAAGATGCAGCACTGAATGAAACATTACCACGTCCAATTTATGTTTTAGGGATGATTGTTCACAATGAACATATCACAAAAGCCATCGATGATTTAGGCGTGATTACAGTTGATGATAAATCAAAAACACGTGATGAGTTACTAGATCAAATTGATACTGGGACTGTTATCTTTACTGCGCATGGAATTTCTCCATCCGTTAAACAAAAAGCAATCGATAAAGGATTAACAGTTATTGATGCTAGCTGTAAAGATGTCATCAAAACCCATGTCTTAATGAAAGAGCATATCGACGCAGGGTACGACGTAATTTACATTGGTAAACAGGGACACCCTGAAACGGAAGGGGCACTTGGTGTCGACCCTGAGCACATTCATCTCATTTCAAAAGCAAATGAATTAGAAGGATTAAATCTTGATAATGAAAAAATTATCATCACCAATCAGACAACCATGAGTTTATGGGATGTATATTCATTATCGCAAAAAATCCAAGAAAAATTCCCACAAGCACAATTTATTAAAGAAATTTGTAATGCGACACAAGTTCGTCAAGAAGCAGTGGCAACTCAAGCTATTGAAGCAGATTTAACAATTGTCGTTGGAGACCCACACAGTAATAACACGGCTCGTTTATCACAAATTTCAATTGAACGTGCTAATACACCATCCTATCGTATTGCCTCACTTGAAGATCTTGACTTAAACTGGTTAAAAGAGGTTGAAACAGTTGCTGTGACAGCAGGGGCTTCAACGCCAACACCAATTACAAAAGAAGTGATTGATTTCTTAGAGGCTTATGATAAAAACGATCCAAGTACATGGAATACAACATCACATATTACAAGTGATAAAGTGTTATTCAAACGCAAATAAAAGGGGCTGTCTCGAAATGAGATAGCCCCTTTCTAATATTTTTTCTCAAAATGCTGATAGTCTTTTAAACTCGTCCAATCGCCTCCCCACGTCCATCCATGTGACGTAAACAGTTGATAAACAGCATCGTTCTTTTTAATAATACCTAGTACATGTTGATCTCGATTCACATAGGCTAGCCCATTTGTGGGTAAAACTAAATCATTTTTCACATACGGATTCACTTTCGGATTTAAATCAATCGCCAATCCATAGGCATGATTAGACAATTTACCTCCATCCGTGACATGACGAAAATTAAACGAACTGCTATTGTTATCTTCCATCGATAGCTCATCAGAGCCCCCATAACAACTCATCACACGCAATTTCTCAATCGGATATCTCATTAAATACAGTTGTTTAAAAATATCGAGAACTTCGTCCGCCACTTTTACATTGACAATAAGTTCTCCCACATGAAAAAGCCCATCATAACCAAAATGTAAAACCTTTAAATAACGTAACTCGTCATAAGTAATGATGCTTGGATCCAATGGAACTTGTTGTTCTAAACAATCACCATACTGTTCTTGTAGCGTCAGTACTTGAAAACAACTCATTGTCTCCTCCTCCCCTACTTCAAATAAAATGAAAGGATCAACCCCTGACTGTAACAATGGACACTCATTTAAATAAAGACTAGCCATCATTTCAAGCAGCATAAGTACCCCTCACTTTCCTACTTACAGTTTACGACAGAACTTTCAATTTTATGAGGAATGAATGATAGAATAAGCTAAATCATTTAATCCCTTGTACCAAAAAAATGTATAAAACAAGTACCATTCAAAGCTAACTAGAAAAAAGAGCTATCTTAGGGTAAGATAACTCGTCTATATAAGAATAAAAATGTATTTAGTTTTCTAACTACTTTAATACAAAGGCATCTTCCACTACTAGAACTTATTTTTTACGCTGTAAAAAACTTATCTGGACTTATACATTGATTTTGATTAAATTAAGCTGATAGAATCTTTGAACAATGAAAACAAAAACATGACTTTAACTGCCAACCGATACTTAACTTCAACCTCAACTTGTTCAGGATGAGCTAAAAAGAGTTGAACCTCTTCTAGAGGAACGTTCGCATATGCAGCAAAGGTTTCGAGTTTTAGCCCACATTCAACGATTAAAAGTTTCATAATGGTTAAAACCCGTTCATCATCTTTGATCGCTGTGATCCCCACTCTAAACATTTCAATCGTTAAACTGAGTGTTAATAGCTGTTCATCCGATAAAGCACTTAACGTTGATTTCTTTTCTAACACTTCAGTAAACCAAAGTAAACTGATATTTGTTAAATGACTCAGTGCCTCGAGTGTCAAATGATACTCTATTAACAAACTTTTTAATTGTTCACGAAAGAGTTCATCCTTCATCTTCTCCACGTCCTTACACCAAAGTTAAGGCAATTTCATTATAAAAATGACAACTGCCACTACACTAGTAGTATAATCGAAATGAATCAAATCGTGACATCTTAATCTTTTCTTTTTCCTTTCTATAAATGATTCTTATAGATTTACAACTTTCTTAAAAATTCCGAACATTCTCTTCGATTATGAAAAATAATGACTGTCTTATCTTTTTGATGACTTAGCATCTCTAAGTAGTTTTTTCGATTATTTTTGTTAAAGTCCCAAACAAACTTAAAAAAACTAAAGTCAAATCGTTCAGGACAATTTCCTCCCATATCTGGTCGCGATTTACCATACCCTTTAAGAACTCGTTTAATAACCCCCAACAAACAAGTCATTCGCGAATAATCTAAGTAAATAACAGTATCACATTGTTCTAACCTAAGTGGAATTGTCCGATGATAGTTTCCGTCAATAATCCATGCTTCTTTTCGGACTTCCTGTAAAAGTAAGGCATCAAATTCTTCTGTTGAGACTGGTTGCCAATGATCTCGCCAGTTCAACACATCAAGATGAACAAGCGGCAAGTTCAGTTTACATGAAAGTTTTCTAGCTAGTGTTGTTTTCCCACTACCAGGACAACCTATAATCATGACTTTTCTCATTGAATCCCTTCTTAAATAAGAATTTCATGAGTCTAACTTTAAAATCAATCCCTTATGGAATAGCTGGAATCCAGATAGATGCTGCTTGATTATGATTTAAAACCTCAAAATGATACATTGGCTGATAATAACCTTTTGAATCCATTTCGTACTGCAAGCTAACCGCTTTAACTTCAATCGGCTCCATCAAATCTAAATACAAACAGAAATGTTTTCTACATTTAATACAGCAACCGAAATATGAGATGGTTATGCCGTGCAAGGCAGACTATAGTCCAGCTAAAAGTTTTTACGATGTAAAAAACTTATCTGGACTTATATAAATACTTAAGGTATCCTTCTTTCACATTTCCCTTTTTCAGCTGCATAAAAGCTTGTGCCTCTGATAAGATATCCACTGTTTTATATTCTTCATATTGAATCATATGGTTCCTAATCGATTCAATTGAACCATCAGTTGTAATCGTGCAATCAATAAATCCATCTAAATAATAACCATTAACCTCCCCCATTTTCGCTTCTAATGTATAAGTTCCATCTCTATGATCAACAAAAATCACATCCTTAGGTAATGTAATACCGTATGTCCCTAAAATTTCAGTCACTTCTTCTAATGTATATCCCGCTTGCTTGGGACTATCCCAGTGTGTCCAATCCCGAAACGAAATAGCCAACCCTAAAAAATCAACCCAAATCAAATAATCCCGATCGGTTGAATAATAAATAATCGTCTCACCATAGACATCAATTTGACTGTCATCAATCGTTGCTCCTACATAGGAAAACCATTGATTGGCTACCTCTCGTGTGTCTGCCTTTGTCCCAACGTTTGCAGCATAAACAGCTGCTTGAGTCACAGCATTTGAAAAAGAAAGGTCTGTGATTAACTCAATATTTGACATATTAACTTTAAAGACAGGAGCACTCCTTAAATTCCCAAATTCTTTCTGATCATACGAATAAAAAATCAAACCGAATGCAACAAGTGTGATGACAAGCGGTAGTTGAATCATCCCCATTTTAACAAATGATATGTTTTGATTTTTACACTTAAACCACTTAAATAATTCAATCACCATCATTACCATTCCATACCCAATCATACACCCCACGGTATTATTAATTAAGTCATCCACTTCAACAATTCCTCTTTTTGCGATAAGCTGAACCCCTTCAATGAATAATGAAAATAGAAATCCTGTTAAATAAGTCATCCATCCGTTTTGAAAGATGTTTCCCATAAGTGGTAATAAAAACCCTAGAGGGACAAACATACAAATATTTAAAATGATATTACGCCATTCAACCAGTGAAAAATTATTCCACGCCTCCCAATACGCTCGAAAAGGACGAAAATCAATCTCTTGTCGATCATAATGCCCTCCTCTTCCTAAAGTAGCACCTAAAACAACAATTAAATAGCAAAGAAAAATTGCCATTAACGCTACTCTGCCTTTAGACAACTGTTTTTCCCCTTTAAAAACTTTCTTATAAATAACTAAATACCCTAAAATAAAACAAACGCCTAATATTCCAACTAAAACAATGGCAAGTCCCATATAATCTTGAGCTAATCTTATAATATCTGAAACTCTCATCTTCCTACCCTTTATTTTACATTTTTTAACAAAATAAATTGTAACACATTCAATTTTTCATGAACACGATAAACTAAAAAATCAAACAAACTTCTTATCTCACCTTATGAAAAAAGCTTAGAACGAAAATTTCATTCTAAGCTTTTTAAAAATTTCTTATTTATATTGGTTAGCTCCACTTAAAAATTGCTCTGCTTTTGTTAAATAAGCAGCTGCAATCATATTAAAGTCTAAGCCTAAATCTTTACTTAACCCAATTAAGTCTTTGTATAATGCCACGTTATGCCATTGTAAGCACTGGAAAGCACGCCATAAATATAAACGACGAGATTCTTCTACCTGCGGTTCACGTCCTAAATAAACGGGTAAGAATTTTAACGCCAATTCAAACTCTTTATTTCCAACACAAGCCACATCATACATTGGATCGTTATTTCCTGTAAATTCCCAGTCTAATAAATATGTTTGATCCGCTTCAACGACCATGTTTGAAATTTGGCTATCATTATGACAGATGACTTTTGGGAATTGATCTAAGAATTCACGATTACTTAAGAATTCTTCTTTTAATTCAAAATATTTATCCGCATGTTTATAACCAAAATCAGTCACTAATTTTTCATAAGCATTTAAACGTTCATACGGACGATAATCATCATGTGCTTTTAATCCTGATTCATGTAACACATGTAAAACTTTCGATACCTCTTCTAAGTAGGCTTCGGGATTTTCAACCTCACTTAAAGGTGTCCCATCAACGAATTTAGAAAGTTTGTATCCTGTTTCTGTCTCGAAATAAACCATTTCATTATTGATTCCTAACTCATCAACAATATGAATATTGGCTAACTCTTCTTCACGATTCACAAATACTTCGGCATTCTTTCCAGGAATACGGAATGTATATCTTTCTCCATTTACAACAATCACGTACATTAAGTTTGACATCCCACCCATTAAACGGTAATCAATAACAACATCTGCCTCGTTTACACCTAATGCTTTAGCAGTAACCGATTTAATGATGTTTTCCATAATCTCACTCCTACATCTATGATTTTGTTATTATTGTACCATAAATTCCATCAAAATAAATTATTTTACCAAAACAGTTTATAAAATTGTATCCCACTTATCGAAGTGTATCGGTACAATTTTATTAATTGAAGTCAACATAGTTAGTAAATGAAACCTCTAAAACAGAAAGCACTGATTTTTTTAATAAAGATTCATCAATCCATCACGATACTGATTATTAACATAAATATTATTTTGATAGGCACCTACTACTTCAAAACCATATTTCTTAGATCTCAACTTTCGCACAACGAAAAGCCTAATAACCCCTTGATGTAATTAGGTAAAGTCATCATCCAATTGTCTAGTTGTTTTTTCACTACTTCTGTGTTAATTGTAATTTCTCTTTCTCCTAGGTCGATGATTTCTTGAACCATCGTTAAAAGTCCTTTTAATGCTGTTTCTAAATCCACATCTTTGACTTCTGAACAGTAGTCATAAAAAATCATTCCTAATGTTTTAGGGTCATTCGTTTTACGATTCTCCCACGCTAAAAAGATATAACGTGTAAAAACAATCGTTGTATGTCCAATCATTGAGTCATATGAACGACATTGAAATTCTTTATTCAATTTTAAGTGAGATTTATTGCACTTAAAAAACACTTCAATGTCCCAACGGTAACCATAGATCCTAATGATTTCTTCATCACTTAAACTTGTGTTTGTACTTAAAATCGCTAACCACTCTGTTTTATATTTTCGATGACGAATGAAGACGATCTTAACTGGAATGCCGTTATTTAATTTAACTTGAATGGATCCTAGACTTCCCTCTTGATGAGAAAATATCTTTTGATTGACGTTACAGTGTGTTATCAATGTTTGAAGTGGGAATTTCTTTCCTTTATACTGATAAAATCGTTTAGAAGTCTTTTTAACCATCCCAATGACATCAAGCCCCTCATTCATCACTTCTTTAATTAAGGGAGCTTCTGTGAACCACGAATCCATTAAGAGGTAATCAGCTGCTATGCCTTGAGATAAAGTTTGTTTCACCAAGTTTAGAGTGGCAGTGGGTTTATCGATCAGTGCTTCTATACGACGCTTATACCCACTACTGCGTTTATCGATCTCTGATGAAAGATTGACTAGTAACTTCTTGGCACTTACCATTAATGAAAAATTACAAGGGATAAATGAATATCCATCCGACCATCCAAGCGTTAACAGTTGAAATCCTTTGAGATACTTATGACTGACATGATCATAAACCGTTGAAAGTAGCTCTACTTTTTTACTACGATGACGTTCAAATAAAGAGTCATCTACAATTAAAACATTAACACGATCATCCGTTGTGAGTTTCGTACAAAGTGAAATCACGTAAGAGCTTAAAGAAAGCAAGAAGCGACGCCAATTGTAAGTAGAGGTACTTAAAAAGCGGTAGACCACATCTTTTCCTGGTAAATCAGAAGCTTTACGATCACAGAATTTAGATTGAAACCACGTTCTATGATGAAAAGTTAATAGAAAAATCAACGTAAAGAGGTAAAGACAAGAGAACCCCTTAGATTTTTTAATGTTAGCTTGGCGTAAATGGGAACTGATTTTTAGTTCAGAAAAAGTTGCTTGCATTTCTTTGGGTAAAAGCATAAATTTTTTAAATGGTGGTAACATAATGATGACATCCTTTCTATTGGCTGGTTACCATTAGTATTTCCAGAAAGGATGTCTTTTTTTATGTCATCCAGTAAAAAGAATAAATTGTCAAGAGCGATACTCGATAGATGCCCTCCCTTAGAAGATTAAGGAGGTATGATTATTTTTCAACTGAGAAAGTTGAGTTAGATAAATAAACGGCACGTTCCTTTCCAACTTTTATAATTAAAGAGACCACTTTAATCACAAGATCATTAATTACAAACGTGACTAATGCCTTCATCATCACTGAATTCTAATACCTTTTTCTTACAGATAAAGAAAAATTTTTATTATGAGCGATACACGCTTGCTTAGGCATTGCTTATACAGCAACACCAACTATTATAGAACCTTTATTCCCTCTTGTTCTCTATAAATCAAATTTTAGATTCCAAAATGAATCAGATATTTATTTTCTTGTTTTGCTTGGTTAGCTAAAGAAATCAAATGAGTATATTCTAATTTATCTTGTAACGATAAAATCTGTATTAACCGATCGATGGACTGAGGAGGTATAAGTGTAATCCCGTGGTATGCAATCCCTCTACCTGGAACTTGACGAGTATGCCAATAACAGCAGACATTTTGTAAATCGATTAAAATAGGCTCAATAAAATTATCATCAATTGCAATACAATGATATTTATTTGGTTCATATTCATCAAATCGTTCGTTATTTATAGGCTCATTTTGCATTATTCCAAATTTATGTGTGGCCACCTTATCACCTCTTTAAACACCTAGCAATAGTCAAAATAATTGAAACTCATTTTTAAACAACTTGTTCTCTCCAAATAGACGAATAACTCATAACAACCTTTTCCTCTAAAAGACTAAAAATAAATACATCGGACTCAGGTGAGCAAATAGCCACCTAAAACATAGACAACTGTTAAAATTTACGAAATCATCTTATGGCTGGCGAACAATCATCTTCCACTTTCCTATCGTTTTAAACCCTAATTTATGATAAACGGCTCCGGCTTCAGGGTTATCATAAAACAAACAAAGTGTCTTCTGTTCATTTAATAAATCTTGACATAATTTAGATAACACTTGCGTCATTAATCCTTGACGTCGATAATCTTTACGTGTCGCAACACTAACTACCATCGCAGATTTAGAGTTTTCAGCTGCTGTTTGAGCAGTACAAATCACTTCTTTTTTCTCATTCTCAATAAAATAAATGCGTCCTGATTGATCTTCAAGCTTTTGACGCACATGATCAGCAGAATTTCGATTTAAAGTATCAAACTCCTCAATCATCAATAATAAATCAAAGATACGCTCGGCATCATCAGGTGTTGCCAATTTAATAGTTACTTGCCCTGTTTTTAAGGATAGATTATCCTTTAATTCACAAAAATACATCTCTCTCTCATGATATCGTTCAAAGCAAGATTTAAACGGACTTACCATCTGTGCTTCACCAGATATAATGTTAGCTCGCTCATCGTTTTGAATAACTTCTCTAAACTTTGAAACAAATAGCTCTTCATCTTTAAAATAAGGAATATAATTGTCTCGATAACGTAATAAGACTCCCGTTAATTCCTCATTTTCATTAAAACTTCCCCAAACGGTTTGAATCTCCGAATCAAATCCATAGTTTTCAATATCACCAATCTGAAATAAATTAAGCCCAGGATCTTTACCTAAAAAATCCATCGTCTTTGTGTAATCATTTTCATTCAATTTCCTAAACATCATAATCTCCCCTTAAATTGCAGTAACTACTCGTCTATAAGTCACTACACTTTCTGTCTAATGATGATGTGAATTCTAACATTAAACCTCAAACATGTAAAGTGAAAATTTCTATAATATGGTATGAAAATTCTTTTCCTAAAAATTAAAAGGAGAACAACTATCCCACTCTCTTAAATATATAATCAATGTCTTAAAGTAATGTTTTAGCATACATATCTAATTAAATCACATACTTCTTGAACATAGAGTTTACCCTAGTAGTGGAGTTTTCCTTATTAGCGAAGGATACCTACTTTGTAGGATAAGGACTGTATAATTCACTCAAAAATTTCTAAATAAAATTGGGCATAAAAAAAGAACGACTATCGTCGTCCATTTAATCGTGATTGATTATTCAAATATTGGTTCGGTTTATACCTCACCTTTCGCTAGTTGATAACATCGGTAGAACGCATCTCTACCGATGTATAGATTTACTAAGCAATCTAAGATTGCTAGTAAATCTAACAAAAGCCAGAGCATTTCTGCTCTGGCTAGCTAACCTTTATTAATGGGCCCATTAACAAAGTATTATTCTTCAGTTTTAACTACTTCGCGTCCTTTGTAAGTTCCGCAAGTTCCGCATACACGGTGAGATAATTTCATTTCTCCACATTGTGGGCAAGCTACCATACCTGGTACTTCTAATTTGAAGTGAGTACGACGTTTACGCTTTGCAGTTTTAGATGTTCTTCTTTGTGGTACAGCCATTTTGACACCTCCTAGTTATCTTGAGTATCATTTAGCAATTTTGATAAAACCGCTAATCGTGGATCGACTTTTGGTTCAGCTTCTGATTCGTGCAAATCTTCTTCTGTTTCAAATTCGATTCCTTTTTTCTTCATTTCTTCGTAAGCACCTTCTTTTACGACACGTAAAGGTTTTTGAAGCAAAATATTTTGCCAAATAACCGGTGCAAGTTCAATCGTTGTTCCAGTTACAAGATACTCATCTTCACCTTCTTCATATAGATCCGCATCTAATACGAAGACTTCAACGGAATCGTAATCAAATGGGTATTCTACATCATCAAGTGTTAAGGCACAAGCTAATGTCATTGTTCCTTCGATATGAAGATTAAACACTACCTTTTTGCCTTGAAGTTGTCCTGTTCCTGTCACTTTAACTTTTGACAATTTACGAATTTCATCATGTGCGTTCACAATGTCTGAGAAATCAACTAATTCGTCAATTTCAAAAACTTTGGAACCTTGTTTTATAAGTTGAGCAATAGCCCATTTCATCACAATCACCTCTAATTGCAACAGACTACATTATACATACTTTTTATTTCATTGTCAACAAGTCAGTTGATAATATTCAACAAAAAGATGTGTAATCTTTTTAATTTTATCTTTTGGTTCACAACTGACTCTTTCTTTAATATAACCAACCTTCATATTAATATCAATGCATCTTTGATATAATAGAATTTAGGAAGGTGATACGATGAAAGCAACAGGTTTAATAGTTGAGTATAATCCATTTCATAATGGCCATTTATATCATCTCACAAAAAGCATTGAGCAATCAAATGCTGATGTCTTAATTGTCGTTATGAGTGGACATTTTACTCAACGTGGAGAACCAACGATCCTTAACAAATGGGAACGTACAAAAATGGCACTTGCAAATGGAGCCGATTTAGTAATCGAACTACCTTATGCCTATAGTTGCCAACATGCCGACTTATTTGCTAAAGGAGCCGTTTCTATTTTAACACATTTACACGTAAATGAATTAATTTTTGGTAGCGAAAGTGGAAATATTGACGAATTAATCCAATTAGAGTCGATCACTAGTGGAATTGATTTCCAAAAGGCTGTTCGTAAATGGGTACAAACCGGTCTAAGTTTACCAAAAGCGAATGCTAAAGCATTAGAAGAATTCAATTTTACGAAAGAACTTGGAACTTCGCCTAATAATACATTAGGACTTTATTATATTCGTGCGGTGAATGAATTACAAAGTCCAATCAAAGTTGGAACCTTAACACGCATTCATAGTGACTATCGTGATCAAGCCCCAACCCATGATAAAATTTCAAGTGCGACCTCAATCCGAAATCTGCGTGAACAACGTGCCGATTTTAGTACCTTTGTACCAAAAAACGTGCAAGATATTTTAGATGAACATTATCGTCAAACAAACACCTATCATACGTGGGAAACCTACTTCCCTTTTCTCAAACAAAAAATATTGACGTTAACACCAAAACATCTAGTTGAGATTCACGATGTCGAAGAAGGAATTGAAAATCGTTTGTATTCGGCGATGATGAAGAGTTCGTCATTCGAGGAATTTATGGATGCAGTGAAGACAAAACGCTACACGCGTACGCGTATTCAGCGCATTTGCGCCAACATTTTGACGCACACTACAAAAGAATGGATTCATGATTTACAACTAGCAACCGGAGCACCTTACGTTCGATTACTAGGGGCGACCCCAACTGGAAAGCAATATTTAAAGTCCATTAAAAAAGACGTCAATGTTCCTATTTATAGTAAATTCGATTCAAAAGGACATCCAATGCTAAAACATGAACAAAGTGTCACAGCCGCTTATAGCTCTATTTTACCCGAACCTCATTGTACAAATTTAAATATCGCGGAATTTTCAAATTTCCCACTACATTTTGAGCGTTAATTACCGCATTCCTTCATTTTTGGTGTATAATGAGCACATAATCATTCGTTCTTATATAAGACGTTTGATAAGTTTAAGTTTGATACAATAAATAGATGCCATTCATCTATTTCTATATAGTAAAGGAGATTTAATCTATGAGTTTAAAAGAGCAAATTAAACATGAGATCGAACAGTTAGTTGATCCTAGCACAAATAAAACATTAGGTGAACAAAATAGCCTTCGCCACTTAGTTGTTGACGAAGAAGATTCAATTGTGACAGCGATTATTGCGATTGGATTAACAAAAGGACCAGAAGAAAAAACATTATCTCGTCAATTAGCGAAGTTAATTAAAATCGACCATAAGTTCCGTGGGATCAAAGTTCAATTTGAAGAGCTTCCTCATGAAAAAGAGGAATCAGATAACCAAAAGAAAACTGTTTATATTGCCGTGACGTCTGGTAAAGGTGGCGTTGGAAAATCAACGGTTACAGCTAACTTAGCGGTTGCCTTAGCCCGCTTAGGAAAGAAAGTCGGAATTATTGATGCGGATATTTATGGACCAAGTATTCCACACATCTTTGAAATGAAAAAAGAAGGATTCCAAATGGCAGAAAATAATAAAATTTATCCACCAGTAGCCTTCAATATTCCAGTTATCTCAACAGAATTCTTCTTAGAAGATGATCAACCTTTAATGTGGCGTGGACCGATGCTTAACCGTATGTTAAATCATTTCTTCAACGATGTGGCATGGGATGAAAACTTAGACTTTATGTTAATCGACTTACCTCCGGGAACAGGAGATGTTGCCATCGATATTCAAAAATTAATTCCTGAAGCTCATGTCATCGTCGTTACAACACCTCATCCAACAGCTTCACACATCGCTGTTAAATCAGGATACATGGCTAAGACATTAAAACATAATATCTTAGGAGTTGTTGAAAACATGTCTTACTACATCAATCCAGTGAGCGGAGCTCATGATGCTATCTTTGGTTCAGGGGGTGGAGATTTAGTTGCTTCTCAATTAGAAGTTGACTTATTAGCCTCTTTACCAATCGGACAACCACAAAATGAATTATCGCATTCAATCTTCTCACCAGAAGAGGAAATTGGAATTGCTTATTTAGGACTTGCTAATAAAGTATTAAAAGCATTAAAATAATTTAAAAAGGAGCACAATCTACGGATGATGCTCCTTTTCTATTTTTTGTCCATATGAATATCATCATTATCCATATAACAATAATAATTCTTTTGATAACATGGTGACGTAACCTAAAAAGTTAAGCTCTGTTAAAAGAAAATATTGACATAAAAGATTACTGATCATACATTTTTATCTTTGTCTAACTCAATAGAATTTTAAAACTAATATTATTAACGTTTTCGAGCGTCAATAAAATGGTCTAACAGAGCGAAAAGTTAAAGAGGTGGACTATGAAACAATACGAGTATGCGAAAAACCTGACCTATTCACGACTCTCTTTTTCTCCCCCGCTTCATCCCGGGGCCATTATTAGGGATAAACGACTTCACCTTAACTTAACCTTAAGTGAACTCGCTGAACATATTTGTAATACGTCTACCCTTTCAAAAATTGAAACTGGTAATCATAAAGCGACACCCTTACTTCTATCTAAACTTTATGAAAAACTAAACATCATTGAGGTTCCTAGTTTACAGCTAACTAATTGGTTAGACCCCATTCGAATTAAGGTTTATCAACATGATTTGATAGCACTACACCAGCAGAATTTAAACACTTCCTTTCATTATCAAGCACGCTTAATTAAGTTTGCATCTTCAGTACTAAATAAAGACTATGTACAAGCCCAAAAGCAAATATTAATATTACAGAAAATGATGAGATATATGTCACTCGAAGAGCTTCAATTTTATTATCTTTTTTTAGGCCGTTACTATATGGCATTCACTGAAGGCCTCTTAGCTAAAAATTACTATCATCTCTCTTACGAAATAGCTAATACAATCACTCTCTCAGATCCACTATTACTTCTATCATTAGCTGAGTATTATTCTTTATCTAACGACTCTTTTAAAGCAGGTCATCTTGCCGTTGAAGCATTATCTAAATTTAATAAATATTACTCGCTAAAATATACAATCGACTGCGAGCTATTACTCTGCTATGAGTACACCAAAACAGGACTTTTACCAAAAGCTAATGCTCTTCTTGAACGTTTATGTACTAAACTTAATCACTCAGACCCCTATCATCAGCGTGCGACTTTATTTAACCGCTATGGAGATTATTATGTTGCTATCGAGGACTATATTTCAGCTGAAAAAATGTACTTGCAAGCCCTACTTGAGCATCATGTCCCATCTGAAACGATTTTATCACTCATCAAACTTTATTATCATTCTTCACAGACACCTAAATTAAAGCGATTCTTAACTCAACTTCAGCAAAAAGAAGTGGATTTTAATCGTCAAAATTATCTAAAGTGTCAATTTTATTACTACTTAGTCCATCATCCTAATTCTGATGTATTACGAATTTTTCTAATTAAAGAAGCAATTCCTTTTGCAAAAAAACAACACGACCGTCTAGGATTAGAACTTTTTTCAAAAAGTTTATTTCAGATTTGCCAAGCGCGGCACAAATATAAGGAAGCAATTCATATCTTATCAGAGCTCTATGAGACTTCATAAACTTTTAAAAACTTTTGGTAAAAACGACAAAATAAACTTTCTGCCTGTTATATAATTAATCTACCTCTTACAAGAAATGTTCTCCTTGAAAGTGAGGGATATAATGAAAGAATTATACATTCAGTATAGCTATTCCCATGAAGCGTGGGGAATCTATGATCCAGACATTGAGGACTTCATTCATTATCATCCATCAATGAAAGAAGTGGTAACATTCGCGTATGAATTAGCGCCACTTATTAAGCCGTGTAAAGTTAGTCTGATCCCTCAATATCTATTAACCACTTACACGATTTGTTATTGTTACTAACTCAATCGTTTGGACTTCGAAAAAAGAGTTGTATCTAAAAAGATACAGCTCTTTTTTTATTAAACTGACGAAATAATCCTTTTTAATTAGCGCAATATAACCTAGCGATCAATGTAAAAATAAAACTCCCGCTGCTATCGAGAAAACCTTAGCAACAATCCCTAAGATGAGTATACCTATTATCAGTCGTAGACCTACTATAATATAATACGTACCATCATACAAAAACTTAATACCCAACCGATAAGATGAAAGATAAACTGTAGTCCTATCGTTAATCATGCAATAGTGAAATCTTCATTAAGCCAGCTCGAATTTTAGGATTATTTAATTGTTTTGAGGCTTTAAATACACACTATTCCGCTAACTATTGTTCTAAAACCTACAATTCTAGAGAAATTCTAAAAAATCGTTCTATAACCCCAAATGCTCTGCGACTAGAAAATATCCAAATAACAATTAATTATATAAAAAGGTTGTATCTTCATGACCTCTTGTCATTTAGAATACAACCTTTTTTAATTATTCACCTTGATTTTCTTCTGTTTTTGTTGCAATATCAACAACATCAGTTGCTACATTTTTAACTTCTTCTGCTACACTTGACGCAACAACTTTAGCATCATCAGAAACGCTTGAAACAACGGTTTTGACACCATCTACAAGATCTTTTGCATTATCTTTTACGGCATCAATAACAATTGTAAAGTTTTCCTCTAAATCATCTTGAACTAATTCTGCTTGATCTTTTAATGTTTCTTTCGCTTCATCTAAACGTTGAACCATCTCATTTAATTTTGCTTTCACATCGTTGACCTTTACTTCAAGATCAGCTTTAGATGATTCCCAGTCGAAGTTATTAACTACCTCTTTGATTTCATCTAATTTAGCAACAAAGGCCTCTTTTACATCTTCAACTTCTAAATCTTTAATTTTTGTTTGAACGTCATCTACTTTTTGCAATAATTCTTTTTGCATTTCTTTACCTGATTTTGGTGTTAATAATGCAACTGCTGCAGCTCCAAGAAGAGCACCTAAAACAAATACATTTCTTTTTTTCATAAAAAAACCACCTTTCTTCCTACAAAATATATGTTACCCATTTCAACGTATTCTATGAGACGTCAAAATAAATTATACCTCATTTATTGTCGTACACGATTGACTAAAGAAATGGCTTTAAAAATCCCTTGACCATTTGATACGGCTTGTGTGACATAGTCTTCTACTGCTTTTGTTTTTTCTTGAACATCTTCAACAATTTTTGAACTCTCATTCACTAATGTCGCTGACTCATTTAATAAACGAATCAATGATTTTAAGGTGAAGACTAAATAAATCGTTAAAACGATTAAACATGCAATTGCTGTTAGAATTAATAAATCCGATAATGTAAATGTTAATGTTATACCATTTGTTAATATAAGCATCTTTCCCTATCCTTTCAACCTTCATCCTAAGCTTCTGTGTTCCAAGGTAAGCGTGTATAAGCATCTTCATATTTTTTAATATCCCCAGCTCCCATAAAAACAACGACAGCTGTTGGATATTGATGTAACTGATTCACCGTTTCCTTCGTAATTAAATGTCCACTATGACATTTATCAATTAACGTTTGAATATCAACGGTTCCATTTGATTCACGAGCTGAACCAAAAATTTCTGTTAAATAAATATGATCTGCTAAGTTTAAACTTTCAGCAAACTCATTGATAAAAGCTGCTGTACGAGTGAACGTATGCGGTTGGAAAACGGCTACTAATTCACGATCTGGGTATTTTTGACGAACCGCTTTTAATGTCACCGAAATCTCAGTTGGATGGTGCGCATAATCATCAATGATGACTTGGTCGTGATGAGCTTTTTGAGCAAAACGTCGTTTTACCCCTTCAAATAATCGTAAATCTTTTTCAACGATTGATGGATTTAATCCTTCTAGATAGCAAACAGTAATAACAGCTAAGCTATTTAAAATCATATGATCTCCAAAGAATGGTGTTACAAATGTATGATAGAACTCTCCATTAATTAAAACGTCAAACGTTGTTCCTTCTGAATTTTTTAACACATTTGTAGCAATCACTTGATTTGAAGTCTCAAAACCATAGGTCATGATTTTAGTTGAAGCTTTTAACTTTTTAACTTCTGGATCATCTCCACAAGCAATCACCATTTTTTTACACTGACTCACAAACGTATTGAAAGCATCTAAGACATCATCAATATCTTTGAAGTAATCTGGATGATCATGTTCAATATTTGTGATAATCGCATAATCAGGATGATACGCTAAGAAATGACGTTGATATTCACAGGCTTCGAATACGAAATATTCACTATTTTCGACACCTTTACCTGTTCCATCACCGATTAAATATGACGTCGGATGATTTAAACGTAAAACATGAGATAATAATCCTGTTGTTGTTGTTTTTCCATGTGTTCCTGAGATAGCGATTGAAGTAAATCCACCTGCTAAACTTCCTAAAAATTCATGATAGCGAACACATTTTGCACCTGTTTGTTTTGCCTGAATCACCTCAACGTGATCATCTTTAAAGGCATTTCCAATAATTACTGTCATATCAGGTTCAATATTAGATTTTCCAAATGGATATAAAGTCATTCCTTTAGCTTCTAATCCGATTTGGGTAAATAAAGTTTCCTCAATATCTGAACCTTGAACTTCATGCCCCATATCATATAAAATATGTGCCAATGCACTCATTCCTGAACCTTTTATTCCAATGAGATGATATTTTTCACTCATTCTAAACCGTCTCCTATCTCGTACTAAAGATTATTTCTTTACTATTATATCATTTATCGCCTATTTGGAAACCGCCTTTGAGTCATTATCAGACACAAAAGGCGGTTTCTTTTAAAGGCATTTAACTATTAAAATCGTGTTTGATCTTTCATGGCTTCAAATTCTTCACGAGAAATCTTAATTTCGCGTTGTTTTTGTGCACCTTGTGGTTCACCAATCCAGCCGTTCATTTCTAATGTATCAATAATACGAGCTGCACGATTGAAACCAATGCGTAATCGTGTTTGAAGGGAAGATACTGTTGCATGACCACGATCAAAAATAAAATTCATGGCATCATACAATAAAGGATCCGTATCCGATTGAATACTTGAGCTTCCCTTTTGGAACACTTCATCTGAAATTAAATACTTTGGTTTCCCTTGTTGTTTCACACAAGCAACGATCGCATCAATTTCATCACTTGAAATATAAGCACCTTGAACACGTTTCACTTTTGAGCCACTTGAAGACCAAAGCATGTCACCTTGACCAAGAAGATTTTGTGCCCCAGTTTCATCTAAAATGACACGTGAATCATTTGCTTGAGCAACTGCAAAAGCAATTCGGCTTGGAATATTGGATTTAATCGTTCCGGTAATCACATCTACCGTTGGACGTTGCGTCGCAACAATTAAATGAATTCCCGCCGCACGTGCCTTTTGCGTAATTCGCATAATACAGTCTTCGACTTCTTGTGCTGATACCATCATCAGGTCTGCCAACTCATCAATAACAATTAAAATATATGGAAGCTTCGCATAACTCATTTCAAATTCGTGTCGTCTTTCATTAAATGATTTAATGTCTCGTACTCCATTTGTGGCAAATAGTTCATAACGACGCTCCATCTCATCAACGGCCCACTTTAAACCTTGAGCTGCTTTGCGTTCATCACAAATCACAGGCGTAATTAAATGAGGAATAGCGTTATACGGTGCTAATTCGACACGTTTTGGATCAACTAGCATCACACGAACATCTTCTGGACTTGCTTTATATAGCATACTGACTAATAGTGTATTGATGCAGACACTTTTCCCTGATCCGGTTTGCCCTGCGATGAGTCCATGAGGCATCGTTGAGATATCTGCATAAACAGGTTGTCCAGATACATCTTGACCCAGACCGATACAAAGCGGACTTTCATGTAAGATAAACTCAGGTTTTGATAAGATTTCCTTTAGAAAGACCATCTTACGTTTAGGATTCGGTATTTCTACACCAATGGTATTTTTTCCTGGAATAGGTTCAATACGTAATTCCTCAACTGATAGACTTAATTTTAAATCATCTGAAAGGCCTGTTATTTTATTTAGCTTCGTTCCAGATTCAGGCTGAATTTCAATTTGAGTAACCGTTGGACCTTGGGTATACTCTCCTGTTAATCGAACTTTCACTCCAAAATCAAGGAATGTCTGTTCTAAAATTTCCATTTTATTAACAATCCACTCTTCATCCATTGTTTCTGAATGAGTTGGCTCTTTTAATAATGATAAAGGTGGCGTTTCATAATAAATCGCTTCAACTTCCTCTTCTTCGATTCGAACTTGTTCTAACACTTCATCACAGAAGTTTTCATCATCGAAGAATTCGGATTCATCCTGTTCCGTGAACATCTCATCTTCTATTTCATCACTTAATGTCTCTTCAAGAGAGGCTTGCTCTTGAGAATGATTCAAAATTTGATCAAGCAGTGAGGTTTGTTTTTCCTCTTCTTGTAGAAGAGTTAAGACATCATCAATTCCTAAATCACTTACTTGTTCCTGATGAGCTTCATCTTCAGATAACAACGCCTCAAAAATCGAAGGTGCTTTTTCTTCCTCATTTAATAAAGATAAAACATCATCTAACTCTAACTCTTGAGAAGATTGAACTATGGATGCCACAGATTTAGCAATCTCGCCGTCTCTCTCTTCGACTAACGCTTCATCTTCCTTCGCTTCTGAACCTATAATTTCGTCGTCAGATTCAACAGCAACTACTTCTGCTACTTTTTCTAATGCTTCATCGTCATTCACTTCTGAGGCGATAGTTCCCTCCTCAGATTCAATGATAACTTCTTCTGTGATTTCTTCTTTCATCTCATCGATAGATTCTTCACTTAGTGGAGTCACCTCATCTACTTCGTCTCGTTCTGAAACGTCTAACACACCTTGTGCTTTATTAATTGTTTCGACGATGGTTTCAGCTAACTCTTTAACTTCACTAGCGATATCACTCAATAAACCATCTTTTATTTCATAAGTGACTGATGCATCCACATCTTCCATTGGCACTTCTTCAACAATCTCTTTCTCATTATTTACAACGATGACATCTTCTGTTTCATCTGATAATGGTCGATCAATTGTTGTTTCGTCTTTTTCCAGTTCAATAGCATCGTTCGCAGTTGTAAAACTGGGACAAACTTGAGCTTCGTCTTCAGATTCGAAAAGCTCATGTAATTCATCATTGAGAACTGAGACAACTTCACTTCCCTCATCCCTTAGATGAGTCTCAATTTGTACCTCTTCAACCAAAGGCTTATCTTTATTTTCTTCAACCATAGATGCTGTTGAAAGTTGATATTGACCGTGTGCTAAGTGTACCGTCTTTGGTTGATGAATACGACGTCCACTAATCGGTGACACGAATTCAACAGGTTTATAACCTGAAGCTTTTGATGTTGAAGAAGTATTCATTCGAGACGAATTAGGTTGAGTACTAGTTGAAATATGTCTTTCTTTTTTCACGTTCACCTCTGGACTTAAAATAGCCTGAGGACGATCGACTACCGATTTTACAATAGGTTTTACGGTAGGTTGAGTCATTACCTTTGATTCATTTTTTGAGATTGGCTTTGGTGCTGGTGAAACTGTCACTTCATCCCCAAAGCCCACTTTCTCAATATCAAAAATTTTACGTTTTTTCATACTGTCACACCCTAAATTACCCAAATGTTTACTCTTAATTATACATGAAAAGGTTCTTCTTTCACAAGAAGGTTAAAAAAAATCGCCACGATTTTCATGGCGATTTTTCCTTATCTCTCATTACGCTAATGATTCAATGAATTCTTCAATTTGTTGACGTGTTTTACGTTCTTTATTAACGAAGCGCCCAACTTCTTGTCCACCTTTAAAAGCAACAAAACTTGGAATTCCAAAAATCTCTAACTCAACACATAAATCCATCAACTGATCACGGTTAATCGTATAAAAATTATACTCATTATACTTTTCTACGATACTTGGCATGAATGGTTTAATGACCATACAATCTGGACACCAATTAGCTGTAAATAAAATAATCGCATTTTCATTCATAATCACTTCATGATATTGTTCAACACTTGTAATTTCGTTCACGTTAAAAAACCTCCCTTGATTTATTCTTCACTTTCAGCTTGTGAAACTTCACTACGCTTATCACTACTGAAATCAAATTGAATCACTTGTTCATTTTCCATCGTTGACAATTCTCCATCAACAACCCCATCTGAATCTGTGGACTCAGTCGTTTCTTCATCTGATTGTGCTGCTACACCAGCTGATGTATCTTTTACACTTGTCACGGCAGCTTCAGCCGCTTCTGAATTTGAAGACTCGTCAGTAGAGCGTAAAGCTCCTTTTGCAGCCACTTGCGTTTCTGTTGTTAATGGTTCATATGACTCAACCGTACGTCCAACAACTAACATATTATAAGCTAAATACGGTGCTTCTTCATAGTCTATGATGGCTGATAGCTTTGCTCCATCAACAAAGACGGTTAATAAATATTTCTCAGGCATTTGCACTAACTGAACAAAGCCATTTTGTCCATCAATATTAAAGTTCTTATAAAAAACTTCTTCACCTGCTGCTTTATTTTCATCACGAAGTAAATAATAGGTATCGGTATCTTGTCCAATGACATTATATTGATTATTATAATGCATAATAACCTCATTATTTTTATACTTGATAATATCATTTACTCCAATGGACCATTTATATTGGAATTGTCGTGGAATATGATAGGCAACTGTTCCATTTTTTATATTGACTTCACTTCCTTGATATGCAAAGGCTGCTTCGATGCTATCGTCCATCTTAGCATGAAACGTCTCTGCTGTCACAACTGGTCTAGCCATATAAAGTAACCCAGCACTTAATCCAACGATGACCACTCCACTAAAAATCGTTGTCGCACGATTTAGGAATCGTAATTGAGAAGGTTTAGCTTCCATCATCATTGGTGCTTCATAGGTTGATGGTTCCATTTTAGTTTGAGTCAATTTATGTTTAATCGCATGAATTTTTAATTTATTTTTCAAATTTAATGCTTGTAATTTACGTTTTGATGATTTCGTTAAGTTAATAAATTGTTGCTTTATTTGGTTTGATGTCGTTTTCGTTTCTTCTGTTGTATTCACTGTCATATCTCTCTTCTGTTTCGACAAAAAATCGCCCCCTTATAGCATGATACAATCATATTATATCATAGGAGACGATTCTAACCAAATTTTTATTTTCGACAGCACTGCTGAGCATATGTGTATTGTCCCCATAATAAGCGAACAATATGACTGAAATTGTCTTTGCGATTAAAGAAGTCTGCTGTCAAAATTCCAATTGCACCTTCGTTTGAACGGACATTTTGACGTTTTGAATAGCCATCGATAACATCGCCAAGTTCGGCTCCGGCTTCAAGAGGAGCAATTAACTCAGTAGGCAATGGCAGACGTGTCCCACCTGCATAAAAGGTTTGACCGTCTTGAGTTTTTAATACACCCCAATTAACAAGATATAACTGTTCATTTAAATACTCCACACCAGCTTCTAATCCGATACCAATCTCACCAAACTTTAAACAAGCTTGCGCTCGATTACTCGCTCCAGCGACCGTTTCTGCATCACTAAAGGGTTGATTAGAGACACCGCTAGGAACATTAGTTCCCATCACCTCTTGTCCTATTGGTTCTAAAACTTCTTTAACAGCAGTCACTTTTACTTGATTGGTTGAACCAACAATTATCTTCATGAATCATTCCCCTTTTTTTATTACGCTTTTGCTTTGAATTGAGCTTCTAAACGATAAATTGGTTGCCCTTTAGCACTGAACTTTTGCTCATACTCTGTCATAACATTCCAATCTAAATCTTCACGTTGATGTAAATCTAACGCTACATCTCTTAACCCCATTCCATACTCTGTTACACTGACTAATGAATATTCAAATAATAAGCGATTATCTGTTTTGAATCGAAGATATCCTTCTGGAATCGTAATATGTTCATATAACTTTAAAAAGTTTTCATGTGTTAAACGACGTTTCGCATGACGTGGTTTCGGCCATGGATCTGAGAAGTTTAGGTAAACACCTTCCACTTCATTTTCTTCAAAAATATTAGTTAAATCTTCTGCATCAATTTTTAATAACTTTAAATTTGGAAGTTCTCCTGCTTCAAGTACTTTTTCTAATGCACGAACCATAACAGAGTCAAATTTTTCAATCCCGATGAAGTTTAAATGTGGATTTTTTTGTGCCATTCCAATAACGAATTGCCCTTTTCCCATTCCAACTTCAATATATAAAGGTTGATCCTTTTCAAAGACTGATTGCCAGTTTCCTTTTAAGGCTTCTCCATTTGGAATAACGATTTCTGGATGAGCTGCAATTGTCTCAGCGGCACCTTTTACTTTTCTTAAACGCATACTATCACCGTTGCCTTTCTCATATGTCTAAGTCGAAATCATCGACGGATTTTACTGAATTTTGATATTTTTTACACGACTGTTATTGTATCATAACTTTTTCAAATTGTGAACGTTCCTTGGTCTAGCAAGCCTTTAAACATAAAGAAGACCACCTTAGGTAAGGTGGCTTTTAGGTTTATTTAAACGGTAAAGTCTCCATCACTAGCTGACCAAACGGACGGTTTGGTCCATACGTATGATGAAAATCTGATCCCGTTGTCTGAATTAATTGATACTCCTTCGTTAATTGATCAATCATCTCATAATCATGCTCATCGTGATCTGGGTGATATTTTTCGATGCCATCCAATCCGACAGCCACTAAATCCGGAATTAAATCATACGTTTTGGATTGTCCAGGATGTGCCATAACTGCCACTCCACCATCTGCTTTAATGGCTTTTACCGCCTCTTCGGCATTAACGTATGTAATCACACGATCACAAATCCCACCTTTTTGAAAGAGTGGTTTCAACTCTTGGCGATGATATCCCTTACTCGTTAAGACATCAAAAATATGTTGCTTGTACCACGCCGTCGAATCTTTCGCTTTTTGAGCGACCTCATCCATCGTTAAGTCATATCCAGCCTTAATTAATTGTTCCACTTGCCACTTTGTATTAGCATCTCGACGAGCGTTAACAGGATCAACTAAGGCTTTAATATGTGGGGCTTCTAAATTAAAATGATAACCTAAAATGTGAGTTTTTTTCTGACGTTTAAAATCATATGCACTAATCTCAATTCCTGGAATCACTTCAACGCCAATCGCTTTCCCAAACTCGATTGCTTCTTTTAATCCAACAACCGTATCATGATTCGTAATTGCCACATGTGTTAACCCACGCTCTTTCGCCAGTAATAACATCTCTTTTGTACTTAATGAACTATCTGAGATGGTTGTATGAACATGCAAATCAATTCTCATTCTAACCTCACCTCATCCTCTTAGCTAGATTTCTTCTCTTAATGAGTCGCCTCAGCTTTTAAACAATCTAGTTCTTTATCCGTTAATTCACGATACTCGCCTAACGCTAATGATTCATCTAACTCTAAGGCTCCAATTGCTAGACGTTTTAAATAAACGACTTTACATCCCACGCTTGCAAACATACGCTTCACTTGATGGAATTTCCCTTCTGTAATACAGATTTCTACCGCTGTTAGGTCATCGACTGGTCCTAAAACTTTGACTTTCGCTGGCTTCGTCATAAATGCATCATTGTTTCCATCTAAAATTTCAACACCGGCTTCTAACTGATTAATTGATGTCTCTGTTAACTCACCTGTCACATGTGCAACATAGCGTTTAAACACGTCTTTTTTCGGTGAAATAATTTCATGAGCTAACTTTCCATCATTCGTTAATAACACTAAGCCTTCTGTATCACGATCTAAACGACCAGCAGGTGCCACATCAAACATTAAATAATAATCATCTAATAAATCAATCACTGTACGATAATCACGATCACGTGTCGCACTTAAACAATTTTGTGGTTTATTCATCATTAAATAAACAAATTCACGATATTCAACCACTTCATCAAACACAGTAACAACTTGTTTACTTAAATCAACTTTCTGCTTCGCATCTTTAGCAATCACACCATCTACTTTTACCACTTTTGATTTTAATAATTTTTTAACTTCCGTACGTGTCCCATATCCAGTATGAGCTAACAATTTATCTAAACGCAACGCTAGTTCCTCCAATTTTATCTAAAACTTTTTTAAACAAAAATATCATAACACAATCGACAATTCTTTCATAGTATATAGTACCAATAGAAAGGAGGGCTTCGCCCATGTTTGGTAAACTTAAAAAACAAAAATCAAGATCGCCTGTCGAGGAAATGGAGCAGTTTTATTTAAATCAATTTTTAAATAATCCAAAAATCCCTCCGCAAGGATATAATGGTATGCCTCAAAATGGACCAGGCCTGAATCCAATGATGGGACCTAATAATAGTACAGGCCCTCAATTTCAAGGTCAAAATGGAATGGGCACACCAATAGGAGGATTTAATTCAATGATAAATAATAGTTTCAATCAAAATCAAGTTCCTATGGCAGCCAACAACTTTACCCCTAATCAATTACCCATGATGAATAATAACCTTAATCCCAATCAAATGCCAATGATGAATAACAGTTTTAACACCAACCCCTATCCAATGATGGAGAATAATTTCAACCAAACTCCTATGATGAACAACAACGTCAATTCTAATCCACTTCCAATGATGAATAATAGTTACAATCAGAACCCATACACGATGATGAATAATAACTTCCAGCAAACGCCTCAAATGACTAATCCGATGAATACTAATCCTTATAATAATTTTAATACCAATCAACTACCGATGATGAATAATCTTAATACGAACCAACTTCCAAACAATAATAACAACTTCAATCAACCTCAAATACCTTCATTAATTAATGATACCATCACCTCTAATATCGGAGCTGAACCATCTCCTAACACTTCATTTCCTGGGCAATTTTCATTCAACGACTTCTCATTTTCTCAGCCTGTTCAACAGACTCTCCCCGATTTAACACCATCTCTTGAAGACTTAACAGGTACAAATATCTTATCAAATCAATACTTCCGCCCTAATAGTGTTCTAACTAGTGAATCTGGTACTGGAGCAGAAACTAAAAAAGAAATTCAAACTATGACATCATCGACACCGATAAATAATCCGACACTAACACCTACAAATTCAGCAGGCTCAACCAATCCAAATATTCCAACAATACAGGTTGATCCAGCTGTTCCATCACCTCCACCACCAATATTAGTCGGTGACACCATGCAATCAACAGCTACTTCTCCTTTTCAAGTCCCTCAATCTTATCCTAGCAATCAGCTAGCAACTTCAGTTAATCCATATCCAAATTATTCAGCAATTAGTAATCAAAGCATCGATATTTATGATATTAAAAACAAAGTAGATAACATTAATATTCGCCTTCGAAAAGTTGAAAGTTATCTCGGATTCCGCCCTGAAACAACGATATAATAAAAAACCGCCATCATTAGCGGTTTTTTATTCATAATAGCTTGGACCAATTTGATCTCTGTATTCCTTTAGAATATTTTGTTTATACAATTCATTGACTTCTTTTTCAATGGCTTGTTTTTGATCAGGTGTAAATATTTTATCAAGATCTTCAATAATTTCATACACGATTTTTAAAGCGGCATCATAATCAATTAATGATTCTTTTTGAGAAAGTGGCTCTAACGTGCTCATCACGGGCTGTGTATCCTCTGCATAATCAGATAACCATGATTTGACGTGATCAGTGACTCTCATAGCCGCGGAGGCTAAAACTGTAATATTTTGTTGTGCTTGATCCGTTAATTGAACTTTGGTTCGAATACCACCTGCAAAGAGGAAATATGCCACTCCAAGTCCAAGTGTAAAATAGATTAATGCTCGCTTCATCCCATCACCTTCAAACTAAGCTATCTTTTGAGCTTAGTATGACCTAGCGACGACGAAGTATGCGCTCTTTTAATTGTTTTGGTGAAAATTTCATTCCAAATAAAGCCGTAATTAAATCGAAGTACCAAGCTAATCCAAAATAAGCTAGAACTCCAATGAATCCCGCGATTGCTACATAGATATACGATAACATATGACGTGCATTATAATCCATGAATAAATCAAGAATAAACTTCACAGCAATAACGAATAAAGCCATGATTCCTGTAAAGACGAAGATTGCAACTAATCGGCGAAGTAATTGTGAAACTTTGAATCCTGTTTCACGTTTAATCACTATTAAACTCATTGTGATACAGAACGTATAGGCGATCATCGTTGCCATTGTTGCTCCATCGGTTTGGAAAATAGGAATTAAGAATACATTTCCGAGATATTTAATAACTAATGAAACACCTAAGAAGATAATCCCATACCATTGCTTACCAATTCCTTGTAAAATAGCTGTCACAATACTATATAATGCCATGAATAGTCCTAATAATGATCCCAATCTAAAGATGTCTCCACCCATTGCATTATAACCTGGTGTCGACGAATTAAAGAACATAATATAAATCGGCTCTGATAACAAAGCCATTCCGACAACAGCTGGAACCGTAATGAAACATGTTAACTGAATAGCTAACACTAAATTCTTACGAACAGACTTCATATTCCCAGCTGTTAAATGATGTGTTAACTCTGGAATTAATGGCTGTCCAAATGAAATAGCAAATGAGACCGGAATCATAATAATCTTATATAAAGATCCTGCATACATACCATATGAATCCTCAACAATAACACCATCTAATCCACTGACTAACATATAGTGATTATACGTTGTTTGATCGACGATTTGAAACAAATTAGTGGCCAATCCTAAAATAGCAAACGGAATCGCATATGAAATTAATTCTGTAAATAAATTCCCATAATTTCGCGGTTCATGGGGAACTGATTTTCGAAGAAGCTTATTATAATGCTTCACATTTTTTATCCAATAATAATATAAAATTAAAAATGCAGTAATTCCAGCTAGGAATGCCGAAAAGACAGAAAAACCAACCGCTTCTTTTGTACTTCCACCTTTAATATTTATAATATAGTAAGATCCTGCTAAGATGAAAATAATACGAACGACTTGCTCTACAAACTGAGAAACTGAAGTCGGAATCATATTTTGATTTCCTTGGAAGAATCCCCTAAATATAGCCATGACCGGAATAATTAACAAGGCAAAACTAATCGTTTGAATAGCCATTGTTACATCTTCAATTGAATTTGCTAACTCTTTTTGTCCAGCTAAAACAACTTGTGCATACCATGGTGCTAGATTATACATGGTTAAAAATCCTAGACAACCTAATCCAACCATAAACCAAATCGCATATCTAAACATTTTCCGAGCAGTATCATACTCTCCTGCTGCATTATATTTCGAGACAAATTTCGCAATTCCAACAGGAATTCCAAGAGTTGATAAACTAATAAATAACGCATATGGTGTATATGCATAATTATAAAGTGCCATCCCTGATGTTCCAACTAATTGTTGAAACGGGATCACATAAAGAATTCCAAGGAATTTGGTGGCAAACATACTAATACTTAAAATCATTGCCCCCTTTAAAAAGCGATTCCCCATATCTTCGACCTACTTTCTTTTCTTAACACCGCATGTTTACACGGTTTCACCATATTATTTTACTATAACTCTACAAACTTTCCAAATAAATTTAATTAGATATAAATTCTCTTGTTTTTTCTATATTTATTTATATAGACCTATCTGATGCTCAAGATTACTCTAACAGTTCACTCAAATCGTCTCTCTTAAGCTTAACCTACTGCACTAGTATATGTTGCTCATCTATAAAAATTTCAAATAATAAAAATATGTATAGTTTTCCAAAATGGTGAAAAACTATAACGAAAGAAATTTTTATGAGGTGATGATCATGAACTTCGATTTAAGAAAAGCTGTTATTGCAAACTTAGATGACTCAAACTATGATGAAATCCGTGAAACGATTATTGATGCGATTGAATCTGGAGAAGAAAAAACACTTCCTGGATTAGGAGTTATGTTTGAAATCTTATGGAATGGAAGCAATGATTCAGAAAAAGAAACAATGGTTTCACGTATTACTCAATGTTTAAAACCAAAGGCTCTTTAATTTAAAAAGTAGAGATGATTCTCTACTTTTTTTAGTTACTAACATTTTTTATCAGTAACTTTATTTTCTCATATTATAAGGATAGAAAATTCCCTCAGTTATTCAGTTCCTACTTCACCTCTCCCTTTTGAATAAATTATCATATACTGTCCCTCCATGATCAATAACGAGGTCACGAAATAAAAAAATACCTATCAAATTAGACGTTCCCTTTATTTAAGTTTTTCATAATATACTGTTGGCTATTGATTCTAAGAATCTTACTTCTATATCTCTGTTACTTTTATCTTATCATTAAACGTTAAAGGGATGATTCATTTAACTTTATCAGCTCTTCCCCCCTTACTTATAAAGTTCCAATTTGATTTAAAAATCATTTAGTTATTACCTTTAATATAAATACACCTATTTTAAAAATTATAACTTCAATCCGATCGGGAACACTTAGTCAAGAATGAATCTTTATTGTACTTGCTAAGATATAAAACTTAACAGAAATTTTACATTTTATTAACAAAAAACGACATCCACTTATAAAAACACCAAAAGAAGCGGTTACATTATTCTTTATTTTTTTACCTAACTCTTAACATTTGTATGAATTTTAAAAAAGCCACAAATAGAAGATGAATTTTTATTTTCAAGCTGTATAATAATTACTTGTACTCATTTCTCCTAAAATTTTCTAATTGATTTTATGGTCGGTCGTTGTTAAAATGTCAGATGGACTACTTTAAGATTGGATATGGAAATAATTGCTTTAAAAACACCTCTTTGAGTCCACTCAAACTCATAGAGTATTTATTTATGGGGGTCTAATATGAAAGAAATTATAAAAAAGTATTTATATAATTATTATTTTCTATGTATCGCCTCGGCGTTCGTCATTAACTTTCTAATTGAAATCTTTAGCCGTCACTCGATTGTGGCTGCATTCAATTATTTAATCCACTCACCCGTGGTATTTACTTATAATGTCTTATTAATCTTACTAACCTTTTCACTGATTTTATTGGTCCGTCGAAAATTCTTTGTTTTCACTACTATTTCACTTATTTGGTTAGCAGGAGGAATTACCAACGGAATCGTTTTAAACAATCGTGTCACTCCATTTACGGCAAACGAATTAAAATTAATTTCATCAACCTTTGATATTTTAGAAAAATACTTCTCTAAGTTTCAAATTGGATTAATTGGGGTAGGGATTGCTCTTGCGATTATTGGAGTTATTATTGCGTTCTTTAAAGCACCAAGATCAAAAAATAAAGTTAACTACAAAAAAAACATTCCACTTTTCGCTGCTGGAATCATTAGTTTTGTACTTTTGACACAAGGTGCCTTAAAAGCAAATATTATTTCTGATTATTTCGGAAACATCGCTTTTGCTTATTTAGATTACGGATTCCCTTATTGCTTTACTAATACGTTATTAAACACAGGGATTAAACGACCGGTAAACTATACACAAGCAACTATTGAAAAATTAGCGGAAACGCTAATGAATTCTGAAGATTCTTCTAAATTAGATAATTCAAATTTAGTTGCAAGTAATGACAATAGTATGGTGCCACAAAAGCAAGCACCAAATATTATCATGCTTCAATTAGAGTCATTCTTTGATCCAACACACATGATCGACTTAGAATTCTCAGAAGATCCTGTTCCAAACTTCAGAAAATTAAAAGAACAGTTCTCTTCAGGTTATTTAAAAGTTCCTTCAGTTGGAGCCGGAACAGCAAACACAGAGTTTGAAGTCATCTCAGGAATGAACCTAGAATTCTTCGGTGCTGGAGAATATCCATATAAAACAATCTTACGTAAAACAACGGCTGAAAGTATTAACTATGACTTAAAGGATTTAGGTTATTCAACACATGCCATTCATAACAACAAAGGAACCTTCTATACTCGTCAAAAAGTATTTAAAATGTTAGGATTTGATACCTTTACTTCAATCGAATATATGAACATTGAAGAAACAACCCCACTTGGTTGGGCGAAAGATAAATACTTAACAAAATCAATCGTTGATGCTTTAAAATCAACAGAAGGTCAAGATTATATCTATACGATTTCAGTTCAAGGGCACGGTGATTATCCAACGACTCCAGTTGAAAATCACTCTAAAATCACAGTCAGTGGTTTAGATGATACCGAGCGCTTAACCTCATTTGAATACTTTACAAATGAAATGTATGAAATGGATCAATTTATCGCCGAGTTAATCCAAGCCCTATCATTAATAAATGAAGATATTGTCCTTGTGATGTATGGGGATCACTTGCCGACATTAGGAATTGAAGACGCTGAATTATCAAATGGTGACATCTTCGAAACAGAATATGTTATTTGGAACAACTTTGGCTTAGAAAAACAAGATACTGACATTGAGGCTTACCAATTAGGTGCTCATGTCTTAAATCAACTTGGCATTCATCATGGAACATTAATTAACTATCATCAACAATATAAAGATACTCCTGATTACTTAGATAATCTTAAGTTATTACAATATGACATGCTATACGGTGAACGCTATATCTATGGTGGCGTGAATCCGTATGAGCCAACAAAAATGCAAATGGGGGTTAATGAAGTTTTGATTTCAGAAGTTTATAACGATGAAGACGGTAATTTCATTGTAAAAGGTCAAAACTTTACTGAATATAGTCGTGTAAAAATCAATGACACCGCTCATGAGACAACTTACATCGACCCTAATACATTAATGGTATCAGATTATACTTTAAATGAAGACGACCGATTTGCGATTCAACAAGTGACGGTCACTAACCATGTCTTAAGTACTTCTGCAAAATATAAAGTAGGTCAAGAAGAAGAAAACAATCAATTTTATGACCAAGGATTTGAAGAAGGTTATATGGCTGGTTATCAAGCCGCTTTAGAAGCACTTGGACAACCTGTTCAAGAAGTAGAATAAAATAAGAGCCTCCCCTCTTTGAGGGGAGATTTTTTTATACCTAAATAATGTCGTTAAGGTCACATTTTTTCTTGTGAAATTCATTCATTAGAATTCTCCTAATATTTTCGTTCTTTTACTCATATACTGTTATTAATCATGAGAACGAGGAGTGGTTTTGTGTCTATTTTAAAACGTTTTTCAGATATTATGTCTGCGAATATTAATGCCCTACTAGATAAATGTGAAGACCCTGCTAAAATGGTTGATCAAATTTTACGAAACTTAAATGATGACTTAGGAAAAGTTAAAGCTGAAACAGCATCTATTATGGCTGAAGAAGCTCGTGCAAAACGCGAATTGGATGAGTGCAATAAAGAAATTGCTAAATTATTAGATTATGCTAAACGTGCCATTGAAGCGGGAAATGATGACGATGCTCGCCTTTTCTTATCAAAAAAAGCAACACTCACAGAAAAACAATCCACACTTGAACAAAAAGTACAGCTTGCTTCATCTAATACTTTAAAAATGCGTCAAATGCACGATAAACTGGTAAGTGAAGTTAACGAACTAACTGCTCGTCGTGATAGTATTAAAGCAAAAGTAGCGACAGCTAATATGCAGCAACGTATTAATGAACTTGGAAGTTCACTTAATAGTTCAAAATCAAACTTAGGGGCTTTTACTCGTATGGAAGAAAAAGCAAATCGAATGTTAGATGAAGCAAATGCAATCGCCGACTTAAATGCTGTACCTAAAGACGATATTGAATCATTAATGAATAAATATGATACGAAAACCTCTTCATCTATCGAAGATGAACTTGCTGCTTTAAAAGGAAATCGTTCATCCACTATTGATCATGAATTAGCAGCTTTAAAGGGTTTAACGAATCAAGAATAAGTTTAAAAAGCCATAATCGGTTGTAGTTTTTTTAAGCTACAACTTTTTTACCATAGGGAGTGAGAAAATGAGCGAAGAAAAGCAAGAAGATATCCAAGTGTTCACCTGTGAAAATTGTGGGGGAAATATGGTGTTTGATATAAAATCACAAGCTTTGAAGTGTCCGTACTGCGAAACAGAAGTAGCGATTGATCATGAAGGGGAAGTTCATGAATATGACTTTTCGAATGTGAGTACTCTCGAAGAAAAATCAAATTGGAATGAAGATGTCGAGGTCATCACTTGTGAAAGCTGTGGTGCCGAAACTGTTGTTGATAAACATATTACGGCGCTGCATTGTTCTTATTGCGGATCCTCGCATGTTCTAAAAACGAAACAATCAGCTGGGATTAAGCCTGAAGCTATTCTTCCCTTCAAAATCGAAAAACATCAAGCAATGGAGGAACTATCAAAATGGGTCAAATATCGCTGGTTAGCTCCAAATGATTTAAAACTACTTTATCAAAGTGATAAACTTCAGGCTGTCTATGTCCCCTATTGGACATATGATGCAAATACGTCTAGTACCTATACGGCTAGAGGCGGCCGTTATTATTATGAAACTCGTGAAATCAATGGAAAAAAAGAGCAAGTTCAGAAAGTTCGTTGGTATCCAGTCAGTGGTCATCTTCATCAATTTTTCGATGATATTTTAGTAAATGCTTCTCATCATTATAGTGATACGATTATGTGTGGAGTTGAACCTTTTAATACTGATCGTGTAGAACCCTATCGAAGTGAATATATCTCTGGCTACATGGCTGAACGTTATAGTCTAAGTGTTCAAGAAGGATTCACTTTTGCTAAACAGAAAATAAATCGTGAGCTCGAAGAAGCTGCCCGTTTAGAAGTTCTACGTTACTACGATACTGTCAGTGGAATTCATGTCCAAACCCATTATGATCATGTCACCTTTAAACATGTCCTTCTTCCCATCTGGACCGCTACTTATGATTACAAAGGTAAACAATATCAATATATTATTAATGGAGAAACTGGACGCATTCATGGAACCTATCCCTATAGTTGGGTGAAAATCACTATCTTAATCATTTTAGGAATCATTGCAATCTACTTCATTTTTGTTTATTTTAATAGTTAAGGAGTGTTAACGTATGGGTTTATTCAATAATCAATTTGCTAATGTCATTGAATGGAACGAGTCTCGTGACGATGTCATCTTTTGGCTTTGGCGTAACAAAGAAATTAAGCGTGGGAGTCGCCTCGTTATTCGTCCAGGACAAGATGCTATTTTCTTATATAATGGAAAAATTGAAGGAATCTTTAAAGATGAAGGAAATTATGAAATCGAGTCTGAAATCATTCCTTTTTTAACCACATTAAAAGGATTTAAGTTTGGATTTAACAGTCCACTTCGAGCAGAAGTTTTATTCGTGAATACGAAGGAATTTTTAATTCGCTGGGGAACTAAAAGTGCGATTAATATCCCAACACCAAGTTTAAAAGGTGGACTACCTATTCGCAGCTTTGGAACATTTACGGTTAAAGTTAATGACTATCTTGCTTTAATTGACCGTATAGCAGGTGTGAAGCAACAATTTACCGTGGAGGATGTAAAAGAGCGCGTTTTATCTCAACTCGATCAACTTTTAATGCGTTGGATTTCAAAAGAAGGAAAAGACTTATTCAATTTACAAGTAAATGCTTATGATATTGCTCGAGGAATTAAAAGTGATCTTGATATGGAATTATTAAAGTTAGGTCTAACTGTGACTGATTTCACAATTTCAAGTTTTACTTATCCAGAGAACGTTCAAAAGATGATTGAGAAAACAGCTTCCTTCGATATGGTCGGTGATATCGCACATTATCAACAGATGAGTATGATTGAGTCGATGACTGAACATCCAAATAGTTCGATGGCATCCATGGCTCAAACAGGAGCTGGGATGGCTATGGGCGTTGAAATGATGAAGCAAATGACGTCTATGATGACTAACACATCAACAGCATCACAAGCTCAACCATCTACTACCCTTTCCTGTCATCAATGTGGACACAAACTAAGCCCAAATGTAAAATTCTGCCCTGAGTGTGGGACCAAAGTCCAAGCATCATCATCCCCATCAACCGGCTATAAATTCTGTCCTGAATGCGGGACCCAAACAACACCAGATGCAAAATTCTGTAATGAGTGTGGTCATAAATTGTTCTAATCATATTAAAAAAACGTCTTCAAAAACAATAGAAGACGTTTTTTCTTTTATTTCCAAATCACTTTAAATTCTTCATACACAATCAACATATTTTCATCAAAGACTTGGTTACATTCTGCTAAGGCTTCAGTAAAAAATGCTTGATGACCCTCTCTCCAATCATCTAAACTTTGGTTTCCTTCTCCTTCTTTATATGCATGTTCTTCACTAACTAAATTAAATGAAGTCGTATAAACTTTAGTTGTTAGGATAATACACTCTGCCTCATTTTTACTATTAAGTACAATACTTAACTCTCCGCCTTGTGGAAGTGCTGCTCCTTCCATTTCATAAAAACAAAAAACAGATGAAGTCGCAGTCTTCTTCCCCGCCTTCACAAGTAATGCCAACTCATCTGCCATTATATCTGTATTCCCGAATGAAAAAGCTTCATAAGTTGACGCTCCATAGTTTGGATAATCTTGTATAACCCTTTCCCACATTTGTTCTGCTGTCATAGTAAATATACTCCCCTCTTACCTTCTCTTTAAATATAATATCTCCCTGAAAACATTCTTCTGTGATCCTATCAACCATTTAAGACAATGTAAAAATATTATATGTTGAAGTTAATACTTATGTAAATAAAAGGTTATGATGGGGAAAAGTACGTTGATTTCTTTGTTTTACCTTACTTAATTGCTTTAATCAAATTAAAAATCTGTTCTGTCGTTTGTTTCATATTTTCAAAAGCGACCTCCGGTTCCATTGCTTCTTCTAATGACATCGGATGATTAACAATAGAGAAATAGGCATCAATGCCTTTTTTATGACACGCTGTTGCTTCTTTTGTTGTTGCTCCTGCTAATCCAATCACTTTACACCCATATTTTTTTGCTAATTTAGCAACACCGATCGGTGCTTTCCCCATTGCCGTTTGATGATCTAACCGCCCTTCCCCCGTTAACACATAATCGGCCCCCTTAAGTACCTCTTCCAACTTTGTCTCTTCTAAAATCATTTGGACTCCTGATTGTAATGTTCCATTTAAGAAGGCAGTAAAAGCAAATCCAAGACCACCTGCTGCTCCTGCACCTGGTAAGTTAGCAAAGTCTGCTTTTTGATCCCCTTCAACTACACGTGCAAAATGACGTAATCCGTCATCCAACGTTTTAACGATTTCAGGTGTTGCACCCTTTTGCGGAGCATAAATATAAGCCGCTCCTTGTTCTCCATACAATGGGTTAGTGACATCACACGCAATCTTAAATTCACAGGATGATAATCCCGGTAAAACATCTGACGCATCAATTGAAACAATTTGACTTAATCCTTGTCCTCCTTGCACCACTTCTTGTCCATTAGCATCTAAGAATTTGTATCCTAATGCCATTAACATTCCAATTCCTGCATCATTCGTCGCTGATCCCCCAATTCCAATGATGAACTTCTTACATCCTGACTCGACACATGCCTTAATCATTTCGCCGACACCATAAGTTGTTGTCACTAATGGATTGCGCTTTTCTGTTGGAACTTGAGGTAATCCCGCTGCTTGTGCCATTTCAATGACAGCCACTTCATCAATTATCCCGTATTGTGCGATGACAGGTTCATAAATAGGACCTGTAACTTGTATTGTTTTTAACCTGCCATTCAATCCACAAACTAAAGCTTCTGTTGTTCCTTCTCCACCGTCAGCCAATGGTTTAACAATCACCGTTGCCTCTGGATTCGCAGCTAAAATCCCAGCTTTAGCTGCTTCTCCTGCTTCCATTGAACTTAAACTTCCTTTTAGCGAATCCATCACTACAACAGCCTTCATTTGAGTCACTCCTTTACTTTTTTTGTTACTAGAAGATTGTTCTAATCAACTATCCCTTAAATTAACTCAAAAAATATTCTATATACAAATATAAATGTTTTTCCTCTTTCTAAGTCAGTCTTAGTACTTAAAGCTTTTCAATACTAAGGCATCCTATCGTCCAGGGGCCAACTAGCGATTTCTGAAAGAAATCTAATCTTCAACTACTAGGGCTTGGGTCACCTAGCGATTTCTGAAAGAAATCTAATCCTCTACTGCTAGGGCTTTAATTTTACACTGTAAAAAACTTATCGGGACTTATATATATGAACCAATAACCGTCATTGCTCGCCTAAGTGAAAATCTTAAAGCGTCATAAAAACAGACTTCTTATAGAGCGAGCCTTATTATAACATCTCCTTTACTTCTTGCACATACATATTCAGTAGTTTACAACAAAAATCCCTTCATTTTCTCTATCATCCAACGAGAAAGATAGCTCTAATTCACGGATTATCCAAATCGAGTAGGAGATAATTAATTAATTTAATCATCGTCCTCTCACACCACCGTACGTACGGTTCCGTATACGGCGGTTCTATTTTATCTCTAAATATGAACAGTTTGATAGTGGTCTAGTAGTGATACTAGACCTCTTCTTTTTAGTCTTTCATTCGTGATGGTTCGACATAAAATAAATGAGCGAGCGACTCTCGCATATCCTTTTCGGGTATTTGCCCATTCCCACGCCTTATCCTTATCGATTCCCAACCTCATTAAACTTCTATATTTGGTTTGAACCTTCTTCCATTGTTTCCATATACACATTCTTAATCGGAATCGAATATTTTTATCTAGATTTCCACATACCGTCCTCATCTTAGCGATTTTAAAATAATTCACCCATCCGATGATTAACTGCTTTAGTTTCTTCAGTCGATAGTCAAAACTCACACTCCAACTTCGTCGGGTGAGTCTTTTTAATTTCTCTTTCACTCTCATGATCGATATCTGGTGAGGTTTAGCTTTGAACTGATAGGCATTTTTATCCCAAAAGAAACCGAATCCTAGAAATTTAATTCCACTTGGTCGCTCAACCTTACTTTTTGTCACATTGACTTTAAGACCTAGCGTTTCTTCAAGGTATTTCGTCATGCTTTTCATCACTCGCTTCGCTGCCTTCTCACTTTTCACTAGAATTAAACAATCATCTGCGTATCGGACAAAATTTAACCCTCTTGCTTCTAGCTCTTGGTCAAGTTCATTTAACATGATATTGCTCAGTAATGGGGATAGATTGCCTCCTTGTGGGGTTCCAATCACCGATTCTTTATATTCATCATCCATCATGACTCCACTGACTAAGAATTTTCGGATGAGTGAAATGACATCTCCGTCCTTAATCGTATTTGATATCAACCTCATTAACTTATCATGGTTGACTTTATCAAAGAACTTTTCTAAATCGATATCAACAATCCATGTATACCCATCATTCATGAATTCTAGACTTTTAATAATCGCCATTTCTGCACATCGTCCCGGTCTAAATCCATAGCTGTTTTCATGAAACTTTTCTTCATAGATAGGGGTGAGAACTTGAGCCATCGCTTGTTGAATGAATCGGTCAACCACGGTTGGGACACCTAAATTTCGCACACCCCCATCTGCCTTGGGAATCTCGATTCGTTTCACCGGTTTAGGTTGATACGAACGCGTACGAATTTGGTCCTTTATCTCTTCACCATTTTCTTTTAAATAGTGTCCCAATTCATTAATCGTCATCCCATCCACTCCTGCCGCACCTTTATTACGCTTAACTTGTAAATAAGCTTGGTTTAGATTATTTGGGTGTAGGATTTGTTTTAATAAATTCTCTGTGTTCATATTTGTTACCTCCATGAGTTTCGTAACCTTCCATCCATCGTATCTATTTTTTTTTTAGATATGTGTCTTATCACCTAATGGTTAATTAGGAAGGTGCAAGTATCATTTCTTTAACGGATAAAATAGTTCGGTCCTTCGCTCCTTTTAGTTTTCACTAACTCTCTTCACTACTACGACCTCGGCTGACTTCTTATATTCCATGTTTACCTCACGGTCAACCTTTGGGATAGAATATAAGACCTCCCCGGGTAAGGTGTATTATCTTCCCTTCCATCTATCTGCCACATTTACAACATACATTTTTTTTCTGTGTAGCTATTGGACTTTAACTTGTTATGCAGTCTTATCCTTGTATCCTGCCTGATGTGATTCCTGTTCGTCAGACCAGAAGTTTGCCCACGGACTTCCTTCAGATTCCTCCTCGCAGAGGACACCCTTGTCTTAGGCTATGTACTTTCCGCTACTTGGACGTACTCGGGACTTTAACCCGTTAGATAATACCCATGCCGGGCGCACATAAAAAAGCGATCTAACGACCGCTTTTATTCTAATTCCTTGAATGAAAGACGAAGTTCACCACTAAATGGAATCTCTTCATTTTGATTATGAAAAAACACAGTAATCAGTGGCTCTAACTGATTAACAATCAGTCGTGATTTTAAAACGTCGTAGGTGACTGTTTTGGGACTGATGGCTGTAATCAATGGAACCTCCCCATTTGTATCAATTAATCTTCCTTTCAATTCAATCGCATATTCAGATTTATTAACCCAAATCGATTCCCATTCAACCGACTGATTTTCAAGGCTAATGATGGGTAATGCCTGTATCCCCTTTAAAGAGGTAATTTGATTGCCTTGAGCAAGTAAAGCTAGCAAATGTGGAAGCTTAGTAATCGGCGTTAAATCTTTTACCCGATTATTCATAATACTTAATGCTTCTAATGACTCGACGCTAGCTAACGGTGTTAAATCCTCTATATGATTATGATTTAAATCTAAAAACTGAAGTTGTTTCAATTTTTTTAACGGCTCTAGATTCTCAATTTGATTTTGATTGGCAAATAACATTTGAAGGTACTTAAGTGCCCCAATTGGCTTCAAATTATGTACTTGGTTCCCATTAATATTGAGTTGGTACAATAAATATAACTGACTTAATGGTTCAAGTGATTGTATCTTATTATCATCTAAATAAAGGACTTCAAGATTCACGAGTGGTAACAAGACTGCCAAATTAGAAATCCCAACTCCTCTCATCGATAATAAGGTTAATTGTTTCATAAATCGAAGTTCATCATAGCTTTGAAGCGGATTATAATCAAGAAATAACGTCTTTAAGTTTTTTAATTTTGTTAAAGGCCATACACTTTGAATCTGATTTTTACTGAGGTTTAAACTTTGTAGATCTACGAGTGAACTCATAGGTCTTAAATCTTTGATTTGATTATTCATTAAGCTGATTTGTCGAAGATTAACCATATCTTTTAAAGGTGTAATATCAATAATCTCATTATGATTTAAATATAGTGCGGTAATCTGAGTTGCATAACTCATCCCAGTCAAATCTTTGATTTCTTTGTTATCTAACGTGACAGTTCCTTGTAAATTTGCTAACTGATCTTTAGTAATTACTTGGTCAGCTGGCTGATTTAAATATTGCTTATTTAAGGCAGCTTTTAATTTTTCGTCTCTTATAACATTATTCAATGGTCATCACATTCTTTCTAGTCTGCTACAAATTCCTTTCACTTATCTTGCTGTTAATATGACCAGGATACAATATAAGATATTCTCTGTTTCTTAGGTTGGCACGTTAAATGACATAAAAAAAGCTTCACTTCCGCTCGGAAGTGAAGCTTTTCTCTTACTTATAAGTACTTGTATCAATATATTCATTATACACCAAGCTACCATTTGTATCATACCCCAATAAGTAAGTTTGATATTTGTTCTGCCCTACTTGTTTAACCTGTGGTTTATACGTCACTCCATCCAGGGCATCTTCATTTGACCAAAATTCAATCGTTAACGTTCCACCACTCGTATAGGCATTAATATAAATTGGATAATCTAATGTATTTACGAATTTAAAATCGATTGCATTTTCTGCCATCGTCGCATCCAGTCCGACAGGTACATATCCAACTTGTAAACTATGATTACGACGTTCAGTAGGCATAATTCCAGCTAGTAACACAGTGTTATAAAGCGTTGACGATACTTGACAGATTCCGCCTCCAACTCCATTAACCGGTTGAGCGTTAACAAAGATAGTTGCATCAACATAACCATTTGAATAAATAACAGGTGACACTTTATCTGTATACGAGAACTCATCCCCAGGCATTAACAATGTCTTGTTAATTTTAGATGTTGCTAGTTCTACGTTTTTCGATCTTGGAATACCGACTGGGAAGCTTGAGCTATAAGTTGAGATTTTATAGTTCACTGACTTTAACAGTTCAGGATCCTTCGCTTGTTTATCAACGATTCCTTCTGCTGTCACTTCTATAGTCTCTGCGGAAACTTCATTTAATGCCGTTTTAACCTGCTCTTTAATTGCATCTGCATCAATCGAATAGCCTGCATGTCCTTCCGTCACTTCAAAGTTCCCTGCTGAAACCATTTTAAACGTTGGCTCTTCTTTGTCAACATAAAGCTGCTGTGCAATGGATTGAATCCATTCATCCACTAATGACTCATCATAGCTATATTCAATAGTATATTCAACTACTGGTGCTGCTTCAATTCTTTTTGCTTGTTCAAGAATTTCTAAATCTTTACCAAGTGCAAAAATTTCATCAGTTAATTCATTAACATCTTCACTCGCAACAAAGCCTAATTCTTTTAACGTCTTTGAAAAAGTTTGATCATCAATTTTAACTTCAATCAAACGTGATTCAAGCCCTTCAACTTCTTCTTTTAAGACAAGTTCTAAATTAGCTTTAGAGATTTCTGATACATCCTTCTCATTCACTTTAATATTTGGAAATGTAATGTCCTCATACGTCAGAACTAATTCTTTAGCCTGATAGTATTCATATGCTTTAATCCCCCCGAATACTAATCCAACAGTTAAAATTCCGACAGCCCCTCCAATTAATAATTTTTTCTTCTTACTCATAACATGACCCCTTTAATTCAGTCTTTAATCTCCTTATCTCTCTCTCATAAGCCCACATTTATCATAACATAATGTCACGTTTTTTTAAGAATATTTCGTTTTTTGGTGTTTTTTTCCAATAATTCGACTTACTCTTTGACATTAATCATGTAATTAAAATGTTCTCCCTTTCCACTTTCAAAACTGATGAGATATTCGCCAGGTCCTGCATAACTATAATAATTAAAACAGCTTTGATCCGTATTGGCTTGCAAATAGACGAGCTTACAAATCATTTCATCATTAACAATAGGTTCATAAAGAATATGAGGACTTTTAGCATAATTCCCAATATTATATGCGATGGTTGCTTCAGCTAAACTTTGTGGTTTTAATGCAATATCTTGATAAAAAACAGTCGGATGAACAACAGACTGTAACGTTTGAGACATAATAAACTCTGGCATAAAATAACGATAATTAAAATGGAGGACTAATGCCTTTTTAAATCCCTCATGCGAATCTTGAATAACTTCATAATCAGTCAACGTTACTTGCCAAAGGACATCGTTTTGATCTCCAGATAAAAAGACAACAGGATCTCCCATCGCATAAAATCGATTACTTTCATAATCCTCTCGATTAACCTCATCCATAATTAACAAACGTTGATGTTCTTCCGACACCTCATCATTAATAGGTTCAGATTTTTTTTCACACCCACAAAGATATATTCCTAGCATTAAGATAACAATCCAGCGCTTCATCTACCCCATCCTTCTTTTAAACTATTCTATCATTAACGGTTGTTTAATTGCGACACTTACCACTTGGTGACTAATGCCCTAAATTTTAAATCCTAATTCAAACTCAACAAATTCACGTGGTACCTCGCCATAAACGGACAACTCGCTTATCTTTCATAAAAACAACTAAAACCCTTTAATCACTAAGGTCATCTGTCACTTCTATAACGACTAATTTATTATAAATTAAGACTACCATTAAACCCACTATCATGACAATAAAAAATAACCCTACACGTTTCATTTTCCCACCTTTTTTTCAATCTAATCCTTTTCACCCTCAAAATTCTATAAGTAATTTACAAAATGATGCAGGACTGTCATTAATGATCTAGCCTCATTTCTATTAATTAACATTTCCCTTAGTTCACTCGTCACAACGACCTTTTCTAACGATAAATCATTCTCTTCTCATTCATGTAACTACACTTATAGTGTATATTCATCTTAAAAATACAAATTGTAAAAATAAGGAAATAGACTCATTGAATCTTTAATCCATACAAACTATAATAAACTTAACGATTCAGGAATGGGGGAAATTAAATGAATCAAACGTTAATCATCATAAAAAAAGTTTTAAAAAACGGATTTTACTGTCTATTATGGTTCTGGATGCTTATAAACTTAGGATGGAGTTTAACCATTGGGTGTGCCGATCCAATGATTATCATGCCAGAAGAAGTCGTTCCATGGATGACGTCCATGTTCATTGTCACAATGATTTATTTATTAATGGTACCATCTCAAAAATGGAACTGGACACTCCTTCCCATTATCGGACTTTGGAGCATTCAATATATTTATGCACTTATTTTTCACTATCATCCGTACGATACATTAATGGATGGCATCGGATTTTTCGCAACTTTGACATGCTATTTACACAACTATCTAAACTCAAAAAAGCAATCAATAAACCAAACAAATAAAATGGCCTAATCGGCCATTTTTTTATCTCTTTGATTCTATTTGATATAATTCCTTTAAAAAAAGAGAACCCTTAAGGTTCTCAAATAAGTATTTTACTTTTCGCTTAAATATTAATTTTGTTATTCTGATACACTTTCGTTGTTTTCAAGATCATTGCTTGTCTCTTCTGGTACTACTTCTGCTTCATTTTCTTCAGAATTTTGTTCAACATTATCTTTTGGCTCATTTTCATCTACGTTCTCACCGGCTGTTAGATCTTCTGTGTTGATATCTGTTTCTTCTGACGTGCTAGGTTCAAAAACTTCAACCTCTCCACTTTCATCACTATTTTCAATTGAAGCATTCATATCAGACGGTTCCTCTTCATTTAAAATAGGAAGATCTACTTCGTTTGATGAAATAAATAAACCTTTAATCCATTCACCAATTCCTCTGACTAAATCAACGAACCAGTTACCGATTTTTTCTAAAACCCCAGACTCTTTCAGCTTAACTCCCGCTTCTTTTAAACTTTCAGAAATACTGTCACCGATATTTTTCATCGTCTCTTTAATATCTTTATAATCGATATCTAATTTATTCACGTCTTCCATTAAGTTGGCTATTCTTTCAGTTGATTCTTCACTCAAATCGACTCCATAATTATTTGTGACGTTCACAATAATTTGTTCGATTTGAGTGGAGTTTGGAGAGTCTTTAATAACTTGCTGCTTAATATCATTGATAATCCCAGATGCTACCGTTGAAGAATCACTTGAAGAATTAATTTCATTGTCTGGATTATTCAATATTTCATCCGCTATTTCTAACGTTGTATCGATTTCTTCTTTAGCAACAATTTTATTTTCTTCAGATAAACTTTCTCCCATAATTTCCTCTGCACCCGCTAAAATCCCTGCTAATGCAGATTCACCCGTTACCATAAACGGTGCCGATACAATAACCTCACAATTTAAAATCCCAGAAGTGATTAATGCATTCGCAAACATTTCATTCGTTACTAAACTTACATTTTTAGAAGAAACATTAATTCCTCCTTGGTCCGTTAACTTCACATAAGCTGATGAATACCAGCCACCTTTATAGTCATCTAATGCATCTGGCGCTAATCCTAATTGTTTAATCGCTGTTTCATTATCTACATAGATAGCCTCCATCTCATCTGAAACACCAAAATAATCTCTTAATGCTGCTTCTTCACGTTGATTCAAACTTGAACCAAATGATAAAATTTCCCCTTGACGATACTCACCAGTAAATGATGATTTAGCAAAGGCTGTCATTGATACACTTAATCCAGCAACTACTGTTAAAGCTAGCACTGTTTTTTTAATCAAACTATTTTTCAACATATTATAGTTCCTCCCTAGTTCTGCTATATGATAACAAATCAGTCATTTATCTCTACCTCTTCCAAAATCAATGGTATTTTACCATGTTTTAATTCATGATGAAATATAAATTTAACAGAACTATCACTTAAAGTCATGTAAAAGCTGTATAAAAACAACACAATTTTTTAACTACTTCACAAAAAAAAACGGAGCAAAATCACTCCGTTTTAGTTCTCTATTTGTAACAATTAATAGCCCTCGGCTATTAACCTTTGAACTTTTTCATCTTTAACCTTAACACCAGCTTCTTTTAATTCTTGAATTTTTTTTGCAAATTGAGGAAGATATTTTTCATTAGCAACTAACATTTCATCTAATACTTGCTTTGCAATATTTCCTCCCATCACTTGTGGATTTAATAAGAAAGCCTGTAAAGCTAAACCATAATCACCTGTTATTGCAGCTTCAATTGTACATTCTTCCATAGCCTTCATGACTTGTAGCCATCCTTTTTCAGCACTATTTAGTTTCCCCCACGCAACAGGCGATGCTCCCTTGGCTGTTAAATAACTCGTTACTTCAATGATACTATCAGCATCTAAATCAGGTAATGCTCCATTATTTTTTGTCGATACCACCATCGGAATATTTTTATTATTATAGATTGCATTAATACATTCGCAGGCAGCATCGCTATAATATGTTCCTCCGCGTTGTGTGAGTTGTTCTGGCTTATAATTAAGAGTTGGATCTTTATATAATTCAAATAGTTCCGCTTCTGTCTTCTTAACTTGTTCTCCTCGTGTACCTATCCCATGATACTCTTCTAATCCATGCTTTAACATTTCATCTTGTAAATAATAATACCGATGATATCCACATGGAATGACTTTCATTTGTTCTAATTGTTCTCTCACAAAATCAACTTTAAAAATATTAGTAGGGGTTCCATCATCTTTTGTATACATGGCATCAATAATATCCTCTGTAATGTCTTTTCCTGTTTTATCAAATACTTTATGCCAGTGAAAATGATTTAAACCAGCAAATTGATAAATTAATTCTTCCCCATTTATCGAAAGCATTTCAGGTTCTTTCATCATCGAGTTCACGGGTACATTACATAAACCAATGCATTTTTCCCATTTTCCATATTTGATCACTGTTTCCGTAATCATCCCACTTGGATTTGTAAAATTAATTAACCAGGCATCTGGACATAACTCTTTCATATCCTCTACGATATCTAAAATAACCGGAACTGTTCGGAAGGCTTTCATCATTCCCCCAGCCCCATTCGTTTCCTGACCAAGCATGCCATAAGAAAATGGAATTCGCTCATCTTTAATGCGTGCATTTAATAATCCTACTCTAAATTGAGTTGTAACAAAATCTGCATCAATTAATGCTTCACGACGATCAAGAGTTAAATAAACTTTGACATCATACGGTGATGCATCCCACATTCTTTGTGCCATTTGTCCAACAATCTCTAATTTTTCTTTTCCCTCTTCTACATCGACTAACCAAAACTCTTTAATCGGGCACTCTTCATATCGTTTGATAAATCCTTCCATTAATTCAGGAGTATAGCTACTTCCTCCCCCAATTGTTACAATTTTAATGCCATCCCTTTTCACTTTCATCTACCTCCAAATGAACTTATAAGAATCTGTTAAGAAATTACCTTTACTAATCAAGAAACGTAGAGGTTGCTCCCATGATCTCCAATTAAGATAAATATTCTTTTTTCTACCTAGACCTCAAAAGATAGTTCCTCTAATTATAATCAACCTTAGAAATCAAAAAGCTTTACCGTAAATCCCCTAGAATTTCTCAGAAAATATAGCTTTTCGCTAGAAGTGTTATCTCTCCTTCAATCAAAAAATTACCTATGTTATAAAATAAGTTTATAAATTTGTAACTTTTCCCTACTCACGCTAATTTTAGAGTTTAGAGGTGAGAAAAATTTATATTACAGTTAAACTTATATTCAACATAGGTATTGTTTCTTTTTATACTTAAAAAGTAGAATACTGATTAGAAATATTTATATTACGCTAATTGTTCACCATTCGACTCAATGACTTTTTTATACCAATCATATGATTTCTTTTTCGAACGTTTTAGTGTTCCATTCCCATCATTATCTTTATCGACATAAATAAAACCATAACGTTTTTTCATTTCACCTGTTCCAGCGCTGACAAGGTCAATACACCCCCAAGTGGTATAACCTATTAAATCCACACCATCTAATTCAACAGCTTCTTTCATTGCTTTAATATGTTCACGTAAGTAATCAATTCGATAATCATCTTTCACATAACCGTTAGCATCAGGAACATCAACGGCACCTAGTCCATTCTCGACGATAAAGAGTGGTTTTTGATAACGGTCATATAAGGCATTCATTGTAATACGAAGACCTAATGGATCGATTTGCCATCCCCATTCACTAGCTTCTAAATATGGATTTTTTAGAGTTTCAAAAGCATTTCCGTCTGTTGTTTTATTCACTTCTGGATCTGCACTTGTTAAGCGAGATGAGTAGTAAGAGAATGAGATGAAATCAACGGTATGATTTTTTAAGATTTCAACATCCCCTTCTTCAAATGGAATTTCAATTCCTTCACGTTCAAGTTGTTTTAATGCATAGGCTGGATATTCTCCACGTGATTGAACATCAATAAAGAAATAATTTTCTCGATCTTTTTCCATTGACTTCCAAACATCAGCAGGATGACATGTATTTGCATATGTATTTCCCGCTGCTAACATACATCCAATTTTAAACTCTGGATTAATTTCATGACCAATCTTTGTTGCTAATGCACTTGCTACGAGCTCATGATGAGCCGCCACATATTTAACTTGTTGTTTATTTTCACCTTCTTCAAAGCATAAACCAGCTCCCATAAAAGGGAAATGTAAAATCATATTAATCTCATTAAATGTTAACCAATACTTCACTTTGTTTTTATAGCGTTTAAAGATGACTTCACAATAGTGTACATAATGATCAATCATTTGGCGACTTCTCCAAGAACCAATGGTCTCAATTAGATGCATTGGTACATCAAAGTGACAAATCGTCACAAGTGGCTCAATCCCATACTTTAAGCATTCATCAAATAAATTATCATAAAACTGTAAGCCTGCTTCATTTGGCTCCAATTCATCTCCTTTTGGAAAAATACGAGACCAAGCAATGGATAAACGATAACACTTAAATCCCATTCCTGCTAACAGTGCAATATCCTCTTTATAATTATGATACATATCAATAGCCTCATGACCCGGATAAAAATGATCATCATCGCATCTAAACATCTTCATTTCACCTGAACCAACTGAAAAACGATCGACACCTGCAGGCATCACGTCAACATTCGCTAATCCACGTCCACCTTCTAAATATGCTCCTTCACATTGATTGGCTGCCGTTGCGCCTCCCCATAAAAAATCCTCTCTAAATGCCATACTACTTCCTCCTCGTATAATAAGTTTAAGCCCTTCATTGAGGGCAGGTATTGCTCTTTGAAAACTGAATCATTCATTGATTTTTCTTTACCTAAATACTTCTGTTGGTTGATCTCTTTTTGTCTCAGATACCCTCGGACATTCCATCATATAGGTAATGGAATTGGATCCATCAGGAATATACTTTTTCCTCCTGTAGTTCGACTACATTTGAAGACTGTGACCCAGACCCAAACTGTTCGGCATACGCACAAGCTGTATCAACTCCTTCTATGTTCCTCTTCTTAACAGGGTTGAGGGCAGCACTCATAGCTAAAGTCTTTAGAATACTTATACGCGAGGTTGTCGCCACGTTTGGGACCCTAGGGATGTCCAGCCGTATCCGAGTTTATTCCAAATTCATTCAAAAGAAAGGAGGTCCCTTCCATGAAATTATTTGTCGGTATTGATGTTAGCTCTGAAAAACTTGATGTTTGTTTTCTTGATAGTTCAGACACGACGTTAAAAGAAGTTACCCTTCCTAATAACATTAACGGTGCCTCTTCTATCAAAGAAGATGTTCTCCAGTTTCACCAATCATTTAACTATGAAAAAATCGTGATTGGAATGGAGTCTACTTCGATTTACAGTTTTCATCCTGCAACTTTTTTATCTGAAGATCTTGAACTAAAATCCTTAGGTCTCGTTGAAGTCGTTATCCAAAACCCTAAGTCCATTCATCGTTATAAAGGGCTTTTTGAAGAAGATAAAAACGATCGAATGGATGCCTTTCGTATTGCCGACTTCTTACGTATTGAACGATTTAATAAGACAGTTTTAAAAGAGGAACGCTATGTCGCTCTTCAACGTCTGACTCGTTCGAGATATCAAATGGTTCATCAACTCACCGAATGTAAACAGCACTTTCTTGAGAACCTTTACTACAAGTGTAATACCCTCTCTAAAGAGCTCGATACCTCTGTTTTTGGTGCGACCATGCTCGATCTTCTTTCTGATGCACTAACCCTCGATGAAATGGCCGAAATGGAGTTAGAAGATTTAGCTAACCTTCTACAAGAAAAAGGTCGAGGTCGTTTTAGTGATCCACAGAAATTAGCTAAAACCATTAAAAAAGCTATTCGTGATTCTTATCGATTGGGTAAAGTCGTTCAAGAATCAGTAGACATGGTTTTAGCGACTTATGCACGATTAATCCAAACGTTGAAAAAACAGATTAAAGATTTAGAAAAAAGCATTGTGGCGCTCTTTGAAATTGTAACAGAAGCCCAATGTTTAAAAAGTATTCCAGGTATCGGTATTGTTTATGCCGCCGGTATTGTCGCTGAAATCGGTCAAATTGAACGTTTTGAAAATGAAGCCCAATTAGCCAAATATTGCGGTCTCTACTGGAAAAAAAATCAGTCTGGAAACTTTGAATCGGAACGTACACCACTGACACGAACAGGCAACCAATATCTTCGGTATTATATGGTTGAAGCTGCCAACTCTATCAGACGACACGAAGATACTTACCGCTTGTATTACCAGAAAAAATACGATGAAGTTCCGAAATTTAAACACAAACGAGCCCTCGTCCTAACCGCTAGAAAATTAGTGCGTTTGGTGGATACGCTGTTACGTAACCACCAACTCTACACGCCGGAAAGGAGCGTATCACTCAAAAGCTAACTGATTGCTTTTGAATCCTTTCTGTCTGGCGCTAGGCTAAATTTTTAAAAAATTAGCCGAGGGTCTAGTTCAGTGCGCCCAACTTTTAAAAATCTTTATCTATTTTTTTCAATCATATACTTGACTTAATACCACAAGTCTTATTATCGTCGAATAAATTTTCCTAATATTTAAAAAAACTAGCTGAAGAAATTCAGCTAGTTTTGAATTAATTAGTGCCTTTCTCTGCTTGTAAATTCATCTTATCTATTTTGCGAATAAATGGTAAGTAAACGAAGAAGGATAAAGCTAAAATAAAAGTTTGTAAGACAGCCATTTTCCATCCTCCTACTAAGAACCCTGAAACAATTGGTGGTGTTGTCCATGGAACCATTACTCCACCAAACATTGGGACTAATCCAACTGCAATTGAGAAGTATAAGATTAATCCAGAGATGACTGGCATAGCAATAAATGGAATCGCTAAGAATGGATTCATTACAATTGGCGTCCCGAATAAAATTGGCTCATTAATATTAAATAGCCCTGGAACCCCCCCTAATCTACCTAACTCTTTACATTGGGCAGACTTTGCAAAGAAAATCATGTAAATAACTAATCCAATTGTCATTCCAGCTCCTGTTACATTTATAAATTGATCAAGGAACTGTTGGGTTACGATGCGTCCACCATTTTCAATTGTTAAAGCCATTCCAGAATCTAGGATTGCTTGATTGGCTAATGAGTTAGCCGTTAAAACTGAACCGATAATTCCACCAACAATCGTTGATCCATGAATACCAAAGAACCATAAGAATGGAATCATTAAGCTCATCACAATAACTCCACCTAAAGAATCTGTTAAACCTTGTAATGGTGTTTGAATAAATGCATAAACAGCTTCAATGAATGTTGTATCTAAGACAAATTTAAAGAAGGAATAAATAAGTGTCGCTCCTGTAACAATGACAAACCCTGGAATCAACGCTGTAAATGAATTGGCCACTCCTTCTGGTACACCAGCCGGCATTTTAATTCGAATATCATTCTTCATGAACCAAGAATAAATCCAACCAACTAATAAACCAATAATAATTGCTGAAATCATCCCTTGACCCGCTGTCCATGTTTTGTTAATAACATTGCTCACAATTTCTCCACTTTCAGTTACGACAAAAGAATCTGTTGTTAAAATAAATGTTACCGCTGCCAATACCCCTGCATTTAATCCCTCATATCCTTCATTTTTAACATATTTATAAGCAATACCGATAACCCCAATAAGTGCAATAATATTAAATGTAGCACCATATGCTTGATTTAATGGGTCAATCCATCCCATTGAATCAAACCAATTAACAACAGCTGGAACTGGAAAATTAGCTAATAATAAGAATACTGAACCCACAATTGTTAATGGCATCGTATATAGTAGCCCATCTTTTAGGGCTACAACTCCCTTTAAACTAACAAACTTCATAATTGCTGGAATTACTTTGTTACTAAAAAACTCTTGCATCTAAATCCCCCCACTATATGTATAGTCTCTATTTTAATTTTAATGCAAAATCTAATACATTCTTTCCATTCATCATCCCGTAATCTACCATCGGAATTACAGCTACCGGAATATTTTTAGGCTTACAAATTTGCTCTGCTGCTTTTAATCGATAACCAACTTGTGGACCAAGTAAGGCGATATCACAGTCATTTGTTTCCTTTTCCATTTCAGCTTCAGGATAAGCTGCAATTTGTACCTCCATTCCCTTTACAGCTGCTGCTTCTTCCATTTTTTTAACTAACATACTTGTTGACATTCCACCTGCACAAAATAATTTGATTTTTAACATTTTACATTCCCCCTTGAATTATTGATGATATTTATCGCTATAGAGTTCAATAAACTCTTCCGCTACAATTTTTAATGTCTCAGTTGTCATTAATTGATCTTCGGCATGCATAAGTAATAAGCTAAATTCTGATTTTTCACCTGCTGCTTCTTTTTGAATCAATGAAGCATGTGCATGATGACCATCAACAAACACTTTAACTCCATCTTCAATTAACTGTTTTGCTGCTTGAATGTTACCTTTTTTTGCCTCTTGAATTGCCTCGACATACATACTTCGCGCTGTACCTACAGCTGAAATAATTTGAAAACTAATTAATTCATTTCCATTCACTCAATTTTCCTCCTATCCTAATTGTTGCCCATTACTTTCAATCACTTTTTTGTACCAATCAAATGAGAGTTTTTTGCTTCTAGCTAACGTTCCATTTCCTTCATTATCACGATCGACATAAATCATCCCGTAACGCTTCTTCATTTCACCTGTTCCAAATGAAATGAGATCAATACATCCCCAAACGGTGTATCCTATAACATTCACGCCATCTAAGTTAATAGCTTTTTCCATTTCCTCAATATGATTTCTTAAATAGGTAATTCGATAATCATCATAAATCATTCCATCTTCCGATATTTGATCAATAGCGCCAAATCCATTTTCTACGATAAATAGTGGTAATTGATAACGATCATATAAGATATTTAACGTGTAGCGTAATCCAACAGGATCAATCTGCCATCCCCAATCTGACGCTTTAATGAATGGATTTTTAACAAAGTTTTTAAAAGCTTCATTAGCTTTTGTTTCTAAATTGGCTTTAACGGCCGCCGACATGTAATAGCTTAACCCAATATAATCCACTTTACCTTCTTTAAGGATCTGTTCATCGCCAGGTTCGATTACAATATTTAGTCCGTTTCGTTCCCACATCTTTTTCGCATAGTTTCCATATGCACCACGACAATGAACATCGGCATAATACCAACGTTTTCTCATCTCTTCTTCACAAAGCATCATATCTTCTGGGTCACACGAGTACGGATAGATCGGAACCATGGCCATCATACATCCGATTTTAAAATCTGGATTTATTTCATGACCTATTTTCACGACTTTCGCACTTGCAACTAATTCATGATGAACAGCTTGGTAAACAACTTCTTCCCGATTGTCATCTTCATTAAATATAATTCCTGAATTACAAAACGGAAATAAATCTTCCTCAAAATCAGCTTGATTATTAATTTCATTAAATGTCATCCAATATTTGACCTTATCTTTGTATCGTTTCATAACCGTTTCAGCAAATCTTACAAAGAAGTCAATACATTGACGATTTCTAAATCCCCCGTACTCTTTAACTAAGTGATATGGCATTTCAAAATGAGATAATGTAATGACGGGTTCAATCTTATATTTTAATAATTCATCAAATAAGTTATCATAGAATTTTAACCCTTCTTCATTTGGTTCTAATTCATCTCCTTTTGGAAAAATACGTGTCCATGCAATTGAGGTTCTAAAACATTTAAACCCCATCTGTGCAAATAATGCCACGTCTTCTTTATAGTTTGAATAAAAATCAATTCCTGTATGATTAGGGTAATAGTTTCCATCCTGTATTCCATCAGTAATCTTTCGTTTGACACCATGAGAACCTGCTGTCATTACATCTGCAATACTTATTCCCTTTCCTCCCTCATTCCAACCTCCTTCAAGTTGGTGAGCAGCTACTGCTCCTCCCCATAGAAATCCTTCCGGAAATTTATTTGACATCATCAATCCTCCCCCTAGAGTTTGAACTCTCTTACTCTTGATTACACGCTCATTATAACAAACGCTTACAAGTCTGTCATTAATTTCAAATTTCAAAAAAACAAGTAACGAATTCAAAAATTTTTTCCATAAAAAAAACTTGTTTTTTACTATTTTACAAACAAAAAAAGCTTATGAATGCATAAGCTTTTAAGCTAAACGATCTCAATATCTTGTAGTAAGTGTTGAACTTTTTTTCCAATTTTCTCTAAAATAAAAATGACAGGCACTTGTGTGGTGAGGTCTCCATACTGTACTCTATCTATCGGCATATAGTAAGTTAAACAAACATCTGACATTTTAGCAATAGTACTTGTTTCACTATTTGTTAAACAAACAATCGCACAATTAAATCTAATAAAACGTCGCAATTGTTCCATCACTTGTCCCGTCTCACCTGAAACCGATAAAACAACAATTACAGCTCCATCATAAAATCCAGCTGGAACTGGATAATAGGGATCATCAATATACTGGGCAACCTTTCCACTATTTGTTAAATATCTCGCTCCATACTTTGCTACAATTCCTGAACTTCCAATTCCAAGGAAAATGACCTTTGAAGCATAATAAATTAAACTTGCTACTTCATCCAGCTGTTTATTAAACTCTTCTGAATCTGCTCTATAAAAAAAATTTACCAATACTCTAATATCCTCTTTTTTAGCCTGATTAGGAACCTCATTTAGGTACATCTTATACTTTACTTTAAATTCAGAATACCCATTACACCCCATTTTTTTACAAAATCGAAGAACTGTTGTAGTTGAAACATGTGAACCTTCAGCTAACTCTCTTATTTTCATCTCAAGAACTTTCTCTTGATGTCTCATAATATAATTATAAACTTCTAATTCCAAGTCATTTAAATCTTTAACCTGCTCATATTTAAACACTTTGATTCCCCCATTATTCAAAGATTTCTACTTTCCAACTCACTTGTCACTCTATTCATTATAAGCAAATAATTAACCGTTTACAGATGTTGATTTAAATTTAATTATACAGTTAATATTTTTTAAATTCAATATGAAAATAACCTGAGACAAAAGGATGATATGTTTATCTCTTTTTAAGAAACTAATGACTACACTTATAAGAATAAAAGCCTCTCAACATTGAGAGGACCTTATTTTATAGTTTTAAGTTAGCTAATGCATCAGCTAAAGCTGAATTCATAGGTTCTGCATTTTTTTCTTGTTCTCGAAGATATTTTTGAACGTCGCGCTTGCTTCCTTGTTTTTTCTGTTCTTGTTTTCGTTTATTATAAGTACTTAATTTTTCACGGTGACCACAAACACAGGCAAACATTCGGTTTTCGCCTTCACCACGAAGCTCTAACTTCTTATGGCAGTTTGGACAACGTGAATTTGTGATTTGAGAAATGGTTTTACGTGTTCCACATTCACGATCTTGGCACACAAGCATTTTTCCACGTTTTCCATTAACCGCTAACATTGGCTTTCCGCACTCTGGACATTTCGTTGTCGTCAGATTATCATGCTTATATTTTGCATCACTGCCTTTAATTTCTTGAACAACGGTTGTCGCATACTCACGCATTTGATTAACAAAACTTTGACGTTTCAATTTTCCACTAGCAATGTCACTTAATTTTTGTTCCCACTCTCCTGTTAGTTCAGGTGATTTTAAATCGGTTGGGGCTAAATCAAGCAACTGGCGTCCTTTTGAAGTCAAGTGAATCTCTTGACCTTTCTTTTCAATCATGAAACTATTAAATAACTTTTCAATAATATCTGCACGGGTTGCAACCGTTCCAAGTCCACCCGTTTCATTTAATGTTTTTACCACATCACTGGATACCCCATTCATAAAACGAGCTGGATTTTCCATTGCTGATAATAAGGTCGCCTCATTAAAGTAAGCAGGTGGTTGCGTACGACCTGATGTTTGAATGATTTTTAAAATTGGTAAAATAGTACCCGCTTCTACCAGCGGTAAGTTTTGATGATCATCAGCCTCTTCATCTTGATGGCTATAAATTTCTTTAAACCCTAATGAAAGGACGCGTTTTCCTTTCGCTACAAATGTCTCACTTCCAATTTTCGCTGTTAACGTTGTTTGTTCATAGACGAACGGTTTCGAGAGTACCGCTAAGAAGCGTTTCACGACTAAATCAAAAATCTTACGTTCTTTATCACTTAAATCCGTTAATAAAGCTGTTTGTTCGGTTGGAATAATCGCATGGTGATCACTTACCTTTTTATCATCAACGAACGATTTATTTGTCACAAGTTTACCTTTTAATAACTGATTTGCCACTGCACGATAAGGCCCAATCGCGACTGCTTTTAAACGTTCAGGTAACGTCTCGACGATATCTGTTGAAATGTAGCGAGAATCCGTACGAGGATACGTTAAGACCTTATGATGTTCATATAATTTTTGCATGATCGATAACGTCTCTTTCGCCGAGAAACCAAACATACGATTGGCATCACGTTGTAACTCCGTTAAATCATAAAGTCCTGGCGCATACACTTTTTTCTCTGTCTTCGCTACCTTCACAATTTGAGCCGACTGGCCTTGTAACGACTTGAATAACTGCCCAATACGCTCCTCATTAAACGTCTTAATATCTTTCGACTTCCCATCTTGCCACGTCCACTTGATTCCTTGACTGATCGCCGTTAACCCATAATAAGTCTTTGGCTTAAACTGCTTAATCTCCTCCTCACGTTTAGCAATCATCGCCAATGTTGGAGTTTGAACACGTCCACAAGATAGTTGCGCATTATGTTTCGTCGTTAAGGCACGTGTCGCATTCATCCCCACAATCCAATCCGCCTCTGAACGAGCAATTGCTGAAGAATATAGATTATCATAGTTGCGACCATCCTTTAACGTTTTAAATCCTTGTTGAATCGCTTTATCCGTCACTGAAGAAATCCATAAACGCTTGATCGGCTTTTTAACGCCAACTTTCTCAATAATCCAACGAGCTACTAACTCCCCTTCACGTCCTGCATCAGTAGCAATGATAATTTCAGAGACATCTTTTCGAAGCATTTGTTCCTTAACTGCTTTAAATTGTTTCGATGTTTTCGGAATCACCACTAATTTAAACTGTTTAGGTAACATCGGTAAATCTTCTAGATTCCATGATTTATATTTCACATCGTAAGCTTCTGGATCGGCTAATGTTACTAAATGACCAAGTGCCCAAGTTACAATGTAATCTTTTCCTTCTAAATAACCATTTCCTTGCTTGGTACAATTTAAAACGCGCGCAATATCGCGTCCAACGGATGGTTTTTCAGCTAACACTAATCGTTTGCTCATGTTTAACATCCTTTCTTGAGTTAAATTCTTATTCATTGTATCATTTTCACCTAAAAAAAACTACGCTTCGATATTTTTACAGAAAATGTAAACCTATGATATAATAACTCTAATCAAACAAGGAGGATTTAATCATGAAGAAATTTTTAATTTGGGGAAGTCTGATTTTACTCGTTCTGACGACATTAGTTCTTTATTACCTATCGCCATTTCCAACAAGTGATCCAGTACAAGTGAACTATCCCGATTCATTTATCATTACGACGGAGAATCATTTTGAAACACAAGTCATCAATGAATGTTCTGCGTTCTCAAGTGCTTATGTCATGCGACACTTTGGGGAAACTAAAAAAGGCCTTGAACTCTATGAGGAATTTGATTATAAACTTCCGTTTTCCGGATATGTCTTGCCAAAAGGAATTTTAGATTATTTCAAAGACAGTTCTTATGATGTCACTATGTATCATGGAACATTTGAAACGTTAAAAACACGACTCACAGAAGGCACGCCAATTATTGTTTTAGTCGGAGATGGGCTAAAATGGCAACATTATATGACAGTTGTTGGCTATGATGATTCACTCCATGAAGTCTATTTCTTTGACTCTTTACGTGAAGGGGATGAAAATCAAGAAGCACCAGGAAATCGCACCCTATCAACGGACTATTTTTTAAGTATGTGGGATAATGGGGTTCCAATCTTTCATCATGTCTACTTTACCACTCAAAAAAGGTAATCCTTTAAAATAGAAAAGGATTACCTTTTTTTTGTTTCTCTTGTTCTTGTTCAAACACTTCATGACGTCTGAGTTGTTGATCATAAGCACACCAACAAATAAGTCCCATCCAGACGACACTGAGAATACAAATGATTAAGAGTATTTGAATGAAGATGTTGACACTCACACTGAATCCTTCCTTTATGTTTAAGATAACCTTACTATTCCAAAATCACGCCTTATTATACATCATTAGGCACGAATCCTAACTTTTCTCATATTTTATCATAACGATTAATTGAAACTTAGAGGTGATTCGTATGACTCATTCTACTCGTGAGCAAATTGGTAATCGTACGATTTTAATAACGGTCGTCATGAATATCTTTTTATCCTTGATTAAATTACTAGCTGGATTCATTGGGCATAGTACGTCAATGATTTCAGACGGAGTTCACTCATTATCTGATGTCATTAGTTCCATTGGCGTTTTTATTGGACTTCGAATTTCTCAAAAACCAGCGGATATTGATCATCCTTATGGGCATGAAAAGTTTGAAGCAGTCCTCAGTAAAATTTTAGCGTTCATCTTGTTTTTAACAGGATTATCAATTGGATACTCTGCCATTCAAACGATTGTATCCAGCTCTTATATCATTCCTAAAATGATGACCATTTGGGCTGCCCTGTTATCAATCGGAGTTAAAGAATGGATGTATCATTACACCATTCGCCAAGCGAAAAAAATTGAATCAACCGCCTTAGCTGCTGATGCTTGGCATCATCGAAGTGACTCATTATCTTCGATTGGAGCCTTAATTGGGATTATAGGTGCACGTCTTGGATTCCCCATTTTAGATCCTTTAGCTGCGTTAGTCATTACTCTCATCATTTTAAAAGTCGCGATTGAGATTTTCGTTGAAGCAATGAATCAAGTCATTGATAAGGCAGCAAGCCCTGAACTCGTTAATGAAATCATTCAACAAATTCAATCGGTTAATGGCGTTTTAGCGATTGATTCTTTAAAAACACGCGTTCATTCTAATCGAATTTACGTCGATTTAGAAATCTCAGTTGAACCGACCTTAAGCTTAATTGAAGCTCATACGATTGCAGAAGCGGTTCATTATCAACTCGAACAAAACATTCATAAAATTAAACATTGTACTGTTCACGTTAATCCTCTGAAACTTCCAAGCGATCCTCCTTGTAAATATCATCATCCTCATGAATAAGCCTTTCATCCTATATTCTAATTATTACCCACAAATATTATTAGAGCACAACAAGAAGTAAAGAATCTGTTTTACTTGAAGTGAGTGATAACTTTGAAGTCGCAAACGATCAAATCCCATTAAAAAAAGCCCTACGCTAAGTGGGGCTTTTACTGTTGCACTGGAAACATATAATACGGCATCGCCGTTGTTACCGGGCGACCAACCGTTGGCAGTTGATAACTTGTCACACCCGATTGAACCATGGGATAGTTAGCAACAGCTTGTTGAGCCATTGGATAAGGTGTCATACCTGCTGGATACATCGCCGTCATTGGCATTTGATAAGTCGTGGGTTGGACATAGGTGGATTGCGCAGGAATGGTATACACATGGTGAGTCTCTTTAATCGGTTGTTTTCCCTTCCATTCATCAAAGTCAGGATATAACTCCTCATCTTCATCTACTGCACTTGATGAAATGATTTGTTTTTGTCCTTGTTGATTTTGAACTTGTGTTGCTTGTGGCGCAGAGCCATAAGGTGAATAGCCATACGGCATCGGCTGAGCAATTGGAATGGGTTGAACAACTGGCTGTGCAATAACAGGTTGAGCCGCTTGTGCATTTTTAGAACCAAATGCATTAGCCAAAAAAGCACCCGTTAACCCACCAATAATAAATGAACCTATACCACCAAAGCCAAATCCACCCCATGGACCACCACCTCCACAATTACCACCTGGTCCACATCCGTCTCCATCCCAAGCTCCATCATCCAAACCCCGATATCCTCTCATTAAATGATACGGGATTCTTCTATATGAACGTGGCCAATACATCAATTCACTCCCCTTCACTAGTCTGTTATATTATATCCAACTACACGGAAAGTGGTGTCTAACCTTGAAACAAAAAAAGCTAAAGTTCCCTTTAGCCTCTTTAATGATGATTTAAAATATAACGCAGAGCTTCCCCTACTGTTTCAAAAACTGCTTCTGCTTGTTCTTTAATTTCCTGACGAGCCTCAGGTAAAGTAAAACCATGATACTGTTCAAACATGGGAACATCATTAAAACTATCTCCCATACAATACACATGTTTATCTTTAATCTCATGAAGCTTCGCTACATATTCAACACCTGTTGCCTTTGATAAGCCTTTAGCTGAAATATCAACATGTCTTAAATTTGAAAAAGCAACCACTTGATCCCCAAACTCTTCATTAATTTGCTTCGCAAATGCCACGGCCTGCTTATGACTTTTTGTTTTAACTGAAATTTGTACAACAGGACGATTTAAGGCCTGTTCTAACGTCAAACTATACTTTCTTAAAAAAAGCTTAAACATAGCAAACAAATAAAATGTCTTATGTGTTAAACCAAATGTTGTTCGATAATGTCCACAAATTCCATCCGTTACCGCATATTGCAAAACATCCTCTTCTTGTATCCGCGTGATAATCTTTCGTGCCACTGCTTCATCCATCGATTGCTGAAATAAAATCTTGCCCTGCCTAGACATAATAATTCCACCATTCAACCCAACAATGTAATCATACACAATTCCATGTATTTTTTGCTCAAGTTTCATCATTGAAATTGGGCGACCAGTGGCAAAAACAAATAAATGTCCCGCTTCTTGCCACCTTTTTGTCACTTTAATATTTTTTCGTAAGTCCAATTGCCCTTTCTTCGTATGCTTCCAATACGTTCCATCATAATCTGATGCAAATAGTTTCATAAACGTCCCCACCTAAATTTAATCTTACTGCCATTATAACTGATTTTGTTGAAAATGAACCCATTATTTCACTTTAATTTAACATCTAAGCATTAATCTTCCTTCTTTTTATTACCTTATGCACACTACTCCTCTCTAATTCCAACCACTTACCACTATTTAAAAGATTTTAACCAAAAGGTATCGTATGCTAAAAACATCAGAAGGTGAGTTAATGAAAATTGAACTTCAAATTAATGAAGAACTAGACGAACCAACTATTCTTATTCAAACGCCTAAGTTAACTGAAGATATCCAACAAATCCTTCAACAATAAAAACGTAATCTTGTTATTTAAGGCCCCAAAAAAGTAATTGTCCCCCTTGACGCGATTTATTTAATACGTATCGTCACATTACCCGACTAATCAATTATTTATGAAATAACTGGATTCCCGATAAGACAGAAATAGCTCCAATTAATGCAAGATGTGTCCACTCTAACCAGACCCCAAAATTTCCACCTAAAACCACACTTGGTGATGTATTAGCTTCATCCACATAAATTCCTAATTGATAAAATAATTTAGCTGAAATGATTAAACAAATTAAACTCAAAATAAATAAAATCAGCTGTAACCCTTTATTCTTCATCAACCATTCTCCTTATCATTATTTCTATTTTTTTAAAATCTTATCATTCTCATCCTACCTTGTAAATAGCTTTATTTTTTTCCTTTCTTGTTCTATGCATAATTGATTTTGAATCTCTGTTTCTTTTGCTTTATTTAAAAAGTAGGTTCTTCCTGTACTCCGTTGTTCCCAGTTAACGATCGTATACTCATCTTCTAAATATTTTTGATATTTATAAATCATCGGTGTCATTGGGCTTCCAGGTCCACCATGAACAAATAAAATGATTGGATGATTGGCATGTTGACCTCGAATGGATAACCACTGCTGGATGCCATTAATTTCAATCACTTTTTCTTCATCAAGGCTATCATTAGCTAATATTTCATAATCCTTTAATGCTTTTTTTCGATAATATTCTCGATAAAGTAAGGCACCTCCCACTAATCCAAGAATGCCTTTCAACAAAGCTTGTCTCACATTCATTTTTCCTCACTCTTCCTATTATCTTTTACACACTAAACTTATGCTCTTTTTTAGCAAATCAGCCCAAAACTAGGCATATATTGATAGTGAGAGTCTATATTCATCTCAAATGATGATTAAGGGAGATTGATGATCATGGCTAATGTAAAATTTAATGAGAAAACATATTATGTTCCATCTGAAAAGTTTTTAGTTGGTGTTAAACAGCATTGTAATGTCTATAAAGATCCTTCAACAAGCTCTAAAAAAGTAGCGTCTGTTGAAGAAAATCAAGTCTTTTCTGTTTCATCTAAAGTCAATGACATGTATCGAATTAAATTAGGCTGGCTTGAAAATGAAGCCTGTGACATTTTAAAAGGACCAACCAATGAAGTCATCGAATTAGCAGAGTCTTTCGTTGTTAAAATCATCAGTAATATCCCAGTCTTTACTGAACCTTCGATGAATGCTCATACCGCAACAGTTTTACGTATTGGGGACGTAGAGCGTGTCGTTGGGGAATCAGAAGACTTCTTTAAACTCGAACATGGCGGATATATCGAAAAACGCGGTTGTCGCCGTTATTAAGTTTCTATCCTGAATGCCTCCCCTTCATACACTTTAATTATTTTATGCTGTTCTTATTTTCCAATAATTTAATGTATTTTTTTACCAACAAATTTTGGCTCTTTGTCAACTGGTGTGGGTGAAGAAATTTTATACCTGTAATCGTGAGGGATTAAGCTGCTCGTTGAGCAGTTTGATTCCTTTTATTTTTTTGTTCAAAGGTGTACTTATGGATAATCAAAATTCTAGCTTTGAAATGATAGAAACTACGGTATCCAAAGGCCATGCGTTTAATCACTTTAATCTTGTTATTAATCCCTTCAAGCACTCCATTGGTATAAGATGTTTCAATCGTATTTTTGATATAATCTTGGTAGTTAGTTAATGTTTTTAAAGCTGTTTTCATTTCAGGTGAAAGTAAGTCAGAGGGGTTTTGAATGGCATGATGAAAAGCATCAAAGTTGCGAAGTTTGATGGCCTGTTTGATGGTTTGATAGAAGTCATAAGTGGCTTTTAATTCCGGATCTAAAGCGAGTAAAAAGTCGATGATTTCTTGTTGAGAAATCTGCTTTTTGAAACAGTTAGAATAGAAGTAGTGGGTAGAATGGATATCCTCTTGGGCTTTTAATAAAAGGCGCCAATAATGTTTGAATTTATTGTAGAATTCTTTGTTTTGGTTCATGAAGCGAATACGAGTTTTATTGAGGGCACGAGATAAAAGTTGAACGACGTGGAACTTATCTAAAACAATTTTAGCGTTGGGAAACACCTCTTTAATGAGTGTCATATACGGAGCATACATATCAATAACAACGTGAGTTACACCTTCACGGGCCTCCTTAGAAAATCGCATGAAATAAGGTTTTAAAGTGCTTAGACGACGGTCTTCAACGATATCAATTAACTTCCCATTAGAAGCATCACAAAAAATGAATGACATAGCCCCTTCCGCTGATTTGACCGACTTAAACTCATCAAAACAAAGCACCTTTGGAAGAGAGTTAAAATGAAGGGGTTGTTCCTCGTACGATGTATGAATGATCCGATTGACCGTTGAATGGGATACGTTGAGTTCACGGGCAATATCTGACTCGGATTTTTTATGGCTAGCCTCTAGGAAAATAGCTTGTTTAAGGGGATTAGAAAGGTAACAATTAGATTCCACAAGAGAGGTTTTAAGCGTAAAGGTACGATCACAATGACGGCATTTATAGCGTTGCTTTTTTAAATCGAGATAGGTATCAAAGCCAGAGAGTTTCATCATCTTAATACGAGAGGTTTTGAAGCCGTGTTTAATGATTTGTGAGTCAAAGAGATGACCACAGTTGTAACAATGGGTCGGTTGAAAAGAGAGGATACCAGAAATCACCTTAGAGCGGATCCCGTTAATCTGAACATCTTTCATCCAATTTTCTGAAAAAGTAATATTTTTATCTTTTAAATCGAGTAAAGTTAAGATACAATTATTGTGAGACATAAACCCAATCCTTTCGTGTTTTTTTGGGTCAATTACATGGTATAGAATTTGGGACGTGATGTCTCTTTTTTTATACTTATTTTTTATTCCAAATAAAAGAAGTGTGGGAATCACCCACACCAAATATTATAGAACCCAAATTTTGATATAAGAGAAGCCCGATTTGACATCGGGCTTTTTCTTATCCTGCTAAAGGTATTGCACATTCCTCTTGCTTCAATGTATACAATTCATAAAAAGCACCTTGACGTTGCACCAATTCATCAAACGTTCCCGCTTCTACAATTTGACCAAGATCCATCACAATAATTTCATCATACTGTGATAAGATCTCTTCACTTAACTTATGAGTAATCGTAATGACCGTTAACTCATCGATTCCCAACAACGTCTTTTCAATGTCATACGCCGTTTGCAAATCAAGGGCTGACGTCCCTTCATCAAGCATTAAAATTGGCATCTGTTGAATAAGGGCGCGTGCAATCGCCACCCGTTGTTTTTGTCCACCCGATAAATTTTTTCCATTCTCACCGACGCTCGTCTTTAAAACATAAAAAAAGACTACCTATGGTAGCCTTACTTTAATAATAACTTTTCAATATCATTCGCTATTTTTGATGGTTTAACTGTCGGCGCATAACGCTTAATCACATTTCCATCACGATCAATTAAGAATTTTGTAAAGTTCCACTTAATCTCTGAACCAAATAATCCTTTTACTTCTTGCTTTAAGTAACGATAGATCGGATGTGCATGAGCACCATTTACCTCAATTTTCTCAAACATGTTAAATGTAACCCCGTAATTTAACTGGCAAAATTCTTGGATTTCTTGATTACTTCCTGAATCTTGTTTTGCAAATTGATTGCAAGGGAATCCTAAAATTTCTAATCCTTTTGAATGATAAGTCTGATACAATTCTTCTAACTCTTTAAATTGTGGGGTTAATCCACACTTACTTGCTGTATTAACAACTAAGACAACATTCCCTTTATACTGCTCCATTTTTATCATTTGACCATTCATTTTCTTTGCTTCTAATTCATAAAAATTCATTATTATCGCTCCTTATTATTTTATAAAATTTAATTTTATACAATTCATTGATGAAATAAAGAAGTTAAACCACTGGTTTAACCTAATTTGTGAAGTAATTGATCTAATAGTTGCTTAAGAGGTAGTACCTCTTCATACGTTCCACTAATCTGACAGAACACGCGTTTTGGAACATCACTCATTTGATCCTTTAACTGTAAACCTGCTTCGGTGAGTTCAACGACTACGACTCGATCATCATTTGGATCACGATATCGATGAATTAACCCCATATTTTCTAGTTTTTTTAAAAGAGGGGTTAAGGTTCCAGAGTCAAGATGTAACCTTTGACCAATCTCTTTTACTGTTAATCGCCTATCTTCCCACAACACTAACATCGTCACATACTGAGTATACGTTAAGCCATATTCATCTAATACCGGTTTATATAACTTAATGACTTGGCGTGAAGCAGCATACAATGAGAAACATAATTGATTTTCTAACTTTAAATGCTCATAGTTATTCATGATGCTTCCCCTTTCGTCAAATTTAATTGTATACAATCAATCATAGGGTAATCATAGCATACTCCAGAGAACCTGTCAAATCTTATTATAAAAGTCTACAATCATACGTTGATCCATCTTCTCACCCTCATTTTACATTTATTACCGCATTTTATTGTAACATATTTTCTATCCTCAACAATTTAAAAAGTGCCTCCTCTTCATTCATTAGATAGGCACTTTATTCTGTCATATTATCTTGATTAATATTCATCACCTCATAATTAATGCAACTGCTACACAATTCTCTCACGAACAATATGATTTAATCTAAACGGATAAAAATTTAAAGACTAGACACCTATTTCATCAACCTTCTCTCTTTCAGTTCAATCTAATGATGGCGATGTTTATATTCAAAGATAGCACTTACAGCTAGAGTGAGAATTAAATAAATTAAAATATAAATCCAAGAGGATTGATTTAAAAATAAAAACAACGCAACAAAATAAGAAATAGATGTCATAACAACTGCAACTAATAAACTTCCACCATAAAGCGCAACTAGCAACCCTTGCAATAAATACAAAAATGGGAATAATGCTAATAACGGAACATACACCTGAGCTCGATCAATTTCTGTTTCAGCTAACAATTCTCCAGCCAGTAACGTAACAAATGGTAACCCATAAATCACATACTTCATCAACCACTTCATCCAATCATCCCCCTCATATGATTAACACCTAATACATCATATGAAAGAAGTAAGTATTGCGTTTATAATTTTTTAATCTTTACTCATTTCACTTTTTCCTTTATACAGAGACTGTTAGAAATAGTAAACTATTTACCATATAGTCTGAACTGATTGTTTCCTTAATAACATTTAGACTTCTTAAACAAATGAAATTTCTAGTAAAAAATCGATTAAATACATCACTTTTTTATTCCTCA